>OZ240675.1:522500-662500 GCA_965198835.1 Acidocella sp. | reverse complement strand
AATCCGAGAAATAAAGTCCTGTGGCGGATGCTGCAGGCATTGCCTGGCTGGTTGGCTGGTCATCACCGGCGCCATCAACGTATCCCTTCCCTGTAAATTGATCCTCCCGGTAAATTGGTTCTTCCCGGTAAATTGGTTGTTCCCGGTAAATTGGTTCTTCCGGTAATTGATCACGCTTTGGGCTAGTGGCGTGGGCTGGGCGAGCGCAGCGCTGCCATCATCTTTTGCCGGATCTTAGGGCTAGTAGCTCAGTTGGTTAGAGCACACGCTTGATAAGCGTGGGGTCGGAGGTTCAAGTCCTCCCTGGCCCACCAGAGTTTGGGGTTCTTGCGGTTCTTGCGGTCATGGTGGGATGCGCTTGGCGCAAGCCGTTCTACGATCCTTGTGCTCCCGTATGATCTCATGTGATTTAGGGGATGTAGCTCAATTGGTAGAGCACCTGCTTTGCAAGCAGGGGGTCGTCGGTTCGATTCCGTCCATCTCCACCAGGAATCAGGTCGGGCTGACGGATTATGTTGAGCTGGCGGATTATTTACAGGGAAATTCGAGTTTCGAATGTCCGCGACATCGCTCCTGCGAAGGTCGATGAGGCGGCATTTGGATGTTTGCTCCCAGCTTGGTTGTTATGGAGCAGCAATGTTCTTTAAACGGTGAATAGGTTTTGGTGCGTCTGGATGCGCGTACTGGACTCTTTGGATGCGCTAAGCATTCGGGGAAGCTGGTCCGGATCTTTTGCAATGGGTTGTCTGACCTGGGAAGCGGTTAATCGCCGTGAGCCATAATTGTGAGAGTTTTCGAGTGTTCAGATGTATGATGATGCGATAATTGCGATTGTGATGATTGCGATTGCGATGATTGCGATTGTGATGTGCGTCCCGATGATCGAGCGTTAAGCGAGATTTGCATCGGGCTGCTCAGAATAACGTGGATGTTGCATGAATTCTGCCGGCACAGGCAGTCTGAGAAATTTGGCGTGGTGGGGTAGTCAGCGTGGCTAGGCGAGCACCGGAGCGTCGCGTACGTAATACATAGTACTTTAGTACTTTAGTACTTTAGTATTTAGTACTTAGTACATTAGTACATTAGTACGTTAGCACCGGAGCGTAGCGTAGCCGCGTTGCATGCGCCGCCAGGGCGGGTTTCTGGTTCGGGACGGGTTTCTGGTTCCGATGGATGGTTCCTGTGCATGGTGGGCAAGCTTTGAAATTGGGCTGAGGGTAAAAGATTGGCGCGTTTTGAAGCGATATGTGTGTATTGAATGAACGAATGAAGGGCATTCGGTGGATGCCTTGGCACCAGGAGGCGATGAAGGACGTGGCACGCTGCGAAAAGCTTTGGGGAACCGCGAGCAGGTTTTGATCCAAAGACATCCGAATGGGGCAACCCCTCCGCAAGGAGATCCTAGGCTGAATACATAGGCCTATGAGGCAAACCCGGGGAACTGAAACATCTCAGTACCTGGAGGAAAAGACATCAACAGAGATTCCGCTAGTAGTGGCGAGCGAACGCGGAACAGGCCAGTGCCTTGATTTGAGCTAGCAGAACGGTCTGGAAAGTCCGGCGATATGGGTGATAGCCCCGTATGCGAAGGTTTACATTGAGGACTTGAGTAGGGCGGGACACGTGAAATCCTGTCTGAACATAGGGGGACCACCCTCTAAGCCTAAATACTCCCTGGTGACCGATAGTGAACAAGTACCGTGAGGGAAAGGTGAAAAGCACCCCGATAAGGGGAGTGAAAGAGACCTGAAACCGGATGCCTACAAGCAGTCGGAGCACCTTATGGTGTGACGGCGTACCTTTTGTATAATGGGTCAGCGAGTTTCTGTTCGCGGCGAGCTTAAGCCGATAGGCGTAGGCGCAGCGAAAGCGAGTCTGAACAGGGCGTTCAGTCGCGGGCAGAAGACCCGAAACCAAGTGATCTAGCCATGGCCAGGCTGAAGGTGGGGTAACACCCACTGGAGGGCCGAACCCACGCCTGTTGAAAAAGTCGGGGATGAGCTGTGGCTAGGGGTGAAAGGCCAATCAAACTTGGAGATAGCTGGTTCTCCGCGAAATCTATTTAGGTAGATCGTCGTATGATGACCTTCGGGGGTAGAGCACTGGATGGGCTAGGGGGTCCCAAAGACTTACCAAACCTAACCAAACTCCGAATACCGAAGTGTTTAGTACGGCAGACAGACGGTGGGTGCTAAGGTCCATCGTCGAGAGGGAAACAGCCCAGACCGCCATCTAAGGTCCCCAAGTCATGGCTAAGTGGGAAAGGATGTGGGAATTCCAAAACAACCAGGAGGTTGGCTTAGAAGCAGCCATCCTTTAAAGAAAGCGTAATAGCTCACTGGTCTAATCAAGAAATCCTGCGCCGAAAATGTAACGGGGCTCAAGCCATGCACCGAAGATGCGGGTTCAGATTATTCTTCGGAATATTTGAGCGGTAGCGGAGCGTTCCGTAGGTCTGTGAAGCGATACGGGTGACTGGTCGTGGAGATATCGGAAGTGCGAATGCTGACATGAGTAGCGACAAACACTGTGAGAAACAGTGTCGCCGAAAGTCCAAGGGTTCCTGCGCAAGGTTAATCCGCGCAGGGTGAGCCGGCTCCTAAGGCGAGGGCGAGAGCCGTAGTCGATGGCAAACAGGTGAATATTCCTGTGCCTGCTAGCAGTGACGAATGCGAGATGTTGTTCGGTCTTATTGGATTGACCGGGCTTTTTGAGCATTCCAGGAAATAGCTCTAGCATTATAGACCGTACCCGAAACCGACACAGGTGGACTGGTAGAGCATACCAAGGCGCTTGAGAGAACTATGTTGAAGGAACTAGGCAAATTACTTGCGTAACTTCGGGATAAGCAAGACCCGCTCATGGGCAACCATGGTCGGGTGTCACAAACTAGGGGGTAGCGACTGTTTAGTAAAAACACAGGGCTGTGCGAAGTCGAGAGACGACGTATACGGTCTGACGCCTGCCCGGTGCCGGAAGGTTAAGAGGAGGTGTGCAAGCACTGAATTGAAGCCCCGGTAAACGGCGGCCGTAACTATAACGGTCCTAAGGTAGCGAAATTCCTTGTCGGGTAAGTTCCGACCTGCACGAATGGCGTAACGACTTCCCCACTGTCTCCAGCATAGGCTCAGCGAAATTGAATTCCCCGTGAAGATGCGGGGTACCCGCGGTCAGACGGAAAGACCCTATGAACCTTTACTGCAGCTTTGCAGTGGTATTAGGAGTGAGCTGTGTAGGATAGGCGGGAGGCATTGAAGCATGGGCGCTAGCTTGTGTGGAGCCAACCTTGAAATACCGCCCTGAACGCTTCTGATATCTAACCGCGTCCGGTTATCCCGGACCGGGACCCTGCATGGTGGGCAGTTTGACTGGGGCGGTCGCCTCCCAAAAAGTAACGGAGGCGCGCGATGGTGGGCTCAAGCCGGTCGGACATCGGCTGTTGAGTGCAATGGCATAAGCCCGCCTGACTGCGAGAGCGACAGTTCGAGCAGAGACGAAAGTCGGCCATAGTGATCCGGTGGTTCCACGTGGAAGGGCCATCGCTCAACGGATAAAAGGTACTCTAGGGATAACAGGCTGATCTCCCCCAAGAGTCCACATCGACGGGGAGGTTTGGCACCTCGATGTCGGCTCATCACATCCTGGGGCTGGAGCAGGTCCCAAGGGTTCGGCTGTTCGCCGATTAAAGTGGTACGTGAGCTGGGTTTAGAACGTCGTGAGACAGTTCGGTCCCTATCTGCCGTGGGTGTTGGAGGCTTGCGAGGATCTGTCCCTAGTACGAGAGGACCGGGATGGACGTACCTCTGGTGTACCGGTTGTCGCGCCAGCGGCATAGCCGGGTAGCTATGTACGGAAAAGATAACCGCTGAAAGCATCTAAGCGGGAAACTTACCTCAAAACTAGGCCTCCCAGAGGGTCGTGGTAGACCACCACGTCGATAGGCCAGGTGTGGAAACGGAGCAATCCGCGTAGCTAACTGGTCCTAATCACCCGATAGAGTTCAAGCACACACACATATCAGCCCCCCATACACAGCAACGATCCATCGCCATCCGCCCGGCAACGCATCCAGCACCCCCGGCTCGCGCTCGGGCAATACAAACAAATCATCATGCATATGCACCAAAACCCCTCACTGGTCCGCCAATAACCGACCACTGATAACCAACCACTGATAACCGACCACTAACAACCGACAACCGACAACCGACCACCGTAAGTTAGATAGGCTGGACGACCTGGTGGCTCTGGCGGGGAGCCTACACCCGATCCCATACCGAACTCGGACGTGAAAATCCCCAGCGCCCATGGTACTGTGTCTCAAGACACGGGAGAGTAGGTCGCCGCCAGGTCATCCAACCTATCAAATTCATTTTTCGCAATTGATCGAAACGGCTAAAATCCCGTGCCTCGCAAACGCAAAGTGGAACCGGCGCCGAGCGAGCTGCGCGCTCCGCGCGCTCCGCGACTGTCAGAAAGCCGCGCCTCCGCGCGATTGTCGGAAAGCCGCCCCCCCGCGCGACTGCCGGAAATCGTCCGTCACTTGCAAATTTGTTCTCATGTTTTAACTATTTTTCGCCGAAATCGGTGTTACGCCTGGCGGCAGCATCTGGACCTCGATCGCCGCGCCCTTGGCGTTGACGGCGCCACGCTCGGCGCTGCCGCCGGCTCGCAGGCACGCTCGCCGTCGGCACATTCGAGCAGCTTCATCGATCCCCATCACCGGCGCGATCACCGCCGGCGCAGCTGGCCGGCTGACCATCGACTCCGGATCGAGCCTGGATCTCGGCAGCAGCGTCGGCGCCAAGGTGGCAATCGACTTTGCCAGCAACAACGCAACGCTGCTGTAACTGGCCGATCCCAGCGCAGTGGAAGGGCTGATCGAAGGCTTTGCTGCCGGCAGCACGATCGACCTGCTGGGCGTGACATCGAAAAGTTTCGGCTACAACACCATGAACAAACATCTGACGATCGCGCTGACCAGCGGACTCAGCATCGTACTCGATTTTTCCGGCAGCTACACCAAGTCGAGCTTCGATGTTTTCAACGTCAACGGCGACGTTTCCATCACGCATCGCTAGAAGAAAGAAGCCGCTTTTTGAAAAAAAGCGGCGCAAAAATTTTTGCTCTTCTCCAGCAGGGGGTTGGCATCGCCGAGGCCCAGATTCCCAAAGTCTTTTTGGTTCTTTTTTGCTTTTCTCCAGAAAAATAACCGCTGCCTTTCCTTGCTCGCTTAAGCGGGTTTACGAATGAAACTCTGGTTGCTGTCGAACATTGAGATCAGCCATTCGCCGTCGGCGCCGCGGCTTGCGTTCATGCGTATGTCGGCCACGGCCGCGGGGTCGGCGTGGTTGAGGCCGGAGGACATGCCGGCGGTGGTGAAATAAATCAGCGTGAAGGTGATGGCCGCCTCGTCATCGCTTTTGAAGCTGGTGCGCAGGTTGGAGAGCGTGTGGCGCTGGACGGGGACTCCGGCGGGCGTGGCGCTCAGCCGGGTCAGGCGTTCGGCGTAGAATTTCGCGACCTCGACGCGGCCGGCGCGGCGTGCGCCGCCGACATTGTAGTCGCAATCTTCCGTGACCAGGCCGGAGATGTTCTGCCCATTATTGACGTCGAGCTCGAACGCCCAATCGTTGATCACCTGGTTGATCGCGGCGATGGCGGTTGCCTGTCCGGCACTGAATTTGGCCATGGTCTTCCCCCTCTTGTCCTAACATTTTGTTATTCTGCTGGCGCGCCGGTATTTTCGGCGCCCATGCTGGAAAAGCCGATGCAGAAGCCGCCATCCACCGGCAGGATGGTGCCGGTGATGTAGGCGGATTCGTCCGAGGCCAGGAACAAGGCGGCGGAGGCGATTTCGCTGGCAAGGCCCCAGCGGTCGATGGGGATGCCGGGCAGCCGGCGCACGCCGGGCGGCGGAATGGGGTGTTTGATGGAAGCAGGGTTCAGGCCGGTCCAGATGGTGCCGGGCGCGATCGCGTTGATGCGGATATTGTAATCGGCATAGTCCAGCGCAGCAGATTTGGTCAGCTGGTTCACGCCGGCCTTGGCGGCGCCGTAAATGCTGTGGCCTTTCCAGCCGACCACGCCGGAAGCCGAGCTGGTGTTCACAATGGCGCCGCCGCCAGTCCTCATCATGGAAATCACACCATATTTGATCCCGAAGAATACGCCGCGCAAATTGGTGGCGTGCACGTGGTCCCAGGCTTCGGTGGTTTGCTCATGCAGCGGCGCCATGCGGCCGCCGAACCCGGCATTGTTGCAAAGGACATCGATCTTGCCGAATTTCTTCTCCGCCGCCTCGATAATGGCGACGATATCCGCCTCTTCCGCAACATTGGCATGCAGGGCGATTGCCTGATCGCCGATCGCGGCGGCAACATCGTTTTGTTTGCCGCTGATATCGCTAAGCACCAGCTTGGCACCTTCGGCCGCAAAAACTTCGGCCATCGCTCTGCCCATGCCGGAGCCTGCGCCGGTAATGACCGCGACCTTATCCTTGAGCCTCATTTGCCGCTTCCCCTCGTGCTCATGCCTTGTTAGCACATCTCGGCTGGCAGTCGGGCGCTGTCAAGGACGCGCGGTTTGCACCCCGTAAGCGCAGATTCGTCGGCGAATCGTCAAACCAGCGCCGGCAGCTTCGCGTCATCACGGATTGCTCGGCAAAACCCAGCCGCTCCGAAATCCGCGTAAAATCCATGCTTGTATGCCGGATATAATACAGCAGCGCATCGCGCCTGATCTCGTCCTTGATCCGCTGGAAGGAGGTGCCTTGCGCGGCCAGGCGCCGGTGCAAGGTCCGCGAATGCAGGTTCAGCCGCGCCGCCGTCCAGTCATTGGTGCAGATCGGGCTGCCGAGAAATTCCCGCACCAGGCCATGCACCTGGGCGGAGAGCGGCGGCGGCTGGCGGGGGAATTGCTTCGCGATGAGGCAAGTCACCTTGCGGTAGGCATCTTCATCCGGATCGACGATCGGGGACGCGAGATCCTGGGCGGAGAAGACCACACCGTCCTCCTGCTGACCGAACAGAATTTCACAATGGAAATAGGACCGGTAGGTGCGGGGCGAGGAAAGCGGCTGGTGCCGGAAGAGGATTTTTCGGGCGCGGGCCCGGCCGCCGGTGATTTGCAAGGCGAGCACATGGCCGGCCAGCATGAGATGTTCCACCGCCTGGGCGCGGTTGCCGATGCCGTCCAGCAGAATGTCATGCGTGGAAACCACCGCGTTGCCGGCGTGCGGCTTTAGCCGGATGCGCGCCGCCAGGCTATGCGCGAAGTTATGGGTGGCGACGTAGCTCAGGGCCGCGCCGAAATTGCGCGAGTTTCTCATCACCACGCCGAGCGGGCCAAAAAGCTCGAAACTGCGCAGCCTCGACGCCAGCCGCAGCCCGAAATCCGGGCAGTTCAGCGCCGTCGCGGCCAGGTCGAGAAGCAGTATCATCTGCCGGTAAGACAGGCCGGGCGAATCCTCCAGCAGCTGTTCGGCGCTAATGCCGGCTTGGCGCAGCAGCGCCTCCGGCCGGCCGCCAAGCGCTATCACCTCTTCCGGAAAATAGCGCAGCAGCCTGGCATGCACGGCATCGAAAACATCCCCGCCCGGCGCCGTAACCTGGTTCAAAGTTCCACCTCTCTCCTTTGTCAACCGAATGGAATTGTCGGAATAAGTCAAGCAGCCAAGCCAAGCCGGGCATAGTGGTACGATCGCGGACAAGGGGACCGGGAATGGATTCTGAGCGCGTAGCGCGGCTGGAGCGATTGCTCGACCGGCAGGAAATCGTCGAACGCCTGAACGCTTTCAGCCGCGGCATGGACCGGTTCGACCGGGAGCTCTACCTCTCCGCCTTTCACGCCGATGCGGAAATGGCCGCCGGGCCTTTCGTAGGCGGTGTGGTCGAATGCTTCGACTGGGCGATCCAGATGCACGCGGCCGGGCAGAAAGCCACGCTCCACAACCTTTTAAATATCACGATCGAATTCGATGGCGATACGGCCCATACCGAAACCTATTATCTGTTCGTCGGCCGCAACCGGGATGAGAGCAACTGGCTCGCCGGCGGCCGCTACATCGACCGGTTCGAGAAGCGCGGCGGCAAATGGAAAATCGCGCTGCGCACCAATAGCATCGAGTGGTCCGGCATCGTGCCGACCATGGCATTGCCCTTTTCCGATGTGCCCGACATATATGGCAACGGCGCGCCGGCGCGCAGCAAGGCGGATCCTTCGTATCAGAGGCCGCTGGTCAACCGGCGGAGCAAAAGGATTCCGGAGGCTGATCCCCATGACGGAGCGCAGGTTTGACGGCAGAGTTGCGGTGATCACCGGCGCCGGCCGCGGTCTCGGGCGGGAATATGCGCTGCTGCTTAGCCGTCTGGGCGCGAAAATCGTCGTCAACGACAACGGCAGCAGCATGAAGGGCACCGATGCCGACGCCACGCCGGCCGAGGAGGTGGTTGCGGCGATCAAGGCGGCGGGCGGCGAAGCGCTCGCATGCGCGGAATCGGTCGCAACGTTTGAAGGCGGCACGGCGATCATCCAGTCGGCGCTCGATCATTTCGGCAAGATCGATATCCTGATCCACAACGCCGGCAATGTGCGCTACGGCGCGCTGGATGAAATTCCGGTTGAGGATTTCAAGGCGGTGCTGGATGTGCATCTGATGGGCGCCTTCAACGTGGTGCGCCCGGCCTTTCCATTGATGAAACAGGCCGGCTATGGCCGCATCGTCCTCACCACCTCCATCGGCGGCATCTACGGCAACCACAAGGTGGTGAATTACGGCATGTCGAAAGCCGGCATGATCGGGCTGAACAATGTCGCGGCACTGGAAGGCGAGGCGTTCAACGTCAAATGCAACGCCATCGCCCCCGGCGCGGTAACGCGCATGGCCGACGGCTTGGACACTTCCATTTACCCGCCGATGGGACCGGAGCTGGTGGCGCCGATCGTCGGCTGGCTGTCGCATGAAAGCTGCTCGGTGACGGGAGAAATCTACTACGCGATCGGCGGCCGCATGGCGCGCGCGGTGATCGCGGAGACGCAAGGGGTGTACCGCCCGTCCTGGACGATCGATGAGGTGGCCGACGATATCGACGCCATCCGCGATACTGAAAATCTGTGGATTTTGCCGCCGGTGCCGCACGGCCATCGCGAGCATATTAGGCGCAGTTTTGCGATGGCGCGCAAAGACGCTTGAAGGAACGGCGCGACCGGAAAACCGGCGCGGATGATGCGCCGGTCGTCATCATCACCCCGGCGGCCGCTTTCCACGCGATACGCCGGGCGTGCCGCAGCTTGGGCAAAACTGCGCGCGAGGCTGGCGGGGCGGCCGCGCGCAAGAAATAACACTTATACCAATGCTCAACATTTATGATTGCTGGTGTAAGGAAGCACTTCTTTTTCTGCAGAAAAAGAAGCAAAAAGACTCCTTTGACTTTGGGTCCTTGACTCTGGGTCCTTGACTCTGGGTGCTTGGCTCTGGGTCACCGAGCGCTCGGCCATCTGCGCCGGAATGACGGAAGGGGCCTTTATACGTTCCCCTCATTGGCGGTCTGACGTAGCGGATAGAGCGGCTGCTCATCCGCCTCAGCGAGCGCCTGCCAAGTGTTGCATTCATCTGGACCGGCTTCGTACAGCCCACAGGCATGGGCAACGACATCAGCTAGGGCGAGTGAAATCAGGCGACCGCCGCCGTTGCGATGCGCGGCCCAGCCGGCCAGCGCGGCCGTAATCCCGGTCAACGGGTCGGCGATGGCGTCGCCCGCGAAAAGCGGCTGCCCCCAGGCGCGGCGCATGGCGGCGCTCAAACCCCCGGCGACGGCGGCGTCATCGCCAAAGCCGGTCCAGCTGGCGGCTTCGCCAATGCGGCCATGCGCGTTGATGGAGAGCCAGGTAGCGCCGCGCGCGGCTTCCTGCGCCGCGTGGATGCCAAGCGCAGCCAAAGCTCGTGGCCGCGAACTCTCGATGATAATATCCGCGCCGGCAGCCAGGCGCTGCAATTGCCGCAAATCCTCGGGATTGCGAAAATCCAACGCCACGCTCGCTTTGCCGGCGTTCAGAAGATCGAAGAACTTTGCGTCACCGGCCCGGGCGCCATCCAGGCGCCCAGTGCTTTCCACCTTGATGACACGGGCGCCCGCCATGCCGAGCAGCGAGCCGGCCAGTGGCCCGGCCCAAAGCGCGGACAGATCGATGACCAAAGGCGGATGCCGGTTTGGCCGCGGCGGCGCCAGCCGCTCGATCGTGAATGGCGGCGGGGCAGGGCGCACACCCTCATCCGGCGCGATCGACAGACCCAGCAGCCGGCCCTGTTCCAGCAAGGCGGCGCGATCCTGCGCTGCCGCCAGGCCCGCAACCGCGTCCCAGTTTTTCGCCGCCGCGCCGAACAGCGCCGGCATCAGCTCCCAATCCTCGCAGCGCGGCAGGTTAAGCGCAATGCCGCCATTTCGGGTCCGCATCAAATGGCAGCTCCCGTTCGGGGAGACGCCGCCTTGGCGCCGCAGCCCGAGCAGCCGGGCGCGTTCTCCCAGCAGCAATGCGCCATTCGCCGGAAATTTTCGGCCCGGCGCCAGGCTTTTGAGCGCTGCCAGCGCGCCGTCCGCCGCGGCGGTCAGCGCCACCGGCGCAACAAGGCCAGGGCCGTCCGTCCTGCCAGTCACCTGCATAAGACCTGCACGGCGCCAAGCCAGCGCAGGATGATCGCCGGCCGCCGCAACCGGCGCACCGGTTCCCAGCAGGTCAAGCAAGGCCTGAGCATGCGCTGTGGCATGCGCTGTGGCAAGCGTGTTGGCATCCGTCTGCATCCGGCTTGGTTATCCCGCCCAGCCTGCTGGCGCCACACCTGTTTGCTTCGTAAGCTCGGCCCATGGACGGCCTGTCGCTGCACCCCTGGATGCTGCAATCCGATTGGCGGGACGACCGCCGGCCCTGTATGATCGTCGACCTCGCCGCCTGGCCGGGGCAAACACCGCTCGACCCGCTGCCGCCGGTGCCGGTGATCGCGATCGGACCGGCAAAACACGCCCAGGCCGGCAAGGCGGACGCGCTTGCCGGCGAGGTCGCATCGCTGGACGCACTGATTTCAGGCATTGAAAAAGCCCCAAAAGCCAGCGCCGTGCTGGTGCAGTTGCTGCGCGGCACCGCCGGCTTGCCGCCGGCGCAGGCGCTGCCGCTGGAATCTCTCGCTCTCGCGACGTTGCAGGCGGGCAACGAGCACGCCGCCTGGCTCGCCGCGCAGACGCTTCCACCGCGTTTCCCGTCCGGCGTTCTGCATCTTTCGCGCCACGCCGACATCCTGCATCTGCTGATCGACCGCCCCGGGGCGCTGAACGCCATCGACCAGCCGATGCGCGACGCGCTGTTCGACGCGTTTTCGCTGGCCGCGCTGGATCCTGGCATCGACCAGGTGCGGCTGCGTGCCCGCGGCAAATGTTTCAGCGTGGGTGCGGACCTTGCGGAATTCGGCACCACGCGCGACCCGGTGCAGGCGCACGCCATCCGTTCCGTGACGCTGCCGGCTTACCCGCTGGCGCGGCGGGCGGGGATTTACGACATCCACATCCAAGGCGGCTGCGTCGGCTCCGGGCTGGAGATGGCAGCGTTCGCCGGCCGGCTGACGGCGGATCGACAAGCCTGGTTTCAGCTGCCGGAGACCGGCATGGGCATCATCCCCGGCGCCGGCGGCTGCGTCTCCCTGCCCGCCCGCATGGGCCGGCAGGGCGCGGCGGCGCTGATGCTATCGGGCAAGCGCATCGGCGCCGAGGCCGCGTTGCACCTGGGCTTGATCGACGCCATCCGCGAAGAGCCGGCCGCCGATGAAACTGGCGCGGACACAGGCGCCGCTTAGATCCTCCCGCACGCGGTGCCATGGCTGACTTAGCAGGCACAGATCGGCCGACGCTCCAATTTGCACTTGCCGCGTCCGCCGCAGCTCCGCCGGATCCGCCAGGAACAGCGCAAGTGCCGCTTCCGGCGTCAGCGCCTCCTGCAGCCCCAGAACCTGCCCATGCGCGGTGCGGCGCGTCACCGCGGCCTGCATGGCGGCCCAGGGATCGGCCGCCCCGAAAGGTGCGTCGCTGCCTCCGGCTAGGGTCACGCCGGCGGATCCGAAGGATTGCAGCCGGTAGAGGTCCGGCCATTCGGCTTGCACGATCGCGGCGCGATAAGCATCGCCTCGCTCGGCCACGAAATGCGGCTGCGCCACCACGATCAGGTCTTGCGCGGCGATCTCTTCCAGCAGCGCCGCCGGCGTGACCGAAGCATGCTCGATGCGATCGCCCGGATGCGGCCCTGCCTCAGCAAGGGCGGCGAGCGTGAACACCAGCTCGACCTCGGTCACACAGTGCACCGCCACCGGGCGATTCTGCGCATGCGCCGTGCGAATGGCGGCAACGGTCCCGTCGAAATCCGGCAGCTGCGCTTCGTGCAGATGCAGCTTGAACGGGCCGAGCCGCAGCCCGGCCGGCAATCCGCTACCGCCCAGCTCCAGCCTGCCCGCCAAAATGGCCCGTTGCGGCAGCGCGCCGCTATCCTGCGCCTGCGCGAAATGCGCGGCGATGGCGTCATCATTGCCCGGGCTCATATCCGTGACACCGGTAACGCCGCGCCGTGCCAGCATCGCACCGACTTGCGCGAAATTGGGCGGCACGCCGCCCAGCGCCCGGCGCAAAAAGCCATCGTCATCGAACAGCCGCCCGGTCTCGCGCTCCAGCCCCGGCGGCGCCGCGATCCCGGTGCCAAGCAGCAGCGCCAGTCCAACGGAATTGAAAATCCACATCCGGCCGGAGCGATGCTGAACACGCAGCGGCCGCTTTGAGTTCACGCCGTCGAGCCAGCGCCGGTCGATCAACCTGCCCGTGACATTTTCATGATAGCCGATCCCGCGCAGCCAACCCTCACCCGGCTGGCCTAGGGAATTGGCCAGCGCCTGCTCGTTTTCAACCTCCGGCGGTCCGCATCTGACCGAGGCGAAGCCGGCGGCGGTGGCGGCGATGTGGATGTGGTGGTCGTGCAGTCCGGGCAGCAACAGGCCGCCGGCAGCCTCGACGGCCGGCTCCGCGCCGGCAAGGTCCCGGCCGATCTCGATGATCTTGCCTTGCGCGATGCGAATATCGGCGGCCTGACCGTCCAGCAGGCTCGCGTCGCGGATCAGCAATTCGCGGCTGAGCCCGCCATTACCGGACACAGCTACTTTTCCCAAAGCGGCATCGTCTTTACCCCCAAGGCCGCGGCGGCTTCGCCCAGCCGGCGATCCAGGGTGCAAAGCGTGGCGTCATGATCGTCGCAATTAAAAGATGCAGGGCTGCAAGATGCAGGGCATCGCGCGGCGCGCAAGCCCAAATTGGACTGATCCGCAAATTTAGCCGCCGTCCGAAACCGCAGGCCCGCAACCGGCAAGACGAAGCGTCACTAACGCGCGTCGTCGCGCATTTTCCGGACCATGTCGGCGGCGCCATGTTTTTGTTTGGGCATGGCCTGTGTCAATGCGCGTAATGCGGAAAGGTCGATTGGCGTGCGCGGTTCTTCAACGGATGTGATCTGCGCGATCGGCTTGCCGCGGCGAAGGATAAGAACCGGCTCTCCGGCAGCAGCCCGTTCGACCAGTTTACTGAGATGCGTTTTGGCATCGGCAAGGTTGATGCTGCGCATGAGAGGCTCCTGACCAAGTTGTTGGTCATATATAACATACCGCTTATGTCGCTCAGAGAGATGCATCGCTCGATGCCGCCCAGAGCTCCTCCTCCCATTTGGGAGGTTGCCGGCGCCGCCGCTTGTGCGATCCAGTCCTTAACGTGTGAAGCCGGCCGCGGCCGGCGGTAAGGGGGAAACAATGGATCTGAAACTTGATGGTAAACGCGTGCTCGTCACCGGCAGCAGCAGCGGTATCGGCATCGGCATCGCCGCCTTGCTGGCCGAAGAAGGCTGCGCCGTCGCCGTGCATGGCCGCAACCGCGAACGCACCGAACAAACCGCGCGCGAAGTGAAGGTCGCCGGCATCGCCGTCGGCACGCTGGCCACCGATGAAGGTGCGGCTTCCGTCCACGAGCAGGCGGTGGCAGCGCTCGGCGGCCCCATCGAGATCCTCATCAACAATGCCGGCGGCACCGATGGCGACAGCACCAACCGGCCGCCGATGAACATCACCGTCGACGAGTGGCTCTCCGCCTATAACAACAATACGCTCGCCGCGGTGCGCCTGGCCTTGCGCTCGGTGCCCGACATGCTCGCCGCCAAATGGGGCCGCGTCATCAACATCTCCAGCGCCGTGGCGCTGCAGCCCAACAGCCTGGGCACCGATTACTCCGGCGCCAAGGCTTCGCTGAACAATTTCACGGTCAGCCTCGCCGGCTCGCTGCACGGCAGCGGCATTACCGTCAACACGGTCTCGCCAGGCATCATCATGACCACCGGCCTGCTCGCCTTCGGGCGCGAAACCTATGGCGATGCGAACATGACCGGCGAGGAGATCGGCAACCGCATGGTGCAGGACAAGATTTTCGAATTCCCGCCGTCTGGCCGGCTCGGCACGCCGGAAGATATCGCCGTCGTCGTCGCCACACTGGCCAGCCCCAGATCCGGCTTCGTAACGGCCTGCAACTATCGCGTCGATGGCGGCCAGGTCCGCGCCGTCATCTAACCAACGATAATCAAGAGGAAGCAAATGTCCAAACCCTATCGCGTCATTCAATGGGCGACCGGAACGGTCGGCAAGGTCTCGCTGCGCCATATCATCGAAAACCCGGCCTACGAACTCGCCGGCGTGCTGGTCTATAGCGACGAGAAAGCCGGCAAGGACGCCGGCGACATCGTCGGCCTGCCGAAAACCGGCATCATCGCCATCACCGATGTCGAGGAAATCGTCGCGACGCCTGCGGACGCCGTGCATTTCGCGGCGCAATTCCAGGACATCGAAATCATCTGCCGGCTGCTGCGCTCGGGCAAAAATGTCGTTGCGACCAACGGCCCATTTTATCCTACGGAAAATAACCGCGAGACGGTGGCAAAGCTTGAGGCCGCCTGCGAGGTCGGCGGCACCTCCTTCCACGGCTGCGGCATCCATCCCGGCTTTATCGGCGACATCCTGCCGATGACGCTGACGCGCCTGCAGAACCGGATCGACACGATCGAGGTTTTCGAGATTGCCGACAAACTCAAAAGCCCTTCGGTCTATATCGAGTTCATGGGCTTTGGACAGACGCCGGAAGAATTGGCCTCGAAACCGAACGTGATGACCGGCGGCATGGTGATCTTCGCGGAATCGATGGCCCTGACCGTCGAAGGTCTCGGCAAGAAGATCGAGCGACTGACAGAAAGACTGGAAGTCGCCACCGCCAAAAACGACATCGATTTCGACGGAGGCGTTCTAAAAAAAGGCACGGTGGCCGGCCAGCACTTCGAATGGACCGCCTGGGTCGACGGCAAGCCGTTCATGCTGTTCCATCTGTACTACTTCCTGGGCGAGGATATGGAGCCGAACTGGAATCTCGGCGAAAGTTGCCACCGCATCCTGATCAAGGGCGATCCTTCGATCGAGCTGACGCTGCAATCGGCCAAGGATTCCAACGGCGACCGCCATTTCCTCGGCATCATCTGGACCGCTCTGCTGGGCAACACCGCGATCGCTGCGGTCTGCGAGGCCAAGCCCGGAATCGTTACGCATTTCGATCTGGGAGTCGTGCAACCGCGCGGTCTGATCCGGCCGCCATAAACCTGGCACCTTGGGCGGTGTGCGCAAGCGCCTCTGCGCCGCTGGATTTAAACCTTTCGAATCGCGGAATTTCAGGGAACCGCGCGGCTGATACGTTCGGATAGATGCGCAACCACAATCCCGAACACGCTGACCGTGGCTTCATTCATCACGGTACAGCCGTCCGGCTGCAAATACAGCCATTGTTCCATCTCACCGCCGAAGGGGCGCTTCATCGGGTAGCGAAGATGCAGGAGGTTGCCATAGGCCTCTCCCTCCGCCGGCCCGGATGCGTCGCTCAGCGTGGCGGTGTAACTATGGCTGTCGAGGCGTCGCATCACCCAGCTTCGCGTCTCCGGCGCCTCATGCTCGAAACTGATGCGCTGGTCCAGCCGAAAACTTCCATCCGGCAGCGTCTTCCCCACACCTTCAACCTGAAAAAGGCGCGTCGGCGCGCCGGAACGATTTTCGAGTACGCCGCTTGAGCTTGTCGTCCCGGCGAAGAAGATTTCAGGCCGCATCGCCGGGCCGCCATTTGCAAAAGCAGCCGGCGGCAGCGTCGCCGCACAACCTGAACCGCCGAGACAGATTGCCACAAGCAGCATGGCGCAACCGCGCTGCGACATCATCGAGTGCACGCGCGCCATAAACAAGAACGCTCAATCAGCGCCTTCGACTGTACCAAACAAGCCCGGCGCCGGCGAGGGCCAGGACCACGCCACGGAAAATCCATGGCCGCTGATCGATCATAAAACTACTGGCCGGCCATTTGACGAAGCCGGTTCCCTGGCCGATCCAAAGCAGACCGGTAAGCAGCAGCAATATCCCAAGCAGGGCGAGGACGATCTTCACGATTTCTCTCCCAGGGATGGTGGCGCCGACGCGAGAAGTAGCATGCTGGCGATCTGCTGGATAGGCAAAAAGCAAATTCTGCCGGGAGCCGGCGCCACAAACCAGGCACTGCTGCAAAAGCGGCGCAAAAAATTTTCGTTACGCTGTAGCTGGGAGTTTCGACCGCCACTGGCCCGGCGTGCTAAGCCGCCTGTCGCTTGGCCAGCAAGCTGCAACATCTGTTCGAGTAAAACAATAGCGCCGCCGCGCCCCTTGCGAACTTCATCCCCCGCCCGATCTTAGCATTGTGGAGCATGAAATCGTCATTATCGGCGCCGGCGCTGCCGGCATAGGGGCGGCTAGGCGCCTTGCCGCCGCGGGCCAGGCAGCTTTGCTGCTGGAAGCATTGCCCCGCGCTGGCGGCCGCGCCTGGACGGCGAATGCAGCCGGCATGGCGCTCGATCTCGGCTGCGGCTATCTGCACTCGGGCGACCGCAATCCTTGGACGGAGATCGCCGAACAAAGCGGCTTCGAGGTTGACCGCCACCGCCCCGCCTGGGACGCGCAATTTAAGGATCTCGGCGCCTCGCCGGAAGAATGGGAAGCCGCGAGCATCGCCTTCGACCGCTGGGGCGAGCGCCTGATCTCCGATCCGCCGGCCAGCGACATCGCAGCGGATGTTTTGGTGCCGGGCAGCCGCTTCAACGCCTTTCTGCAGGCCATGAGCGGCTATATCAGCGGTGACGAACTGGAGCGCATTTCCGTGCGGGACTACGCCGCCTACGACCAGGCTTCCACCTACTGCAACTGGCGGCTGCCCGCCGGCTACGGCACGCTGGTCACGTCCAGCCTGCCGGCGCAGGCCGAGCTTCGCCTGAACGCGACGGTGGAGAAGATCGGCTTCGATGAAAAGACCCTGACGCTGGAAACCACCGCCGGCACGCTGCGCCCGCGTGCCGCCATTTTCACCGTCTCCACCAACATCCTCGCCGGCAAATTCATCGCTTTGCCTGCAGTCCTCGACCCCTGGCGCGAAGCCGCCGCCAGCCTGCCGCTCGGCAACGACGAGAAACTTTTTTTCGAAATCACCGGCCCCAGCCCGTTCGAGCCGGAAACCCATGTGCTTGGCGATCTGTTCAACCCGCAAACCGGCAGCTACTACATCCGCCCCTTCGGCCGCCCGGTGATCGAGTGTTTTTTAGGCGGCGCCGGCGCCCGCGCTGCCGCGCAGGCCGGGGCGCAGGCCACCTTCGCGCAAGCGCTGGACCAGCTCGCAGCTCTGTTCGGCAACGACATCCGCAGCGTCCTGCGCCCGCTCATCATATCCGACTGGACCAACACCCCAAGCATCGGCGGCGCCTACAGCCACGCGCTGCCCGGCCAGGCACAAGCCCGAGCTGCCTTGGCACGCCCCTACGACAACCGCCTGTTCTTCGCCGGCGAAGCTACCCACCGCACCGACTTCTCAACCGCCCACGGTGCCTATTTGTCCGGCCAGCGCGCCGCCGACGAGGCGATGGCGGCGTTGAAGTAAGGGAAGGAACCACTTCTTTTTCTGCCGAAGCGAAGCAAAAAGTCTTCTTTGAACCGGCCCTGGGCGCTTCAACATTACCCATGATCTTCGGCAAAGGCGGTGCATCCACGATTTGCCAGTGCGCGAGCCGTATCGTCCTTAAGACAGACGTTTCTTTATCCGACTTGACGAACTGTTCCTTCATCCCGACCTGCCCGCCCGCGGTGGCAGCCTGAAGCAGGGCCGAGGTGAACAACCCCACCTAGCCCTCAATCAAGCTCTTGCCCGTCATAGAAGCAGGCTGCGGCACCCCCATCAGGGCCAGCAAAGTCGGCGCCAGATCCGCAAGAATCCCGTCATGCAGCTTCGCTCCAGCCGGCGCGCCGGCGCAAAAAACCGGCACCGGGTTCGTCGTATGCGCCGTGTGCGGCCCGCCTGTCTCCGGGTCCCGCATCATCTCGCAATTGCCATGATCCGCCGTCACCAGCAGCGCCCCGTGCTGCGCCGCGATCGCATCGGCGATCCGCCCCAGCCCCGCATCCACCGTTTCCACCGCCCTGATCGCCGCCGGCAGAAAACCCGTATGCCCCACCATGTCGGGATTGGCGAAATTCAGAATGAACATATCGTACTTGCCAGACCCGATCGCCGCCACGGCCTTGTCCGCCAGCTCCGGCGCCGACATCTCCGGCTGCAGATCATAGGTCGCAACCTTTGGGGAGGGGACCATGATTCGCTCCTCGCCCGGATAAGGCTGCTCCCGCCCGCCATTGAAGAAGAACGTCACATGCGGATATTTCTCCGTCTCCGCCATATGCATCTGCGTCTTGCCGGCGCGGGAGACGACCTCGCTCAGCAAATCATGCATCGGCTCCGGCAGAAACAGCGGCCGCATGAACGGCGCCAATGCGTCGCTATATGGCGTCATGCCCAGCGCCGCCACAAAATGCGGAATCGCGGCGCGCTCAAAGCCGTCGAAGCCTGGGTCTAGCAGCGCCGAGAGGATCTCCCGCACCCGATCCGCCCGGAAGTTGAAGCAGAGCAGCGCATCGCCATCCTTCACGCCGGTATAGTCGCGCAGGCTGACCGCCTTGACGAACTCATCCGTCACCTTCTCAGCATATGACGCCGCAATCGCCGCCTGCGCCGTTTCGAAATGCCGGCCTTCGGCGGAGACGATCAGATTGTAGGATTGCGCCACCCGCTCCCAGCGCTTGTCGCGGTCCATGCCGTAATAGCGCCCGATCAGCGTGCCGATGGAGGCATTCTGCGGCAGTCCAGCCTCGAACTCCCGCACAAATTCCGCGGCACTCTCGGGCGGCGTATCCCGCCCATCCAGCAGCGCGTGCACCACAACCGGCGCCCCGGCTTCCGTCAGAATCCTGGCCAGCGCCAGCCCCTGGTCCTGGTGCGAATGCACCCCGCCCGGTGAGATCAGCCCCAGCAAATGGCACGCCCCGCCCGAGCCTTTCAGCGCCTCGATGAACTTGCGCAAAACCGGGTTTTTCCTCAGCGACCCATCCTCGACCGCCAAATCGATGCGTGGCAATTCCTGCATCACCACCCGGCCGGCGCCGATATTCAAATGCCCCACCTCGGAATTGCCCATCTGCCCTTCCGGCAGCCCGACGACGCGGCCGCTGGTATGCAGCAAGGCGTGCGGGCAGTTGGCCATCAGCCGGTCGAAATTCGGCGTGCTGGCAAGGGCTACGGCATTATCCGCGGTCTCCTCACGGTAGCCCCAGCCGTCCAGAATCATCAGCATCACGGGTTTTTTGCTCATCGGTCTCGCTTTACTTCATTCAGCCGGGCCTGCCGGCGCGGTGATAAGGATGCCCTAAACCGATCATTTGGGCACGATAAATCTGTTCCGCCAGCATTGGCCGCACCAGCAGATGCGGCCAGGTCAGCCTGCCCAGCGACAATATCGCATCCGCCCTGGCAATCACCCTGCCATCCAGCCCCTCCGCCCCGCCGATGACGAAACAGATTTTTGATCCGTCCTCCCGCCACTTCGTCAGCAGTGCCGCCAACCCCAGACTATCGGGCGCGACGCCATCCCCATCTAGGGCAACGACAAAATCCAGGGCGGTGATGGCGCCAAGCAGCGCCGCCGCCTCCTTGCGCTTGATCTCAACCGGACTGCCGGTCCCGTCATTGAACTCCTGGACCAACAATCTCGGCTTTATGCGCACGGCATAGCGCTCGAATAACGCCGCCTCCGGCGTTTGCCGCTGCCGGCCAATCGCAAGCAGCCGCATTTCGCAAAACTCCTTTTAAATGCTCACGACACGCTAAGCCGCTTGCCCGATCAGCCGTAGCGGGATGCCGAACCGCGATAGCTCCAATGCCGTGGTCAGGCCGGTCGGCCCGGCGCCGACGATCGGGACAGGATCGGCCATGCTGTTCCGCCTTTTTCCGTGGCATGGTCAGGCACATCGCGGCGCCGCCAAAGCATGGATCAAATCCTGCAGCCGGGGTCAACCCGGCCGCCGCTTCCGCAGGCATTTCAGCCTTTCGGTTTCCGTAGCATTTTGCCTGTGCCTTTCACGGGCGATACCAAGTGCTGCAATTTGCAGGCCAACGCGGAACGCCCAGGGCGCCAGCAGCGGCGCCAGCAGCCGCGGGCAGGCCGGGAGCAGCAAGGACGCCAGAAGCAGGAGAAAATGCAGCCGGAAACCTTGGTTGCGAAGCATCTCCATAAAGGAATACAGGCTGCCGGCCGCGGCCCCGCCCATCGCGAGATAGCCGACATATTTCACCGCTTTCCGCCAGCGGGCGAACCCATCGAGCCGGCATTGCAGCGCCGCGCGGTGTTGCATGAACAAAGCCTGCAGAACCGCCGGTTCCGGCAAGGCGCCATCCGGGTCGCAACACACCATATTCTGGATGTCGCCGTCGAACTGGATGACCGTGCGCAGGATTGGCGCGGCGGGGGAAGGCGGCGTGTTGACCGTCATTCCGCCGCGCAGCGTATCCAGGTAGATTTCCTGCAGGCGTGTCAGCGCACCCATCGGCGTTTCAGATCGACTTAAAAACCTCTTTGGCCAGTCCATTGATCAGTGTCGCGACCAGATCGAACAGCGCCTTCCACTGCGTCAGCCCGGTCTTCAAGGCCGTATTGTGCAGCCCGAGCAGAAAATCCCGTTGCTCTTCCAGCATCATGGGAGAGACACGGGTGACCACGTCGCCATCCACCTGCACCGAGGTCTGCGCCAGCACGGTCTCGACCCCGATATCCCAGACCTTGCGCACTAACACTGCAACCTTCATCGAGATACGCAGTGTCTGCTCGCCTTCAAAACAGGCGCGCGCCGTCTGTTCCAGAGTGCCGTCGATCAGCAGCGGCGTCTCATTCTGGCGATTATTCTCGTCCTGCAGAGCCGGATAGGCGGTGAAAAAGCTTTGCTGCAGGCTCAGCACCACCGGCGTCAGCTGCCTGCAATTCGCCTGGATGCGGGCGACCACGGCGCGCTGTTCTTCGCTTAGGAAAGTTTTTGTCTTGTCGTCGTCGGCCCGTAAGGCCGCCGCCGCGGCCCAACGCAGCGCTTCGAAACTGGCGACTCCGTTCGTAAGATCCACGCTTCGCATCGCGTCATCCGAACTGGGTTTCTGCCATTTCATCAGCTCCTCGAACCACAGCTTCGCGTCCTTCGGATCGGGCGGCGGCCAGATCCGGTTGCTGGCCAAGGTCAGCAATTCCTGCGTCACGCCAAAGCCGCGCTTTTTCATATACTCGCTGTAGCTGTCGACGATCGAATGCAGCGCGATCGGCACGTCCGGCATTTTCTGCGCGGACATGCCGCATTTGCGGATCGTATTCACCTCCAGAGTCAGCAGCCCGATGGCGATCGAGCCAAGCTGGTCCTTCCAATCCGTCTGCGCCCCGCTCATTCAGAATTTGCCGGCGGCTTTCAGCGCCTCGAGCAGCTTTGTGATCGTCTGGATCGTTTCGCTGCGTACCGCCCGGGCCATTAGCAGGCTGTCATCGTGCAGCTTGGCGTAGGCAAGATTATCGGCGAATTCCTGGGTGCGCGTCGTCGTGATGTTGCCAAGCACCGTGTCGATGGTCGTGCAGGCGACTTCCTTGGGCGTGGATTGAAAGCTGACCGTCAAAACCCCCGAACTCTCGGTGATCTTGCCGTCGGAGATCGGCCCGATCGTGCTGGTCACGCGCAGGGTGGCGACTTGCTCGGCCATGGCCTCGAGCCTGGCGATCAGCCGCTCGACAGCCGTTGGCTCCGCCGGCGCTGGGTTCGGCGCTGGCGAGGCCTGCGGAACAACGGTCAGTGATTCACTCATGACTTTCCTCCATGTCATTGCAATTCGCGCCGCTGGCGGCGGCCGTTATGCTTCCGGTAGACCAATCTGTGAAACAAATGCGCCTGCGGGTCGCGCCGGCTGCACAGTCCCGAACCGGGCGCCAGAGCCGCTTCATCGCCTGGAAAAAGCCCGGTTGATCCATCGGTTTCCACCCTTGCGTCTTGCATGGAACGTTTCGGGCCCGATTGTAACGCTGCTGCTTGAAGAAAGCACTTCTTTTTCTGAAGAAAAAGCAGCAAAAAGACCTGTTTTAATATGCGCCTCGGGCAATGCGAATCCCGGCTCTCTAAGAGCGAAAATTTTGCGCCGCTTTTAAAAAGCGGCTGCTTTCCTGCTTCCTACCCCTCCGCCTCCGCCGGTTCGTCCAGTTCCGGGCCCCACATTTTTTCCAGCGCGTACAGGGTGCGCGCCTCCGGCTTGAACAGATGCACGATAATGTCGCCGGCATCGATAAGCACCCAGTCGGTGCCGGTTGCACCTTCGGTCAGGATCTTTTTGAAACCGGCCTCGTGCAGCTTCTCCGTCAAATGAGCCGCCATTGCGGCGATCTGCCGGTCGGCAAGGCCGGTCGCCAGCACCATGCGGTCGGCGAAGCTGGCGCGGCCGGCCAGGTCGATCGCCAGGATATCCTCGGCTTTATCATCTTCCAGGCTGGCGCAGATAATGCCTTGCATCCGGTCCAGTTCGTCATGCG
Source organism: Acidocella sp. (assembly GCA_965198835.1). Classification (GTDB taxonomy): domain Bacteria; phylum Pseudomonadota; class Alphaproteobacteria; order Acetobacterales; family Acetobacteraceae; genus Acidocella. The sequence goes on along the minus strand of OZ240675.1, from coordinate 639,457 downwards.
GCATTTTCTTTTCCGCCGCCTTTTTGCCGCGCGGTCCGGCGATACTGGCCTTCTTGCGCGGCGTGCCCGGCATGGCGGGCAGGTTCTCCGAGTTGACGGGCGCCTTCGCCGTTCGCTTGCGCGGTGCTGTCGGGCCATGGGCTGGAGCGCGCGGCGGGCTCAGGCGGGAAGGTGGACGGGTAATGACGCTACTCCTTCAGCATTTTGGACGCACGCAAAGCGGTGGCGGAAGCGGGGTTTTCTCGCCCTGGCAGTAATATCCAGGAAGGCGGCTTGGCTTGCGCCAGTTTTAGCCCAGAGCGTGCCGGAAGGCGATGCCGCTTCAGGCGCGCAACGGCCTGGCCCGCCAGCGCTCGCCTGGTCTCGCCCGGCCGCGGCAAAACCAGCATGGGTGCTGCGAGTGCCACGCGCATCCAGCGCCCCCATTTCGGCAGCTGCGCCAGATTATCTGCCCCCATCAACCAGACGAAATCCGCGGCCGGAAATTTCTTCTTCAGCGCTGCCAGGGTCTTCGCCGTCTGTGTCGTATGCAGATGCCGCTCGATATCGGTGGCGATGATCCTGCGGCCATCGGCGATGCGCCGCGCCGAAGCCAGGCGCTCGGCCAGCGGCGCCATGCCAACTGCCGGTTTCAGCGGATTGCCCGGCGAGACCATCAGCCAGAGCTGGTCCAGCCGCGCATGCGCCATCGCCGCCTTCGCCACATGCAGATGCCCCGCATGCGCCGGGTTGAAGGATCCCCCCAGCAGGCCGATCCGCATCCGGTACCGATGACCAAAGCGTGGGATCAGGGACGCACCTGACCGGCGCCGCGGATAATGTAGCGAAAGGTCGTCAACTGCTCGAGCCCCACCGGCCCGCGCGCATGCACATGCCCGGTCGCGATGCCGATCTCGCCGCCGAAGCCGAATTCGCTACCGTCGCAGAACTGGGTGGAGGCGTTCCAAAGCCCGACGGCGCTGCCGATCCCGCGCAGGAAAACCTCGGCAATCTCCGCGTTTTGCGTAACGATCGCGTCGGTATGCTGGCTGCCATGCGCCGCGATATGCTCGAGCGCGGCATCCACGCCGTCGACAATCGCAACGTTCAGAACGGCATCGAGCCATTCCGTATCGAAATCCTGCGCGGTTGCCGGGCCCAAAGCCGGGCAGATCGCCCGCGCCCAGTCATCGGCGCGAAACTCGCAGCCCAGTGCAGCAAGATCCGCAACCAGCAGCGGCAGCAGCTCTGCGGCGATGGCGCGGTCGATAATTAGCGTCTCGGTAGCGCCGCAGACGCCGGTGCGCCGCATTTTCGCATTCGCCAATATCCGCCTGGCCATATCGAAATCCGCATCTTCGTGCACGTAAGTGTGGTTCAGCCCTTCGGCATGCGCCAGCACCGGCACCCTTGCCTCGCGCTGCACGCGCTCCACCAGCCCGCGGCCGCCGCGCGGAATGATCAGGTCGATCAGCCCGGACGCCGCCAGCATCGCCGCCACAAAGCCCCGATCGGCCGTCGGTGCAATCTGCACCGCCGCCTCCGGCAGTCCCGCCGCGCGCAACCCCGCGGCGATGGCGGCATGAATGGCAGCCGCGGAATGAAAGCTCTCCGAGCCGCCGCGCAGCAAGATCGCATTGCCGGATTTGATCGCCAAAGCCGCCGCATCCGCGCCGACATTCGGCCGGCTTTCGTAGATCATTCCCAGCACACCGATCGGCTGCGCAATCCGGCTGATGCGCAGCCCGTTTGGCCGCGTCCATTCCGCCAGCACACGGTCCAGCGGATCAGGAAGTGCCGCGATATCCCGCAAGCCCTGCGCCATCGCGGCAATCCGCGCCTCGTTCAGTAACAGCCGGTCCTGATAGGCCGCACTGCCGGTCGCATTCGCCAGGTCCTGCTGATTGGCCGTCAGGATGGCCGACATTGTTGCGATCAGCGCATCGGCAGCCGCCTGCAGCGCCAGATTGCGCGCCGCCAGACCCGACTGCGCAAGCGCGCCGGCAGCCTTGGCTGCCAAAGCCCCCGCCGCTTGCAGCAAGGCGATATTGCGATCGGGGTCCGCATTCATGGGCTTCATCGTTGCCAAGTCCTGGCGGGAAGATCAACAGCAGGCTATTCGAATGAGCGTCATGGATGACCTGTTCGATTCGCTGATCTCCGCGGCTTTGCAGCCTGCCGCCTCGAAGCCCGCCGCGCCGCGCAAGCGTGCGGCTGCCGTGAAGGAAACCGGTCCAACCTTACGCACCGAGCGTCTGAAACTGCGCCCGCTCGAAGCCTCCGACGCGCCGGATTTCCACCGCCTGATCAATGACTGGGATATCTGCCGAAAGCTGCCCGACGCGCCTTTCCCCTACCCGAAGGAACTGGCCGCCGACTGGATCGCCGCCGCCGCGGCGGACCGCGCCGCCGGAGCGGCTCAGCAATTCGCTATCGTGCTCGCCGCCAGTAACAAGCTCGGCTTCGCCGAGGACTCGAAGATCGGCTTCGCCGAGGACTCGAAGATCGGCTTCGCCGAGGACTCGAAGATCGGCTTCGCCGAGGACGCAAAGCTCGGCTGCGCCGGAGACGCGAAGATCGGCTTCGCCGAGGGCGCAATGATCGGCTGCGCCGGCCTGCGCAATGCGCGCGACGGGAAAACGGCGGAACTCGGCTACTGGATCGGCCGCAAATTCTGGCGCCAGGGCTTTGGGCTGGAAGCCGCCGCCCGGCTCACTGCCTGGGGCCTGGCAGAGCTGCGCATCGGCTCCGTCACCGCCACGGTGGCCGAGGATAACGACGCTTCCATCTCCGTTCTGCGCCGCGCCGGCTTCAGCCAGACCGGCAAAGGCAAGCAGGCGTTCCAATGCCGCGCCGGCGCCAAGCTGCCGGTGCTGCATTTCGCGGCGTTCCGCGAGACGCCGCAGCCGCAGCCGGAAATCGCGTACGAAATCCTGCTGGTCGCCGCCTGCGCGCTGATCGACACCGATGGCCGCATCCTGCTGGCCCGCCGCCCTGAGGGCAGAAAAATGGCGGGCTTGTGGGAGTTTCCCGGCGGCAAGCTGAACCCGAACGAAACGCCGGAAGCCGCCCTGGTCCGCGAACTGAAGGAAGAACTCGGCATTGTGGTGGAGGAGAAAAACCTTGCCCCCTTCGCCTTCGCTTCCCATGCTTATGATGGCTTCCATTTGCTGATGCCGCTATATTTCTGCCGGCGCTGGCACGGCCGCCCAAGCCCGAAGGAAGGCCAGGCGCTGGCCTGGGTTGCGCCGGACAGACTGGTGGAATACCCCATGCCGGCCGCCGACCGCCCGTTGATCCCGATACTGCGCGACTTTCTATGAGGCCAAAATGAGCAACCCGACCGCCGCCATCCTGATCATCGGCAACGAAATCCTCTCCGGCCGCACGCAGGATGTGAACGTCAACTTCATCGCCAAGCGCCTCGCCAAGCTCGGCATCGTATTGTCGGAAGTCCGCGTCGTCCCGGACGTCCCGCGCCGCATCATCAACGCCGTCAACGAATTGCGCGCCGCCTACACGGAAATCTTCACCACCGGCGGCATCGGCCCGACGCATGACGATATCACCAGCGAATGCATCGCCGCCGCCTTCGGCGTGCCCTGGGAAATCCACCCGGAAAGCTTCGCCGCCATGGAAGCCTATATGGGCAAGGAAAATTTCAACGCCGCCCGACAGCGCATGGCAACGCTGCCGCGCGGCGCCGAGCCGATCCGCAACACCGTCTCGCTCGCGCCGGGCTTTTCCATCGGCAACGTCCACGTCATGGCCGGCGTGCCGCGCATCATGCAGTCGATGTTCGAGGCGCTGGAGCCCGCGCTGCCGCGCGGCACGCCGATCCAGATGCAGGCGGTCTATGGCATCGGCATCCTGGAAGGTGCGATCGCCGAAGGCCTGACCGCCATCCAGAACCGCTTCCCCAACCTCGACCTCGGCAGCTACCCGTTCCGCACGGACGCGGGCAGCGGCGTCGCCATGGTCGCCAAAGGCACCGATACCGAAGCCATCAAAGCCGCCATCGCCGAAGCGACGACGCTGATCGCGGCACAGGGAATAGAACCGGTGCAGGGCGAGCCTGCGTAGTTAAGCAAGCGCTTCTTCTCTGAAAAAAAGCCGGCCGACTGCGAAGCAAAAAACTTTTTTCGAATCTGCAGCCGGGATTTTGCAACGCCTGACGCCCCGATTATGAAAAGTCTTTCCGGTTCTTTTTCTTCCAGAAAAAGAACCGCTTTCTCTTACGGTGCTGGCGGCGAGAACAGCAGCGCCAAAATGTCCACCTCGGCGCGTTTCAATTCCGCGCTGTTGACCATGGTCGGGTCGGTGCCGCCGGAGGCGTAGCGCGCGGCCATACGTTCGATCGCGGCATAGATCACGACCGCGCGGGCGAACGCATCGCGTTCCTTTACGCTGCTGCCGTGCGAGGCCAGGATGCGCGAAGCGATGCGGCTGACGACCGGCAGCGCGCTTTGGTTGCGCAGCTGCATGAAGGCCTCCTGACCGTTCTCCGCGCGAAAATTTCGGACGTTCAGGATTGGCCGATGGCGATCCCAGTAACGGTAGAAGGCGCCGACCACGCGCTCGGCATGAAGCTGGATCGCGGTGAGGTCCCAGGGCCGGTCGAGCTCGGCGATGATCTCGCTGTTATCCTGGGAAGCGTCGGCGGCCAGCACCTGCAGGATTTCGTCTATATCGTCGAAATATACATAGAAGGTTTGCGAAGCGAGACCGGCAGCGCGGGCGATCGCGCTGGCGGTCAGCTTGTCGGAGGCTGTGGAAAACAGCAGGCTGCGCGCCCCCTCAAGCAAACGTGCCCGGCTCTCGGCACCTTTGCGGCCAATGGCCTGACCGTCCTTGTTCGTCAAACCCATGGCGTGATCGATGCAGTATCAGCTCCGCCGCCGCAAGTGCGGCGAGACCTCCCGGTTTCAGAGTTAAAGAAGTTTTTGCGCTGCCCGCAGGGCGCGTCGCGGTTTTTTCAAAAGCGTCTGCTTTCTTCAACTTTCCTTCGGCCGGAACAGTCTTGCCGGCAGCAGGAAGCTCGCCAGAGCCGGCAGCAGCACCATTGCGCCCAGCATGTTCCACAGGAACATGAAGGCCAGCAGCAAGCCCATATCGGCCTGGAACTTGATCGGCGCGAAGATCCACGTTGCAACGCCGATCGCCAATGTAACACCGGTCAGCAGCACAACTTTGCCGGTGGAAATCAGCGTCCGGTAATAGGCTTCGGAAAGCGGCAGCCCGCTGCGCAGGAAGTGCAGCAATATGGTCAGCACGTAGAGCGCGTAATCCACCCCGATGCCGACACCCAAAGCGGAGACCGGCAGGGTCGCCACCTTGATGCCGATATGCAGCCAGACCATCAGCATCTGCACCAGCACCGAGGTGATGCCCAGCGGAATGATCGCGCAAAGTGTCGCGCGCCAGGAGCGGAAGGCGATCAGGCAGAAGATGGTGACGACCGCATAGATCAGCACCAGCATGATGTTGTTCGCCTGCTGCACCACGATATTCGTGGCGGCGTCGATCCCGGCGGTGCCGCCCAGCAGCGACATCTTGAAGTCAGGGCCCTGGTTGACCGGGTTCTTGATGAAGTCCTGCATCGCCTTGACCACGGTGTTTAGCGTCTTCGCCTTGTGATCCGTCAGCGACACGTAGATCGGGTCGAACGCGCAGCCTATATCCACCAGGTTGCGCGGCACCGCGAGCAGGCCTTGGTAGAGCAAGTCGTTATCGTTCTCCAGGCCGAACCATTTCGGCGACCCCTCGGTCCAGCCCGACATCATATAGGCCTGGAAGTCCGAAACCGATTGGGCCGCCGTCACTTCCGGCATTTGCCTGAGCTGCCATTCCAGCTTGTCCATCGTGGACAGGATGGGGTAGTTCAAACAATTGCCTCCCGTTACATCGTTCAGCACCACGATCTGGTCGGTGCTGAGCATGTAGTGGTTGATGATATAGTTGTTGTCCTTGTTGTATTGCGAGCTTTGCCGCAATTCCGGCGCGCCGGGCTGCAAATCGCCGATCTGCACATGCCGGCCGACGCTATAGGCGAACACCGTCAGCACCAGCGCGGCCAGGATCGCCAGCGATGCGATGCGCCGCCGGGTAAACAGGTCGAGCAATGCCCAGATCGGCTGCCGCTTCGCAGAAGCGGTGGAAACCGCGCGCATGCTGCGCGCCGCCGCTTTCGGGTTGACGCCGATATAGCTCAGCGTAATGGGGATCAGGATCAAATTCGTGATTACCAGCAGCGCCACGCCGATGGTGGCGATCACCGCCAGTTGCTGGATTGCGCCGATATGGATCACCATCAGCACCGTGAAGCTGGTGGCGTCGCAGATCAACGCGACGAAGCCGGCCAGGAACAGCCGGCGAAAGGTATAGCGCGCGGCGATCAGGCGGTGCGTGCCGCGGCCGATATCCTGCATCACGCCGTTCATCTTCTGCGCCCCATGGCTCATGCCGATGGCGAACACCAGAAACGGCACCAGCACCGAATACGGCGTCAGATCCAGTCCCAGCAGCGTCAGCAGCCCCATCTGCCACACCACCGCGGTCAGCGAGGCGGTAACCACCAGTGCTGCCGAGCGGGCGCAGCGTGTATAAAGATACAGGTTGAAGGCGGTGATAATGATCGCAATCAGGAAAAACAGCAGGATTTCGTTGATGTCGTTGATCATGTCGCCGACGACCATGGCAAAGCCGATGACGTGCAGCGTGACGCCTTGCGTGCTGTATTGCTTGGCGATCTGGTTCAGGCTGCGGGCGAGCTGCCCGTAATCGATCGGCTTCTTGTCGAGTTTCAGCAACAGCGGCACGTAGACCATGCTGGATTTGAAATCGAGCCCCACGAGCTGGCCGATGACCCCCGCATTCTGGATATGCGTTGCGACAATCTGCAGCGCCTGCGGCGAGCCGTCGTAATGCTGGTCGATCACCGGTCCGCCGGTCAGGCCTTCGGGCGTCACCTGCGTCCAGGTGGTTTGCGGGCTCCATAGCGACTGCATGAACGGCCGGTTGACGCCGGGCAGCAGATAGACCTGGTCGTTGATCTCCTGCAGCACCTGCAGATAATGCGCATCGAGAATCGTGCCCTGGTTTGCCACCACGGCGATCTGCACGGCGTTCGACTGGGTCGAAAGATTATCGTAGTGCTTGAGGTAATTGACGATGAACGGCTGATGGATCGGGATCATGTTCGAGTAGTCGGCGGAGAGCCGGACCTTGGTCGCCTCGAACCCCAGCAGAACTGTGATGATCGCGCAGATGATCATGATCATCGGACGGTTGTTGAACAGGATCCGTTCGACCAGTGAGCCTGAACTTTTATCAAAGTCGTTCAGGTCGGCAATGACCGGCGCTGCGTTCGTTTGTTTATCCAACTTAACCCATTCCCTCTAGCGAACTCAGACCCGCATCGGCTTTTTCATGGTCTGCAAAAGCAAAGCGGGGGCTTAATACCATGGCGATTTCCGCGCTCAACCTTGCACGTTCGAAAGATCCAGGGGAGTCACGCCGGCGACCGACATTGTAACGATGCGCATGCCGCCGACCGGCACCACCGCATTGACCGAGCCCAGAGGATTGCGCGTCACCATGGTGAAATTCTGGCCGCCATCCTTGCTCAGCCAGATGCCGCCGCCGGCATCGCCCACCACCACGTCGCCGTTGCCCAGCAGCGTCCCGGCGTTGATATTGGCGGAGCCGGAGAAGTTGGCGGCATTCCAGGTCTTGCCGTTATCGGGGCTCAGATACATCTCGCCGGCGACGCCGAAGGCGAGGATCCTGCCTTTGCCGGCGTCGCAGATCCCGAAGAAGGTTGCATCCCCCGGTTGCGCCAGCTGCGGGAAGGTCTGCCCGCCATCGCTCGATTTGTAGATCACGCCGTCTTCGGAGACGAGATACAGCGCGCCATAGAGATTGGCGGCGCCGTAGATATTGCGGCTCTTATCGGCGGGATCGCCGATCTTCATGCTGATATCCGTCCAGTTCTTGCCGCCATCATTGCTGAACTCGGCAGAGCGATAGGTGCCGAAGGCGAACACCTCCGTCTCGCTCAGCGGCAGCAAGGAAAGGAAAGGCTTGTCCGGGCCTTCCTGCGTCAGGATCTGCGAGCGCCGCGTCAGATGGGCGACCACGGCGGAATCCGGCGGCTGCGTGGCGATATAGGCCTGCGTCACCTGGTTCATCATGGCGATTTCGGCATTGCCGTCCAGCTGCTTCACCCAGCTCTGGCCGGCATCCTCGGTTTTCATCACGGCGCCGAAGCCGCCGGTCGCCCAGCCGACCTTATCCGTTGCAAAGCCGATATCGGTGATGGAGGTGCTGACCGGCACCGCGGCCTGGTGCCAGCTCTGCCCCTGGTCATCGGAATAGATGATCACCCCATGCTCGCCGCCGGCCAGAATCCGGCTGCCCGCCAGGGCGCCGGCAATCATGTAGACGCCGGTTGGATGTTTCACCCGGATGGCGGGGTTGACCAGTTCCTGGTTCGGCGGCGCGTCGGCCCAGGCCCGTCCGGCGCCGGACCCCAGCGCGGCGCCGAGACCCAGCCCAAGCATCGACGACATCAACGCGCGGCGGCGCATTTTGCCTAACGCGCGGCGGCGCATTTTGATTAACGCGCGGCGGCGCATTTTGATTAACGCGCGGCGGCGCATTTTGTTTCCCGTTTCCATCCAGCCCTTCTACAGTGGTCCAGCCCATGCCCCAGCCTTTTGCTCCGGCTGGGTCTTTCCCTATCCTTTATGCACATGGTCGCGGCCAGGCAAGACGCTGCAGGCGCGCGGCTTGCTAAACCTGGCCAAAGCTTGCGAAACTTGTGCCGCAGCAGCTAGTAACGGCAATAATGCCAAACTTCAACGTGATTGCGCGGGCTGGCGCGCAAGCTGGCCGTGCCGGAACATATCGTCGTGCCGTTGCCCGCGCCTGCATCCATGCCATCGCAACAAATTTTCAAGGAGAAGTGTTCCATGCCTGAGATTTTCGTCACCCGCCGCGACGGCGCAGCCTCCTCCCTTACGGTAAATGCCGGGATCAGCCTGATGGAGGCGATCCGCGACGGCGGTTTCGACGAATTGCTGGCGCTGTGCGGCGGCTGCTGTTCCTGCGCGACCTGCCATGTTTATATCGATGAGGCGGCTCTGGCCCTGCTGCCGCCGGTAAGCGCGGATGAGGACGAATTGCTGGACAGCTCCAGCCACCGCCAGCCCAACTCCCGCCTCTCCTGCCAGATCAAGCTGGGCGACAATACCCCGACCCTGAAAGCCACCATCGCCCCGGAAGACTGAACGCATCCGAAAACACGCATCCGAAAAACCTACGAGGCTTGCAGCCCGCGGCCGACCGCCCGGCACCGAATTTGTTGCGCTCCGGCGGTCGGACGCTGCCGACCTTACGTCGGTCGGACGCTGCCGTTCTTACGTCGGTCGGACGCTGCCGTTCTTACGTCGGTCGGACGCTGCCGTCCTTACGTACTGATATACGCTGTCTAATATACGCTGCGCCAAGGTGCTCGAAAAGCTGCACCCTGCCGCATTGCTGAAAGCAATCGCACCTGTCTGAAATCGGCCCGAAAGCCGTGTCTTATCAAGCCGCGCGCGCTATGCCAGACTGCCGCCAACGTAAAATCCGGGAGTAGAAAATGTCCTCAGCCGTCATCGTCAGCGCCGTGCGCAGCGCCGTTGGAACTGCCCGCAAAGGCTCGCTCGCCAACACCTCCGCCGAAGCGCTCGCCGCCGCCGTCTTGCGCGAGGCCGTTGCCCGATCCGGCTTCGCACCCGATGATATTGACGACGTCATACTGGCCGAATCCCTCTATGGCGGCGGCGCCGTCGCGCGCCACGCGGCCGTCGAACTCGGGATGATGAAGGCCGCCGGCATGGCGCTCAACCGCCATTGCGCAGGCGGTCTCTCCGCGGTCGGCGTTGCCGCCGGCGCCATCCTCTCCGGCATGGAACGCATCATCGTTGCCGGCGGGGTCAATTCCAGCTCGCTCTCGCCGCGCATGCAGCGCGCCACGCCCACCGGTGAGCTGGAAAACTGGTTCCCGCCGACCCACCCGGACAGCGCCGACGCCCCCAACCGCGACATGTCGATCACCGTCGGCTGGAACGCCGCCAAGGAAGTCGGCCTTACCCGGCAAGAACTCGACGCCTGGGCCTATCGCTCCCACATGCGCGCCGTCGCCGCCACCGATGCCGGCAACTTCGCAGGCGAAATCGTTCCGATCCGCGTCACGAACGCCGAAGGCGCCGAATTCGACTTCAAGATCGACGAGCACCCCAGGCGCGACACCACACTCGAAAAACTCGCATCCCTGAAAGTCCTGCACCCGGAAATCGAAGGCTTTTCCATCACCGCCGGCAACGCCTCCGGCACCAATGACGGCGCTGCCGCGCTGGTCGTCGCCGACGCCGAAATTGCCCAGGCCGCCGGTCGCGACGTGCTCGCCACCATCCGCGGCTGGACCTCGCTTGGCATCGATCCCGCCCGCACCGGCGCCTCCGTTCCCCCGGTGGTGCAGAAACTGCTGTCGCGCACCGGCGTCGCCCTGCGGGATATCCGGCTCTGGGAAATCAACGAGGCCTTCGCCGCCGTCCCGCTGCTGGCCTGCCGCGTGCTGGGCCTGGACGAGGAGAACGTGAACATCTCCGGCAGCGGCTGCTCGCTCGGCCACCCGATCGGCGCCTCCGGCGGCCGCATGCTGACAACATTGATCAACGACCTGAAGCGCCGCGGCGGCGGCTTCGGCATCGCCGCAATGTGCGCCGGCGGCGGACAGGCAGGGGCTATGCTTATAGAAGTTTAAAGTAAGCAGTTCTTTTTCTGAAGAAAAAGAACCAAAAAGACTTTCAACACTGGGCCACGAGCGCGTCGAACTGCCGGACTTTCAGGAGGGCCTTGATGTTCAATTTCGCTGGCAAAACGGCGCTTGTCACCGGCGGCGCCAGCGGCATCGGCGTCGGCATTACCGAAATGCTGGCCGAAGCGGGTGCGACCGTCATCATCGCCGACCGCGACGCCAACGGCGCCGCCCTTCAGGCCGAAACTCTGCGCAACGCCGGCCACGCCGCGGACTACGTTCAGCTCGACCTCGCTGACGAAGCCTCGGTCGTCGCCGCCTGCGCCGAAGTGGCGGCCAAACACGGCGCGCCTTGGGCGCTCGTCAATAACGCCGGCCTGCAGGACCGCGAATTGCTGCTGGAAGGCACGCTCGCCTATTGGGAGCGGACCTTGGCGGTCAACACCCGCGGCCCCTATTTCATGATGCGCGAGGTCGGCCGGGCGATGCGCGAGGCTGGCCAGGGCCGCATCGTCAATGTCGGCTCCTGCGCCCTGATCGGTCAGCTTGTTAAAGGCTTGACCGCCTATTCCGCCTCGAAAGGCGGGCTGCTGGCCATGAGCCGCGCCGCAGGCATGGAACTCGCGGAATACAACATCACAGTCAACACGGTGCTGCCCGGCGGTGTCGGCACCCCCGGCGCCATCAACGCCACCGGTCCCGCCCCGGAAGGCCCAGGTCGCCGCCTGCCGCTGCTTGGCATGTGCGAACCCCGCGACATCGGCGCCGCCGTCCTGTTCCTAGCCAGTACGGAAGCGCGCTTCGTCACCAACCAAGTCATCGCCGTAGATGCCGGCTGGTCTTTGACTTAATGCAGGGCAGATCATTGCGAAGCCGCGCCTTGGCCGATGACCCGGGGCTCCGGCACATAGCCAAATCGGGGCCGCCCGACCAAGCCCCTCCGTCAGGGTAACGAGAATCGTTCCCACTTCACTTGAAGCTAGAGCACAGGTGCTGGAAAAGGCTGCGCCAGCAAAACGTCATCAAAACCTCGGCCATACAAAGAGCAAGCCGCTTAGCCGGCAATGCCCCTGCAATTCCATCCTAAGCCAGGGACAATCTTAATCTGCGGATTTCGGTCAGGGTTTAAACTTTCGGAGATGGTAAAACGCCGTCCTGTTGTTGTAATCCCTCCGCAAATTCAGGGGCGGCCGAACCTCTGCACGATCGTTCCGATGAATCCCGGCTCCAGCAGCGAAAGTTTTTGGCGCCGCTTTTTTACAAAAAAGCGGCTTCTTGCTTCCTTGCTTTTTGGCCCCTCCGCGATACCTGCCTCGCGCGCACAATTGCCGTTTTGGCAACTCCCTGTCATAAGTTCGGCAATCAAAATAGCTGGAGTTGGGTTGAGATGACACATGTAATGAAGGGAATTCGCGTTCTCGAACTGGCGCAATTCACGTTCGTGCCGGCTGCCGGTGGCGTTCTGGCCGACTGGGGCGCCGACGTCATCAAGATCGAACATCCGGTGCGCGGCGACACGCAGCGCGGCTTTATCAACCTGGCCGGCATGAAGCTGGACCCCAACCGCAACCCCATGATGGAGCACCCCAACCGCGGCAAGCGCAGCGTCGGCGTCGATTTCTCCACGCCGGAGGGCATCGAGCTAATTTACGAGATCGCCAGGACCTCCGACGTTTTTCTGACGAATTATCTGCCGCATATCCGCCAGAAGCTGAAATTCGACGTCGAGCATATCCGCAAGATCAACCCGAACATCATCTACGCCCGCGGCTCCGCCTTCGGGAACAAGGGCGATGAGCGCGGCGCCGGCGGCTTCGACGGCACCGCTTTCTGGAACCGCAGCGGCCTCGCCCATGTGATCACGCCGCCGGAGATGACGGGCGTGTTCGGGCAGCCGCTGCCGGCCTTTGGCGATTCCATCGGCGCCATGTTCATCGCCGGCGGCATTTCCGCCGCCTTGTTCCACCGCGAGCGTACCGGCGAGGCGGTGGAGATGGATGTCTCGCTGATGAGCACCGCCTGGTGGGCCTGTGGCATGGGCATCGCCCAGGCCATCGAATCTGGCGAGACCCCGCGCGGCCGCATGCCGTCCTCTGGCGCATCCCCCGGCAACCCGTTCGTCGGCAACTATATCTGCTCCGATGGCGGCACCATCAACATGTGCACGCTGACCCCTGGCCCTTACCTGCGCGATGCGTGGAAGCATCTTGGGCGTCCGGAGCTGGCGGACGATCCGCGCTTTGGCGACGCCAGGTCGCTGATGGAAAACTGGAAGGAAGCCAGCGACATCGTCGCCGGCCTGTTCGCGGAGAAGCCGTTTGATTATTGGCGCGAGCATCTGCGGACCTATAGCGGCCAATGGGCGCCGGCGCAGAGCTTGCTGGACCTCGCCAACGACCCGCAGGCGCTTGCCAATGACATGATCATCGAGCTTGAAACCTCCGAAGGCGGCGCACCGATGAAAATCGTCCGCAATCCGGTGGAGTTCAACAACGAAGCCGTGGTCACCACCCGCGCGCCCACCGCGTCCGAGCATACCGAGACGTTTTTGATGGAGCTGGGGCTTGAATGGGATAAGATCGAATCGCTAAAAGCGGCCGGCGCGATCGCCTGATTTAGAGCGCGATGACATTAAGAAACCATTCCATGGTTTCGTTTAATGTCTGAACTGCCCGCCAGTTAACAGCTTAACGAGAAAGAGTGAAATGAAAGCCGGAAGTAAGCTGAAAAGCGCGGTTTGTGATACCGAAGTGATGGTTATCAAGGCCGTGCCGGATGGCGCGGTCGCCTGCGGCGGCGCCCCGATGGTGGCGGAGCGCAGCGGCGACAAGGGTGCGGTCGATCCCGCCTTTGCAGAAGGTACCAAGATCGGCAAGCGCTATGTCGATGCCGCCGGCACGCTGGAGCTGCTCTGCATCAAGGCCGGCGCCGGCTCGCTGTCGCTGGCCGGCGCGGCGCTGCTGCTGAAAGACGCCAAGCCGCTTCCCTCCTCCGATTGAGGGCGTAAGATGGACATTTCGCTGCTGCTTAAAATGGCGGCCGAGGCCGATCCGGACCGCATCGGCCTGACCTGCGACGGCCGGAACTGGAGCTATGCCGAGCTTTGGGCCGCCGCGACCGGAGCGGCTGCCGAGATCGCCCAAAGCCGTGCGGAGCATGTCGCCCTTCTGGACACCAGCAGCGAGGCCGCCCCCATTGCCCTGGTCGGCGCCGCCCTCGCCGGAATACCCTACTGCCCGCTGAACTATCGCCTGGCCGATGCCGATCTGGCGGCGCTGCTGCAGCGGATCGAACCGTCCTTCATCATCGGCGATGTCGATCGCGTCCGGAAACTGGCACCCGCAAGCACCGTGCACCACGTCGACAAGGTCCTCACCCGCGTGGATTTCGTCCAACGCGCCGAAGCCGCCGCCGAACCCGAGCGTGAGGCCGGCGAAGGCGAGGGCATCGCCGTGCAGCTTTTCACCAGCGGCACCACCGCGGCACCGAAGGCCGCCATCCTGCGCCATTCCAACCTGGTCTCCTATATTCTCGGCACCGTGGATTTTTGCTCTGCCGAGCCGGAGGAAGCCGCACTGGTCAGCGTGCCGCCTTACCACATCGCCGGCATCGCGGCACTGCTCAGCTCGATCTACGCCATGCGGCGCATTATTTTGCTGCCCTCGTTCGAGCCAAAAGCCTGGATCGAACTCGCCGCCACGGAAAAGCCGACCAACGCTTTTGTCGTTCCCACCATGCTGTCGCGTATCGTCGAGGCGTTGCGCGACAGCGGCGGCGCCACCCAGCTTTCAAGCCTGCGCGCCATCGCCTATGGCGGCGGCCGCATGCCGCTGGAACTGATCTCCCTGGCGCTGGAACTGTTCCCCGAAACCGGCTTCACCAACGCCTACGGCCTGACCGAAACCAGCTCCACTGTCGCTTTGCTGGGGCCGGAAGAACACCGCGCCGCCAAATCCTCCAGCGACCCCAGGGTCCAGGCGCGTCTCTCCTCCGTGGGCAAGCCGCTGCCCAGCATCGAACTCGAAATTCGTGACGAGGACGGCCAGCTCCTGCCGCCCAACGTATCCGGCGAAATCTACGTCCGCGGCGACCAGGTCTCGGGCGAATACCGCGAGCGCAGCGCGCTGATCGCCGGCGGCTGGTTCCCGACCCGCGACGCCGGCTTCCTGGACGATGAAGGCTATCTGTTTCTCTCCGGCCGCGCCGACGACGTGATCGTCCGCGGCGGCGAGAACATCTCCCCCGGCGAGATCGAGGACGTACTGCTCACCCACCCCGCCGTCGCCGATTGCGCCGCGGTCGGCATGCCCTCCACCGAATGGGGCGAAGCCGTCGCCGTCGCCATCGCCTTCAAGGGCGACGCCCCCAGCGAGGCGGAACTGAGAACCCTGATCCGCGACCGCCTGCGCTCCTCCCGCGTGCCGGAAAAAATCGTCGTCGTGGATGCTTTGCCCTACAACGAAATGGGCAAGCTGCTGCGCCGCGAAGTCAGGCGGCTGTTTCAGTGAGAAGCAAGAAGTTCCTTTGCTGAAGAAAAAGAACCAAAAAGACTCCTGTGAATCGGGGCGATGTACTGTTGCGGCGTCGAAGCGCTAGCGCGCGATCGGTTGAGGTTCGCGCATTCGCGCGAGCCGAAATCGTCGATCGCTTTCAGAAAAAACCAGAGCATGATCGCGCTTGAAGCGATCTTGCTCTAGTCGCCATCAGCGTCATGCCGGCGCAGCCGCCACGGGGCACCTTGCGCATCACGTCTTTTCGAATCCTAGTCCGCCATCGCCGACTGCAACCTCGCGACATCCAGCAACAACGCCGTCCGCGTCTGCACCAAAATCAGCGCCTGCTGCACCGCATTCGTCTGCGCGGTGATCACCGTGGTGTAGTCCACCGCCCCCAGCGCATATTGCTGTTCCGACAGCTGGTAAGCCTGCGTCGCCGTGCTGTCCGCCGCCTGTGCCTTGGCCAGCGCCGCCTCGTCATTCTGCGTCGCCTGCAGCGCGTCCGCGGCCTCGCCGAAAGCGTTCAGCACCGCGCCGCGATACCCCGCCAGCGCAGCCGCCAGCTGCGCCTGCGCCGCCCGTTTACGGGCATGCAGCACACCGCCTTCATACAGCGGCGCCAATATGTTCCCCGCCAGCTGCCAAAGCCCCGACTCGGTCTCGAACAACGTGCTCACCATCATTGACGCGAAGCCGCCCTGCGCCGAAAGCGTCAAATCCGGATATAAATGCGCAACGGCCACGCCCAGCGCCGCATTCTGCGCCACCACCGTCGCTCGCGCCGCCCGCAAATCCGGCCGCCCCGTAAGATAAGCCGATGGCAGCGTCACCGGGATATCCGCCGGTATCGTCAAATCCGCAAGCTTCACGCCGCCATCGGCAAAATCCGCCGGCAGCTCCCCCGTCAGCACGGCCACCCGGTCATGCATCATCTCCGCATTTGTCTCCAGCGGATATAATGTCGCCTCGGTCGCCAGAATCTGGCTCTGCTGCTGCAACACATTCAGTTTCGGAATTGCACCGTCTTGAAACTCGCCGTTCAGAAGCGTGAGCAGTTTCTGCTCCGCCGCGATGATGCTCTTGGTGGTGTCGATCTGCGAATTATACCCCGCCTCGCTGATCGCGGCGTTCACGATATCGCCGGTCAGCGTCTGCCGTGCCGCATCCAGCTCGGCCTGGTTATAGGCAATCAACGCTGCGCCGTTCTGAAACGTGTAATGCCTTGCCCCGAACAACCCCGGATCGTAGCTGATCGTCCCGGTCAGGCTGAAAATGGTAAAAGGCGGGTAGCCGTTCGGCCCGGTCGGGTAGGCAGCGCGGGTCTCGTTCGGGTTCAGCCCGATCTGCGGCAAATACGCGCCATTCGCCGCATTCGCATTCGCCTGCGCCTGATCCAGATTGGCATCCGCCTGCGCCAAAGTAGGGCTCGCCTGCAAACCAAGCTGCACCAGCCCGTTCAGCGCGGGATCGCCGTAGATCTCCCACCACGCCTGCGGCACAGGCTGGGTCATAAACAGCGCCTTGTTCGCCGGCTTGTTCAAATACGCATCCGCCTGCACACGCAAATCCGGCTTAGCCAACGGCGGCGCGCAGCTGGTTAAGCAAAGGAGGAAAAGTAAGCAGTTCTTTTTTTGAAGAAAAAGCAGGCTAGCCGTCCGCCCAAAAAAGACTTTTCCAGACTGCTGGATGGGCGCTGCTAAATCCCGGCTCCAGCATAAAAAAAGTTTTTTGCGCGGCTTTTTTTCAGAAAAGCGGCTGCTTGCTTCCTCAGCCATGCCTTCTGCCATGCAGCAGGCAGTACATTGCCGGCACGGCGAACAGCGAGAGCAGGAAGCCGCTTGCCATGCCGGTTCCAAGCACTGCTCCGAGGTCGTAACGAATAACCGCCTGCGGGCCGCTGGCCAGCACCAGCGGCGCGGCGCCGCCGATCAGCGCCAAGGTGATCATCAGGATTGGCCGGAAGCGCAGTCTTGCGGCCCGCAGCGCCGATGCCTGCGCCGACATATCCAGCGCGCGGCCTTCATGCGCCACCTGCACGAAGAGTATGCCCTGCCTGGCGATCAGCCCCCACACCGTCAGCAGCGCGATTTCCGTTACGATGTTGATGGTCGCGCCGCCGCAGACGAACAGCAGCAGCGGGCCAAGGCTCGCCAGCGGCACGGTGGTGATCACCACGAACGGATCGCGTAACGACCGGAACTGCGCCGCCAGCAGGAAGAACAGGCCCAGCAGGCCGAGTGCGAAGAGTTTTGAATTCTGTTTCTGCGAATCCTGAAAGATCTGCGAGGGGCCGCTCAAATCGAACGTCACGCCCGGCACGTTCAATTGCTTGAATTCGCGGTGCAGCTCGTTCAGCGCGGCGGAGAGGGAAACGCCGAGGGTCTGCTGCGCCTCGACATTCACGCTGGGCAAGCCCTGCCAGGACCCGAGCGCATCCGGCATTTCCCTGGTTCCGATACGCACCACCGTTCCCAGCGGCACGGTGCCGCCCGATGCGGTGGGCACCGGCACTTCGCCGATCATCGGCACCCCGCCTTCGGAGGGCATGTCCGCGACCACGTCCATCGTCGCGTTATCTATGCTGACTTGGCCCAGATTGCCGCCGGAAAGCGCGCCTTCGATCGCCGCGCCGATCGCGGCGTCGGAGACGCCCAGCGTCGCCGCCAGCGGCCGGTTGATATCGAGCGTGTACTGCCATTGCGGCTTGCCGGGCTGGATCGTCAGAAAATCGAACTTGCCGCTGGCGGTCGCGGCGTTTTCGATTTTCGAGGCCATATCGAGCAGTTTGGAATAATCCACCTGGCCGGAAAGATTAATCGAAACCGGCAGGTCCTCCACGCCGGGCATGCCGTTTTCCTGGCTGACATAGGCGGAAAGCCCGTCCATCTTGCCCAGCGCCCCGGTGAGCTTGATGACCGCCGCTTGCGCCTGCTCCGGCGTATCGAAGGTGTAACCGCCGAAGATCGCGTGACTATGTTCCGAGGCATCCAGCCATTCCGGCGCGCCCGGGATCGTCCGGTGCAGGACCGTCTCAACCTCGTCGACCTGGTGCAGCAGATACTGGCGCGACGAGCCGTCCGGCGCATTGGCGTAAATATCGTCGTTCAAACCGTCGGCGGCCGGCACCAGGTTTTGCGGCGCGATCTGGAACAGCAGGATGCAGCCGGCGACCGCGCCCAATGCGGCGATGGCGATCAGCGGACTGAACCGCAGAGCCGGTGTGAGAATGCGCACATAGAAGTCGCGCAGCCGGTCGATGAAGCTGGCGCGCGTGCTGTGTTTGTAGGTCTTGCTGGCCCACATCGCCATGTAGGGTACGATCGTCAGCGCAATCACCAGCGAGAGCATGAAGGCGGAGATCAGCACCAGCGCGAAGGGCCGGAACAGGGCCGCCGTCAGCCCGCTTAAAAATCCCAGAGGCAGAAATGCGACGACCAGCGTCGAGGAAATCGCCGCCAGCACCGGCGCCAAACGGGAAATGCTGGACGCCGCCGCATCCAAAGGCGAGGCGCCGTCATGCACCCGGCGGAACACGTCCTCCACCACCACGATCGCGTCATCCACCACCAGCCCCACCGCCAGCACCAGCGCGATGATGGTGAACAGGTTCAGCGACTGCCCGGTGATTTGCATCACCACCGCCGCGCCCAGCAACGAGAGCAGGATGGCGACAAACGGGGCGGACGCCGCCCGCATGGTGCCCAGCGACAGCCGCACAATGATCCCGACCAGCAGGATCGTGATCAGCAGCGTGATGCCGAGATCTTTCAGCGAGCGCACCACGCTGGTCGATTCGTCGTAGGAGACCAGGATTTTCAGGCCCGGCGGCAGGCTCGGCCGCATCGCCTTTACCATTGCCTGCAAATGCGCGGCAACGGCAATGATGTTGCCGGTCGGCGCGATGCCGGCGGCGACATAGACGCAAGGTGCGCGGTCCCACCAGGCGGTGTCGGAGCCTTCGGAGAATGCGATCCGCGCCTGGCCGATGCTGCTCAGCGGTATTTCCACGCCGCCGCGTGTCGCCACCGGCAGCGTGTCGAAATCCGCCGGGTCGTCCAGATCCGGCCGCGCATCGATCGGCATCGCCGCGGCGGCATCACGCAAGGTGCCGGCGGCGTTCACCGTACTGGCCTCGGTCAGCGCCTGCGCCACGTCATCCGGCGTCACGCCCAGCGCCTGCATCCGCGCCGGGTCCATCGTCACCCGCAAGGATGGATCGTCCGACAGCAGCCGCACATTCGCGATCCCGGCGATCGTCTCGAAGCGCGGGATCAGATTGGCCTTGGTGTAGGAGGTAACCTCCGCCAAACCGAGTGTCGGCGGGAACAGCACGCTGACATTCAGTTCCTGATCGCCCCAGTCATCGCCGACCAGTTTCAGCTCCGGCGCCAGGATCTCCGGCGGCAACTCGCTGCGCTCGGCATTTACCCCGGCCAAAGCCTCGGCAAACACCGTGTCGGGATTGGCGCCGTCCTGCAGAAAGGCGTTGATGTCGGAGTTGCCAGGTGTCGTCGAACCGGTGACGTAGTTTATCCCATCGAGGGCGGAGACGGCGGATTCCAGCGGCAGCGTCACGAATTTGTCGATGGTCTGGGCGTCGGCGCCCGGGAAATCGGTGGAGATGTCGATCATGCGGGCCGGTATGATCGGGCTGGAGCGCACCGGCAGGCTGGCCACCGCGGTCAGGCCGAACAGCGCCACCGCGGCGCCGCCCAGCCCGATCAGCACCGGCTGGCGCAGCAGCGCCGCCCAGATATTCAAGGTCCGCTCAACGTGACGCTGGCGCCGTCATTCAGCTTGAAGCCGCCGAGCGCCACCACCTTTTCGCCGGCCTGCAAGCCGTGCACGTCGATCACGGCGTCAGCGCCGGACTGCGCAAATTCCTTCACATAGACCGCGTGGGCAGTGAAGGTATCGTTGGCGCCGCCGGCCAGCGCGTAGACGAAGCGGCCCAGCGTATCGTCGTTCAACGCGGTGGCCGGCAGGATGAACGCGGTTTCCGGCGCGCCGGTGGCAAGCGTCACCACGCCGTACATGCCGGGCAGCAGCCCGGATGCCGCCGAGCTCATCACACCCTCCACATCCCGCGCATCGGTCGTCGTGTTGACCTGCGGACTGAGCGCGGTGATTTTGCCGGTAAGCTCGCCGGTGTTCGCCGGCAGGAAGGCGACGCTAAGCGCGAACGCATCGCCCGGCTGCAGATCGCCGGCTTCCGTTTGCGGCACCGAAAACAGCACGCGCAACGGCCCGCGCATGGTAAGCTGCGCCACCTGCTGTCCGACTTGCACATAGTCGCCGTCCGAGATTTTGCGGATCCCCAGCGTGCCGTCAAATGGCGCGGTGATATTCAACTGCGCCAGCGTCGCCTGATCCATCGCGATCTGCGCTCTTGCCTCCGCCTGATCCGCCTCCGCCTGCTCGAAGCTGGCCTCGCTGGCGCCGGCGATTTTCAGTAGCTTCACATCGCGCGCCAGCGCCCGTTCGCTCTCGTCGAGCCGCGCCTGGTCCAGCTCAAGCTGCGCCTGTTCCGGTCCGTCATCGAGTTTCACCAGCAGCGTGCCTTTCGCCACCCTCTCGCCGGAGCTGTAGAGCACCGCGACAACCTGGCCGGGCCGCTGCGCCGCCAGCACGGCGTTCTGCTGCGCATCGACCATCGCCGGCACCTGCGCGGTGATGCGCCAGGTCGTGGGCGTAAGCGTCGCCGCATGCACGGCGGGCAGGTCCGCAGACTGCGCGCCGGCGGACTGCGCGTCGGCCGCCTGGGCGTCGGCCGGGTGCGCGTGCGCCAGGCCGCAGATCGTCATTAGCAGCACCGCTAATGGGCCTACGCGATTGCTTGAAATCTTCAGTCTCCCAGACAGATCAAGTCAGCAGTTGATACTGCAGCCTTGCGGGCCTCTCAACCCCAGACCGTCCGAGGTCATTTCCTAGCGTCTACAGTCAAGCTACTGGTTTTTTGTTGCGATTCCGATATCGGTAATGCCGTCCTTGCGCACGATATCCATCACATCCATCAGCTGTTGCAGTTTGGTGCCCTTGTCGCCGGCAACGATCACGTCGGTGTCGTGCGTGGACTTGGTCGCTTGCAGATAGGCTGAAAGCTCATCCGGCGTCATCACCTGATCCTTGATGTGCAGCGCGCCCTGCGCATCGATCATGATCACCACCTGGGTATGCGGCAGTTGCTGCGCGGTGGAAGCGCCGGGCAGCGACAAGGTCACGCCGGAATCCGGGATACTCCGGATCACGAGCATGACAAAGAACACCAGGAGGAACATCATGATGTCGATCATCGGAACGATTTCTAGCCTGGGGCGGCTGCCCTCCATCAAATCGCGGCGCTTGCGCATGGTTTAAGCCTCCGCGCGTGCGGTCAGGCGCGAACCCGCGGGCACCGCCGTTCCGCGCACCACATCGGTCCCGTTGTTCAGCCCCTTGCCGTGAACACGGTTTATCAGGACCAGCTTGATCAGCTCCAGCTGCTGCATGATCTTCCGCGTCAGCGCGTTGAAGTAGTTCACGAAATAAACCGCGATGATGGCAATCAGCAGGCCGGCGCCGGTGGAGAACAGCGCATCCGCGATGCCGCCCGTTACCTTCTGCGGGCCGCCATTGGCGGAGAGCACGTTAAAGGCCTGGATCATGCCGATAATGGTGCCGAAGAGCCCCAGCAGCGGCGCGATGGTGACCGAAGTATCCAGAATCCACAGCCCGCGATTGATCTTCGGCATCGCATCCAGCACCTCTTCCTCGAGATGGCTCTCCATCTCCTCGGCGTCCTCGCCGCGCGAGGCAATGGCGGTGTTGATCAGATGACCCTGCAGCGTATCGCCGGATTGATCCGCCAGCGCCTGCAGCCCGGAGATGTTCTGGTAGGCCACCTGACGCAGCCGGTTATGCATGTCGCGGCCCTGGCGCAGGATGCGTTTGAGGAACCACAGCCGCTCAATCGAAACAGCCAGCGTTAACAACAGCAAAAACGGCATGATCGCCAACAATCCGCCGGTCAGCACGACCAGCCGTATAATTTCGTTCATCGTTGCACTCCTTTACTTAAATTGCGGTGCCGGTCAGGTTTTGCCGGGGCATCGAGTATTGACTTCTGTTATCGCGTAGCTGCGGTGCGGCATCCACCAACGCCTTGGTGTAGTCGTTTTGCGGGGCGGTGATGATGGCGCCGGAATCATTGACCTCGACGATCTGCCCCGCATTCAGCACAACAATCCGGTCAGCCATATAGCTGACCACCGCGAAATCATGGCTGATCAGGATATAGGAGAGACCGCTTTCAATGGCGAGGTCCTTAAGAAGGTTTAACAACATCGCCTGGGTGGAGACATCCAGCGCGGAAGTCGGCTCGTCCAGCACGATGATCTCGGGCTTTGCCGCCAATGCCCGGGCGATCGCGATGCGCTGCGCCTGGCCGCCGGAGACGTCGCCCGGCAAGCGCTTGCCGATCTCCGGGTTCAGCCCCACGCGGTTCAGCAAACCGTTGATTTCCGCCACCGTCGGTGTTCCCCCGGCAAGCTGGATCGGCTCCGCAACGATATCGTAGATGCGCATGCGCGGGTTCAGCGATTCCCTGGGGTCCTGGAACACCACCTGGATGCGCCGGCGCTGCGCCCGCTTCTCCGCCCGTCCCAGCTTGGTAAAATCCTCGCCGTCCAAGGCGATGCTGCCCTGATAGCCGATCATCTGCAGCACCGCCCGCCCCAGCGTGGACTTGCCGGACCCGCTCTCGCCCACAACCCCTAAGCACTCGCCGCGGCCAAGGCTCAAGGTAATATCCTGCAGCGCCTTGAACGTCTTGACGCGGCTGAACAGCCCGCCGCCGCCTGCGTAGCTGACCTCCAGCCTGCTGATCTCCAGCTGCGTTGCCCGGCCTGCAACGGGCGCTTTATCGACATGCTTGAAAATATCCGGCCGCGCATTCACCGGCAGCGGAAACAGGCAGGCCGCCGCGGTGCCGCCTTGCCGGTCCGGCGGCGGATAGGCGATTTCGCATTCCGGCCGCCGGTATTCGCAGCGCGGCGCGAAGCGGCAGCCATGCGGCCGGCTTTCCGGCTCAGGCAGGTTGCCTGGAATGCTCTGCAGCCTCGCCTGGCCGACGCGCGCGACCGAGCCCAGCAGCGCCTCCGAATAAGGGTGCCGTGGATGCCCAAAGAAGGCCTGGGATGTTCCCCATTCCACGCTCTTGCCGGCATACAGCACGTGGATCGCATCGGCGTGCTCTTCCACCGTGGAAAGATCGTGGGTGACGAACAGCACGCCCATGTGGTGTTCGCGCCGCAGCCTTTGGATCAGCGCCATGATCTGCCTTGCCACCAGCGGGTCCAGCCCGGTGGTCGGCTCATCGGCGATCAGCAATTTCGGCGAGCAGGCCAGCGACATCGCGATCATCACGCGCTGGCGCATGCCGCCGGAAAACTGGTGCGGATAGTCATCCAGCCGGCTCGCCGGATTGGGAATGCCGACCTCGCCCAGCAATTCCAGCGCCCGGGTGCGGGCCGCCTTGGCGCTGCCGCCGTTATGGATGCGGTAGGCTTCCTCGATCTGCTGGCTGACGGTGCGCGAAGGGTTCAGCGCCGCCAGCGGATTCTGGAACACCATGCCGACCTCGCGGCCGCGCACCTGGCGCATCGCCGGCTCGTCCAGCAGGCTCACGTCGCGATCCTCCAGCCAGACATGGCCGGAAATTGTCGCTCCTTTCGGCAGCAGCCGCATGATGCTCAGCGCCGCGATGGTCTTGCCGGAGCCGCTTTCGCCGACCAGCGCCAGCATCTCGCCGCGCTGCACTTCAAGGTTCAGCGCATCCAGGATCACCACATTGCGCCGGCCGCGCGGCAGCGAGACGCAAAGATTTTCCAACCGCAGAATCGCGCTCATCGCCGGTTGCCCCAGCGCGCCAGCAAACCCTGGCCGGTCAGCGAGGCCGCCAGCAGCGCCGCGAACACCACGATGCCGGGCGGCAGGATCATCCACCAGGGATCGAGCGCGATGATATCCAGCCCGGTTTCCAGCAGGCTGCCCCAGCTGACCTGCGGCGGCTGCACGCCAAGGCCAAGAAAGCTTAAAGCCGAAAGCGCGAAAATCGCGTCGCCCACCATGAAGGTGCCGTTCACCACCAGGATCGGTGCCATCACCCGCAGCAGATGCACCCGCGCGACGTAGAAGCGAGACGCGCCGAGCTGTTCCGTCGCCAACACGAAATCGCGGCCCTTCTGCGCCATCGTCTCATTGCGCACCAGCCGCGCCAGCGAAGGCCAGGAGATGAAGCCCAGCAGCAGGATCAGGCTGGTATCGTTCAGCGTCACCAGCGAGGCGAAGAACAGCAGGATGATCAGGCTGGGAAGTGCGAGCACCGCATCCAGCAGCCGCATCAGCAGCCGGTCCAGCCAGGCCGGCCCCAGCCCGGAGGCAAGGCCGTAGGCCACGCCAACAACAAACGCCAGAACCGCGGACGGCAGCGAGACGATCAGCGTTGCCAGCCCGCCGGAGAGCAGCAGCGCCAGCTCATCGCGCCCCAGCTCATCGGTGCCGAAGGGAAACATCCGGCTCGGCGCTTCCAGCGCATGCGCCGGGTGAATCGCGAACGGATCCACCGGGTAGATGAAGGGTGCGACAAAGCCGATGAACAGGATGAAGACGCTCAAACCAAGCCCGATGATCAGGGTCGAGCGATCCGAAGCCCATTCGAACAAATGCGCCAGGCGCGCCGACGGCATGCCCGGCTGGGCGACGGCTTCCGTCATCAATTGATCACTCATAGCTTGCCCTCGGGTCCAGCAATCCGTTCACCAGATCGGCTAGCAAATTGCCCAGCACGGTCAAAATGCCGATGAGCAGCACGATCGCGATCAATATCGGGTAATCCTGCGACAATGCCGAGCGCCACATCAGCCAGCCGAGGCCGGGATAGTTGAAAACCGATTCGACGATGACGCCGCCGGTGAAGATATATGGGAAGGATAGCCCCAGGATCGTCACCAGCGGCCGCAGTGCATTGCGCAGTACGTGCCGGACCAGAATGGTCGGGAACTTCACGCCCTTCGCCGCGGCGGTGCGAACATAATCCTTGCCCAGCTCCTCATGCACCGCCTCGCCGAAATAGCGCGAGAGCGAGCACACCGTCAGCAGCGTGATCGTCGTCACCGGCAACACCAGATGCGCCGCGTAGGAGCCGATGCCCGGATTGGCGTCGCGCAGATCGACGATGCCGTTGGCCGGCAGGATTTTCAGGCCCACCGCGAACCAAAGCACCAGCATTGCGGCGACGAAAAACGGCGGCAGCGCATAGAAGCCAAGCTGGAACGCGCCGATCAGCCGCGCCGGCCAGCGCCCGTAATATACCCCCTGGATCAGCCCGAGCACGATGGAAAGCACCGTGCTCACCACGATGGAGACCGTATAGAACACCAGCGTGTTGATCTCGTACTGCCAAAGCAGCTGCCCCACCGGCCGGCTGATCAGATAGGAATAGCCGAGCTGGCCGTGCAGCAAATGCCACCACCACACGAAATATTGCTGCCAGATCGGAACGTTCAGCCCCAGCCTTGCGTTGACCTCCGCCACCGAGGCCGCGGTCGCCTTCTGCCCCAGGATGGAATAGGCGGGACCGCCGGGGGTGAGATGCACCATGAAAAACACCAAAGTCACCAGGATGACGATGGAAAGGCTCGAGGAAGCGAGCCGCGATGCGACCATTTTTATCATTTTGCCGCTCCTCCTCCGGCCACGCAATACAGCGCGTCCGGGTAATAGTTATAGGCGGGGTCGACAAAATTTTTGGCGCCCTGGATCCGGTTGCGAACCAGCATGGTAATATCCTGGCCTTCCATGAAAATGACTGGCTGCTGCGCGCTGGCATAGTCTTCGTAAGCGTATAATCCGACAAGGCCGGGCTTGTCCGTGCTGTCAGCGATCAGTTTATCCATCGTCGCATCGGAATAGCCACCGGAATTTTCAAATGAATGGGTGCCGAACAGATCTTCACCTGTCGGATAGCCGGTCGCGCTCTCGCCTAGTCCCGCCGCCTGCCAATCGGCGGTAGGATTGTTCAACAAGGCGTTCATCTGATTGAACGCCATTTCGCGCACCTTCATCTGGATACCGACCTGCGCCAGGTAGTTCTGCACCATTTCGGTCATCTGTTCGATCATCTCGTCGCCGCTCGGCGATAAATAGGTGAAGGAAAGCCTCAATCCGTCCTTGCGCATAATGCCGTCGGGACCGGGCGCAAAGCCCGCTTGGCGCAGCAGCGCGCGGGACTTTGCCGGATCGTAGCCCACCGGATAATGTCCGGCGCCCGCCTGCGGCGACAGAAAGGTTGGCGGCTGCGGGGGCACCGGCCCATAATCGGCAACGCCCATGCCATGGTCGATCACCCGGATCATTTCCGGTTCATCGATGGCATCCGCAATTGCATCGCGCACCCGCGCATCCCTGAAGAAGGCGACATTCGGGTTGCGCAAATTCAGCTCGGTTTCGTTATAGGAAAGCGCCGGCGTCAGGCTGACCAGATGGATGCCGGGCAGATGCTGCACGGCGTCCCACAGGGCAATGGGCGCATCCGCCATGTCGAGGTCATTGGATTCTACGGCCTGCAGCGTCGCTCCGTCGGATTCTAGGAATTTGAAGATCAGCCGGTCGAAATGTAGTTTCGGCCCGGCATATTCGGGGTTTGGAACCATCACCAGGTCAAGACCGACATCGAGCCTCGCCGCCTCCAGCGGGCCATCGACGACCTTGAAGAATTTGGGCGTGCTCTGGGCCTGAAAAATCTGGTCCAGCGAGTACCGGCCCCAGGAATGCACGGGCAGCGGCAGCAACTGCCCCAGGCCGTTATAGATAAACCATTGCGGATTGACCTGATGCGTCAGCACCACCTGAAACTTCGCCGGGCTGATGATGTTGAGCGATTTGATAATGTCCGGCATGCCGCCGGCGCCATATCCGGCATAGGTGTCGCCGAGTTGCTCGATCAGCTTGTAGGTGTAGGCGATATCCGCGGTGGTCACCGCCACGCCGTCCGACCAATGCCAGGGCCGCAGCGTCACATCGTAAGTCGTGCCGTTATCGGGCGAGATGACCGAACTGGCCAGGCTGCGCGACCAGTCGATCTGCAGCGTATGGCCGTTTATCCAGATCAGGCCGGGATACATCAGCGCCGCCGACATCGCATTATACAGCGAGTTCGACAGCAGCGGATTGAAAGAGGTGATATCCGCACCCGACGAAATGCCGATGCCGGTGGGAACGACGATGGTGCCGCAATCCGCCTTGTCCGCGGCATGCGCAAAACTGCTAGATGCCATCAGCGCGGCCAACAGGAGCAAAAATTTCATGGGCAGGCGCGCGCATCGTCTTTGCCGAACCGCGCATTGCCGGCAAACCGGAAAACCGCCTTGCCGATCATTTCGCCGCCTCTTGTTCCGGCGCCGTGCAGTATAGCTGGTCAGGCGCGTACATGCCGACCGGATCGATGAACTCGGCAATGCCATGCAGCCGGTTGTTGACCAATATCACGGAACGTTCGCGCGGCCCGAAAATCACCGGCTGCTGTTGGGCGACATAGGTTTCATAGGCGAAGAGCGGCGCCAGACCCGGCTTGTTGATGTTCTCGTTAATCAGGCTGTCCATCTTCGGATCGGAGTAGCCGCCGAAATTTTGGAACGCGCCGGTCTGGTAGGAGCCTTCGCCGCTCGGGTAATTATTGATCGGCTGGCCGACGCCGGTCGCCTGCCAGCCATCGGCGGGACCCGCCATCACCGCCAGGATCTGATTGAAATCCATAACCCGGATTTTCATTTCGATGCCGACATCGCGCAACTGCGCGGCGATAATCTCGTCCAGCTCGACGATCGCATCGGTGCCGCTCTCCTCGAGGTAGGTAAAGGCGAGCCGCTTGCCGTCCTTTACCATGATGCCGTCCCGGCCCGGAGTGTATCCCGCCGCCGCCAGCAAGGCTTTTGCATTTGCCGGATCATAGCCTACCGGGTAGCTGCCGGCCTGCATCTGCGGGCTTAAAAACTGCGTGTAGCTGCGCGGCACCGGCCCATAGCCCGGATCGCCGGCGCCGTGCTCCAGGCCCCTATTGATGCCGACCTGATCGATAGCATCGATCATCGCTTGGCGCACCCGCACATCCCGGAAAAACGCCACGTTAGGGTTTTTGAAGTTGATGGCGATCACGTTCTCCGCATCCGATTGCCGGAGAATCACAGTGTACAGGCCTGGATGATTGTGGATCGAGGCATATAGATCGGTCGGCAGCGCGCCTTCATCCAGATCGCCCGCCTCCACGCCCTGCACCGCCACACCATCGCCCTGGATAAAATTGAAAACCAGCCGGGTAAAGTGCATTTTTGGCCCCTCCCAGGCCGGGTTGGGCACAAACACGGCATCCAGCCCGACATCGAAGCGCTGCAGTTTCAGCGGCCCATCCACCACATCGTAGAAGCTCGGCGTGGTCTGCAGCTGATACATCTGGTCCAGGGTGTATTTCTTCCACGCATGCTCGGGCAGCGGCGCCAGCCCGGAGATGGCGTTATAGATAAACCAGGTTGGATTGACGGCATGCGTCGTGGTAATCACCAGTTGCGTCGCGCTGAGCACCTTCAGGGATTTGACGATATAGGGCAGTCCGCCCTGACCGTAATCCACCCAATCTGGGCCGAGCCCCTTATCCAGCGCGAAGCTATAAGCGACGTCGCCGGCGGTGACGGGCACGCCGTCCGACCAGTGCCAGGGCCGCATCGTGATCAGGAAATTGGTGTTATCCGAGGTTGTCACCGCGGTGGCCAGGCTGCGCGACCAGTCGATCTGCGAAAAGCGATTGATCCACAGCAGACTCGGATACATCAGCCAACCGGCTTCCTCGTTATACTGGGAATCGGAATAGATCGGGCTGAAGGAGGTAATCACGTCGCTTTCCGTCTGGCCGGCTCCGGTCGGCATCACGATCGTGCCGCAATCGTTTTTCTGCTCCGCCGAGGCAGGATGCAGCATCAAGCAGCCCAGTAGCGCAAGCCGAAACTTCACTGCGCCGGTGCCGTGCAATAGAGCTGTTCCGGCGACCACAGCCCGAGCGGATTGATAAAATCCGCAACCCCGTTCAGCCCGTTGCGCACCAGCACTGCATAAGCCTCGACCGGCAGAAAGATCACCGGCTGCTGCGCGCTGGTATAATCCTCGAACGCGAACAGCCCGTCCATTCCCGGCTGGCTGGTGCTTTGATCGACCAGCCTGTCCATGCGCGGATCGGTATAGCCATTGGTGTTGTAAAACCCGCCGGTACGAAATTCCGCCTCGCCGGAAGGATAAGGGTTCAGATTATCGGCGAACATCATCGCCTGCCATAGCTGGGTCGGACCACCGGCGTTCAGCGCCATCATCTGGTTGAACTCGACCTGCTGCACCTTCATGCCGATGCCGACCGCATGCAGATCCTGCTGAATCGATTCCGCCATTTCGATACGCATGGTCTGGTCCGCCGGAATCATCAGCGTAAAAGCCAGTCTTTTGCCATCGCGCTGCATGATTCCGTCACGGCCCCGCGAGTAGCCCGCCTGTTGCAGGAGTGCAATTGCTTTTTCCGGATCATATGCAACCGGATATTTCCCTGCGAGCGCCGCGGGCGATAGAAATGTTCGCGGCAGCGGCGGGACCGGTCCGTATACCGGATCGCCGTGGCCATGCATGGCAAGGCCGATCATCTCCGGCTGGTTGATCGCGTCGGCGATCGCCTCGCGCACGCGCACATCGCCGAAAAACGGTGTCGCGTGGTTGCCCATGTTCGGGATCAGCTCATGCCAGGAATAGCTGGGCGGCAGCGGCACGATATGCAGGCCGGGCAGATGCTGTGCCGCGTTCCAAAGCGCGAAGGGCAGGTTGGTGATGTCGAGGTCGTGCGATTCAACCTGCTGCAGCTCCTCGCCCTCGCTGTCCATGAAGCGCATGATGAAGCGCCGGAAATGCATTTTTGGGCCGTCATAATGCGGGTTTGGCACAAATACGACTTCCTGGCCGACGACATATTTCTGCACCGTCAGCGGGCCGTCCACCACCGAGAAAAAATGCGGCGTGCTCTGGTTCTGCCAGATCTGGTTCAGCGTGTAACGGCTCCAGAAATGTTGCGGCAGCGGCTGCAGCCCATACAGGCCGTTCAGGATAAACCAGGTCGGGTTGACGCGCCTGGCCAGCACGATCGTGAAATGCGTAGCGTCCTTGACGGCAAAACGCCGAATGATGTCCGGCAGCCCGCCTTGCCCGTAATAGGGCGAGGTGGTGCCGAGCTGCTTTAAAAGTTCAAAGGTATATTGCACATCGGTGCTGGTGACCGGGACGCCGTCCGACCAGTGCCAGCTGCGCAACGTCACGTCATAGGTCGTGCCGTTATCCGGCGAGGTGACGGAACTGGCGACAGAGCGGCTGTAGTCGATCTGGTGATAGCGGTTGATCCAGATCAGCTGCGCAAACAGCAGATCCGCCGCCTCGGTATTATACAGGCTTTCCACCAGCAGCGGATTGAAGGAGGTGACATCGGCGCCGGGCCCTTCGCCGATGCCGGGCGGGATAATAATGGTTCCGCAATCGGTGCGCCGCGGGTCGGCGGCCAGCGCCGGACTGACGGCCAAAATCAAGGCGATGAAAAGACCGGCGCGCACAGCGGGGAAACAAGCCATCGGCAGGCTATCACCCGGAGCCTGCCGTAAAGGCAAGGCAAGGCGGCGGATCGTCGCATGAAACTCTGTCCAGAAACTCATATCATAACGCCAAGGGGCGATGCGGTTTCCCGCATCGCCCCTTTTTGTTTCGCTGTCTTGGTTTAGAATTTCGCCGTCAGATCAAACAGGACGGAGCGCGGTTCACCGCTAAAGGCGCTGTTGTAAGTCTGGCCGCCTGGAATATGCGGATCGTAAATACCTTGCACCGGATTTTCCGATTGGTAGGTGTAGGTGTAATAGTGCTCGTTGGTAATGTTCTGCAGGTTCAGATCGGCTGTCAGACTTTGCAGCGCACCGTAGTGCACTGGGATCTTGTAGGTCAGCAGAATATTCCACACGAAGTTCGCCGGGTTCAGGATATTCTGGTTCGTCACCGTCGCGCCGTCCAGCGGGTTCGCCGGGATCGGATTACCGTTCTTGTCGACTGTGTTGCCGTAGGGCGGCGCATCCAGATCATCGGTGGTGTATTCGCGCCCGGTATATTGCCCAGTGGTGTAGATCGAGAAGGGGCCGTAATCATAGCTCGCACCGACCAACCCATTCCAGATCGGCACGTTGGAAAGCGGCGTACCGGTATTGGCAAAGCCGAACTGGTCTTGCGCCAGCGTGTCAAAGCCGAAGAAGCTCTTGGTGTATTCCGCCTCGTTATAGGAGAAGTTGCCGAAGAGCGAGAAGCTCGGCGTCACCTGGAACGTACCGTTGCCTTCAACGCCGCGATACAGCTCACCACCGTTATTGGCGTAAAACTCGGCATCCGTCAGGAAGTTTTCGAAAAAGGCGAAGCCGTCGGAAATATTTTCGTAGTAGTAATCCACATTCAATAACAGCCGTGGGGTATCGTAACGGAGGCCGGCTTCGTAGAGATGCACCAGCTCGGGCTCCAGCGTATTGGTGCCCCCGGTCGGCGCGCCGGCGGAGGTGGTGCCGGCCGAGAAGTCATTGACCGGCGCAAAAAGCGAGCCCTTACCCGTACTGCCGTAAACCACGAAATTGTCGGGCAGGTTGTAGGAGGCGCCCAGATAATAGCCGCCAACCTTGGTGAAGTTCGCGAATTTACGGTTGTGGATATTGCCGTACCGGACTTCCTCGATATGGCTGGCATAGGAAGAATCGACCTTGACCCCAGGCGTGATCTGCAACTTGTTGTCGAAAAGCCGAACCGTGTCCTGCACATAGCCGGAGTAGATCGTGCGCTGCTCCGCACCCGAATCGAATTCGTTGTAGCCGAATTGCTCGACATTGGCGGCGGTGCCGGCGCCGCCATAGATATAGTCGGAGCTCGCCGTGTTGGCTTTTGCAATCAGTCCGCCGATCACGATGGTGTTGTGATCGCCTGCGAAAATGGTAAGCGCCGGGGTGATGCCTTCCATGTTGGAAGTGGAGCGGGTGAAGTCGTCCTCCTGGCCTTCGGCGCAGTTGCCGGAATTGTTATAGGTTGATGGATCATAGGATAGGGCGCTGTCGCCCGCCACGCAGCCGAAGAAATTATAGATGCCCTGCACATTTGGCGCGTAACCTAACCCGCCATAATTGTATCCATTAGCACCGGCCGCCGAGAGGAAATTGTCGATGGTGGTGTTATTGCGCAGATAGAACAGCGAACCATCGAATTTCAGGTATTGATTGATAAATGTGTGGTCGCTCAGGATCGTCGTCAGATACTGATCGGCCTGCTCGTAATAGCCCAGACCTTTCGAATAATTGAACTGGTTGCCATAGGCCTGCAGCAGCGCGGTCGGCGTCGGCAACGTCTGCACCAGCCCCTTCGCCTGATTGTAGATGATCGTCAGCCCAACGCTGGAAAGCCCGCCATCGTACGGCTTAACGCCGTTGAACATGAAATCATGATAATGCGCGGCCGTGTTGTCGACGTAGCCGCCGCTATAGCTCTGATCGTACAGGATCATCGCCTTGCCGGCATCGGGGCTGTCGCTCAGCTTGCCGGTATTCAGCGTGAAGCCGAAATGTGAGGTATCGAAGGTGCCGTAGCCACCTTCCAACGTCGCCGACCGTTTATCGGTCGGCTGCAGCGTTGTATAGGCGATGGTGCCGCCTGTGGTGCCAAAGCCCTGTTTCGCCGGTGGCGCCAGCCCGGGATAAATCGTAACGCCGGAGATCTCATCCAGCGTCACAGGCGATCCAAACTGCCCAGTCGTCAGGTAGTTGCCGGAGCCATTGATCAAATCGTTGATCGGCACGCCATCCAGGGTCTCCGCCAACTGGTTGGAGGCGACGCCGCGGATGGCAAGCGTCGGGTTGTTCTGGCCGACCGACTGGGTATAGGCGACGACGGAAGGCGATTGCGTCAGCAGCGTCTGGATCGAACCTACGGTCGGGTTGGCCGACTGGATCTGCTTCTGTCCCAGCTCGGAAACCGCGTTGGGAATGTCCTTCTGCCGCAGCAGCAGCTTCTTATACTGGATGTGAACTTCCTGGATCTGATACGTATTCAAGTCCGTTGAGGCGCCGGCTCCTGGAACCACCACCGGCTCGGTCGCGTTTGTGGAGGTCTGCGCCAGCGCAATTGCGGCGGCTCCAACGGTGCCCGCTAACGTCAAGGCGGTGAAAAGCTTCAACTGCCCGCGAAAATTCATTGCCTTCTTTTTGCCCATAAAGCCCCCAGCTACGTTATTACCCATCTGCAGCCGTCCCGGCGCCTTGATGCACAAACGTGCTCGCGGTTACCGGCATGGCGAGGAAGGGGATAAGCAAGGTGGGGGCCAAAAACCCGATTCGTTAACGTCTAGTTATAAAAAAAGTTTTCACGCAACAAAATAATCGCGATGCTTTTGAGTGAGCATTAAAAGAACGCAATCCTCCAGATGACCGGGTTCAGATATTTTTTTACCCTGGATCATCGTCTTCTTTTAATCAAAAACGCCCATCAGGAAGGGATGCTTTGCGGGAACCAATCCCAAAAACGGGAAAATTTAGTCGGCATTTGCATTTTTGCGCAAAAATTAGGCGCTGCTCTATTGCTTACGCTACGGCCTACGCAAAAAAAGCCGACGCCTGGGGCCGGGCTATACCGCCACGTAATTTTGTTTCAGCGATAATGACGCCGCTCGCCCTGGCCCGGGTTTCAGCCTCACCGCAAAGCGCAGGCTCTATCTCGAACGCACCGCGATGGCCGGATCAGACGCTAATCTGCGCCGCGATGGCCGCGTCAGACCCTAATTTGAGTCGGAGGAATCGGAGGAATTGGAGGAATCATCCTCGGAGGGCTGAATGTTGACGGGTACTGTAAACGAAACAGAACCCGAAGGCATATCGGCGGAAAATGCCGGGAAATGCGCTTCCTGCGCGTGCTGCAACGCGACCTTGTCGATCAAGGCGTTGCCGCTGGACCGCTGGACCCTCGCGGAGATCACATGTCCATCCTGCGCAACCGTTACCGCGATATAGGCGGTGCCAGAGACGCCCAGGCTGTTCAAGATCTGCGGCACATTCTGATTGGCCTGCAGGATCTCGTACATATCGTGCCCATAGATCGGGATCCCGCTGGTCGGCGGCGCCGGCGGCGCGGCGGGGGCTGGCGGAGGCGTCTTCACCGGCACCGGCGGCGCCGGCGCGTGCACAATCGGCCGTGGCACCGGCTTATACACATGGTGGATCGGCGGCGGCGGTTTCGTCGCCACCACGATCTTGCTAGGCACCGGAATCGGTTTCGGAATCAGCGCCGGCAGCGGCTTGGGCGGCGGGATCACTTTCGGCGGCGGCGGCGGCGGTGTCGGCTTGGGCAGCGTTACCAGCTGCGCCTGCGTCACCTGAATCGCCGCCAGTTTCGGCTTGGGCGCCAGCATGACGGAAGCCCAGTAGCAAAACGCTGCGATCGCCAACACCAGCAGCAGGGAAATCGCGGCCGCCCAGGACATGCCCAGCTCATCGGGGTCCCAGGTTTCAAACGTTCCGGTCGGCGCTGGCATGGTGTTCAAGCAACGTGTTCCTTCAGTCGGTCAGGCAATCCGGCCGCATCGCCCGATCAGGCAGATCCGGCCAATACGCCCGATCAGATCCGGCCAATACGCCCGATCAGGCAGATCCGGCCGATACGCCCGATCAGGCAATCCGGCCCCTATCGGCCAGCGCTTACGGGTTACGCCAACGCAGCGCAAGAACGCACCGCAACTCGCAAGCAACTTCGCAACAAGCTGCAACAACCATGCCGGGATTTAAGCAACAAAATTGCGCAGTCAACGGCAATCCCAAAAAAGCTCATTCGGCATAGACCGGCGCGATCACCAGCCGGTCCAAAATCCTGGCGATTTGTTGCACGCTCAGCGGCTCCGCCTGGCGCAGCCACCACGCCAGTATCTCGACGATGGCGCCGGTGGCGTGGATGATCCCAAGCTCCACCGGCAACCAGGACGACGCCTGCCGAAACTCCGCCGCCACCCGCCGCGATACCGCAACGAACGCCGCACGCATCGTCGCCGCCGCGCCGCCGGTCAGCAGAACCGCCCATAACGGCCGATGCGCATCCACATAACTGCAAAGCGCCTGGCATGCGGCTTCGCTGCTATCCGCGTTCAGCGCCGGCAACGTCAGCACCACCAGCCGTTCGATCTCGTCGGAGGCGATATGGCTCAGCAGCGCTTCCTTGCCGGGGTGGT
This sequence comes from Acidocella sp., assembly GCA_965198835.1. Classification (GTDB taxonomy): domain Bacteria; phylum Pseudomonadota; class Alphaproteobacteria; order Acetobacterales; family Acetobacteraceae; genus Acidocella. The sequence continues at coordinate 603,840 of OZ240675.1, read as the reverse complement.
GCCGGAAGAAGGTCGCGTAGCCGATCCCTGCCTTCGCCGCGATTTCGCGGACGGTGATCTGGTCGAAGGATTTCTGCTCCAGCAAGGCCAGCAGCGCGCCGCGCATCGCCGCACCGCTGCGCATCGCCCGTGGATCCTGCCCGGCAACCGCGGTCGTCAAAACCAATTCATCGCGCTCAGGCATCCATCTCCGCCATTTCGGGTCCGCTTATACGGAGCCCGGTTGATGCCGTTTTGACAAGCCCCGCGCCTGCTTTGGCTTAATTATGCGCATATTGCAGGTAGCCGGCGCCGCCTGGGCGATGGCTGGCGACCGGTTTGACGGTTTTTATGCACCTATATAATCCTGCGCGGGACGCCGGGTCTAATCCTGCGCGGGACGCCGGGCCGCAGCTCTGCGCAATGGAGGAAAAAATGCCCAACCGGGCTCCGCCAAGCAACCGCACGCGCAAGGTTGCCCTTGCATGACTTGGCTCGATCCCGCGGCACGCAGCGCCCGCGGCAGCCGGCAGCAGAGCGAGCTTACCGGTCTGCCCGCCTCCGAGCCGGCGACGCTGCTGCAATCCACCTGGCGCGACTTCATCTTCGCCGAAATCTGGACGCGGCCAGCGTTGGATTTACGCTCCCGCTTCCTGATCTCGATCGCCGGTGCGGCCGGGGTTAACGATCCTGCGGCGCTCGAGCTGTAGCTGCGAGGCGCGCTCATCGGCAATCATCTGAGCCTGGCTGAACTGCGCGAGGCGGCGCTGCATGTCGCGGTTTATTCCGGCTGGAGCTGCGGCGGTCTGATCGATGCCGCCGTCAGCAAGGTGGCCACCGCGCTAAACCTGCCGGCGGCCGCCATCGCGCCGATCCGCGCCGCGCCCTGGGACCCGCGGACCCGGCTGGCGGATGGCGGCGGGGCCAGGTTCAGGCTCCCGCATTGTAAAAACTCGAAAATCATGCTAGCGCAAACCTCTAGCTTTTAGCTGTGGCGGACCTATCTTCCGGCAACGGGCGAGACTCGGTCGTCGATGAATTTGAAGATACCAAGGGGAACGAAAATGGCGGATGGTGATCAAGCAGAATTAGCGACTTCGGCTAAAAGATACTGGTCGGCCGACGGGTACTTGCCGGGCGGCGATATTCGTGAGGTCGATTACGCCACCCAGTCCACCGGCCTGCACCCCTCGCTCGCCGGCATCAAAATCGTCGACTGCGACACCCACACCACCGAAGCGCCGGACCTGTTCACCTCCCGCGTGCCAGCCAAGTTCAAGGGCATGGTCCCGGAAGTTCGCCGCGTTGACGGCACCGATTTCTGGTTCTGTCAGGACCGCAACTGGGGCTCGCTCGGCGGCAACGTGATCCGCGCCGACAACAACAAGCTGCTCGGCCGCCTGGCCTTCCCGAAGCTGGAAGAAGCCCATCCCGGTGGGCATCTGACCAAGGAACGCCTGGCTGCGATGGATGATATGGGGATCTGGGCGCAGATCTGTTACCAGAACTCCGGCGTCACCCAGGCCGGCTCGCTGATGTCGCTCGGTAATAACGACCTCGCGGTCAACATTATTAAAATCTATAACGACGCTGCCATCGAAAGGCAGCAGGAATCCAACCAGCGGCTGTTCACTTTGGCGCATCTGCCGCTTTGGGACAAAGCCGAGATGGAGAAGGAAGCCCGCCGCGTCATCGATGCCGGGTTGAAAGGCTTCGTCCTGCCGGACACCCCCGAACGGCTCGGCCTGCCTTCCTTTATGGAAGATTACTGGACCCCGTTGCTGGAGATGTGCGACGCCACCAACACGCCGATAAATTTCCATTTGAACGCGGCCATCGACCCCAACACGCTGACTTGGCAGGGCTTCCAGTTCGAGCAGACCCTGGCGGTCGTCGCCACCATGTTCTCGATCGGCAACGCCGCGACTCTGGGCAACTGGATGGTCAGCGGCCGGCTCGACCAGCACCCCACGCTGAAGATCGGCCTGATCGAAAGCGGTATGGGCTGGGTGCCCTTCGCGGTTGAAGCGCTGGAGCATCAGTTCGACGAAATGATGCCGAAAATGTCGAAGAAGCTCAACCGCCGGCCTTGGCAGTATTTCCGCGACCATTTCTACTGCACCTACTGGTTCGAAAAAGTCGGGCCGAAACTGCTGCTGGAGACGATCGGCGTCGACAACGTGCTGTTCGAAACCGATTTCCCGCACCCCACCTCGCTATATCCCGGCGTGCAGGCGCATGTGGTCGATACCCTCGGCGGCTATGACTACGAAGTGCGTAAAAAGGTTCTGCAGTCCAACGCAGCCAAGCTATACAACCTGCCGTTCTAGTCCTGCCGCGTCCACCGGCCTGGCGATCCGGTGAACGCGCCCCATTTCGCAAAACCGTTCGACTTATCGTACGGAGCTGGCGCCGCAACTGCGATCCGCCTCGTTAAGGAATAGTTATGGAAGCAGAACAGAAATCCGTGGCGCAGGCGATCGCCGAACGCGTCGTGCAGCTTGAGGAAGAGCTTGAGGCCTCCGGCCACGCTGCCACTGAAGGCAGCGCTCTGGAAAGCTCGCGTCTGATCCTCATGGAATGGATCCAGGGCCTGACCGGCGTCGTCGCCTCACCCGCCCTGGGCCGCGTGACCGTGATCGACGGCGATGGGCGCCAAGCCACTATCGCCAACCCGCATTTGGCCTTCGACCTCAGCGCCGCAGTTAATAAGATATGAAGAGAGCAGTTCTTTTTCTGAAGAAAAAGAACCAAAAAGACTTTTGAAAACCGGGCTTCCGGCGAAATAGCCCGTCATCGCGGCGCAAGCGGGTTCCGCGTCAGAATTGCGGTGAAGTACTGGGAGAGCGCCCGATGAGCACCGCCTTTGGCTGAAGAATACAGGGCTGACCTTCGCCGGCGGCGCCTATCTCGGTCAGATGGAGGGGAAAATCTGCATCCATAAATCCTCTGCCGCATCCCCAGCTTCACCTTGAACACCCGGCACCGAAATCGATACTGGACCGGCGGCGTGATTGACTCAAAAATTAGATCCAAATGTTTTTTGCTTCTTTTTCTTAAGAAAAAGAAGCGCTTCCTTCCTTAAGCCTGCCATGGTTTGATACCTTATGGACACAGGCACCGGACAAAATCGCGTTGAAACCCCGGATGACGCGCTGCGCGACGACATCCGCCTGCTCGGCCGCATGCTGGGCGAGACCATCCGCGCCTTCGAAGGCGAGGAGACCTATGGCGAGATCGAGCGCATTCGCCAGCTTGCCGTGCGTTTCCACCGGGACCACGATTTCGCCGCCGAGACGGAGCTGGAGGATATTCTAGCCAGCCTGTCGGAGGAGCGGATCAACAAGATCACCCGCGCCTTCGGCTATTTCTCCATCCTGGCCAACGTGGCGGAGGATCATCATCACACCCGCCGCTGGCGCGCCCATCTCGTCGCCGGCTCACCGGCGCGCGAAGGCAGCCTCGCCGCCGCCATCGCCCGCGCCCGCGCCGCCGGCTTCGACACGCCGAAACTCCGCGCGTTCTTCAACACTGCCTACATCGCCCCGGTGCTGACCGCCCACCCGACCGAGGTGCAGCGGCGTTCCATCCTGGACACCCTCGACGAAATCAGCACCCTGCTTGCCCAACGCGACCGCACCGCCCAGACCCAGGAAGAACACGACCAGATCGAAATCGAAATCCGTCGCCTGGTCCTGACTCTCTGGCAAACCCGCATGCTGCGCACCACCAAACTCGCGGTGCTGGACGAGGTGGAGAACGCGCTCACCTTCTTCAGCGCCACCTTCTTTGCCGAAATCCCGAAACTCTACGCCGCGGTGGAACGCGAAATCGGCGACGAGGCGTCCGAGATCCCCGCCTTCTTCGAAGTCGCCAGCTGGATCGGCGGCGACCGCGACGGCAACCCCTTCGTCAACGGCCAGATCCTCACCGACACGCTGCGCCTGCACGCCGAGCGCGCCTTCACCTTCTACCTTGGAGAAATCCGCCAGCTCCGCCGGGAAACCTCGCTAGCCGCCATCCACATCGCCATTTCGCCGGCGCTGGAAAGCCTTGCCGAACAATCCGCCGGCCATACCGAACATCAGGCGGACGAGCCCTATCGCCGCGCCTTCCTCGCCATTCACGCCAAGCTTTCCGCCACCTATGAGCTTCTGTTCGGCCGCCGGCACGCCAACCAGATCAAGGAGGCTGCCCAGGTCAAACTGGCGGCCTATGACACGCCGGAGGATTTTGCCGCCGACCTGCAAATCATCACCGATTCGTTACGCGAGCACGGTTCCGCCCTGCTCACCCATGGCCGCCTCGGCCACGTCCTGCGCGCCGCCCGCGTCTTCGGCTGGACCCTCGCCCCTTTGGACCTGCGCCAGAATTCCGACGTGCACGAGCGCACCGTCGCCGAACTGCTGGAGACCGCGCATCCAGGCACCAACTATTTAGCGTTGGACGAACAATCCCGCATCGGCCTGCTGCTGACCGAACTCACCACCGCCCGCCCGTTGGTCTCCCGGCACGTTGCCTATTCCGAGGAAACCGCCAAGGAGCTCGCCATCTTCGACGCTGCCCGTATTGGCCAGCTGCGCTACGGCAAGCGCGCCATCCGCACCGCCATCATCTCCAAATGCGACGGCGTGTCAGACATGCTGGAGCTTAGCGTTCTGTGTAAGGAAGCCGGCCTGCTGCGCCCGGCCGAACACGCGCTCGACCTCAACATCGTCCCGCTGTTCGAGACCATCGCGGATCTGCGCGCCGCCCCCGCGATCATGGAAGCGCTGTTCTCGCTCACCCCCTACCGCGCGCTGCTGGCCAGCCGTGCAGGGACCCAGGAAGTGATGCTGGGCTATTCGGACAGCAACAAGGACGGCGGCTTCCTCACCTCCGGCTGGGAACTCTATCTCGCCGAAGTCGGCCTTACCGAGGTTTTCGCCAAACATGATTTGCGTATCCGCCTGTTCCACGGCCGCGGCGGCTCGGTCGGCCGCGGCGGCGGCCCCAGCTTCCAGGCTATCTTGGCGCAGCCCAAAGGGGCCGTGCAGGGCCAGATCCGCCTGACCGAACAGGGGGAGGTGATCGCCGCTAAATACGGCAACCCCGAAGTCGGCCGCCGCAACCTGGAAGTTTTGCTCTCCGCCACTCTGGTCGCCACCGCCGAGCCCGCAATCTCCGAGCCTTCGCTGCCCAGCTTCGGTCAGGCGCTGGCCGAACTCTCCAACGCAGCCTACGCCGCCTACCGCAATTTGGTGTACGAAACCCCGGGATTCGAGGATTACTTCTGGGCCTCCACCGTCATCACCGAAATCGCAGCGCTCAACCTCGGCAGCCGCCCGGCCTCGCGCGCCAAGGGCCGCTCGATCGAGGATCTGCGCGCCATCCCCTGGGTCTTCTCCTGGGCGCAATGCCGCATCATGCTCCCCGGCTGGTACGGCTTCGGCTCCGCGGTGGAACAGGTCACCCGCGACAACCCGGCCGCGATGCGCCTGCTGCAACAGATGTTCGCGGATTGGCCGGTCTTCTCCACCTTGCTCTCGAACATGGACATGGTGCTGGCTAAGGCCGACATGCGCATCGCCGAGCGCTACGCCGGCCTCGTCAAGGATGAAGCCCTACGCAACGCCATCTTCCCCCGCATCAGGTGCGAATACGACCTGACCCGCCAACACCTCCTGACCATCACCGGCCAGCGCGCTTTATTGGACCGCAACCCCTTGCTCCGCCGCTCCATCACCAACCGCTTCCCCTATCTTGACCCCCTGAACCACGTCCAAGTCGAAATGCTGCGCCGCTACCGCAGCGCGCAAGGTAGCCCGCAGGAAGCCAGCGACCGCGTCCGCCGCGGCGTCCACATCAGCATCAATGGCATTGCTGCAGCGCTGCGAAATAGCGGGTAGGGCAAGGAAGCAGTTCTTTTTCTGAAGAAAAAGAACCAAAAACACCTCTGTCAACCTGGCCCACGGGCGCTACCACCGGCACCCCCGCCGCCGCCGCGTCATCCCCCGCGAAGACGGGGGATCCACGACTTTCCTTCACCAGAACAACAAACCAACCCACCTATTTCAGCACTCACCCGCCCCACGTCATGCCGGCGCAGGCCGGCACCACGGCTTAATCTGGCGCATCAGGCGAGTGCTTCGTTTAACCCCACACCCGCCCGATAAAGGCTTGCACCTTGCCCGCAACCCGCTCCGCCATCTCAACATGCGGATAATGCCCCGCCCCCTCGACAACCAGGCGCTCAGCCCCAATCTCCCCCACCAGCCACGCCGCCTCCGCACCCGCATCCGGAAAATCCGGATCCTTCGATCCCATCACCACCAGCGCCGGCACCCGGCTTGCCGGTAGCATCGCAGCGGTATCCGCCTTGGAAAGCCCCAGCATCGCAACAAGTGCCGCCATCCGCCCCGGTTCTTGCAAATTTGCTGCGATCGCGGCCTTCACCTGCACCTGGTCCGCCGGCTTGTGCGTCGGGAACAGGCTGTTCCAGTAGGTGGTCCAGAACCAGCCCCGCCACGGCCCCGCAAAGCCGATCCGCAGCGCCAGCTTTTGCAGCCAACCAACTTTCAAATCCCGCACGATCGGCCCCAGCAGCACCACGCCGGCAACGCGCGCCGGCGCGTCATGCGCGGCCCAAAGTGCCGAGCCGGCGGCGAAGGAATTGCCGAGGATCACCGCCGGCCCCGCATCCAGAAATTCGAGCAAGGCCAGCGCATCGCGGCCGACCGCATGCGCCGAATAATCATCCCAGCGTGCCGAGCTTTCACCGAACCCGCGCACATCCATCGTCACCATCCGGTAGCCCGCGGCCACCAGCATCGGCCGCAACAGCCGGTACTCGGAGCGCAGATCGCCCATCCCCGGGATCGCCAGGATCAGCCGGCCGGAACCCGTGTCATCATAGGCCATCCGTCCGCCCGCAACGTCCAGAAATCGCGTCAGTGTTTCGGCCATGGAAGTCTCCATCTGTGAACCAGACCCTGATCTAGGCCGCCGCCGGGTAAACATAAATTGCGTAGTTCCGTACATTAAGCATACAACAATGCATGGCCGCCCAACCACCGGATTGGCATTTGTTCCGCGCCTTCCTCGCGGTGGTGCGGGAAGGCAGCCTGTCGCGCGCTGCCCGCGCGCTGGGCACCACCCAGCCCACCATGGGCCGCCAGGTGGCGGCGCTCGAGGCCGCACTTCGGCAAAAACTCTTCACCCGCTCTTTAGATGGCCTGGCGCCGACGGAAGCCGGCCTGCGCCTGCTCCCCGCGGCACAGGCGATGGCGGCCGCCGCCGAGGCAGCGCAGCGCGCAACATCCGGTCAGGCTGATGCGCTAAGCGGCATCGTGCGCATCACCGCCAGCGAAATCATCGGCGGCGAAGTGCTGCCCGCCATACTCGCGGATCTGCACGCGCAACAAGGCGGGATCGCCATCGAGCTTGCATTATCCAACCGCAACGAAGACCTGCTGCGCGGCGACGCGGATATCGCTGTGCGCATGGTCCGCCCCACCCAAACCGCGCTGGTCGCCAAACGCATCGGCCGGATTGATGTCGGCCTCTACGCCCACCGGCGCTATCTGAAAGCCAAGCTTGCGCCACGCAGCCTGGGTGATCTGCGGCAACACGCCTTGATCGGCTATGACCGCGACCCGGCCTTCGCCCGCATGCTCGAAAAGATGGGCACAATCCCGCGCGAGGCGTTCGCCTTCCGCTCCGACAGCGACCTTGCCCAGCTGGCGGCCTTACGCGCCGGCATTGGTATCGGCGCCTGCCAGCTGGGCATCGCCGGTAAAGACAAAAACCTCATCCCGGTGCTGCACGCCGAGCTGCTGTTTTCCATGGAGGTCTGGCTGACGATGCATCCCGATCTGCGCGGCAACCGCCGCATCCGCCTGACCTTCGATCATCTGGCGGCGGAGATGCGGCTTTATGCGCAAAGCAGCTGCGTCGCGCCCTGATGATTATTTTATCCATTAACCCGATGGCAACAGAAGCGCCCTAAGTAGCGCCCGTGTGGCCATCGCTCCTGCCTTCCAGGCGCAGCGCTACACAAAGTGTTGATTGCGGCCGCCTCGTGAGGCCGAGATGCACCCCGCACATGACGGCGAAAACCTCCGGATCCGAGGACCCGCAGGGCGGCAGCATGGCCTACATCGCCAGCCTGGCCAATGGCGGGAAGCTGCCCTCCTGGCTCAGCTCCAACGCCACGACCCTGCCCTTCTCCGGCACGGCGCCCGCACCGCGGCGAGCCTGACCCTGCAGGTCAACGCCGGCGATAGCTGCGGCCTTGGCAGCAGCGAGACTTGGCATCGCGATCCCGGCTTCCATCGCCGGCACAATGCAATTCATCTCGCGGATCAATGGCGACGCCGCCTTGTTCCAGAGCGCCGCTGACCAGGCACCCGGCGGCTTCGATCGTGCGATGTTTGCCCCGGATATCGGGCTGACATCGGCGCTGTTCAGCCAGACCGGCGCCGTCACGATGCGGCCCGCCACATCGCAAACCCATGCAAGCGCGCTGGCGCCGCTACCGGGCTTCACCGGCACCCTGCCGGGCGTGGCGGCAATGCTGCATCATGGCGCGCATCTCAGCTGAGGCCGGCCGCTTCACGCCTCGAACGGCACCCAGACCCAGCCCTGCATCAGCACGCGGGCGCTGCGGCTCATGATTGCCTTGCTCACCAGCCACTCGCCGTCCTTCAGCTCGGCCTTGGAGCCGACCCGAAGCGTGCCGGAAGGGTGGCCAAAAGAAATGGCCTCCGGCGCGCCGCCGCCGGCCGCCTGGTTCACCAGCGTGCCGGTCACCGCGGCCGCGGTGGCGATCGCGACCGAGGCCGTGCCCATCATCGCGTGATGCAGCTTGCCCATGGACATAGCGCGCACCAGCAGATCCACGTCGCCGGCGCCGATCTTCTTGCCGGATGACGCCGTATAGGCCTGCGGTGCCGCGACCCAGGCGATCTTCGGCGTATGCTGCCGCCCGGCCGCCTGCTCGGGTGCTGCGATCAGTCCCATTTTCACCGCCCCATAGGCGCGTATCGTCTCCAGTTTTCTCAAGGCCGCCGGATCGCCGTTGATCGCCTCCTGCAGCTCCGTGCCGGTATAGCCTAGCGCATCCGCCTGCAGGAAAATCGTCGGGATGCCGGCATTGATCATCGTCGCCTGGAACGCGCCGATGCCGGGCACTTCCAGCGTATCGACCAGCTTGCCGGTCGGGAACAGCGCGCCGCCATCGCCTTCCTCGGCGGGATCGAGAAATTCCAGCTGCACCTCGGCGGCCGGAAACGTCACCCCATCCAGCTCGAAACCGCCGGTCTCCTGCACCTCGCCATTGGTCATCGCCACATGCGCAATGATCGTCTTGCCGATATTCGCCTGCCAGATGCGGATGGTCGCGACTCCGTCTTGCGGCAGCCGGCTGGCATCCACCAACCGGTTGCGGATGGCAAACGGTCCAACTGCGGCGGAAAGGTTTCCGCAATTGCCGCTCCAGTCGACAAACGCCGTGTCGATGGAGACCTGCCCGAACAGATAATCTACATCGTGATCCGGTTTTTTGCTCCGGCTGAGGATCACGGTTTTGCTGGTGGAGGAGGTTGCGGCGCCCATGCCGTCGATCTGCTTGCCGTAGGGATCGGGGCTGCCGATGACCCGCAGCAGCAGTTGGTCGCGGGCTGGGCCGGGAACGCGTGCTGCTTCCGGCAGATCGTCCAGGGCGAAGAAAACGCCTTTGCTGGTGCCTCCACGCATATAGGTGGCGGGGATTTTTATCTGGGGGGCAGGGGACATTGGGCACCTCACAAAGTAAGTCTTGGATGCCGGCCTGCGCCGGCATGACGTGGTTAGGGGTTGGTCCGGGGGCGCTGAAAACGCCCGGCTACAGATTTGCAAACGTTTCCTGCGCCGCTTTTTTGCAAAAAAGCGGCTGCTTAACTTGCCTTCTTTCCTTCTGCCGTCGCTTCCAGAAAATCCTGGGCGAAGCGTTGCAGTACGCCGCCGGCGGCGTAGACGGAGATTTCTTCTTCGGTGTCCAGGCGGCAGGTGACGGGAACTTCTTGCCTGCTGCCGTCCTTGCGGTGGATCACCAGCGTCAGGTCCCGGCGGGGTTTGCGTTCGCCGGTCACGTCGTAGGTTTCGGTGCCGTCCAGCGCCAATGTCAGGCGATTGATGCCCGGTTTGAATTCCAGCGGCAGCACGCCCATGCCGATCAGGTTGGTGCGGTGGATGCGCTCGAAGCCTTCCGCCACGATCGCTTCCACCCCTGCCAGGCGCACGCCTTTGGCGGCCCAGTCGCGGGAAGAGCCCTGGCCGTAGTCGGCGCCGGCAATGATGATCAACGGCTGCTTGCGGTCCATATAGGTTTCGATCGCTTCCCACATACGCAGGGTCCGGCCTTCCGGCTCGACCCGGGCGAGAGAGCCGTTTCTCACGCTGCCATCTTCGTTGCGCACCATTTCGTTCAGCAAGGTCGGGTTGGCGAAGGTGGCGCGCTGCGCCGTTAAGTGGTCGCCGCGATGGGTGGCGTAGGAGTTATAGTCTTCCTCCGGCAGGCCCATTTTCTGCAAATATTCACCGGCGGCGCTGTTCCCCATGATGGCATTGGAAGGGGAGAGATGGTCGGTGGTGATATTGTCGCCCAGTACGGCCAAAGGCCGCATGCCGGTCAGCGTGCGTTCGCCGGCCAGCGCGCCCTCCCAATAGGGCGGCCGGCGGATATAGGTGCTGGCGGGACGCCAGTCGTAAAGCGGGCTGACTTTTTTGCGCGCCCCGCTTTTGCCGAACATCGGCGCATAGACGTTGCGGAACTGTTCCGGCTTGACCGCGGAGGCCGCGACCGCGTCGATCTCCTCATCGCTCGGCCAGATATCCTTCAGGCGGATTTCCTTGCCGTCCGAGATGCCCAGTACGTCCTGTTCAATATCGAAGCGGATGGTTCCGGCGATCGCATAGGCCACGACCAGCGGCGGCGAGGCCAAAAAAGCCTGCTTGGCGTAGGGGTGAATCCGGCCGTCGAAATTGCGGTTGCCGGAGAGCACGGCGGTTGCGTACAGATCGCGGTCGATAATTTCCTGCTGGATCACCGGGTCGAGCGCGCCGGACATGCCGTTGCAGGTGGTGCAGGCAAAGGCGACGATGCCAAAGCCGAGTTTTTCCAGCTCCGCGGTCAGCCCCGCCTCGTCCAGATACAAAGCCACGGTTTTCGAGCCCGGCGCCAGCGAGGATTTCACCCAGGGCTTGCGCGCAAGCCCGGCGCGGTTGGCGTTGCGCGCCAGCAGCCCGGCGGCGATCACGTTGCGCGGGTTGGAGGTATTGGTGCAGCTGGTGATGGCGGCGATGATCACCGCGCCATCCGGCATCAGCCCTTCTTCCTTGGTCCAGGCGCCGGAAATCCCACGCGCCGCCAGGTCGGAAACCGGCAGCTGCTTATGCGGGTTGGATGGGCCGGCCATGGTGCGCACCACGGTGGAAAGGTCGAATTTCAGCACCCGCTCGTATTCCGCGGTCTTCAGCGCATCGGACCACAGCCCGGTCACCTTAGCGTAGTTCTCCACCAGCTTGAGCTGCGAATCCTCGCGTCCGGTGAGCCGCAGATATTCGATGGTCTGCGCATCGATCGAGAACATCGCCGCCGTCGCGCCATATTCCGGCGCCATGTTGGAGATGGTGGCGCGGTCGCCCAGGGTCAGGCTGGACGCACCCTCGCCGTAGAATTCCAGATAGGCGCCGACGACTTTCTGACTCCGCAAAAACGCCGTTAGCGTCAGCACGATATCGGTGGCGGTAATGCCCGGCTGCCGCTTGCCCGAAAGCTCCACGCCGATGATATCCGGCAGCCGCATCCAGGAAGCGCGGCCCAGCATGACGTTCTCGGCCTCCAGCCCGCCGACACCGATGGCGACCACGCCCAGCGCATCGACATGCGGCGTATGGCTGTCGGTGCCGACCAGCGTGTCGGGGAAGGCGACGCCGTCCTTGCTGTAGATCACCGGCGACATCCGCTCCAGGTTGATCTGGTGCATGATGCCGTTGCCTGGCGGGACGATTTCGATATTCTCGAAGGCTTCCTTCGTCCAGTCGATGAAATGAAAGCGGTCTTCGTTGCGGCGGTCCTCGATGGCGCGGTTTTTGGCGAACGCGTCCTTCTCGAACCCGCCATGCTCCACCGCCAGGCTGTGATCGACGATCAGCTGCACCGGCACCACCGGGTTCACCTTGGCCGGATCGCCGCCCATATCGGCGATCGCATCGCGCAGGCCCGCAAGATCCACCAGCGCCGTCTGCCCCAGAATGTCATGGCAAACCACACGCGCCGGATACCAGGGAAAGTCGATATCGCGCTTGCGCTCGATCAGCTGCGTCAGGGCGTCATGCAGCAGCGCCGGGTCGCAGCGCCGCACCAGGTTTTCCGCCAGCACGCGGGAGGTGTAAGGCAGCCCTTGATAGGCGCCCGGCTTGATCGCCTCCACGGCAGCCCGCGCATCGAAATAATCCAGTTCCGAGCCTGGAAGCTTCTTGCGGTATTCTTTGTTCATGTGCTGGTTCCTCTAAGCAATCTGTCGTTTGATATTCAGCCGGGCGATATTCAGCCGGGATGTGCGGATATGCCGGTGCATCAGCATTTCCGCCAGCGGCCCATCCCCTTCGGCGATGGCATCCAGTATCCGGTGATGCTCGGCAAAGGCCTGCGCCGGCCGGTTCGGTCCGCCGGAATGCTGCACCCGGTACATGCGCGCCAGCTGGTAAAGCTCGTCGCAAAGCAGGCGGATCAGCATGCCGTTCTCGCTCGCCTGCACGATGCGGTAGTGAAAGTCAAAATCGCCTTCCTGCAAATAATATCCGCGCCCAGCCTGGAACGCTTCGTCGCGTTCATGCTCGCGCAGCACCTCGCGCAGCGCCTCGATCTGCTCCGGCTGCATGCGCTCCGCCGCCAGCCGGCAGGCCAGGCCCTCCAGCGACTCCCGTATCTGGTAGAGCTCGCTCAGCTCCGCCCGGCTCAAGGACACGACGCGGGCGCCGACATGCGGGATGCGCACCAGCAGCTTCTGGCCCTCCAGCCGGTGCAGCGCCTCGCGTAGCGGCCCGCGGCTGATGCCGTAAGCGCGCGCCAGCTCCGGTTCGGAGATTTTGCTTCCCGGCGCGATCTCGCCTTTGACGATAGCCGATTGCAACCGCCGCAATACGTGGTCGCCGCGCGTTTCCCCAGCGAACGCAGCTTCCGGTGGAAATCTAGGCGCTTCTATCATTGTTGACAATGTCAGGATACCGAGCCGATCAGAAGCGTATTTCCTATACTTCTGCTGCCATATTGTCAACAATCGCAAACGGGTTGGAGCCGCGCCCACCGAACCTTTAGGCAAGGTGAAGTTAATGCAACATTTCGCGAATTGCCCTTGCAGTATCCCCATGTCATAGCCTCGGCGTGTCGCGATTGAGGATCATCGGCCAACAACGCCCTGGGAATTAGAGATGCCGAGCAGAATCGTGCTTAAAATCTCCCCCGGGCCGGCGCATTGCGGTGAAGCCACGCAGAACACTTCGCATTGTCCCCGAACCGGCTGGCCGCCCCGCTCGGGAAATGCGCGGCCGTGAGCCGCGAGTCGGACTTTCCCATAATCGGTGTCGGCGCTTCAGCCGGCGGAATCGAGGCGTTGGAGGGCCTGCTGCACGGCCTGCCATCCGAACCTGGCATCGCGCTCGTCATTGTTACGCATCTGAGCCCCGATCGGGAGAGCCTGCTGCACGACATCGTTTCGCGTTACACTCTCCTGCCGGTACATGTTGCCAAAGACGGCATGGAGGTGGCGGCTAACCAGGTCTACGTGATGCCGTCCGATGTGATCATCGGCATTGAAAATCGCCAACTTCAGCTGCAGAAGAATTTCGGCCGGCGGGAACGCAAGCCGATCGACTTCTTCCTGAGCGCTCTTGCGGTCGATGTCGGAGAACTGGCAGGCGGCATCATCCTCTCCGGCAGCGACACGGACGGGGCGCTTGGCATCAAGGCGATCAAGGAACGTGGCGGCATAACGCTGGCGCAGGTGAGCGACGGGTACGGGCCGCAGCATTCGGACATGCCGAATGCCGCGATCTCCTCGGGACTCGTGGATTTTGCCATCCCGGCCGACGAGATGGGCGCTAAGCTCGCCGAATTCGCTCGTAATGTCGCGCTGCTCGATGTAATGGACGACGGCACCGAAAAGCAACCGCAGGAGCCAGGCTTTGAACTGGTTTTGCCGGAAATCTACAGCATCCTGCGCAATCAGATCGGCCATGATTTCAGCGGCTATAAGGCCAAGACCTTCATGCGCCGGGTGCAGCGCCGGATGCAGGTCGCCCAACTCACCACGGTCGAAGCCTATGTGGAACGGCTCCGGCAAGAGCCGCAGGAGGTGGGCGCGCTGTTTCGCGACCTGCTGATCAACGTCACCAATTTCTTCCGCGATGCGGATGCGTTCGAGACGCTGGCGAACGAGGTCATCACGAAGCTGTTCGAAGGCCTCGGCGCCGAGGATACGTTGCGCATCTGGGTGCCGGGCTGTTCCACCGGCGAGGAGGTTTTCTCCATCGCCATCCTGATGCGCGAGCATATGGACGGGCTGAAAATCCTTCCCCGCGTGCAGATTTTCGCAACCGACATCGATGAGCGCTCGCTCGGCATCGCCCGCGCGGCGCGCTATCCGGGGCCGCTGCTCGATTCGGTTTCGCCGGCGCGCCGCCAGCGCTTCTTCATCGCCGACGGCGCCAGCTACGTGGTCTCAAAAGATGTACGCGAGCTCTGCATCTTCTCGCCGCACAGCGTCATCCGCGACCCGCCCTTCTCGCGCATCGACCTGATCTCCTGCCGCAACCTGCTGATCTATTTCGGCGCGGATGTGCAGAACCAGGTCATCCCCACCTTTCACTACGCGCTGCGTCCCGATGGTTATCTTTTCCTCGGGCTTGCCGAGAACATCTCGCATTTCGACGATTTGTTCACGCCGCTCGATAAGCGGCATAAGATCTTCCGCAAGCGTTCCGATACGTCAGGCGCGTTTCGTATGCCGTTGATGCTGCATGGCATGCGCGCCGGCCAGCTGCCGGAAATGCAGCAGCGCCGCGGGCCGCTGGCCGGAAGCGCCTTGCGCCAGGCGGTCGATGTTCAGGTGCTGGAACGCTTCTCGCCGCCGCATGTCGTCATCAACCAAGATGGCGACGTCGTCTACTACTCCACCCGCACCGGCAAATATCTTGAGCCGCCGCCCGGCGCGCCGACCCGGCAGTTTCTCACCATGGCACGCAAGAGCCTGCGCCTCGATCTGCGGACGCTGTTTCGCGAGGCGGTGGAATCCGGCCTTTCCGCCACCCGCGATGCGATTCCGGTGGAAGGCGATGACGGCCGCGTGCAGCTGGTCAGCCTGACGATCGAGCCGATGGGCGACCGCGCTTCTGGCGAGCCGCTCTTCCTGGTGCTGTTCGCCGATCAGGGGCCGATACTCAGCCGCGAAGAGGCGCTGAGCCGCGCAGAAGCCAGCACGAACGGCGTCGCCGCCGATACCGAGCGCGAGCTGCGCGAAACCCGCGATCGCCTGCAATCAACCATCGAAGAATACGAAACCGCGCTCGAAGAATTGAAATCCTCCAACGAGGAACTCGTCTCCGTCAACGAGGAGATGCAGTCCACCAACGAGGAGCTGGAGGCTTCCAAGGAAGAGCTGCAATCGGTCAATGAAGAGCTGCACACCGTCAACATCGAGCTTTCGACCAAGATTGAGGCGTTGGACCGCGTTAACAGCGACCTGCAAAATCTGTTTGAAAGCACCGATGTCGCAACCGTCTTCCTGGATGCAAAGCTCGTCATTCGCAGCTTCACGCCGGCGGTCGTCAAAGTATTCAGCATCCTGCCGACCGATCGCGGCCGGCCGATCACGGATCTTTCAAGCAAGCTTGATCTTACCGGCTTTGCCGACGATATCGGCAAAGTCTTTGAGGGCGGCTTCTCGCTGGAGCGGCGCTTGGCCGCCAGTGATCGCACGAGCAATTACCTCGTGCGATTCGTGCCCTACCGCAGGCTGGATCAAGGTATCGAAGGTGTGGTCGTGACGTTCGTCGACGTTACCACTCTGGCGCGATCGGAAGAGCGGCAGCAGGTTCTAATCGCGGAGCTGCAGCACCGCACCCGCAACCTGCTCGCGGTAGTGCAGTCGATTGCGCAACAAACTCTCGGGAAAGGCGGTACGCTGGAGGGTTTCTTCGAACGTCTTGCGGCCTTGAGCCGTGTCCAGAACCTTGTCGGCGGCACGATGGAGGGCCACATCGACCTGCAGGAAGTGGTTCGGCTGGAACTACAGGCGCATGGAGCAACCGATGGCAAAATCTCGATCTCGGGTCCGCCGGTCCCGTTGGGCTCCGATCTCGTCCAGCCATTCGCGCTCGCCTTGCATGAACTTGCGACCAATGCGGTGAAATATGGTGCCCTTAAAAAGGATAATGGCCGGCTGACGATTTCTTGGCGCGTCCAGCACAATGCGGAGGATGACTGGGTCCTTGTGCTGGACTGGGTGGAGGAGGGAGTGGACGATTTGCGCAAACCCGTACGCCGCGGTTTTGGTCGCGACCTGATCGAGCGGGCGCTGGAATTTACGCTGCGCGCCAAGACCAGTCTGCGCTTCGGCAACGAGGGCGTCTCCTGCCGTATCGAGCTTCCCCTGCCTAAGACGGCGGGCGAGCTTGTAGCATTGCGTGAGCGCGAGGAGACAGTGCAAGCACTATGAGCTTGCGCACCACAAATCTGTCGGGGCGGCGCATTCTGGTTGTCGAGGATGACTACCTGGTGGCGATGGTCCTTGTCGATCTGCTGGAGGATGCCGGGGCGAGCGTGCTGGGGCCGATCGGCTCGGTGGACGAGGCCATCGCCTTCATAGAAGGCGGCGCGCAACCCTTCGATGCCGCACTGCTGGACGTGAACCTGCACGGCAAGCGATCCTATCCTATCGCCGACGCCCTTGTCGCCCGCCGGATCGGCTTCGTCTTCGCCACGGGTTACGGCGGCAACGTGCTGGACGAGAAATACCAGCGCCACCCGCGCTGCGAAAAACCCTTCAACTTTTCAACGCTAATTTCCAAACTCGCGGCGCTTTAAGCGGCGAAAGGAAGCGCTTTTTTCCTGAAGAAAAAGAACCGCGCCGCCGGTGCGGCGAAAAGACGATCTGAATCCGGGTCATGGGCGCTGACGGCAAAACGCCCATGGCCCGAAATATCAGAAGTTTTTGCGCCGCTCTTTTAAAATGCGGCTTTCTTGTAGCAAACAGTCATGCAGCGAGCAGGAAGCGCGCAAGCGCCGGCAGCAGGGTCATCGCTACCAGCCAGTCCTGTTATCGCAACAAACGCGCCCGATGCGATCTCGAACTGAAATGGTCCGGCACGGTAATCGCCGGCCGGCTGCGCCGGTAGCTTTGTTGAGCCGGTAGGTTTGTTGACATGTAACTTGCTGACAGCCTGTGTCATCCCGACGGTTCCATTCGTTACAACTTGGCAGATGTTTCGATTTGCTGTAATAGGCCCGAATAACCGGGGGGCCAGGCTGCAAGCGCTTCGTGCGACACCGGAAAACCCAGCGCGATACGCCATACACGCCGATTCGCCCCGCCGCGTTGCTTGTCCCAGCCATGTTTGCCTTTCAGGACATGAACTGGCGCCGGGCTTTTGCCGTCCCGGCCGCCGACGATTGACTTTTAACCCCATTAGCCGGGATTAGGCGCTATCTTTGCGGCGCCCGGTTGGGCGTAAGAACAGGGGAGGATTCTAAATGGCGCGCGGTTTATTCGATCTTACGGGCAAGGTGGTTCTGGCCACCGGCGCCAATAGCGGCATCGGGCTCGGCTTCCTGCAGGGCTGCGCCAAGCAGGGCGCGGACGTCGTCGTCTGGGGCCGGCGCGCCGACCGCAACGCCAAGGCCCTCGAAACCCTCAAGGCTTTAGGCGCCGGCCGGATACACGCCGAGGAGGTAGACGTCTCCGACGAGACCGCGGTGGACGCCGCCTTCGCCTCCACGCTCGCGGTCATGGGCCGGGTCGATTGCGTCTTCGCCAATGCCGGCTTCACCTCGCGTGCGCCCTCGCTGGCAGAGATGACCACGCAAACCTATATGGAGCTGATCAACGTCAACCAGCACGGCGCCTTCTTCACCCTGCGCGCCGCCTGCCGGCACATGACGGAGCGCGCCAAGGCCGGCGATCCCGGCGGCTCGATCGTCGCCTGCGGCAGCCTCTCCATCTTCCACGGCATTGTCGGCATGGAGCACTACGCCGCCGCCAAGGGCGCGCTCGCCGCCATGATCAAGAGCATCGCCGTGGAGATGGGCCCTTACGGCGTGCGCGCCAACATGATCGCGCCGGGCTTCGTCATCAGCGGCTTCTCGGAAGGCTCGCCGGAAGCGCAGATGGCCGGCGTGATCGAGCATTTCGCGAGCCAGACTCCGCTCGGCCGGGTCGGCCAGATCACCGATATCGAAGGTCCCGCAGCCTATCTCGCCTCGGATGCGTCGTCTTTCCACAGCGGCGACATTCTCATCCTCGATGGCGGCTGCATCATCCGCTCGACCTGACTTAAAAGATAAGCAGAGGAAACAGCATGATTGAGGGCCACCACTACCAGAATGCCTACGTCACCCGCGACATCGACAAATGGATCAAGGAATTCGGCACCAAGGCGAAAGTAGACCGCCACCTTGCTTTCGAAGGCACGACCACCGTCAACACCGTCAACGGCACGGTCACGCAGACCAGCAAGCTCGCATTTCTATGGGTCGGCGACATGCAATACGAGCTGATCCAGCCGGTCGCCGGCGATGTCGAGCTGTACGCCGACGAGCTCCCTGCCGGCGACGCGCTGAAATTCCACCATATCTGCATGCGCATCCCGGACTGGGACGATTTCCGCGCCCGCGTCGATAGACAGCCCTTCCCCGTAGTGCTGGAAGGCGGCACCGAACACCTGCGCTTCCTTTATCTCGATGCCCGGCCCTTCCTTGGCCATTATTTGGAATATACCTGGATGACGGACGAACGCTGGAAGCAGATGGGCGGCCTGTAGCAAGGCGAGGAAGCAGCCGCTTTTTCAAAAGAAGCGGCGCAAAGTTTTGTGGATCTGCAGCCGGGAGTTTCGGGCGCCCGTGGCGCAGATCCTCAGGGGCGATCGTAAGCCCGGGCGAACGCCGCCGCAAACTGCGAGCAGCTCGTCAAATCCGCCATTTCGGATCGCCTCCATCAAGCTGAGATTGGCGCCGGATCCGACGCTCCGGCTTTCGCCTGCGCGTGTCGTCACAATGAGTTTGGGAATGCTTTTAATCTCGTTCTATGCAAGGACCGGTCGGCGAAGTGAAGGGGTTTCGTTTGGCGAGGAAAAAGCCTGAGAGCGTCAGCGGCAGTTTAGGCGATGCCTTGTCGCGTAGCGTCGAAGCCACGGCCCCGGCAAGCCTGCGCGATGCGCGCGCGGTTCGCTCGGCGCAGGCGCTCGGCAATGCGCTTCTGGCGCTGATCGAGCGCAAGCCGCTGGAGCAGGTGACGGTGCGCGAAATCGCCGCCGAAGCCGGGGTGCATTATGCCACCTTCTTTCGCCACCACCCGACCAAGGAAGCGCTGCTCGATCATCTCGCCGCGGCGCAGATCGACCGGCTGGTGACGCTCACGGTCCCGGTGCTGGACCGCACCGACAGCCCAACGGCGTTCATGGCGTTATGTGAATATGTCCAGGCGCATCGCACGCTTTGGGCGGCGTTGCTGACCGGCGGCGCGGCGGAGGCGATGCGCGGCGAGTTGTTGCGTATCTCCCGCGAAGTTGCCGTGGACCGCGCGCCCAAGACCAACTGGCTGCCGGTCGAATTGGCGGTGAATTGCTCGGTCAGCCTGATCTTTGAAACCCTGGCCTGGTGGCTGGCGCAGCCGGAGGCAGCGGTGCCGCTGGAGCATGTGGCGCGCACGCTGGAGTATCTGCATCTGACCATCCAGAACCCTTGGCTGATCGATCCGCAGCTCGGGCCGCCGGAGAGCGTATCACTCGCCCGCAAGCAAACGCCATCTTGACGTAAGCGCCTTGCAAGCAGTTCACAGCTCCGCGCGCCAGTCCGCGCGCCGGTCCGCGCGTCGCTGCGCGCTTGATGCGCGCGCCGGTTGCTGTACCTTGGACAAGGGGAGAATGAGATTGGCGCCTGAATTCCGCCTGGCCAGAAAAACCGCGTGCAAGCCAGGATTTGTGCAAGCATGAGCATTTCCATTTCCAAACCGGGCCCGGAGACGGTCGAGCAGACAGGCTCGCCGCGCTACAAATGGCTCGTGCTCGGCAACACCACGGTCGGGGTGCTGCTGGCAACGATCGATTCCTCGATCATGCTGATCGCCCTGCCGCAGATCTTCCGCGGCATCGGCCTCAACCCGCTGCAAGCGCGCAATACCTTCTATTTGCTCTGGATGATCCTGGGCTACATCATTGTCAGCAGCGTGTTGGTGGTCAGCTTCGGCCGGCTCGGCGACATGTTCGGCCGCGTTAAAATGTATAATTTCGGCTATTTGGTCTACACCGTCTTCTCCCTGGTGCTGGCGGTCGATCCGCTCTCGGCCCAGGCGGGCGCCATGTGGCTTGTCGTCGGCCGCATCTTCCAGGGCGTCGGCGCCGCCTTCATCACCGGCAATTCCAGCGCCATCCTCACCGATGTGTTTCCTTCCAACCAGCGCGGCTTGGCCCTTGGCATCAGCAACATCGCCGGCATCAGCGGCTCGTTTTTCGGCCTGGTGCTGGGCGGCGTGCTGGCGGCCATCAACTGGCGGCTGGTTTTCCTGGTCTCGGTGCCATTCGGGATTGTCGGCACAATCTGGTCGTTTCTCGCGCTAAAGGAAATCGGCCGTCGCCAATCCACCTCCATCGATTGGGCCGGCAACGCCACGTTCGGCGTCGGGCTGGTCGCACTGATGATCGGCATCACCTATGGCATCGAGCCTGCGGACGGTCACGCCATGGCCTGGACCAGCCCAACCGTCCTGGCTTTGCTGGGCGGCGGAACCTTGCTGCTTATCGTCTTTGTCGGGATCGAGTCGCGCGTTGAAAACCCCATGTTCCGCCTGCCTTTGTTCAAGATCCGGGCTTTTACCTTCGGCACGCTTTCCACCTTCCTCTCCTCGATCGGCCGCGGCGGTCTGATGTTCATGCTGATCGTCTGGCTGCAGGGCATCTGGCTGCCGCTGCACGGCTACAGTTTCGAGCAAACGCCGCTCTGGGCCGGCATCCTGATGCTGCCGATGACGCTGGGGTTTCTGCTGGCCGGCCCGGTCTCCGGATTTCTGTCAGACCGGGTGGGCGCGCGCTATTTCACCACCGGCGGCATGCTGGCGGCGGCGTTCAGTTTCCTGCTGCTGATTTTCCTGCCGGTTGATTTCAACTACGGAATCTTCGCCGCCATTCTGCTGATCAACGGCATGGCGATGGGCGCGTTTGCGGCGCCCAATCGGGCCGCCATCATGAACAGCCTGCCGCCGGACGATCGCGGCGCCGGCGGCGGCATGAACAGCACCTTCCAGAACTCCGCGCAGGTGTTCTCGATCGGCATTTTCTTCACCCTCATCCTCAACGGCCTTTCGGGCACCCTTTCCACCACCCTCGTTCAGGGGCTGATGCAGCATGGTGTCCCGGCCGCGCAGGCGCAGGCGGTCGCGCAGTTGCCGCCGGTCTCCATCCTGTTCGCCGCCTTTCTCGGCTATAACCCGATCCAGAGCATGATCGGCGGCAAGGTGCTCAGCAGCTTGCCGGCCGCCGATGCTCAGGTGCTGACCGGCCAGCACTTCTTCCCCGATCTTATCGCCGCGCCGTTTCATGCCGGCCTGACCGAGGCGTTTATCTTTGCCGCCGCGGCATGCGCCGTGGCGGCCGCGGCCTCCTGGACCCGGGGCCGCCGCTATGTGCACAACGATCCCTGAAATCCGCTTCGCCGCGGGCCAGAGACCGGTCATCGCACGCTAAATGCATCATCAACCGGATTGAAACATCTGCAGGGCAGGAGCCGGGTCGATCTGCTGGTGACCGATGTCGGCCTTCCGGATGGCATCGATGGCCGCCAGCTTGCAGATGCCGCTTTGGCGCTACGGCCTGAACAGAAGGTGCTTTTCATCACGGGCCAGGCCGAGAGCGCGGTTTTCGGTCATCTGCGGCTCGGGATGCATGTCCTTAGCAAGCCGTTCACCATCGAGACACGGCGGCACGTATTCGGACTGTTCCAACGCAACATTAAGAAGAAAGCAGTGCTTTTTCCGGAAGCAGACGAAGGCTGGCCGTCCACCTCAGAAAAGACTTTCTGGGTCTGGGTCTGGGTCTGGGTCGGGGCCGTCTTCATGCCGGCGCCCCAGGCTCAGAGTCGAAGTTTTTAGCGCCGATTTTCCTCGAAACCGGCTTCTTCCTTTGCCTATCGGCAGCCAGGCACATTGCCCAGCCGCCCAAGTTAGAAATCTTCAGGCGGATTCCTTGACCTTTCCGTCCGCTTTGGTGACGCCCATGAACATCTTGGCAATATCGCCGGACGTGACAAGGCGGGGCTTCTCGCCCGGCGGCAAGGGCGCAGGGCCGCCGAAGGATTTCGGCCTGGTATCGACGTGCGAGGCAAGTTTGCGAAGCGCACCGACCGTGCAGTTTTCGCGGCCGCCCATCATGGCGAAAGCATCGAAGTTAAAGCGGCTAAGCGAGTTCAGGTGGCTGATTTTGTCGATCACGCGGTCGGAAAGATGCTTCAGGCTTGCATGCAGCAGTTCCGGCGCTTCCGGCCACAGGCAGTCGGAATGCGGGTAGTCGCATTCATAGGCGATGTTGTCCTCGCCGATGGCGTCGACATTGGCCAGGCCGAATTTGTCGTCGATGAAGCAGGTCAGGAAATGTTCCTTGAACACGTCGCTTGGCTTGCGCCCTTGCCCGAAGCTTTGATGCGTCCAGGCGTTATGCTGGCCAAATGAAAAGTCGGCACGCTCCGTGAAATAGGGTATCCAGCCGATCCCGCCTTCGGAAAGCGAGATTTTCAGCGGATAACGCTGCAGCGCCTCCAGATGCAGCCAATCCGATGCCGAGTTGACGATGGCGATCGGCATCGTGGTGATCCAGGCACCGATCGGTGATTCCATCGAAGCGTGAGGGGCGGAAACGCCTGAGCCGATATGGATATTGATAACCATGTCGTTCTCGGCGCAGGCCTTCCACATCGGCTCCCAATAGGGGTTATGAATGCTGGGGAAGCCTTTGGTTGCCGGATTGTCGGTAAAGGAAAGGTTGTGGCAGCCTTTGGCGGCAACCCGTTTGATTTCCGCAACCAACTCCTTGATGTCCCAGTAGGGTAGAACCGCGTTTGGAATATTGCGGCCGGGGTAGAGGCCGCACCATTCATCGATATGCCAGTCGTTATAGGCGCGCAGGATGACCAGCGCGTTCTGCTTGTTCTCGAATTTATGGAACAGATCGCCGTCAAAGCCGATGACGCTCGGAAAATTCAGCGAGGAGAGAATGCCGTTGGCGTTCATATCCTCGATGCGCGAATGGATGTCCCAGGCGCCTTTGCGCATCTGCTGCAGGGAAACCGGCTCGCAGCCATATTCCTCCTTCAGGCGGCCGACCACCGCATTGAGTCCGATCGAGCCGCGGCGCTGACCTTCATAGAGCCAGAAATCGATGCCGTTTTCATCTTTGCGCATTTCCGGCGCAAAGGCCTTTTGCGGCCCGGTGAGGTGATTGTCATACATGTTGGGCGGCTCGACGATGTGGTCATCGACGCTGACGATGATGAGGTCTTCGACTTTCATTATATTCCTCCGTAAACCATTAAAGTGGCAGTTCTTTTGTCATTGGACATTAGCACGTAGCACGGCTTGTGTTGAACAAATAAGCGTAATCTCAGGCGAAGGCCGCCGATCTGTCCGCCATCGGCTCAGCGTAAGGGCGGCTGAAATCGATATCCGCGGCCGGACGGCGGGTGGAGTAGACTGCCCTTTCAGGCTGAAAATTATAGCAGGCGCTGCCGGGGAAGGCGGTTGCCGGCATTCCCGCAGGCATCTCCCGTGCGCGGCCGGAGGCGATAAAGGAGGCCCAGCGCAAAATGCGCGCCATTTCGGCGCCGGCTTTATCCAGGCTGCCTATCCAGGGGTTCATCTCCGTCAGGCGGATGCCCTGCAGGGCGGTGGGCTCGAGAAAAAGATCACCCTGCAGCTGCCAGTTCAGTAACAGCTCACCATTTCGCTTCAGCTGCGCCTGCCGGTCGCCGTTCACCGGATCGGTTACAATGATATCATACGCCACCGAAGCTGTTTCGTTCGCGTGTGCCGCAGCGAACAACGCCAGATCGTGCAGATGCGTGCAGTTCTGACTTTTCTCGCCACGCTTAGGAAAACCGGCAAGCGGCACGCCGGTAAAGGTAGCCGCAAGCTGCGCCATGGCGCCCGGGCAAAGCGTCCAGGGCGAGCGTTTCATTTCGCTGGAAACTTCGGTGACGATGCCATCCTCATGTGTCAGCGTGACAACCATCCGGTGATAGTCATCCTCCAGCTCGGCGGTCACCCGGGCCGGGCCGGGTTCGATAAGGATACGGCGGCGATAGCCGGGCTGCATGTTCTAGTCTCGAGCCAACAGCAATGCCGTCGCCAGCGGTCCGCCGCCGGAAGCGGCGACCGCGACGCGCGGATCGCCGGGTATCTGGCGGTCGCCGCCAAGCCCGCGCAGCTGCGTCACCGCCTCATGCGCAAACCCAAAGCCGTGCAGGCGCCCGGCGCCGATCTGGCCGCCGAAGGTGTTGAAGGGCAGCTCGCCATCCAAGGCCAGGCGTTGACCGCCTTCGATGAAACGGCCGGCCTCACCCACACCGCAAAAACCAAGGCCTTCCAGCCAGGTCAAAGAAAGGAAGGCGAACCCGTCATAAAGCTGGACGGTATCGACGTCCTTGGGCTTGTAGTCGGTATATTTCCAAAGCTGCGCGCCGGTGGAATAGGCCGCCATCCACTCAGACTGATCCCAGCTATGGCGCTCGGTCGCATAGGCGCCGGCGGCGATGCGGATAGGGGTGCATTTAACCTCGCCGATCGCCTCCGCGGCGGAGACGATCAGCACGGTCGAGGCATCGCTGAAACGGTCGCAATCGTAGAGGCAGAGCGGATCGGCGATCATCCGCGCATTCATGTATTGGTCCATGGTCAGCTCCTCGCGCACCATGGCGCGCGGGTTGAGCAAAGCGTGTTTACGATCCGTCAGGGCAATCTGCGCCAGCTGCTCGCGCTTCAAGCCATAGCGCTTGACGTGCCGCATCGCGTATTGCGCCACCCAGGTCGCCGCCGAATATGCGTTGAACGGCATGGTCCATTGCGAGCCGCCCTCGGCGCGATCGCCTCTGGGTGCGGGATAGGCTTCGGGCCGCGCCATCGCCGCGGCCTCATAGACAGTGCGAAAGCAGATCACATGCCGGGCCTGGCCGGCGCGCACGGCGTTGGCCGCGGCAACCACGGCGCCAAGCTGCGAGGAGGTTTCGAACCCGCCGGCATACCAGTGGATTGTCATCCGCAGCGCGTCGATCAAGTCTTCAGAGCCGACCGGCGAGAACCCAAGATACCCGGCGGCTTTGCCGGGATAGGTGGAGATGCCGTCGATATCGGCGATGGTCAGTCCCGATTCGTCCAGCGCCTCGCGAATTGCATCCAGCGTTAGCAACAGGGGATGGCGTGTCAGTCTGGCGCCGATCTGCGATTGGCCTATGCCCGTGATGAATGCGTCGGGTAGCGCCATCTCAGGCTACTTTCTCAAAAAGCGGAATCCACACATCGTCCTGCTGCTCGAAGGTGACCTTGACCTTATCGCCGAACTCTACCTGATCGGGCGCGCAGCCGACGATATTGGTGGTGAGGATCACGCCCGGCGCGCCATCGATCGCAACCCGTGCGATGACGAACGGCACCTCAAGGTCGGGGCGCCATTTCTGGTGGTTGATCGTGAACGTGTCGATGATGCCGGTTCCCGGAACGGCGGCAGGCGTTACGGCCTCCGACAGGCAATGCGGGCAAACCGGGCGCGGCGGATGAACAAAGGTCGCGCATTCCTCGCATTGCAGAAACCGCAATACGCCATCGGCGCCGCTGGTCCAGAAGAAGCGGTTATCGGAATCGAGGCGCGGCAGCGGACGGTTTGACATGCTTAATCCCAAAGTGGCGGAGGAGAACCAATAGCGATGATGTTACCGAGATGGGCCTTGGGCGGGAAGGCGCCCTGCAGCGGCGCGGAACACGCGTGGGCAGGCCGGTCGAGGTTGCTCGGCGTCGGATCCGGAACATGGCCGGAACCCGCCGGCAATTGCGAGCAGATGGCCGCGGCGAATGCAACCCGGATGATCGCGCTGGTGAATATCTCAGGCTCTGCGCGACAGCGCGTTGTTGTCTCCATGGCCGATGGCGACCCAACGGCCGCCATTCGCGGCGTACAGAACACCGTTGGCGCTTCGCGCACGATCTGTCGCACGCGCTAATGCGGTTCCTGAAGCAGTTCGGGATCAAGATACATGGCAGAATCATAGAAGGCCTGTTCCGGCGCATGGGCCGGTCTTGCCGTCACGGGCCTTGCAACATGGGTATCCATGGTCGGCTTGCTTCCTCGTTAACGGGTCGGATCGTTTACCCTTGCGCGGACCGAGCATTCACCGGTTCATATTCTGCGGTCAATGCCGCGTTCTTATGGATCAGGCCACATTACAGCTTCGGCCGCCAGCGGATGGCATTTTTAGAAGATTGAGCGAAGTTGGATGCTAAGCAACGGCCGCTTTTCAGCCGGCGAGTGAAAGCGGTACGCTGGCGCCGGTTACGGCCCCTGATTCCGCGGAGAGCAGAAACGCAATAACCTTCGCGGCGGCCTCGGGGCGGACCCAGGCGGAGGTGTCGGCGTCCGGCATGCTGGACCGGTTGGCAGGCGTATCCATGATGGTTGGCAGAATCGCATTGACACGGATGTTCTTGGTTCGCATTTCTTCAGCCAGGCTTTCGGTCAGCGCCCGCACCCCGGCTTTTGAAGCAGCATAGGGCGCCATGCCGGCGGCTGGCTGTATCGCCCCCGCGGCGCCCACATTGACGATGGCGCCGCCGTTTTTCAGCAAATGCGGCAGCGCGGCGCGGCATGAGGCGGCGGCGGTGCGCAAATTTATGCGGTACATGCTGTCCCAGCTTTCGATCGACCCGGTTTCTATCGGCTCCCAGGTAAAACCGCCGGCGATATTAACCAGCGCATCAAGACTGCCCAGCTTTTCCGCAACTTCCGCGTAGGCAGCAACCACCGCAGGTTCATCGGCCAGATCCACGCCACCCAAGGCAAGTACCGCATCGCCCTGCGCCGGCGCCGGCGCGACATCGACCGCCGCAACGCTAAAGCCTTGCTTTGCCAGTTCCGCCACGACGACCCGACCTAGCGCGCCGAATGCACCGGTAACGACAACAACGCTCATGCTCATCTCCTCTGGCTATGGTTGCGGGCGCTTTGCATCACCTCGCCATACTGTTCACGCCGCTGGCGCCATCCTGCAATCGGTTCGGCGCGCCGTCCATGCCTGTCTCAATGATTAAGCTCCGATTAGGCCCCGCTAGAGCGGTCGCGATGCGATCAGACGGTCATCCGAAGCGCATCCCCAAGGAAAGGGTGGTCAATCTCCCAGTGTGGACTGCACCGGGCAATGCCTCGGTTCATGAGGGATTTCATAGCGCCGGCATCCGCCGCCTTGGCCGCCGGATCAAGCAGCCCAAGCGCAAGCGGCGGCTGGGCACCATTACGGGGCGGCAAAGTCGCGTCATGATGCTCGAATGGACGGATTTCCTTCTGCCTGTTTTAATGGAACCGTGAAACTGCCTCTGCCGACGCTTATAAGGCTTCAAAAAGAGCGGCGGGCGGAAGCTGCGGAATGGCGGCCGTCACAACGGCCTTAACCAAAGCGCGACAGACGCGCGCAACAAGGAAATGATCTATGTCCGAAGCTCCGCATATGCTCGTCGATGAAGATGGTCCGATCATCATCTGCACCCTGAACCGGCCCGAGAAACTGAACGCGCTGGATCGGGAGACACTGGAGATTTTCGAGACGACGCTACACCATTTTCGCGACACGCCGGAATTGCGGGTGATGCTGATCAAGGCGACCGGTCGTTATTTCTGCGCCGGCGCCGATCTGAAGCAAAGTGGTCCGATCCGGGAAATGCCAAATACCGGTTCGGGCATACGCGAGAATCATCGGCTGCATCTCAACGGCATGCACCGCATTTACGATGAGATGGAGCATATCGAAAAGCCGATCGTGGTGGCGCATCATGCCGCTTGCGTTGGCGGCGGTTTGGAACTTTCGCTGTCCTGCGATTTCCGCCTGGCCGCCAAAAGTGCCAGCTACGCTTTCCCGGAAAGCAAATTCGGCTCGCTGCCCGCCTCCAACGGCGTCAGCCGCCTGACGCGCATCGTAGGCACCCATTGGGCGCGCTATCTCATCATGGGAAACCTACCGGTTGATTCCGATAAAGCCTATGTGATGGGACTGGTGCACGAAGTATGGCCCGATGAGGGTTTTCAGGACAAGGCGCTGGCGTTTTGCCGGCATTTGGCCGGGAACAGCCTTGAACAAATGGGAACAGCCAAAATCGCCATTGAGATGGCGCGCGATGTCGGCCTCGACATGGCGCGTCATGTCGAGCGTATGGCGAACAGCACGTTGATGCTCTCGCCCGATTATGCCGAAGGCATGAAACGCCACCTCACAACCATCGGCAAAAAACCGCAGGGTAGCAGTTGATGGAGGACGCGCGGGTCGCGCGCGGGCGCGAAACCTATCGCGCGATACTGAGGCTATACTGGCCGCGATACTGGGGGTTAAGCCCAGGGCGCCAGCTTCGCCGCTGACGCAGGCCGCGCAGGATTTCGTATTGCAGTTATTGCAGTTCGCGGTGTTCCAGGGATTTCCAAAAGCGGTCGAGTTTGAGCTAATTTTGAACGAGTTGGAAAATAGCCAGAGTTGAGTTTGAGTGAGGACGCGTCTATGCGCCTGCTTCCTCCGCCTTTGCCAATGCACCGCGCTGCTGGCGGATGACCAGTGTCATCATTTCGGCCTCGGACCAGATCAGCCGCTCGATGAACCGGCTTTCGTCATGGATGGCGTCTTCCTTGATGGCGGCGAGAAAGCTTGGGCTGTTGATGATAGTCGCCAATCTCTCGAAGCTGATCATCATGATCGTCGCCATGCCACCGGAAGCGGTGTCGCGGTCCTTGATAGCCGTATCCATCTGGCGCATCAGCGCCGTGATCAAAGGACGGCAAGCGCGCGTACGGTATTCGAGAAAGCGGTTATCCCCTGCATCCGCGTAACGGTTGCGCATGTGTAGTACCTGGGCATGGCGGCCCCAAAACTCGTAATAGGCGCGCAGGAAATCGATGCAGCTTTTCTGCAGCGTCCCATCCGGCCATCTTGAGCCCAACTGCGCCTCGAAGGCGGCATCCACGTCGCTGGTGACGCGGGTAAGCACTGCCAGCATCAAGTCGCTCAAATCGGGGAAGTATAAATACAGGGTAGTCATGCCGACCGAAGCCTCACGGGCGACAGCCGACAAGGTCAGTGGCAGCCCGTGAGAGACTTCGATCAGCCGCAACGCGGTCGCGAGGATGCGCTCCCGTGTTTCCTGTCCTTTCCGGCCCAGTCGCTGGCCGAACAGGTTATGACTCACCTTGGGCAGGCCCCGATTGGCGGGTTGGGTAGCCTGTTTGGCGAGTGCTGCGCCGGAGGAGCTCATTGCGCCCTGGTAGCGATCACTTTCGTCTCGAGATACTCTTCGAAACCTTCCAATCCCCATTCCTTGCCGATGCCGCTCTGCTTGTAGCCGCCGAAGGGCAGATCGACGGTGATGGACATGCCGCCATTCACGCCGATGGTGCCGGTGCGGATGCGCTTGGCAATTTTCGTTGCGCGTTCGCTATCGCCTGAGAAAATCATGCCGGAGAGGCCGTAGTCGCTGTCATTGGCGATGCGAATTGCGTCTTCGTCGTCCTTGAAGGGGATGAGCACCTGTACCGGGCCAAAGATTTCCTCGCGCGCAATCCGCATGTCGTTCGTTACGTCGACGAAGCAGGTAGGCTCGACAAAAAAGCCGTTGCCTTTGTCGGTTGCGATGTTGCCGCCGGCGATCAGCTTCGCGCCCTCGGCTTTGCCGATTTCGATATAGCTCATCACCCGGTCGCGCTGGCGCGCGGAGATCACCGGTCCCATGACGTTGCTGGGCTCATCGAAGCCGCCCCAGGTTTGGCTGAAGCCGGCATAGGCCGCCTCCAGGCTCGCCACCGCTTCGGCATAGCGGCTCTCCGGCACCAATAGCCGCGTCAGGTTCGCGCAGCCCTGGCCGGCGTGATAGACGCACATCATCTGTGCCACCGTCTCCGCGAAATACGGCGCGTCATCCAGGAAGATGGCCGCAGATTTACCGCCGAGCTCGAGGAAGAGCCGTTTTAGCGTGGGTGCGCCTTTTTCCATGATGCGCCGTCCGACACCCGTCGAACCGGTGAAGGAAATCACGTCAACGCGTTTGTCAGTGACCAGCATCTCGCCCAAAGTCACGGGATCGCTGCCGGAGACGACATTAAGGACGCCGGGTGGAAATCCGATCTCATGGGCAAGCTCGCCGAGGATCGTGCTGAAGAGCGGTGTGTCCGGTGCCGGTTTGATAATCACCGTGCAGCCGGCCAGCAGGGCTGGGATGACTTTGCCCACGGTGATGTAGAGCGGGACGTTCCAAGGCGTGATGGCGCCAACCACGCCGGCCGGTTCCTTGACCAGCAGACGCGAGCTGAGCGAACCATAACCCTCGCGCTCGCCCATCGGCTTTTCCCATTCCAGCGCGTCGAAGATTTTCAGCAAATCCTCGAAGAAGCTAAGCGGGCCATCGACCTGGGCACTGAATACAGCGCCCATCGGGGCGCCGGCTTCGTGCCTTGCAATCTCTACCAGTCGTTCCCGGTTGGCGCGCAGTTTCTCACCCAGCTTAACCACCAGTTCCCGGCGCAGCGTGTGGTTGGTGGCCCAATCGGTGGTATCGAAAGCCCGCCGGGCGGCGACGATCGCCTCGTCCATGTCCTCCGTAGAGGCATCGGCCGCATAACCTGCAATCTCGCCCGTCCAGGGGTCGATATCCGGATATTTGGCGCTATTGGCCGCTTCCCGAAGTTTGCCGTCTATATAAAGTTTGCCATCCTCGAATATCATTTGAACTTCCTCTCCTCTTGGAGCCTTTGCGGCTCGCCGGTTTTAGGCAACGCGTTATTAGGTAGGTACGCGGCTTTCGAACATGATCGCGCCGACCTGAACATCCTGCGGCAGGTCGAGCAGCAGCCGGAAGATGTCCACAGTAGAACTGTATTGCGTGACCCCGCGCGCCATGAAATTCAGGCCTCGCTTCAAGGAAGCCTCCTGAAAGCGCTGCGCCGCGACCGGTTCCATCTCGATCGTACTATCCGGCCCATACATCTGTCCAGCGCGAACGATCGTGACCCGAATGCCGGTGCCTAAATCATCCAGTTCCTTCTTTAGATGCAGCGAGAAGGATTCCAGCCCTGCTTTGGAGGATTGGTACAATGTCAGATGCGGGAAGGGCTCGACGATCGACTCCGATGTCAGGTTGATGATATGGCCGCCGCGGTTGATCAGGGGGATGGCAGAGCGCGCACAAAGGATAGGTCCGGCCAGGTTGGTGAGCAGCGAGCCCATGATCTGCGCGTCGGAGGCTTCCTGCACCAGGAAGGGCTGGAAGACGGCGGCATTGTTGATCAGCACGTCGATCTTCGAATAGGTCTCGGCTATTTTTGCAAAGGCGGCCCGCACGGAGTCCGGCGAAGCGACGTCGCAAGCGATGGCGATAGCTCCGCCGCCAACCGTTTGGGCAACTTGTTCCACCTTGGCGATATTCCGCCCGAGAAGCACCAGCTTCTCGCCGTCATCGGCAAATCTTTTGGCCAGCGTACGCCCCAGACCACCATTCGCCCCGGTGATGACGATTATTTTGCCGGCCATCTTTTCCTATCCCCGATTTTGTTGAAGCTTATGCGTTACTAGCGCGCAGACATGACATTGACTAGAACTTTGACGCAATACGCCTTCTATCGCCCTGGCGATGTTGCAGACGCTTGGCGATATTGCGGATCGGTCGGCTAGCCTTGATTGTTGCAATCGGCGATTCTCGCAATCGGCGATTCTTGCAATCAACGATTCTTGCAATCGGCGATTGTTGCAATCGGCGATTCATGCAATCGGCCGGCGTGCTGCACAACGCGCTGAACAAGAAAACGCTGGAGGATTGGACATGGCGGGAGCAGGAACGGGTAAGCTCAAGGTCGGGATTATCAGCGCAAACTGGGGCGCGGCTGCCCATCTTCCGGCGTGGCGCACGCTGCCTGACGATGTTGAGGTTACCGCCATCTGCACGTCGCGGCAGGAAACGGCCGAAGCGGCGGCGAAGCAATTCGGTGTCGCGCGGCCGTTCTGGAGCTTCGAAGCCATGTGCACCGATCCGGAGATCGATATCATTGATGTCGGCACCAATCCTGTACTGCGGGCGAAAATGGTCACGGCGGCGCTGAACGCCGGCAAGCATGTGATCAACCAGATGCCCTTCGCTGAGTCCTATGAAGTCGCGGCCAGGCTGGAGGCACTGCGGGCCGCAAAAGGCGTGATGGGCGGCGCGGCGACCTCGCTACTGGGCCTGCCGCATCTTTGGCTGATGAAGGAGATGATCGACGCGGGGGAAATAGGCCAGGTTTTTCAGGTGCAATGCGACTGGCAAATGTCCTTCTTCCTCGAAATATCCCCGGGGTTTCCATACACCTGGTTCGGAAAATCCGGGCTTGGGGTGAGCGTGTCGCGCAATAACGGCTCGCATATGCTGCATGCGCTGCGGCATTTATTCGGTCCCATCACCGCAACCGCTGCCCACCTCAAGACCCAGCTGAAGACATGGAAGCTGCCGGATGGCGAAGTGCTGGACGTGGAAACCGATGACACCTGCCATGCGCTTCTAAGTTTCGAGAGCGGCGCGATGGGAACCTTGACCACTTCCTGGACGGCAGCGGACAGTCCCGGCTTTACCATCGAAGCGTTCGGCAGCAAAGGCCGCCTGCGGCTTTCCGCCTTGCGCTACCCGAGCGTGGATACAGCGAAGCTATATGCCGCGAAAAACAGCCGAAACCATATGCCATCCGGTGCTGAAGTACCGGTGCCCGAGCGGCTGATGACCGTCGGCGGACGCGTTGTCGAACATGGACCTGCGGATCTGATGAATGGCGGACAGCGTGTCTCGCTGGCCAGGCTCTTCGAGCGCTTTATCGACGCGATCCATGGCCAGGGCGAGCCGCTTCCCAGCTTTGCCAGAGCGGCGGAAGTCCAAGGCCTGGTCGCGGCCTTTTATGGTTCCGATGCCAGCAGAGCTTGGGCTGATACTTCAAGCCTATCCAAATCAAGCTGAGTGCTGGAGATGTGATAAGGCTGGGTTTAGCCGTTCATCTTGTCGAGCGTCTGCTCTCGACCGGCAGGTCTCACCTGCCGGTCGAGAGCGGCCTTAAAATGTCCGTTGGATATTCAGTTCCAGATATTTGCGATCGACGGTGCCGGAGCCGGATTCCGGCAGGGTGGAATTGGCGGTGACCTTACCGAACGGCGCGACATAGGTCAGGCTGGCGGTCCAGACGCTGCGATAGGTGGCACCGATGCCGACGTCGAACTCGGTCGCGGTGCCGTGGTTGAGGGTGGAGTCGAACTCCGAGTTGCCGGCGGCGGTGTAGCCGATCAGGCCGACGGGGAAGGTAAGCTGCAGGAAGGGCAGCACCTCGTTATAGGTCGGGATCAGATCGCCGCCCATGGAGAGCGATTCGCGCGAGCGGCCGGGCTGCAGATCTTGCGGGTTGCGCGTAACGTGGAAGGTGTTGGTATAGCAAAGCTCGCCCACCGCGGTGATGCCGCCCGGATCGAACGGCAGCGAGGGTGAGCCGTAGATGAAGTTGACCAGCCCGACCAGCGCGTCGCCGACCGGGTAGCCCGGATTGCTGTTGGCATCGCCGCTGATGACGGCGCCATTGCCGACCAGCGGCGTATGGGAATGCAGGCTAAGTTCCGCGCCGATCTGGGTGGCGCCGACGGTGGTGCCAAGGCTGCCGCCGTAGATCCAGATGTCACGCGGGAAGATATAGCGAAAGCCGCTTCCATTGGTAAAAAATTGCGGGGTCGGCGTCTTTGAATCGAAGCGCAGGACGAACAAGCCGAGATCGTAATTGCCGTATTGCGCCTGTACGGACACGCCGAACTGGCCGTTTTGAGATTCCGGCGTCAGCGCCTTCAAACGCGGCAAGGCGATGCCGAAAACCCCAAAAGGCGGCGGGATGAACAGGTTGGCGCCTGGCCCGGTCAGATCCGAGCCGCTGAAGAAGGAGCCGACACCCTGCAGCGAATCCGGCTCCCACTCGAACTGGTAATAGGCCTGCAGCGTGTAGGTCAGGTTCGGCTTGTAGGTGGCGACGACCTGGCCGACCGGTAGATAGGTCTGCTGACTCTGCGCATTCACGATGTTCTGGGCCGATACGGCATCGATGGGGGCCTGGCCGCCGGAGATGCCGTCGCTGCCGAAGAACAGGCTCTGGCCCCAGAACAGGGTCTGCTTGCCGGCCTTGAGCGTAATTTCCTGATCGTTGCCGAAATGCCAGCTGTTATAGACGAAGGCATCGAGCATGCGCCCGTTATGGCCTTCCGCCGCGGCCGAGGCGGGATTGAAGCAGGTGCGGCAGGAGGTATAGGAATTGATGGTGTAGCCTGGCTGGTTGTTCTGGTTGTGCTGGAGATAGACGGTGTTGACGAAATACTCGCCGCTGAAATGCATGCCGAAATCGCTGTTCTTGATATCCAGAACCGGCAGGATTTCGAACAGATTGGCGACGATGCCGTGGCGGAAATTGGCGTCGCCATCATTGCCGTTGATATTGGCTTCGCCATTGATCACGCCGTTTTCCAGCACTGTCGAAGGCTCGCCAATTCGGTACATGCCGGTATAGGAAAGGGTGGTGTCCAGGCTGACTTCCCAGTTATTGCCTTGCGTCGTGCCGTCATAGAGTTGCATGGCGAGTGCCGGCGCCGCAGCCAGCACTAATCCGCCGGCTGGCAGACCAAGCGCAATCGCCCCCAGCGCCAATGCCTTTAGCTTACGATTCTTCAACCGATGAACGTTGTTCATTTCCTTGGACATTATTTGCTCCCTTATTATTTCGACTTTGCTTTGTTCCTTGATGTCGTCTTTTTTTGCTTTTTACAATGCCCCTCAGCAGCATTTTTGTTGCTTCTACCTCTCAAAGGCACATTAACGCGGCATAAGCTGAAGTGCTGAAACAGGCATACCCCTTTCACCTCAGCTTAAAATGGCCTATAGCAATCGCGCTGGTTTTCCGGCTACGGCGATAAACGGCGCGTGGAATAAACGTTGTGGACCCGGGGGCGGTACCCGGCGCCTCCACCATCTTCTGGTAGTTACCGGTCGGCTTTGCCGGCTGGAGATCAGACCTTGGGGGCGAAATAGGCTCGACACGCGTGGTAAAGGCTCGTCTTTCGCTCGGCATTGTACCGCCGTTATCGGGCTATTTTACAGATGCCAATGATAACCATGAGGCATTCGCTGTCGCTGCCTAATAAGCAGTAACAAGCGCGGTTCGGGGGGCACCGGGCAACAGAAGCCCCCCACTTATCCGTCAGCGATTAAATGCTTGCGTACCACCGTTATTTTTGCGCCGGCAATGCACATATCCAGAAGCTAGGAGCCATGGCATGACAAAAGTTAACTATCGAATCGCAGAACATGATGGCGGCTGGGCTTACAAGCTCGACGACGTGTTCTCGGAACCCTTTCCGACCCGCGCTGCGGCTCTAGCCGCAGCGCATCGGGTTGCGCAGGAACAGAACGTGCCGGGTGAGACCGCCGCCATCGAGTATCAGAACGAGGCGGGTGATTGGGTCACGGAACTCGCCGAAGGAAGCGATCGTCCCGAAGCAGATGTGATAGAATAATTATTCATCCCGCGCTTTAGCCGGCCGACGCGGTGTGGGCATCGCGGATAAAATATAGCCGATGCGGCTAATGCTTCAGCGTCCCATGCTTCAGCGTCCCATGCTTTGGCGTGCAAGATGGCCTGCGAACCCATGCAGCAATGAGCAACGCATCGCACGGGCTGAACGTGACTAGCCGGGCGCCGGCAAGGGACCCATACCGCCTGTCGGCATATCAGGTTTGGCGCTGGCCGTGGGAACGGAGGCTCGGCGCTGATCCGGCATTGGATCGTCCACTACCTTGCGGATAATCTTCTCGCCGTTGATCACCATCCGGATTTCCTCGCCGGAAAGGGTCTCATACTCCAGCAGGCCTTTGGCCAATGCGTTTAAATCCGCCAGCCTTTCGGTCAAAATGCGTTTGGCCTCCGAGTACGCATGATCGATGATCGACTTGATTTCATTGTCGATTTCCCGAGCCGTCGCTTCCGATACGTTCTTATGTTGGGTCACGGAATGCCCAAGAAACAGTTCCTGGCCGTTATCTCCGTAAGAAATCATTCCTAGCTTTTCAGACATGCCCCATTCGGTGACCATGCGGCGAGTCTGGTCGGTCGCCATTTTGATGTCTCCGGATGCGCCGTTCGAAACACGTTCCGCGCCGAAGATGATCTCCTCAGCGGCGCGGCCGCCCATTGCCATGATCAATTGCTGCAGGAGTTTTACCTTGCTGGTGGAATAACGATCGCCCTCCGGCAGGCTCATCACCATGCCAAGCGCGCGGCCGCGCGGGATGATCGTGGCCTTGTGCACCGGATCGCATTCGGGGAGCGTTATCGAGCAGATGGCGTGACCGCCCTCATGATAAGCGGTCATTTTTTTCTCATCATCGCTCATCACCAGGCTGCGGCGCTCGGCGCCCATCATCACCTTATCCTTGGCATGCTCGAATTCGGCCATGGCGACCACACGTTTGCCGATGCGCGCCGCGAGCAGCGCCGCCTCGTTCACCAGATTGGCCAGGTCGGCGCCGGAGAAGCCGGGCGTGCCGCGGGCGATGGTCTTCGGATCCACATCCGATGCCAGCGGCACCTTACGCATATGGACTTTCAAAATCTTCTCGCGGCCCATCACGTCCGGGTTGGGAACCACGACCTGCCGGTCGAAGCGGCCAGGACGAAGCAAAGCCGGGTCAAGCACATCGGGTCGGTTGGTGGCGGCGATCAAGATCACGCCCTCATTGCTCTCAAACCCGTCCATTTCGACCAGCATCTGGTTGAGCGTCTGTTCGCGCTCGTCATTGCCGCCGCCGAGACCGGCGCCGCGGTGTCGGCCGACCGCGTCAATTTCATCGATAAAAATGATGCA
This sequence comes from Acidocella sp., assembly GCA_965198835.1. Taxonomy (GTDB): domain Bacteria; phylum Pseudomonadota; class Alphaproteobacteria; order Acetobacterales; family Acetobacteraceae; genus Acidocella. Next base: position 566,450 of record OZ240675.1, on the reverse strand, counting down.
CGGGGCATTCTTCTTGCCCTGCTCGAACATGTCGCGCACGCGCGACGCGCCGACGCCGACGAACATCTCGACGAAATCCGAGCCGGAGATGGTGAAAAACGGAACATTGGCTTCGCCGGCAATGGCGCGGGCGAGCAAGGTTTTGCCTGTGCCAGGCGGTCCAACGAGCAAGCAGCCCTTGGGGATCTTGCCGCCCAACCGCTGAAATTTTTGAGGATCGCGCAGGAACTCGACGATTTCCTGCAATTCGCTCTTCGCCTCATCGATGCCTGCGACATCTTCGAAGGTTACCCGCCCCTGTTTCTCGGTAAGCAGGCGCGCGCGGGATTTGCCAAAGCCCATCGCACGGCCGCCGCCGGACTGCATCTGGCGCATAAAGAATATCCAGACACCGATAAGCAGCAGCATCGGCGCCCACGAGATGAGAATTTTCAGGATCGGGTTCATATTATCGCCCTGCGGCTTCGCATCGACATGCACGCCTGCGGCGATCAGCTTGCTGACCAGCGCTGGATCATCCGGCGTATAGGTCTCGAAGCTCTTTCCGTCCTTGGTGGCGCCGGTAACGTCATGGCCGGAGATGGTGACATTTTGGACCAGGCCGCTGTTCACGTCGTCCAGGAAGCTGGAATAAGCCACCTCGGTCGCGTTGTTGGAGGAGGTGGAAGGTTGAAAGACGTTGAACAACACCACCAAAAACAGCGCAACAACGACCCAAAGTGCAATATTTCGACCGAGATTATTCATCTAGCCTTGTCCAATTCGTTAAATCCAACCGCCGCCACGACCCGTGTGGCCCCGTTCAACCATTTCCGATCTGGCCCTGGAAAGGCCTGACAGCCGAGGAGGTCACGCCTCATTCAAACCATTCGGAGTTTTACATGGGTATTCTGCACCTATTTGGCATCCTTCCACAAATAAATTGCGTCTAGCCTTGGGCCGCTCGGCTTCAGGGGCAGTGAAGGGGTGTGCCGCCGCCGGCGCCGGGGGCGCGAAAAAAGCCTTTGCCAACCGCGGCTTAGCAGAGAGATCGTCGGGGCGGCGAATGCAGGCCAGCCCGGCCAGCACGGCGGCTGGAAGATTGCTGACATTCCGAAACATCGGCGTGTCGGCGCCCAAGGCGGAGCAGGTCGCGTCCTCAACGTCTTCCAGCAGGCGGAACCTGTCGTCCCAGACGGTTCCACGCCTTACCGGAATTGCCGGGCCGCATGCCCAAGCCTCGCGCGCCAGCAACCAGCCGGGGCCTATTCTACCCGCCGGCATCATGCGAACGCCGCCCAAAGTCGCCGGCCGCAATTGACGCGCCAATTCTGCTACAGCCTCCCGCCTTGGCGCGTATTGCGCGCCGCCGACGATACGCAGCAGGGCGGCAAGCGCAGCTTGGGGCGCTGCGTCTGCATCTATAACGGCAAAGCCTTCAGGGCGGATGATCACATGGCGCGAAAGAAACAAAGCGGCCGAGGTTTCCGCTTGATGGCGCGCCAGCGGCGGTCGAGGCACCGCAGCGATGCCCGCCAGCCGCAAACGGGCCCGCTCGAATCGCGGGTCATGGTTGGATGGATCTTCCACCCAAAGCATGTTCTCAAGCTGCAAAAACTCCCTTAGGCGCAGCGGTTCAATAGCCAGCAAGGGCCGCAGCAGCACGACGTCGTTCCTGGCTGTGCATTCCGCCATCCCTTCCAGGCCGCCGTTGCCACGCTCGGCCCGCATTGCAACTGTCTCGGACTGGTCGGCCGCGTGATGGCCGAGGAGAAGAAAGATCGCTCCGCTCTCCCGGGTTGCCTTGGCCAGGGCGACATGACGGGCACCGCGCGCCCGCTCCTGCAATTTTAGACCCCCAAGTCCTGAGAGCGTAATGACGCGCGTGGCGATGCCGCGCGCTTCGAGCCGTTGCCGCGCTATCCCTGCCTCATCGTCTGAGCCACGTCGCAGGCCGTGGTCCACGATCAGTGCGAGAATATCGCCTTGGCGCTCAACCGCCCAATGCTGTGCAAGCAATGCAAGCGCCGTACTGTCCGCGCCGCCCGAGACGCCCACTGCCAAGCGCGGCCGCGCGGGAAGCGGTCCAAAGCGCATCATGGCGGCAGCAAATTCTGCTCTAAGCAGGCTGGTCATTATTACGGCAAGCGCTTCTTCTACTACTGATCTGGAACAAGGCCATCGAAGCTTGGCATCCGCAGCCGGCTACAATGTCAAGGCAGAACCTGGACGCTTTATGTTTAACAGGCGAAGCGTGCGGGCCGGACCAAGCTTGATGGGACTCACTTGATGGGTCTTAATTGCATTTTGCGCGTTCTTCAGCCGCCTGGATGCGCGGGCCCATGCCGGCAGGCGGCGCAGGAAACTGGCTGTTTAGGGAAGAAAGTGTGTCGCAAGCCGCCGATTGCTGCTGGATGTCGGTGAGCGAGTTCGCAAGGCCTAATAGCGAGCCTGGGGCGTAGGTTCCGGTGCGATCGCGATTATAGGCGTCGTCATAGGCAATGGCGGCATCTTGCGGCTTGCCCTCGCCGTAGAGCGCCTGGGCCAGGATGTACTGGGCCTTGTATCCATCTGGGCTGGATTTGGCATTCGCAAGAACCGTTTGCGCCTTGGCTTCGGCGGCAGCGTAATCTTGTCGGGCAAGGGCTGCCTGGGCAGCGGCAAGGGCGGCTTGCGGCGAGGCGGAGGTGCCGGAACCTGGAGGGGGCGGCAAAGGGGGTGCGCCGGGTGAGGTGTCAAGTGCGTCGTCCGTCAGGCTCTGCGGCGCGCCGGGGCCCTGTGGCGCCTGCGCTTGCGCCGGCATTCCAGCCGCGCCTGCGGTGGACGGAGCGCCGCCGCCGAGTTTGAAGTTGAGGTCAGCGATTTCTTTTTCAGTGGCGGCATGTTGCGTATCGACCTGATTTTGCAGCGTATCAACCCGGCCGTTCAGCTGCTGCACCTGCGCCTGCAGCTGCGATACCTGGTTGAGCAGGTTGCCGACAATGTCGCTGGAAGGCGCCGGTCCGGATGCGCCCGTGCTCGGGGCAGGCGCAAGGGGCTGCGGCGCGGTGCCCAAATTGGAACCACCTGATGACTGCAGCTGCTGGACCTGGTTCTGCAATTGCAGGATCTGGTTCTCCAGTGCGATGCCCTCCTGGCTTTGCACCAGCGGTTGGGCGGCGGCGCCAAACGGCAGCAGGGCGGCGAAGGCGGCAATTGCAAAACTATTTCGGCGCATCGGCATCAATCCAAATTCAAAATGCGTCTAACGCCGCGGCCGGGCGATGAAAAGATGGGCGCAAAAAAAACCGGCAGCTTCTCGATCACGAGAACCGCCGGCTTGTTATGCCTCACGCAATCCGGGGGATACCCGGATGCAGATAATCAGCTCTGTGGATCGGAACCCTGAACCGAGGTGATCGCATTACGGTTCTGCTGATAGGAAGCTTCATCATTGCCGGACGCAACAGGCTTGTCCTTGCCGTAAGATATGGTTTGGATGCGGGCAGTCGCGACACCCTGGGAAACCAGATAATCCCGAGCCGCATCGGCACGCTTCTGGCCGAGGGCGAGGTTGTAGGTCTCCGTGCCGCGCTCATCCGAGTTGCCGGCAACCTGAATGTTGACGCTGGGATATTTTGCAAGCCAGGCAGACTGGCGGCCGAGGGTCGCATCAGCGTCCGAACTCAGGGTCGACTGGTTGAAGGCATAGAAAACCCGGTCACCCACGTTGGCGACCAGATCCTGTTCGCTGCCCGGAGCGGCGCCGGTGGCGCCGGCGCCCGAACCCATGGTGGAAGTTGCCGCGGGAGGCGTCGAGTGAGAGCAGGCTGCCAGCAGGGCAAGGCCGGCGATAGCGCCCAATGCTTTGAATTTCATACCTAAAACCGTCCCTGTCCGTAATGAGTGAGAAAAATGACATAGCTGCGCTTTCGCAACCACTATGGCTGCAAATACCGTTGGGCCTTAGCGCGCTCAACCGTTACGGGTCAAGCATCTGAACCTTGGATTTTGGGTCTCCAGGGTCTGATTTCACCCAGTTAACCGTAGAAAGTCAAAACTGTTGATAAAATGTAACACTTGGCAAGCTGCCGTTAAGATCGTCGCTGGCTTGACTTTTCGACGCCGGGATTGTCTCCCCAGCGCATGTCCGAAACTGACCGATCCATAATTGAAAGCGATGAGCGGCGTTTTTTGGAGCCCTATGCGTTGCAGGCGTCGCTTCTTCTCGCAAATACAGGCGATCTTAGAAGCCTGGGAGCGTGTCGCGTAGAGCTGCTCGGCAAATCCGGGATGCTGACCGGTTTGTTAAAGGCTGTGGGAAGCCTGCCGGCTGCGGAACGCCCGGTGCGGGCAGAACTGCGTAACAAGTTGAAGGGTGTAGTTACGGCAGAATTGGAAGCGCGGCGCCGCCAACTGGAAGAGGCGGCTCTAACCGAGCGTTTGGCAGCCGAACGGATCGATATTACGGCGCCGCCGCGGCCGGAGCTGCAAGGCACGATACACCCGATCAGCCGGACGATGGAAGAGATCGCCGCGATTTTTGGCGCCATGGGTTTTGCGCTGAAGGAAGGTCCTGATATCGAGGACGATTGGCATAATTTCGGAGCGCTGAATATCCCGGTCCATCATCCCGCGCGTGCGATGATGGACAGCTTTTACCTAAACGCTTCGTTGGGCAACCGGCCGGCGGTTTTACGCACCCATACCTCGCCGGTACAAATCCGCACGATGCTCGACTGGGCAAAGGAGACAGCAAGCGGGTCCGAGCCGTCACCGATCAGGATCATTGTGCCCGGCCGAACCTTCCGCGCGGATCATGACGCGACCCATTCGCCCATGTTTCACCAGACCGAAGGGCTGGTGATTGGCCGCGACATTACGCTGGCGCATCTGAAGGGCTGTCTCGTCGATTTTCTGCGCGCCTATTTCAGTATGCCCGACCTGCCCACGCGCTTCCGCGCGAGCTACTTCCCGTTCACAGAACCCTCGATGGAAGTGGATATCGCCTGGAGCAGAAGAACCGGCGAGATCGGCATTGGATCGGACTGGCTGGAGATTGCGGGTTCAGGCATGGTGCATCCGAACGTCCTGGCAAACTGCGGCATCGATCCCCGCCGCTACCAGGGCTTTGCCTTCGGCGTCGGCATCGAGCGTATCACCATGCTGAAACATGGGATTGCCGACCTAAGGCTGTTCTATGAGAACGATGTGCGCTGGCTGCGGCATTACGGTTTCTCACCCCTTGCCCCAGCCAATCTGCACGAAGGGATCGGGCGATGAAGTTCACGCTCTCCTGGTTGAAAACCTGGCTTGAGACCGAGGCGACACTTGCAGATATCACCGCAACGCTCTCCGCGATCGGGCTTGAGGTCGAGCATGTGGAAAATGCCGCCGATACTTTGGCGCCGTTCGTGATTGCCGAAATCATTGAAGCAGTTCCGCACCCGAATGCAGATCGGTTGCGGGCTTGCAGGGTTAATATAGGCGCCGCTGAGCGCTCGGTCGTCTGCGGCGCGCCCAATGCGCGCAGTGGCATGAAGGCGGTATTTGCGCCGCCAGGCGCCTTTGTTCCCGGAACCGGTATCACGCTTAAGGTCGGTGAAATCCGCGGCGTTAAATCCGAAGGCATGCTGGTTTCGAAGCGGGAGTTAAATCTCGGTGAAGACCATGACGGGATTATCGAACTGCCTGCCGACGCACCGGTTGGTGCCGTCTATGCGGCTTGGGCGGGGCTTGATGAACCGATCATCGAGATCTCCGTGACGCCAAATCGCGGTGATGCGCTGAGCGTGCGCGGCATTGCACGCGATCTCGCGGCTGCCGGTAAGGGTTGTCTTAAACCATTCCAGCCGGCTCCGATAATCCAATGCGGTGCCAGTAGAATCACTTGGCGGAATGTCTATACGGAAGCGTGTCCATGGGTATTGGGCCGAGTGGTCTTTGGATTGAAAAATGGTGAAAGTCCGGATTGGCTGAAAGCTCGCCTGATTTCGGTTGGCCTGCGTCCAATCAACGCGTTGGTGGATATCACGAATTTTTTCACGGTTGATCTTGGTCGCCCGCTGCATGTCTTCGATGCGGATAAGATAGCCGGCAATATCCTGACGTTGCGCCGCGGGAACGGCGAAAGCTTTATGGGTTTGCATGGCAAGCAGCTGACGGCCGCGGCCGCAGACTGCGTCATTGCCGATGCGAACGGCGTGCAGTCGCTGGCCGGAATCGTCGGTGGCGAGGCGACGGGTTGTAATCAATCAACCAAAGCGGTGTTTGTCGAATGCGCGCTTTTCGACAGGGTACATATCGCTCAGACTGGACAGCGTCACGCGATCCATTCCGACGCGCGGCAGCGTTTTGAACGCGGCATCGATCCCGCGTTGCTTCCATCTGCGTTGGATGCGGCCACTGCGATGATCCTGCAATTATGTGGCGGTCAGGCCAGTGCCGTAACCCAAGCCGGAGTAGAGCCGCATTGGCGGCGCAGAGCGAGCCTGCGCTTTGCCCGGCTGAAAAGCTTTGGGGGCGCCGAGATCGCTCCTGATGAGGCAGTGGCGGCCTTGGAGAGGTTGGGTTTCTCGATTTACCGGCGCGATGGCGATCACGTGGTGATGGATGTTCCGTCTTGGCGTAATGACATCTCGCAAAGCTCCGCTCTGGATCAGTCACTCAGCTTGGACATGGTCCTTGCCAACGAGGCGGCCTTTGGGGCGGCGGAGATTGAGCCGGAAGTTGATTTGATCGAGGAAGTACTGCGGCTGCGGGGTTTGGATGCGATTGTTCCCATATCCCTGGCCGTGACGGCTGCCGTACCCGTTCCCAATCTAACGCCGAAACAGAGGCGCACGGCGGTCGCGCGACGCGTCTTGGCCGCTCGTGGCATGATGGAATGTGTCACATTCAGTTTCGTGGATCACTTTACCGCAGAACTGTTTGGCGGGACGAATGAAGCGCTTCGCCTGGCTAATCCGATCGCCGCCGATCTCGATCAGATGCGTCCAAGCTCTATCGCCACTTTGGCCAAAGCTGCGTCCCGAAACACGGCCAAAGGTTATGCCGATCTTGCTTTATTTGAGATCGGTCCTGTGTACCGGGCGGCAGATCATCAAATGCTCGCCGCCGCCGGTCTGCGCTTAGGCGAGACGCCGCTCAGTGCGCTGGCGCCGACGCGAAAATTCGATGCCATGGATGCCAAAGCAGACGCTCTGGCGGTGCTTGCTGCGCTGAGCGTTCCCGTGGATGCAGTATCGGTGACAGGCGACGCGCCGGCCTTTTTTCACCCTGGCCAGTCCGGCGTGCTCCGCCAGGGGCCCGGCGTCACGCTCGGCCATTTCGGCACGCTGCACCCGAACATTTGCGACAAGCTGGATCTACCGGTTGGCACGGTGGCGTTCGAACTGCTGCTTGATGCGATCGCTGAACCAAAACGGCGTAAAAGAGCTGCTCCGATATTATCAGCCTTTCAGCCATTACGCCGAGATTTTGCATTTCTGGTGCCGGAGGCGACGCCGGCGGATGCGGTGCTTCGAGCCGCCAGAGGCGCCGACCGTAAACTTATCAGCGCGGTGACGCTGTTTGATCGTTATACCGGGCATAATCTACCTTCCGGGCAGATTTCGCTGGCGATTGCCGTCACCCTGCAACCGCTTGAAACCTCGCTGACGGAAGCAGAGATCGATGCGGTGTCGGCCAAAGTGGTTAGCGCCGTGCAAAAGGCAACGGGGGGCGTTTTGCGGGCCTGAGCGGCTATCGCCTGCTTAGCGCGAAAATCCGCAATGCTGAGGCTAAAGGCTGCTCGGCGTCCCGTTCGCTATCGATACGGCCGATGAGGGAGGACAAAGTATAGCGGTCGGCTTTGGCAATATCTTCAAGGGCGGCCCAGAACTCCGGTTCCAGGGCGATGCTGGTGCGGTGGCCGGAAAGGCTGAGGCTACGTTTCTCGAGCATCGGACTCCGGCAAAATGTAGAGCAGCGCAGGCAAATAAAGAAAGGTGGCGATCAGTACGGCAAGCAGGCTGAGCAGAAGCAGGACGCCCATGCTGGAGGTGCCCCTGTCATGCGATGCGGCCAGGGTGCCGAAGGCCGTACCGGTGGTCAGCGCTGAAAACAAGACTGCATGGGCCGTTGCGGAATGCAGGAACCGGCGCATCCCGGCCCGAAAATTCATCACGAAGTAGACGTTGAACGATACGCCGACACCCAGCAGCAGCGGCAAGGCGATAATATTGGCATAGTTGATCTGCAGCCCGTAGATTTTCGCAAACAGCGCGGTCAGCAGGGCAGACAGCGTGAGTGTGGACAGCACCAGCAGCGCATCCCGAAAATTCCGGAACACGATGAACAAGATCACCGCAATAGCCAGCGCGGCCAGAAAGGCAGCTTCCCGGAACGAGTCGAGGATGGTTTGTGCGGTGGCAATCGTGGAAATCGCCGGTCCGCCGGCATTCGGCGCTACCGAGACCACGGCGCCGGCAAATTCTCTCAGGCCTTTTGTATGTTGAGCCGCGGCCGTCGGCAGGGCTTCGACCCGCACCCGTCCATCCGGCAAGAACCAGTTTCGGGCGATCTCCGGCGGCAAGGTCGCCTGGGTAATGGTCTTCGCGTTGAGCGATTCGTTCAGCCGAGTCAGTTCGGCTGGCAGAAAACGGGTGACGGCGTCATTCATCGCCATGACCTGCGCGTCGTCTTTCGTCAGCAGCTTGTTCAGCGCGTCCGCGATGCTCAACAGCGGTGAATTGGCGGGCAACTGCGTTTTGGCTTTTAATATCGCATCCCGCGCCATCGACATGGAGATCCGGATATCCTGCACCGTAACGGCAGCGCGGGCGCCTGACTGGGTTATCGAAGTGGTTTGAAGGGTGGGCGCCAAAATGGTTTGTGCTTGCGCTAGCATCGCCAGTTTTATGTTCTGATCATCAGGAACGAAGGTCGCGCCGGAAATCACGCCGGAGACTTCCGGAAGGGCGGAAAGTTTGGCTGCCATGGATTTGGCTGCCGCAAGATTTGCCGTCAGCACTTCAGCATAGAAAGGATTGGTTGCCGGATCGTTCAGCAAGCCGTTCAGGGTTCGCATACTCTCCGTATGCGGATCTTTCGTATCCAGCGGATTGGCATCGAACCCCACCGTTAACGCGGCGATGGCGCCGGCGATCGCCAGTACCCCGAAAACAAGTAGTGTCGCGCGGCGGTGATGGAACACGAAGCTGTCCACCTGCTCACCGAATGGCAGGCCGATGGGGATGGATTCCGGCCTGGGCGCAAATAGCCACAGCGCAGCCGGCAGGAAGGTGATGGTACAGAGAAAGGCGATTAGCATGCCGGCGCCGGCGATGGTGCCAAGCTCGGCGACGCCGACAAATGGCGTTGGCGAAAAAGCCAGGAACCCACAGGCAGTCGCCGCGGCGGCGAGCGCGATTTGGCCGCCGGCCTGGCGAGCGGTTTCGGAGATGGCCAAGGCAAGATCACCAACGCCATGCCGGACATCGCGCAGCCGGACGGAAAATTGTATGCCGAAATCGACCGCCAGCCCAATAAACAGAATAGCGAAGGCAACCGAAATAAGATTCAGGTCGCTGATGGCAATCGCCGCAAACGTTATCGTCAGCGACAGGCCCAAAACCAAGGTCAACAGGATCGGGACGATCAGCCGCCAGGAGCGCAAGGCGAGGAACAGCCAGAGCGCAATCAATAATACGCTGATGATGCCGCCAAGCAACAGGCCGTTGGTCAAGGATGCGAACTGCTCATCCGAGAGCGGGATTTGCCCGGTATAATCGACCGTGGCGCGGCCGGCCTTGACATCCTGCAGAGTGGCGGCAAGTTTTCGCAATGCGCCGGTTGCGGTGCCCCCAGGCTGAATGCTCTGCCGGTCCAGCACCGGATGCGCCAAAACGAATTCCGCGTTGTCTCCAAGGTCACCGCCAATCAGGCCTTGCCAAGATAAAGGCACAGGCTCGCCGGCGGCGGCAGACTGAAGATTTCTGGCAACGCCGCTAAGGGGGCCATTATAAGGTGTAAGAGCGGCCTGCCCCAACTGCACGCCCTGCGCGATCAACGTGATCCCGGTAAACAGGCCGCGAGCCGATGGGTCGGCCGCCAGCTGCCCCAAAAAAGGCTGCGCGGCTACAATGGAGCCCAGCAATTTCGCAAGTTTATTTACCGGCAGCAGCAACAGGCCGTTATTGCTATAGAACGGCGCGTTTGCAGGATACTCGGCGTCGGTGAAGTTGGCCTTGTCCGCGTTCAACGCGACGTTCAGGGCCGCTGCCGTCTCAGTTGCCTCTTCCGGGGTTTTTGCGCGCACGACTGCAACGATGAGCTTGTTGAATTGCGGGAAATTCTTCTCGTCCGCGATCTGGCTTTGCCGCCAGGGTAGCGAGGCTGCAAACAAATGGTCGGTATCGGCATCGACCGACAGGTGATTTGCGCTGTAGTGCAAGCCGAGAACGGCAACCAGTACCGCCACGACAACGACGAGCCCGGCCCGGCGCTGCGAGAAGGCGGCCATTCGAACAATGGAACTAAGCAATCTCTGCCTTTCGTTGTTTTCTCAAATGTTGTTTGTTGGCGGCTGACATAAGGCTGAGGTCAGCAATCAGAAGGTGGCGCCGGATAGGACCAGATGAATATATAGAGAGGCGAGCAAGCGATCGAGGAACTCCAGCAGGAGAATGGCAACGAGCGGGCTGATATCGATGCCGCCGAAATTGGGCAAAAACCGGCGAATGGGTGCCAGCACCGGCTCGGTCACCCGGTTCAAGAAGTCCGCAATAGTGTAAACGAAACGGCTATGGGCGTTTACGACGCCGAACGAAATCAGCATGCTGATCACCACTGCGATGATGATCGCAAGAATATATAGATGAATAATCTCGCTTAATAACCAGAACACCGCGCCGAGCATATCAAGCCATCCCCATGTCCAAATGCGTTGCCGGCTTGAGTAGCCATCCAAGCTGGGGATAGCAAATCCTTGGCCCAATCCGGCCAGCGGCTTGACTTGGCGACGCCGATGCGCGAAGCCGCCCACCGGATGGACCCTGTTCCGAGGCAGATTCAGATCGGGGCTGTAGCTCAGTTGGTAGAGCGCGTCGTTCGCAATGACGAGGTCAGGGGTTCGATTCCCCTCAGCTCCACCAGAACTCCGTCTGATGGCTGACCCGACTCGCGAAGCGGCGTTCGCCTTGCTCACTGCTGTACTGAGCCGCCATACCTCGCTCGATGCCGCGCTCGATGCGCTCCCGCAGATCGATGCACGCGACAAGGGTGCGGCACACCGGCTGGCTGCGACCGTCTTGCGGCATGCCGGCACGCTGAATGCGGTGCTGGAGAATTATCTGCCGAGGGAACCGCCGCCGCCGGTGCGCTATATTCTATGGCTCGGCGCAGCCGCCAGCCTGTTCCTGCAGGCGCCACCGCACGCCGCTGTCACAACCGCCGTGGAACTGGCGAAAACCAGGAAGCTCAACCCGTTTAGCGGCTTGATCAACGCGGTTTTGCGAAAAGTCGCGACGGCCGGTCCGGCCCTGCTGGACACGCTGGACATGCCGCGCCTGGATACGCCTGCCTGGGCCTGGGCAAGCTGGGGCAAGGATGCCAGAGCGATCGCCACCGCCCATCAACACGAGGCGCCGCTGGATATCACGATGAAATCAAGTGATATCCCGCCGCAGGGTGTCATCGGGCACGAAAGACTGCCGACCGGCTCCTACCGGTTTGCCGCTGGAACCCATGTTGCGAGCCTGCCTGGTTTCGCCGAAGGGAATTTTTGGGTACAGGATGCCGCGGCTGCCCTGCCGGCGCGGTTTTTGAACCTTGTGCCGGGCGAACGCGTGCTGGATCTGTGCGCAGCGCCCGGCGGCAAAACCGCGCAATTGGCGGCGGCGGGCGGGATCGTTGCGGCGGTCGACCGAGATGCCTCCCGCCTTGCGACATTGCGAGGCAATCTGCAGCGCCTGAATCTAACCGCTGAGCTGATCCTGGCTGACGCCACCCAGTGGCGTCCCGCCGAGCTGTTTCCCGCAATCCTGCTGGACGCGCCCTGTAGCGCAACCGGCACCATCCGCCGTCATCCAGATTTGCTGCACCTGCGCAAACCAGGAGACATCGGCGCCCTGGTCCACTTGCAGGACCGGTTGCTGGAAGCTGCCGCCGGTTTTCTCGCCCCAGGCGGCAGGCTGATATATTCCGTCTGTTCTCTGCAGCCCCAGGAAGGCGCCGAACGGGTCGATGCCGCGGCCGGTCGCCTGGGCCTTAAACATGAGGCGCTGGATCTCGCCGCACTACCCGAAGCGGTGACGCCCGCAAAGGATATCAGAACCCATCCGGGATTATGGCCGGAGCGCGGCGGCCTGGATGGTTTCTTCATCGCCCGGCTTGTTAGGCCGGATTGATCGGCCGGCATCAAGCAGAACAAAAGGTTTGGGGCTGGCGGCCGGATTCCGACCGCTTGTTAAAGCTTCAAATGCTCAGGTACAGTCAGACATGTCCGATGCAACGAACCGTCTGGTGATCGCGCCGAGCCTATTGGCCGCGGATTTCGCCCGGCTGGGGGAAGAAGCGGTTGCGGTGGAGCGTGCAGGCGCCGATTGGCTGCACCTTGATGTTATGGATGGCCATTTTGTGCCGAATATCACCTTTGGACCGCTAATTGTTAAAGCGCTGCGGCCGCATACCAAACTGCCTTTGGATGTGCATCTGATGATCGCACCCGCCGACCCTTATATCGGCGCCTTTGCCGAGGCCGGCGCGGATCACATCAGCGTCCATCCCGAAGCCGGGCCGCATTTGCATCGCAGCTTGCAACTCATTCATAGCCATGGAAAAAAAGCCGGCGTGGTTCTGAACCCCGCTACACCTCTTGAAGCGATCGCGCATGTGCTTGATCTGGTCGATCTCATAATGGTGATGACGGTAAATCCTGGCTTCGGCGGCCAGGCTTTCATTGCTTCCCAACTGGAAAAAATTGCGGCAATCCGGCGGTTGATCGACGCGTCCGGCCGTCAGATCAGATTGCAGGTCGATGGCGGGATCACGCCGGCAACGGCCGGCAGGGTGCTGGCCGCCGGCGCGGACTGCCTGATCGCCGGGACTGCGATTTTTGGCGCCGGAAATTATTCGCATGCCATTGCAGCGATCCGCTCCGCCTTTCCTGGCGCAACGCAACGCTTCGCCCGCAACGCCGGATGAGCGACTCCGCGCCGCGCGCCGGCAGCTTCTCCCGCAGCGCCCGCGGCCTGTTCGCGAAAATTCAAAATCTGCGGACCGCGAATTATCCTGATGCGCCGGCGTTGGCGGTTCGTGATCCCTGGCCCGGCGACCCAAGTCGCGGTGCGCGGCTGATTAAAGATGAGCTTGGGCTGATGGGTGCCATTCGTACGCTTGGTGCGGGTGTGTTCGCCAATCCGGCCGGCGCCTCATCTGTTATGCGTTCGCATACGCATGGTTTTACCTGGCTACGCGATTTGCGTGCTCTGGGCACCGATGCGGCCCGCGCCCGCGCCCGCGCTTTGGTCTCGGACTTCATGGACACGGCTGATCTGGATCCGATCGCGAATCGCCCTGACGTTTCAGGCGCCAGAATCACCGCCTGGCTCGGGCATTATGATTTCTTTGCGGCTTCGGCCGACGATGATTTCCGCCAGCGTCTGATGAGCCGGCTGGTGATCGACGCCCGTAATCTGGCGGCGGCGCTGCCGGCTGAGGAGCATGACGGCCGCGCTTTCAAGGCGCTGAAGGGCTTGATCGCCGCTTCGGTCGCGATGCCGGAGCACGCCGCCCACATGACCCGCGCCTTGCGCTTCCTGCCGCAGGAAGTTGCCCGGCAGGTCTTGCCTGATGGCTGTCATATCGAACGCAGTCCCGCAGCGCATCTGGCCGTGCTGATGGACCTGACCGAGATACGGGCATTGCTGCAGAGCGCTAAAGTCGAAGCGCCGGCCGGACTGCCTACCGCGATCGAGCGCATGGCTCTGGCACTTCGGGCTTTGCGCCATGGCGATGGCGGGTTGGCGCTCCTCAATGGAACGCGGGAGGATCTGCCTAGCCTGATCGATCTGGTCCTTTCGCAAGCCGGCCGCTCGGGCCGGGCGCTGGCAGAGATCGGCGCCGTCGGTCTGTACCGGCTTGCCGCCAGCAAGTCGGTTCTGATTGTCGATGCCGGTGCTCCGGCAGCGCCGGGTCTCGACCGGTTCGCGCATGCCGGAACGTTGAGCTTCGAGTTCTCCGCCGGAAAGGAGCGGCTCATCGTCAATTGCGGCGCCGCTGCCGCTTCCGGTGAGGATTGGCGCGATGCGCTGCGGGCAACGGCGGCGCATTCCACGCTGATCATCGCCAGCGTCTCCTCCTCCGAGATCCGCAGGCAAGGTCTGGGGCGCCGACCGGTTCAGGTCAATGCGCAACACCAGACAGCGGCGGGAGCACATTGGCTGGAAACCAGCCATGATGGCTGGGCCAAGCCGTTCGGCGCGATCCATCACCGCCGGCTCTATCTCTCCGAGAGCGGCGAGGATTTGCGCGGCGAGGATTTTATTGAAGCTGAACAGCCGCAGCCCTATGTTATTCGTTTCCATTTGCATCCGAACGTGATCGCAAGTCTGCAGCAGGACAATGAAGCCGTTCTGCTGCGGCTGCCGTCCGGGCAGGGCTGGCGCCTGCGCGCCGACGGCACCAAGATCAATATCGAAGAAAGCGTGTATTTTGGTGCGGCTGAGCCGCGCCGAACCGAACAGATCGTCCTTGGCGGCCACCAGGACGGACCGCAGACGGTTAAATGGGCTATCACGAAACTCGGTTAAACAGGATCCTGACATAATGGCGCATGTGCTTCTAACCGGCGGCAACGGCTATATCGGCTCCCACACCGCCGTTGCTCTGACGGAGCGCGGGCATCAGGTCGTGATCCTGGATAATTTCAGAAACTCGGAGCGAGATGTGCCTGAGCGTCTGCGCTGCCTGACCGGCAAGAGCTTGCCGATCATCGAAGCGGATATCCGCGATACAGCAAGTGTTGCGGCGGCGCTGGCGGAATTTCCGGTGGATGCCGTGATCCATTTCGCCGCACTGAAAGCTGTCGGGGAAAGTGAGGCCAATCCGCTGCTGTATTATGATATGAATATTGTCGGAACCATCCGGCTGCTGGAAGCCATGCAGGCGCGCAATATTCGCCGCATCGTGTTTTCATCCTCGGCAACCGTTTACGGACAGCCGGACTCATCGCCGATTCTGGAAGACGCCCCAACCCGGGTGCAGAACATCTATGGCCGGACCAAGCTGGTGATGGAGGATCTGATCACGGATCTCGCCCGCACCGGCAAATTGCTCGGGGCCGCCAATCTACGCTACTTCAATCCCGTGGGCGCGCATCCTTCCGGACTAATCGGCGAAACTCCGACCGGGGTGCCGAATAACCTGATGCCCTATGTCTGCCAGGTTGCCACCGGGCAACGGCCGTTCCTGCAGGTGTTCGGCAATGATTACGATACCCCGGACGGCACCGGTATTCGCGACTACATCCATGTGGTGGACCTGGCGAATGCGCATGCTTTGGCGGTTGAGTATCTGCTGGAAAACGATATCGCCTATACGGTCAATCTTGGCACGGGCAACGGCATCTCGGTGCTGGAGTTTGTGCAGGCCTTCGAAGAGTCGACGAAGCGCAAGGTGCCCTTTGAGATTGTGCCGCGCCGGCCGGGTGATGTCGCGAGCTATTTCGCCAATCCTACTGCGGCGGAGAAGCTGCTGGGCTGGAAGGCCAAGCTGAACATCAAGGATATGTGCCGCGACGCCTGGAACTGGGACGCAAAACGCGCTGGCATAAACGATGTTTGAGAGATGTTGCTGCGAATCGGCAAAAGCTGAGCCGGACATCGCCCGAATTTGAAGTTTGATGCTTCGGAAAAAAACCCTTGTTTTCCTGATTACCGAAGATTGGTTCTTTGCCTCGCATTTTTTAAAACGGGCGCTGGCGGCCAAGGCGGCAGGCTGGCACGTCATTATGGTGGCGCATTCGGACGCGGCCAGCGCTTCGATTGAAGCTGCCGGTATCGAAGTTGTACCGGTTGATTTCAGCCGGCGGCGGATCAATCCGTTTCCGGAAGTGCTGTTCGTGCTTAAGCTGGCACGCCTTTATCGGCGGTTGAAGCCGGATCTGGTCCATCACATCGCCCTGAAACCGATCCTGGTCGGGGGCTTTGCGGCCCGCATTTCCGGCGTTCCGGCGATTATCAACGCGCCGGTGGGGCTGGGATTTGTGTTCTCCTCCGATCGGGTGCTGGCGAAAATTCTGAAGCCATTCGTCAGTTTCATGCTCCGCCTCACCCTCTCGCCGCGGAACGCACGAATTATCTTCGAAAATCCGGATGATCTTGCGGAGCTCGCCCGGCGCGGCATCGTCCGTCCCGGCGCTGCGACGATCATTCGCGGTGCAGGGGTGGATATCGTTGAATTCGCGCCGGCGCCGGAGCCGCCGACGCCAGTGCGGGTGATACTGATCGCCCGCATGATCCGGGAAAAAGGCATCGGCGATTTTGTCGAGGCGGCGCGGATTTTGCGCGCCGGAAAGCTCGAAGCGGTCTTTCTGCTGGTTGGCGCGCCGGATGCCGGCAACCCGAATACGGTTACCGAGGCTGAACTGCGCGCCTGGGAGGCGGAAGGCCTGGTGCGCTGGCTGGGGCCGCGCAATGACGTCGCCGCTTTGCTGCGCGAGGCGCATATCGCCTGCCAGCCTTCGACTTATCGCGAAGGTTTGCCGAAATCGGCCCTTGAGGCGATGGCCGCCGGCAAACCGCTGGTCGCAACCGACATCCCGGGTTGCCGGGAGGCAATAGTGCACGAGGAGACCGGTCTGCTGGTGCCCGCTTCTGATCCTGCAGCGCTGGCGGAAGCGCTCGCAAGGCTGATCAACGCGCCTGAACTGCGGGCCAGGATGGGAGTGGCGGGGCGGCGGCGCGCCGAGCGGTATTTTGCCGATGCCATCATCTGTCGCGAGACGCTTTTGGTGTATGAAGCGCTTGTCGACAGGAGTGCGCCATGAAGTTTCTTTCTATACTCGCCGTCGCCGTCGCCGTCGCCATCGCCTGCAGCTTGGCGGCGCCGGCTTTTGCCGAGCAGACCATTGGCAGCGTCAGCACCAATTTCCGGCTGCTTGGGCCAAATGACAAGGTCGTGGTCGAACGCTTCGACGATCCGGACGTGGCCAATGTGGCTTGCTATGCTTCCTTCGCCCAAACCGGCGGGGTTTCCGGCGGCCTTGGCCTTGCGACCAACCCTAGCAATTTCGCCTTGTCCTGCGTCTCGTCAGGCGCTGTCAGCATTCCGGCGAATTTGCCGCAGCGCCAGCAGGTTGGCGCGATTTCGGCTTCTTTTCTGGTCAAGCATTTCGTTCTCAACCGGTTCGTCGATCTGCCCAACCACACTTTGATTTACGTGCTGATCAGTACGAAGATTATCAGCGGCTCGCCGGCCAATGCGGTCTCCGCCGTTGTCGCTAATGCCGCCGGTCCTGCCAGTAACGCGCCTTAAGGAAGCCTCCATGACCATCGATATCATGCCCGTCCGGCGGGCGCTGATTTCCGTCTCTGATAAAACCGGTCTGGTCAATCTCGCTCGAGCGCTGGCAGTGCATAATGTTGAGATCCTGTCGACGGGCGGCTCTGCAAAGGTTCTGCGGGAAGCCGGCCTGGAGGTGATCGAGGTGTCGGATTTCACCGGCTTTCCGGAAATTCTTGACGGCCGGGTGAAAACGCTGGTGCCGCAGATCCATGGCGGCATTTTGGGGCGGCGCGATCTGCCGGAGCATCAGGCGCAGATGCGCGAACATAACATTGCGCCGATCGATCTGGTGGCGGTGAACCTCTATCCGTTTGAGGCAACGGTTGCGCGTGGCGCTGCCTTTGAAGATTGCGTGGAGAATATCGATATCGGCGGGCCGGCGCTGATCCGTGCCGCAGCCAAAAACCATGATTTTGTCGCGGTTCTGACGGCGCCCGAGCATTACGTCAGTGTCTTGTCAGAGATGGAGTCGCATGGCGGCACGACATTGAAGACCCGCAAGATACTGGCCGGCAGTGCCTATGCCCGCACCAGCGCCTATGATGCCGCCATCGCTACGTGGTTTGCCGCACAGAATGACGAGCAATATCCGACAGGTTTCACGTTTGCAGGCAAACTGAAGCAGACCCTGCGCTATGGGGAAAACCCGCATCAATCGGCGGCGTTCTACACCACCGAGCCAAGGTTCGGCGTGGCGACGGCGCAGCAAATGCAGGGCAAGGAACTCTCCTACAATAATCTCAACGATACCGATGCCGCGTTCGAATGCCTGGCGGAATTCGATGCACCCGCTGTGGTGATCGTCAAACACGCCAACCCCTGCGGCGTCGCCACCGGCCCGGAGCTTGCGCAAGCCTGGGACCGGGCGCTGGCTTGCGATCCGGAATCGGCGTTTGGCGGGATCGTTGCGCTGAACCGCACGCTGGATGCGGCGACGGCGTCGAAAATCTCCATGATTTTCACTGAAGTCATCATCGCGCCGGGCGCGACTGAGGATGCGAAGTCGGTGTTGTCGAAAAAGAAGAATCTTCGGCTGCTACTTGCGGGCGGTCTACCAGACCCGGCCAGCGCGGGGACGACATTTAAATCCATTGCCGGCGGGTTTTTGCTGCAGAGCCGGGATAGCGGCCGGATCGGCATTGCCGACCTGAAAACCGTTACCCGGCGCGCGCCGTCGCAGGACGAACTGGCCGATCTGCTATTTGCCTTCCGGGTTTGTAAACATGTGAAGTCCAACGCCATCGTCTACGCCAAGGCCGGCGCCACAATCGGCATCGGGGCCGGTCAGATGTCGCGCGTTACTTCAGCCCGCATCGCCGCCTGGAAGGCGGAAGCCGCAGGGTTGGATACGAAGAACTGCGTTGTCGCCTCAGACGCTTTTTTCCCATTCGCCGATGGTCTGCAGGCTGCCATCGCAGCGGGCGGCACGGCTGTGATCCAGCCGGGCGGCTCAATCCGTGATGCGGAAGTTATCGCCGCCGCCGATGCAGCGGGTATCGCCATGGTGTTCACCGGCATGCGGCATTTCAGGCATTAGCGACTAAGCAAGCACTTCTTTATCTGAAGAAAAAGAAGCAAAAACACCTCTATGACTGCGAACCTTTAGCGTTGCAAACGCCCGGCTTGGGGGTCGCAAAAGCGGCTGCTTCTCAGTCCTGTTGCGTGTTGTGCCAGAAAACCAGCCTCGCTTTGCCATGTTTGCGGATAGCGAGC
Source organism: Acidocella sp. (assembly GCA_965198835.1). GTDB lineage: Bacteria > Pseudomonadota > Alphaproteobacteria > Acetobacterales > Acetobacteraceae > Acidocella. The sequence continues at coordinate 547,232 of OZ240675.1, read as the reverse complement.
GGGTAGGGCGGTGTGAGGTCGTCAGTCGGACCTAGCTCGGCCATGAAGATCGTATCTTTATCGAAATAGTTTGCGCTTGAAAGGGCTGCAAGGGCCTGCGGGATCAGGTTTTGCGCGTAAGGTGGATCGAGAAAAACCAGCTTGTGCGGCATTCCGCGTGGTGGATGCAGGGCGTCGGCCGCAATGATTTTCGATCGTTTTTCAGCCTTGCACGCGGCGATGTTGGCGCCCAGGGCGCGCAGCGCGTCGCGGTTGTTCTCGATAAAGGTCGCGGCAACCGTGCCTCGGGACAGTGCCTCCAGCCCGTAGGCGCCGGTGCCGGCAAACACGTCCAACACATTGGCCGATTCGATGAAGGCGGATCCTGCCCAAGGGGCGTGGAGCAGAATGTCGAAAGCGGCCTGCCGGGCGCGGATATTGGTCGGGCGGGTAGACTGGCCGGCGGCCGATGAGAGGGATTTACCGCGCCATTGCCCGGCGATGATGCGCAACCCGGCCATCAGGCAATCTCAAGAATTCTTATCGAGCGAAGGAACCTGCTCGCGCAGGATTTTGCCGTTGATTTCCTCGACGGCGCCGCGCGGCAGATTGCCGAGCTGAAACGGCCCATAGGCGATGCGGATCAGCCGGGTGACCGGCAGCAGCAGATGATCCATGACACGGCGGATTTCCCGGTTCTTGCCCTCGCGCAGCGAGACGCTGAGCCAGGTATTGGCGCGCTGATGCGAATCGACCTTGGCTTCAATCGGGCCGAATTGCTCACCGTCGATCCGTATGCCGTCGGCCAGGCGCTCAAGCTTGGCGGGATCGACACCGCCATGCACCCGTACCCGATAACGGCGCAGCCAGCCCATGGCGGGCAGTTCGAGCTGGCGGGATAGCGCGCCGTCATTCGTTAAAAGCAGCAGGCCCTCGGAAGTAAGGTCGAGCCGGCCGACGCTCATGACGCGCGGCAGGTTTTCGGGAAGTTTTTCGAAAACCGTTGGACGGCCTTCGGGATCCTTATGCGTCGTCACCAGGCCATCCGGCTTGTGGTAGCGCCAGAGCCGGGTACGCTCCGGAGTGCTCACCGCCTTGCCATCGACCACGATGAGATCGGCATCTGTCACAAAGGTGGCCGGATGCGTGACCGACTGATTATTGATGCGAACCTTGCCCGCGGCAATCAGCGCCTCGGCATCGCGCCGGCTGGAGATGCCGGCGCGCGAGAGGTATTTAGCGATGCGTTCACCGCGCGCCGGCGGCTCTGCCGCGAAATCCCCGTTTGCCGGCCCTTTAACCATTTGCCGCTGCGATCAACGCTGCGAAGATGCGGGCATCCCCGGCGTCGATAAGATATTCCGGATGCCACTGCACGCCGAGGCAGAATTTTTTGGACGGGTCCTCGATGCCCTCGATGACGCCATCCGGGGCGAGCGCGTTGATGATCGCCTGGCCGGGGCTGCGCACCGCCTGGTGGTGCGACGTGTTCACCGCCATCGTCCTGCCGCCGGTGATCCGCTCCAGCAGCGTGCCCGGCAGGATTTTGACGACGTGGCCGGGCTGGGTATGCAAGGTCGTTTGTTCGTGCGGCAGGGCGTCAGTGATTGCATCCGGGATGTGCTGGATCAGGGTGCCGCCGAGTGCCACCGCCAGCAATTGCTCGCCCCCGCAAATGCCAAGAACCGGCAGATCGCGGTTGAGCGCGCCTTGCAGAATGGCCAGCTCCGCGCTGGTACGGCCGGATTTCAGCTCGACCGTGTCATGCCGCTCCGCGTCGCCGTATAACGCAGGATCGACATCGAAAGCGCCGCCGGTGATGATCAGCGCGTCCAGCCGGTCGAGATAGGCTTCCGCAAGACCGGCATCATGCGGCAGGGCAACGGCCAGGCCGCCGGCAGCGGCGACCGCCGAGGTGTAGTTTTGCCGGAGCGCGTACCAGGGGTATTTCGAATAGCCGCCGGGCTGTTCGGCATCGAGCGTCAGGCCGATGAGGGGGCGCTTGGTCATGCCTGCACCTAGAGCAACATCCGACAAAATGGAATCATTCGGTCGGATAAAATTGCTCGCTAGACAAAGAAGAGCATGTTTCGTGAGCGAACGCCAACGGAACATGCTCTAGACCGGCGGGCGGAGGCGATGCAAGGATTGGCGATGGGAAAGCCGCACCTCTTCGCCATGGATGCTGCTTTAGCTGAGGCTCGCGCCGCGGGGAGCAGGGGGGAGGTGCCTGTCGGCGCGATAATCGCCGATGCATTTGGCGAAGTCATTGCGGCGCGCGGCAATGAGGTCGAGGCGACGGACGATGCATGCGCGCATGCGGAAATGCTGGTCTTGCGCGAGGCTGCCCGGCAGCGAACAGGTAGATTTCTGTCTGATTGCATATTGACGGTCACCTTGGAACCTTGCGCGATGTGCGCTGGAGCCATAGCGGCGTTTCGCGTGGGAAAGCTCGTTTTCGGCGCCTATGATCCGAAATCCGGGGCGGTAGAACATGGGCCGCGGGTATTTGGCCATGCGACGACGCATCATCGGCCGGAAATTATCGGCGGGGTACGCGACTCGGAATGCGCTGCGCTATTACAGAGCTTCTTTGAGCGGTTGCGGGATGCCTGATTTAAAGCATGAGAGACGGCTAGGGGGCATCGTCGCCGGGGTGGATGAGGTCGGCCGCGGACCCTTGGCCGGCCCGGTGCTCGCGGCCGCGGTAATTCTGCCGCGAAAACTGCCGCGCAGGCTGGTCGATATCATTGACGATTCCAAGAAGATGACGGCGGAGCGGCGTGAGCTCGCGCTGCTCGGGTTGCGCAAAGCGGGCGCTGAAATCGCCCTCGGCGCCGCTTCGGTCGCCGAGATCGGCGAGCTGAATATTCTGCACGCGGCCATGCTGGCCATGCGCCGGGCGGTGCGCCGGCTGCCGTTGATGCCGGACCATATTTTGGTGGATGGCAATCGTGCCCCGGGATGTCCGGTGCCCTGTACGCCGATCATCGGCGGGGATGGGATCAGTCTTTCCATCGCCGCGGCCTCGATCGCGGCGAAGGTGGTTCGGGATCGGCTGATGCTGCGGCTTGGCGTCAGATATCCCGGCTATGGCTGGGGGAGCAACGCAGGCTACGCCGCGGCGGCGCATCGTGAGGGCATTTTGGCGCTTGGGGCCACGCCGCATCACCGGATGGCGTTCGGCGAGTTGCTGCGTGGCCTGCAAACCGTTCAGCTGTTTGCACCGCAAGGGCAGCAGGCGGGTTTGCTGGAGGATGCAGCCTTTATCAACTAGACGGCGTCGAGCTTCCGGCCATTTCCCGCAGCCGGGCCGATTGACGTGAACACGTTAGCACCTTCAGTTTGCCGAACGATTGTGTTGAGGGCTGGTCTTGACCGTGGAAGCTGCGCGCGAATTGCCGCTGGATCAGATTTTACTGGGCGACGCTGGCCAGATGCTGCGCATGTTGCCGGATGCCTCGGTCCACTGCGTCTTTGCCGATCCGCCATATAATCTGCAGCTGCGCGGCGAGCTGCGGCGGCCTGACGACAGCCTGGTTGATGGGGTTGATGACGACTGGGACAAGTTTACCGACTTCGCCGCCTATGACGCATTCACGCTGGAGTGGCTGAGCGAATGCCGCCGGGTGCTGCGCAAGGACGGCACGCTGTGGGTCATCGGCAGCTACCATAATATCTTCCGCATCGGCGCTATTTTACAGGATCTTGGGTTCTGGGTCCTGAACGACGTCATATGGCGCAAGACCAACCCGATGCCTAATTTTCGGGGGCGCCGTTTTACGAACGCGCATGAAACGATGATCTGGGCGGCCAAAGGCCGGGAGTCGCGCTACAAGTTCAACTACCAGAGCATGAAGTCGCTGAATGATGATCTGCAGATGCGCAGCGACTGGTCGATTGCTTTATGTACGGGGCCGGAGCGTCTACGCAACGCGCACGGGCTGAAATTGCATCCGACGCAAAAGCCGGAGGCGCTGCTGCACAGGGTCGTACTCGCCTCGACAGCGCCGGGCGACATCATTCTCGATCCCTTTTTGGGAACAGGGACGACGGCGGTAGTCGCGAAGCGGCTGCACCGGCATTTTATCGGCATCGAGCGTCACCCGGCTTATGTCGAAGCCGCCTGGGGGCGGCTGCAGGTGGAAGACCCGGCACCGAAAAATACGGTCCATGGTCCGCCTCTGGGGCGCCAAGCGCCCCGCATCGCGTTCGGCAGCTTTGTCGAAAATGGCACCATCAAGGCCGGGACCAGGCTGACCGACCGGCTGCGCCGCGTTGGCGCTGAAGTCACTGCCGATGGCAACCTGATCTGCGGCGCGCACCGCGGTTCCATTCATAAAGTTGGCGCCGCTGTGCAGAATGCGCCTTCATGCAATGGGTGGACGTTTTGGCATTTCGAAAGAAGCGGAAAACTGCTTCCCCTGGATACGCTGCGTCGTGAGCGCCTGGAAAGCTGAACACCGGACTTCTTCGCGGGCTGAATTGACCTCACTTCGCCGTTGCCCCTCGCACGTCATGAAACACTTCTTCCGTTATCTTAAAAACTTTGTCACAATCTGACTGTCATGCGCTCCAATGCTTCCTGTGCCGCCCGCCCTGGGCCGAATGGCTACGATGCCGCGCTTCTGACCGGTGCGAGCGGCACCGGAAAGTCCGACATGGTGCTGCGGTTGATGCATGCCGGCTGGGGTCTGGTGGCTGACGATCAGGTCGACATAATCTCAGGCATTGCGGCAGCGCCGGCGCGCCTTGCAGGCGTATTGGAGGTTCGCGGCCTGGGCCTGTTTCGGCTGCCTTTTCTGCAATCTGCGCGGCTTCGGCTGGTGGTGCGCCTGGGTGTGCCGATTGAAAGACTGCCTCATCCGGCGCGCGACGAGGTTTTGAATCTGCCTGTTGTTAGCATCGATGCCGGAGCCATCTCTGCGGTGGAACGCCTGAATTTGGCGATGGATGCGGCCTGCGGGCGCGTTTCGCAGGTCGCCGGGGCGTTTGCGACGTGAAATGCAGGCGATGAATGAGTCCGAACGGCAGCTTCGAGTGGTTCTGGTTACCGGCCTCTCAGGCGCGGGAAAGAACTCGATCCTTCGAGCGCTTGAAGACCTGAATTTTGAGACGATGGACAACCCGCCCTTGCATAGCCTGGAGGAATTGGTGGTGCGCGGCGAACGCGATCTTGCAATCGGCATCGATGCCAGATCGCGCGGCTTCGACGCTGACACCGTGCTCCAGACGATGGAGCGGCTGAAGTTAAACTCTGGATTGCAACCCGAACTGGTTTACGCGGTGGCGGAGGATGAATTTCTACTTCGGCGCTATACGGAGACGCGGCGACGTCATCCTCTGGCGCAAACCGGGCAGGTGGCGGAAGGCATCGCGCTGGAGCGCCTGTTGACGGACAGGTTGCGCCAGGCGGCAGATCTTCTGGTGGACACCTCGACGCTTCCGTTGTTTTCGCTACGGCAATTGGTCGAACAACGATATGGCGCCGGTTCACCAGGTATTTCGATCTCGCTCGTCTCTTTCGCCTTTCCCTCAGGCTTGCCGCGCGAGGCCGACATTGTTTTTGATGCCAGGTTTCTGAAAAACCCGCATTACGAGGCCATGCTTCGACCGCTTACCGGCCTTGATGCGAGGGTAGGCGCCTTCATCGAGGCCGACCCTAATTATCTTCCGTATTTTGCCCATATAAAGGGCATGGTTGATTTCGTCTTGCCGCACTTCGTGCAAGAAGGCAAAAAATATGCAACGATCGCAATTGGGTGTACGGGTGGCCGGCATCGATCGGTTTTTATGATTGAGAAGCTGGCGGCGCATTTACGGCATTCTGGATGGCAAATGGGCGTTACCCATCGCGAGCAGGAAAAGGCCGGGGCGCTGACGGGTGATGGAGTTCGGACCAAGACAATGAGCGGCGCAACGAAGTGAGCGTGAATAGATGATCGGGATGGTTCTGGTTACCCATGGGGCACTTGCCCTCGCATTGCGGGATGCAATGGAACATGTGGTCGGCAAGCAAAAGGCGCTCGCCACGGTATGCATCGAATCGGATGCGGAGTTTGAAGGCCAACGCACCGAAATTGCAGCGCGCATGGCGGAGGTGGATAGCGGCGATGGCGTTATTCTGCTGACGGATATGTTCGGTGGAACGCCAAGCAACCTCGCGATGTCGATGCTGCGGGAGAAGGATGTGGAAGTGATCGGCGGAGTCAACCTGCCGATGCTCGTAAAGCTCGCGAAGATACGCGGTAGCTATGGGCTGGCGGAGGCGGTGCGGTGCGCAGAAGCCGCCGGCCGCAAATATATTTGTTCAGGGCACGAAGTGCAGCAGACTGCGGCCTTGCCGGGTGGAGGACCGCGCTGCGCGGCCGGATGAATAACAAGCGATGAGTGATGATGGTGGTGCCGTCATCACACGCGAGGTCGAGATCGTTAACCGGCGAGGCTTGCATGCGCGCGCAGCCGCGAAGCTGGTGACCCTCGCCGAGAAATTCAGCGCCTCCGTCGATGTTGCAAAAGACGGCCAGTCCGTCTCCGCACGGTCCATTATGGGCCTGATGATGCTGGGCGCGGCGCCCGGCAGTTTTGTTGTGTTGAGTGCCGAGGGTTTCGATGCCAAGGAAGCGCTGGATGCCATCGCTGCATTGATCGAGGCGGGATTTAACGAGACGGATTGAATGACCGGCCTTGGGTTGCTGGAGAAGACTGGCCTCAGCTGCAGACTAACGAAAGTCTTTTCGCCGCATCGGCGGCCCGGTGCTTTTTCTGCAGAAGAAGCAGCCCTTGCTTTGCCTTGAAAGCGCTCAGGACTCCATGAAAAGCGCGATGGTCAATGGGCTGCCAATGATGATGACGCCAACCCGCAGCACGGTGTCATCAATGCGGCGGAGCAAGTCGACGCCAAATAGCCGCCCTATAGTGAGATGGCGAATCGCAGGATGGCGACAAGTCGGGGAGGCATCCGACGGTGCAATTTCGGTCAGCCGCATCAGGCGTGGTTTAGTGCCTTAATTGCGCTGGCGGAGGGTCGGGCGCCGATCTGTGCGATGGCCAGAGCGGCGGCGTTTGCACCGAGATGGCCTGCCGCTGCCAACGTGGCGCCTTGCGCGAAAGCGGTGAGAAATCCTGCGGCATAGGCATCGCCGGCCCCGGTGGTATCGAGAACGGTGGCTGGAACTGCCGGAACCGCAATTTGCTGGCCGCCATGCAGGATTAGGCTGCCTTCCTCGCCTTTGGTGAGTACCGCCAATTTAACATCCGCCGCGGCATCCTGCGCCGCCTGCTTGAAATCGTTGCGCTGGTAGAGACTGCAGATTTCCGCTTCGTTAGCGAAAAGAATGTCGATCCCCTCGGCGATAAGCCGGCGGAAGCCGTCACGGTGGCGGTCGACACAAAAGGGGTCGGAGAGCGAGAGGGCGGTTTTACGGCCGGCGGCACGGGCTATTTTCGCGGCTTCCGCGAAAGCGGCCTGAGCGGCCGGCGGATCGAAAAGATAACCTTCCAGATAAGTGATGGCGGAGGCCGCGATCACCGTCTCATCCAGATCGTTCAGCGAAAATTCTCCACCGGCGCCAAGATAGGTGTTCATGGTACGCTGGCCGTCGGGCGTGACCAGGATGAGGCAGCGCGCAGTCGGCACGCCGGCTGTCGATGGTTCGGTTGGATAATGCACGCCCAGCCCGGTGATGTCGCGGCGGAATGCATCGCCCAGCGCATCCCGCGCCACCTTTCCCAGAAACGCCACGCGGGCGCCGAGTGCTGCGGCCACGGCGCAACTATTGGCGACCGATCCGCCGGAGGCGGTCTGCCCATCCTGCATTGCAAGGGTAAGGCGCGTCGCGGTGTCGGCATCGATCAGCGTCATGCCGCCTTTGGGCATGTTGTAGCGGGAGAGAAAACTGTCATCGGTGAGCGCCAGCAGATCGACAATGGCATTGCCGATGCCGGTAAGATCGAAGCGCGGTTCGAGCATAGAGGATCCTTCAAGCTGCGGCGGGCGGGTTAGCATCGTGGCAGGATTTTTACAAAGGCCGGATTGTCCCGACCTCTGGGAGCATGCTAGGCCCGCGCCTTGAGAAAAATGAATGGCCTTAACAGATAGGGGGTCGCGTGTTCAATCGCCGCAAGCCTGATGATGAAAAATCGGTTGAGCTGAAGCCGCGTGAGGCAAGACTCGACTTCTCAAGCCCGCAGACCGGCACGCTTGATCGCGAAGTGCCAGAGGATAACGGGCTTGATGTACCACCGTTCCGGCCGACGCCGCCGGAATTCGCGCAAATGCCGCAAGCTTTCAACAAGGAGACTTTAATGGCTCGTTCACCGTTCTCGCCCGCTATTCCGCCTTCTCCGAGCGCTGTGCTGCGCCCGCCGGTGGCCGGGATTCAAACTTCAAGTGAAGCGCCGGCGCGTGACGGCGGAGAGCGGAGGACGCTAGTCGTCGGCCGCGGTATCAGTGTGCAGGGCACAGTACAGGATGCCGAGCGTCTGGTTGTCGAAGGCACCGTGGAAGCTGCGATGATCAATGGTCTGGCGGAGTTGTCCATCGCCCATGGCGGTGTGTTCAAGGGCGAAGTTGAAGTCGATGAAGCGGAGGTGGCCGGAACGATCGATGGCACCCTGACCGCCCGCAACGCGCTGATCATCCGGGCAACCGGCCGGGTGCTGGGCACCGCGCGCTGCCGCAGGCTGCAGGTGGAAGATGGCGGCCAAATAACCGGCCGGATCGAGATGCTAAGCCAGGCACCAGCAGCCGAGGCTTTGGCGCCGGTATTCGAGACCGAGTAGTCGGCATAGTCGGGCGTCCCGCCAACTCCGCTCACGCCCGGCGCGGCTCTCAATCCACAGGCTGTTTCCGGTCGGCGGATCAGCCCTAACGCAGCCGCCTTCTTCCAGGGGTTCTGCGATCTTGAATGATGAGGATGGGAGCGGCCAGGATGAGGGCTGCGACGCTCCAGGTGATGAAATCCAGGTTGTTCGCGCCTTCCACGATGGCGCTGGCAAGGGCGGCAGGGGCAAGAACATTGGCGGCGAGCAGATCTTCCCAGGCCAGCGGCAATGGTTTGTCTTTGGTCCAGAAGCGGAAAACGGCGGCGATGACGGGGATGATGAAGGCCGGCATCGGGGCGTCGCGATAGCGGCCGTCAAACAGCAGCATCACTTGAAAGATCGCTGCGCCGGTCAGGAAAACGGTCCAGAGCGAATCGTAGTTGAGCATGAGCCGGCCCCGCCGAAGCGCCGCGAAAGTGGTGGCCGCCGGCGTGTGGGCCGGTAGCGTTCTGCCGGCGAAAATCGCGTCGGCGCGGGCGATGATGCGGAAAGCGAAAATCGCCTGCAAGGGCAGGTTAACGATGGCGTCAAGGATAAGCCAGTTATCATAGAGCATCGGCAGGGTGCCGGCGCAGGCAATCGCAAAGCCGTTGCCGAGCATGAAGGATGGAACGGCAAGCCGGATATTGCGAAAGCCGGTGCTGGCAAAGAGCAATGTGCCGGAGAGCGCGCCCAGGATGGCATACCACGGCCAATCCGGATGTTCGACGACGCCGCCGTTCAACGGAAATTTCTGCACGCGGTGGTCGTTCCATATGCCCCAGTTCGCCCCCGCCACGCCTTCGTCTTCATATTTCCAGGGCTGATCGAAAGCTTCGATGAGGTTGTAGTCGACATCTTCCTGATCTGCCAACGTAACGAATTGGCGGAGAAAAACCGCTTCATTGACGCGGGAAGGGGCGGCGGCTTTGCGCCAGCGGCCGCGCGAGGGCCAGCCGGTTTCACCGATCGAGATTGTCTTGCCGGGAAACAGGGTTTTGAATCCTTCGGTGGTGGATTTGATATTGGCGATCGCCGCGTCGACGTCGAGCGGCTTGTCCTCCCAATAGGGCAGAAAATGGATCATAACGATGTCGACATGGGGGGCGACCTGCGGGAATTTTTTCCAGAAGTCGGTGACATCGGCATAGGCCACCGGTTGCTTGACGCGAGCACGGACGTAATCGATGTCCGCCGTGAGGGCATCGACCGAAAGATCGCGGCGCAGCAGGACCTCGTTGCCGACAATCACGCGCGTGATGGTATCAGGATGGGCATTGGCCTCGGCAATGCCGGCGGCGATCTCCTTGCTATTATCGGCAGGGTTGGCGCTGAGCCAGATCCCGAGCCAGACTTTCAGGTCAGCTTGTTTGGCGAGCGCGCCGATGTCGTAATTGCCCTCGATCGAGGAATAGGTCCGGATGCCGTTGGCTTGCCCGGCGATGAGCTTGAGGTCGGCGGCGACTTGTTTGCCGGTTGGATATGATTTCGAGAGCGGCGATTGCCAGGCTTGATAGGGGGCATAGGACAAGGAGTTGAACTTGGCACCTGGCAGGGTGATGCCTGCGGCTTGCGGCTGGTTTGGCAGGTGCCACATGAACAACCCGAGCAGACTCAAAACGGCGCACGCGGACAGACCTTTTTTCATGCAGTGCGTCTAACCGGGTAGGCGGCGAAGGGAAAGAGAGACGCCAAATGAGCCAAGACGGGTTGAGCGACGCGCGGATCAGAGAGGTGTTGACGGCAACCAAGCGCATTGCCCTGGTTGGTGCATCGAACAAGCCGGGGCGCGCGTCCTATGGCGTGATGCGGTTCCTGCTGGCGAAGGGTTTTGACGTGGTGCCGGTTAATCCCGGGCTTGCAGGACAGGAATTGTTTGGCCGGCTTGTGGTGGCGTCGTTGCAGGAAGCAGGGCCGTTGGACATGGTGGATCTGTTCCGCAACGCAGCGGATGTTGGGCCGCCGGTTGCGGAGGCGCTACGGCTGGGCGCCAAGACGATATGGATGCAGCTCGGCGTGGTGAATGAAGAGGTTGCGGAAGCTGCACGGGCGGCCGGCCTGACGGTCGTGATGGACCGGTGCCCGGCGATCGAGATGCCCCGGCTGGGAATGGCTTAATTCCGGCCGAAGATATCGTTAAAGATGCTGCCTGCAACCATGCCGCCGGTGACGCCGGTGGCCGTTGAAACGGCTTGTTCGCCGCCGAGATAGGGCGATAGGGCGTGGGCGAGGTTGGGGATCGTCATGCTTTGCAGCCATACTTTGCCGGGCCCGGTAAGCCGGCCAATGAAAAGCCCGTCGGCGCCGAAAATCGCGTTCCGGATGCCGCGCATCAGTACGATATCAAAATGTACTGTATCTTGAAACATGCCGATATGGCCGGGATGTACCTGAATCGACTCGCCGGGGCGCAGATCGTAGATGACGGTTTCGCCGCCGAGCTCGATGAAGGCTGAGCAAGGCCCCTGGAGCCGCTGCATGATGAAACCGTTGCCGCCGAATAAGCCGGCGCCGAGCTGGCGCTGGAAGCCGATCGAGAGGTTGACACCCTCGGTTGCGCAGAGAAAGCCGTGTTTGTGAATCATGTAGCTTTGACCGGCTGGAACATCGACCTGATGAATGGTGCCGGGAACTTTTGCGGCGAAGGCGACCAGGCCTGGGCCACCCAATGCAACATACTCGGTCATGAACAGACCGCCGCCTGAAAGCGCCCGGCCGATCGCACCAAAGAGGCCGCGGGCGCCAGCGGTTTGCGTGGTTGTATGCAGTTGAATGTTGTCGCTCATCCAGGAGAATTCCCCCGGCTCGGCGATGATTTTCTCCCCCGGGTCAAGTCCGATTTGCAGCACGGGCATCGTGGTGCCGGTGATGTTGTGTTTCATTCTCAACTCCCAGCCAGCAACTTGTCGCAAGGATTGTGGCATCCACGCCGGATCGGTGTCCAGTCAAACAAGCATGAGCAGAGACCAGATAACGATCCGAAATACGTATTTATAGTTACATACCGTCTTGTTTATTAGACAGCATAATGATTTTATTGACAAAAATATTGACAACTTCTTCTTGTGGTTGTAGATTGGCACAATCTAAAGGAGTAAGGTGATGAAAATTTTATCTTTTGAGACGTTTCTCAATAAAACGGACTTACTGACGCCTTTCTTGCGGTCGAGGCTCGCTATCGTTGATGAGACAAATGATGGCGAAGAAGTGCTCGATCTCATCAAGTTCTACGAATATGATACTATCTTATTGCGGCTTTCTGAAGATCGGCCGGGTGAGGTGGAGCTGATCCGCAAGTTGCGCCTGGCAAAGGTGCGAGCACCTATTGTCGCGGTCGCGCGATCGATGACCGAGGCAGCCCGGCTGCGGATATTGCAGGCCGGCGCAGACGATCTGATCGTCAATGCGCTGTCGCATGAAGAGGTGTTTATGAAGATGCAGAACCTGATCCGCCGCAGCCGCGGCTTTCAGGACAATTCGCTCTGTATCGGCTCTGTCGAAATCAACATGAATGCGAAGAAGATTTTTGCGAAGGGCAAGCCTGTTACGCTGACCAAGAAAGAATATCAAATTGCCGAAATTCTTGCCCTCCGCAAAGGTGCGGTCCTGAGCAAGGAGGCGATCCTTGACCATCTTTACGGCGGACTTGACGAGCCTAATCCTAAGATAATCGATGTTTTCATCTGCAAAATCCGCAAAAAACTGCAGTCAATGGGTGTCGACGATTTTATCGAGACCAATTGGGGGCGTGGCTATATGGTGATCGACCATCGGCAGGATTCCGCCACGTTTGCACCGCAGAAGCCGGCGTTGCCGGCAACCGCGGAAAGCGCTCGGGAAGTCGCCTGATCCAGCTGCACTAGCTGACGCGACTTGGCTGCTTGGGTTTATCTGGCGCCGCGATGTTGTGAAGCCAAGAACGGATAAGGCGTGAGTAGCCTGTTTATTTGGATCAAGCTCGGGTGAAGAACGAATGCTCGCGACTTCGAGGACGCCTGAAGTTCCGATAATGCGTGAAAGTTGGGAGCTGGCATGGCTGCCATAATCGAGCGGCGCTTGTCGCGGCCTGGCGCTCAGGCAAGATCGGCCGCGATCGACTTGGATGTTTATGCGGGCGAGCCAATGGTCGACCCGGAATATCTCGAGCTTGAGAAAATGGTGCTGTTGCCGCATATCGCAAACGCGACGATGGAAACACGCGATGCAATGGGGTTTCTTGCGATGCAGGCAATCGCCGCGGTGGTCGGGACAAGAGATGCAGATGGGAGCCAGGCAAATTTATGCGTTTCCTGACCAGCATTTTCTACTAGTTTTGGTTGATGCAAAGATCCTTGGGCGGCCTTTCGTTACGTGATTTGGAATATGTCGAAGCCGTCGCCGAACTAAAGCATTTCGGCCGAGCCGCCGAGCGTTGCGGTGTCAGTCAACCAGCACTTTCCGAACAGATTCGGAAATTGGAATCCTATCTGGACATCGCCTTGTTTGAGCGTACCAGGAGGCGGGTTGCCTTGACTGCGCAAGGAAGCGTCATGCTGCAGCAAATTGATCGTATTTTGTTTGAAGCGCGGCATTTGCTTGCGATGGGCGGAGAAAAGGCGACGGACCTGGCGGGTGCGCTGCAACTGGGCGCGATCGAAACGCTGGGGCCGTATTATCTGCCCGATCTTTTGAAATTGGTTCGCAAAAAGCTGCCGGGGCTGGCGCTGCGGCTGACGGAAAACCGGACGGCGACTCTGGTTGAGCGCCTGCGGCACGGGATGCTGGATGCGGTCTTGATGGCGGCAGGACCTGAAATGCCTGGGTTGGTTTCGGCGCCGCTGTTCTTCGAACGGTTTTTGCTGGCGACGCCGATTGATCATCCGCTGGGAGATTTGCCGGGACTGCGGCTTGATAGCCTGCCGGTGGAAGACCTTTTGCTGCTGGAGGAAGGACATTGCCTGCGGGAGCAGGCTTTAGCACTTTGCCATGCGAGGCCGGATGCAACGCGCCACGCAACCAGTTTGGAAACCTTGTGGCAGATGATTTCGGCGGGAGAGGGCTATTCGCTGCTGCCGGAGCTGACGGTTGTGGCGCGGCCGGAAATCATGGCGCGGGTGCGATGCCGCTTTTTGGAAGAGCCAAATGCGGGACGGGAGATTTCGCTCGTCTGGCGTGGCAGCGATCCGCGTGAGTCGCAGTTTCGCAACTTCGCACAACTGTTGCAGGCGCATGCTCCGGCGCAGCTCGCAGGCGGAGCAGTCGAAGCGGTTTGAAAGGACGGCCTTTAGAAGGCTCTAGAGAATGGTACTATGATCACAATAGAGATCTGTCCGTGATCCGTCGAAATGAAGCTCAGCATGGCGCATGACTGCAACTATACATTGATGGCTAATAGGTGGATCCCGCTGAGCTTTTTTGCCGCACCGGCGGCCCGGTTCTTCTTCTTCAAAAAAAGCAGCGCTTGCTCTACAGTTCGGGGTCGCCATCATTTTCCTCGGCGGCCTGCGGGTTGGTTGGCAGTGCATAGGCTTCCGACAGCCAGCGTCCAAGGTCGATTTCGGCGCAGCGCTTGGAGCAGAAGGGCTTTTGTTCTTCGGTTTCAGGTTTCCCGCATACCGGGCAACGGCGTGTTTTGCTGATCATCGCAGAAACTCATGCAAAGGGGGGCGGATGCGCGGCCGGGAGATCTCGGCGAAACCGAGATTCGAGAAGCCGACGCATTTGGGGTTCAAGGGATCGGCTTTCAAGGCGGCGGCAAGCGCCGGAAGTAGCTTTGGGCGAGCTGCGGATTTCATGCCGGCGAAGTCGATCAGGATGGCGCCGGAGAGATTGCGCAGCAGGATCTGACGGGTGAGTTCGGGGATGATCGCGTTGTTGAGGCTGAGCTGAGAATGGTGTTTTCCGGCGTTGCCGGCGCTGGCCCCGCCGCCATCGACATCGATGGCGGTAAGTGCGGGGGCTGGGGTGACGTACATGCGGGCGCCGCCAGGGAGGTTGGCGGTCGGTTCGGCGAGCGCCGCGATCTCGTCTTCCAGCACAGGGTCGAAAGTTACGGGTTGATGGGTAATTCTGGCGGCAATCGATGCGGCGTCGGATTGTCTGCACCTCTCGCGCAGGGTTGCGATCAGGGCATAGTCGTCGAAGAGAATGGGCGCGCTCGGGTGGCGGGTTGCTAGATCCATTAGCGGGCCAAGGTTTTGGCGGATGAGGCCGGTTTTGCTCTCATAGTTTAGCGCCAGCGCGGCTAGGCGGGGGCCTTTGCCGGATTGGGCGCAACGCGTGATTTGAACCGTGAGATAGCTGCCTTCGCTGCGGCCGGGGGCGCCGGCGCTGTCCGGGAGGAAGCCCGAGACGCCGCCGAGATCAACGAAGCTGCCCGCCATCGCAGGCAGGCAGGCGGTGATGCGGCCTGAGTAGAGGTCGCCGATATCGCCCGGCTGGTTGAAGTGCCAGATGTGGTATTCGCGCAGGCGGTCGTCTTCAAGCAAGGCGATACGAGCGGTCCCCGCTTTGGCTGAAATGGCGATGCTGATCAAGGCATGTAGCCGAGCCCGCGGAGCAGGCTGGCGGTCTCATACAGCGGCAGGCCGACGACGTTGGAGTAGGAGCCGGAGATAAAGTCGATGAACGCCGCGGCCTTGCCCTGGATGGCGTAGCCGCCGGCCTTGTTATCCCATTCTCCGCTCGCGAGGTAGTCGGCGATCTGTCGAGCATCGAGCCTGGCGAAGCCGACCACGGAGGTGACGACGCGTTGCGCCTGTTTGCCGTTTGGGGCGCGGATGGCGATGCCGGTGAAGACGCGATGGCGCCGGCCGGAGAGCAGTTTCAGGTATTTTTCAGCGGTTTGCGGGGAGCCTGTTTTAGGCAGAATGCGGGCGCCGGCGGCAACCACGGTGTCTGCGGCAATGACAAACGCCTGGCGTTGGACGCCGGCCAGCTTTTCGCCGGCCAGGCGAAGCGCATGCTGGCGCGGCGATTCTTTAGGGCAAGCGGCTTCGTCGATATCGGCTGCGATGATCTCGGCGGGTTCGATGCCGATTTGCCGTAAAAGTTCCAGCCGCCTGGGACTGGCGGAAGCAAGTATTACTTGAAACGGAATGTGATCCGACCCTTGGTCAGGTCATAGGGGGTCATTTCAACATTGACCCGGTCGCCGGCCAGGACGCGGATACGGTTTTTGCGCATTTTACCGCTGGTATGGGCGAGAATTACGTGTTCATTATCGAGTTTAACGCGGAACATTGCATTGGGCAGGAGTTCGGTAACCATGCCGCTGAACTCGATCATATCTTCTTTGGACAAACAAACCTCATCGATGGTGGAACGGTATTTTGGACGCTGACGCGTCAGATGGGCCGAGATAGGCTGTAGGTCAAGTTTCAGCCGATGGGGTTGCTTAGCCGGACGGCGACGGACTGGGCATGCGCGGTTAGACCTTCGGCATTGGCTAAAGCGACGGCGGCGGGGCCGATCCTGTTCAAGGCATGAGGCCCAAGTGCCACCCAGGTGGTGCGTTTGAGGAAATCGTAGACGGAAAGGCCGGATGCAAAGCGGGCGGTGCCGGAGGTGGGGAGCACGTGATTTGGTCCGGCCACATAATCGCCGATGGCCTCCGGGCAGTTGCTGCCGAGAAAAGCCGCCCCGGCGTGGCGGATGCCGGCGAAGAGCGATTCCGGGTCTTTCACCATCAGCTGCAGATGTTCGGGCGCGATGCGGTTGGCGAGCGCGACGGCTTGC
The DNA here is from genome assembly GCA_965198835.1 of Acidocella sp. Taxonomy (GTDB): domain Bacteria; phylum Pseudomonadota; class Alphaproteobacteria; order Acetobacterales; family Acetobacteraceae; genus Acidocella. The sequence goes on along the minus strand of OZ240675.1, from coordinate 530,732 downwards.
CCCCAGTCCTGCACCAGGATGATGGCGCCGTGCTGCTGCCAGCTGGCGCCGGCGATGTTGCCGCGCGGCAAGGTAACAAGGGCGTCTTCCACGGCTTTTGCCACCGCATCGCCGAAATCCGCATCGTCGGTGATGAGGATTGCCTGGGCGGCTTCGTCATGCTCGGCCTGGGCGAGCAGGTCCAGCGCCAGATGCGCCGGATTATTTCCGGCATCGGCCAGAATCAGCACCTCGGAAGGGCCGGCGATGGCATCGATGCCGACCTGGCCAAAAACCTGGCGTTTCGCCTCGGCTACATAGGCATTGCCCGGGCCGACAATGCGGTCAACCGGCGGAATAAGGGCAGTACCGTAGGCAAGGGCCGCCACGGCCTGGGCGCCGCCGATGCGATAGATTTCGCTGACGCCGGCCAGTCTCGCCGCGGCGAGGATCAGGGGATTGAGGATGCCGTCCGGGGCGGGAACACACATGGCGATGCGCGCCACACCCGCGACCTTGGCGGGAATGGCGTTCATCAGGACAGAGGATGGATAGGACGCCTTGCCGCCGGGAACGTAGAGGCCGACCGCGTCGAGCGGTCCCCAACGTAGCCCGAGCGTGGCACCCGCAGCATCGGTGAACGCCTGGTCCGCGGGGAGCTGAGCGCGGTGGAAAGCCTCTATGCGGGAGGCTGCGAGTTGTAGGGCGCTTAGAAGTTCTTCGGGGACGCTGTCCGCGGCCGCGTTGATTTCACCGGCCGGTACGGTGAGGTCGGCAATTTCGAGCTGGACGCGGTCGAAGCGGTTGGTGAGGTCGACCACGGCGGCGTCACCGGCGCGGCGGACCCGGGCGATGATCTCCCGAACGGTTTCCGTCACCTCGGGCTCGGTGCTGGCGCGCGCCAGCAGCGCCGCGAAGCCGGCTGGGAAATCCGGGGCGGTTGTGCTTAAGCGGCGCATCGGCGCAGCAAGGCGGCGCGGAATTTTTCGATCCAGGCGCCGATTTCGACAGGGCGGGTTTTGAGCGCGATGCGGTTGACGATCAGCCGGGAGGAGACCTCGGCGATGATGTCGGTTTCGATAAGGCCATTGGCTTTCAGCGTGCTGCCGGTTTGCACGAGATCGACGATCAGCCGGGAGAGCCCAAGCCCGGGTGCTAGCTCCATCGACCCGTTCAGCGCGACGATTTCGGCCTGCACGCCTTTGCTGGCGAAATGCCTACGGGTAACGTTGGGGTATTTGCTTGCCACGCGGATGCTGGAGATCTCCGAGAGTTTTGTCAGGCCGGCTTCGTCCTTCGGCTCGGCCACGGAGATGCGGCAATACCCGATGCCAAGATCGAGCGGCGCATAGACCTCCGGATAGTCGAACTCCATGAGCACGTCGCCGCCGCAAATGCCGATTTCGGCGGCCCCGAAAGCGACGAAGGTGGCGACGTCGAAGGAGCGGACGCGGATCACGTCGAGCTCAGGCTGGTTGGTGGAAAAACGCAGCCGGCGGCTGCCTTCATCCTTGTAGTCCAGCGCGGGAACGATGCCCGAAGCCGCGAGCAACGGGGCGCATTCATCTAAGATACGGCCCTTCGGCAGCGCGAGTACGATCGACATGGCGCGGCCTTACCACCGGCTGGGCGGCCAAGCTAGCCAGGCTGCGGCAACCCTGCGCTTCGGATCTTTTAACTGGAGGGCGATTTAGAGATTAAGTGAGACCACGAAGCGTCTCACTTAATGTCATCGGGCTCTTAAGCGCTCGATCCGGGCGCCGCAGCTGGCAAGTTTTTGTTCAACCGATTCATAGCCGCGGTCCAGGTGATAGACGCGGCTGATGGTGGTCTCGCCCGTGGCGGCGAGGCCGGCCAGGACCAAAGAGACCGAGGCGCGCAGATCGGTCGCCATCACCTGGGCGCCGGAGAGCTGTTTGACGCCGCGAATGATGGCCGAAGAGCCATGCGCGTTGATGCGCGCGCCCATGCGGTTGAGCTCCGGCACATGCATGAAGCGATTTTCGAAAATGGTTTCGGTGACCATGGAAGCGCCTTCGGCGATCGCCATCAGGGCCATCAACTGCGCCTGCATATCCGTCGGAAAGCCGGGATAGGGCTCGGTCATGACATCGATGCCGCGCAGGCCGTTTTTCCGCTCGACCCAGAAGCCGTTGCCGTTGGGCGAGATGACGATGCCGGCTTCGGTCAAAGCGGAGATGACGGCTTCGAGAGCCTCGGTGCGAGCATTCTCCAGGAAGATTTTGCCGCCGGTGATGGCCGCGGCGCAGGCATAGGTGCCGGTTTCGATGCGGTCGGGCAAGATGGCGTGGCTGGCGCCGTGCAGCGATTTCTGGCCCTCGACGGTCAGCGTATCGGTGCCGATGCCCTCGATCTTCGCCCCCATGGCGCTGAGGCAGTAAGCGAGATCGGAGATTTCCGGCTCGCGCGCGGCGTTTTTGAGGATGGTGACGCCATCCGCCAGGGTCGCGGCCATCAGCAGGTTTTCGGTGGCGCCGACGGAGACGAATGGAAACACGATGTTGGCGCCGTGCAGGCCGGTTGGTGCAACTGCGTCGATATAGCCGGCGTCCAGCTTGATGGCTGCGCCCATGGCTTCCAGGCCCTTCAAGTGCAAATCAACCGGGCGGGTACCGATGCCGCAACCGCCGGGCAGCGACACCCTGGCTTCGCGGCAGCGGGCCAGCAACGGGCCGAGCACCAGGACGGAGGCCCGCATTTTGCTGACGATATCATAGGGCGCGGTGGTATTGGTGATGCTGCCGCCGATGGAGAGCGTGCGGCCGTCATCGGTGGTGGGCGTGACCTCGATCCCGTGCTGGGCCAGGAGCTCAGCCATGGTTTGCAAATCAGCGAGTTTGGCGACGTTGGAGAGGATCAGGCGCTCATCCGTCAACAGGCCGCAGGTCATCAGCGGCAAAGCCGCATTTTTCGCTCCGGAGATCGTGATGGTGCCGAAGAGCGGGACACCGCCGGTGACTCTGATGCTGTCCATTTGCTACATCCTCGGCAGCGCGACGCCGCGCTGCCCCATATATTTGCCTGCTTTGTCAGCGTAGCTGACCTCGCAGGGCGAGTCGCCCTGCAGGAACAGAAACTGGCAGATGCCCTCGCCGGCGTAGATCTTCGCCGGCAGCGGCGTCGTGTTAGAGATTTCGATGGTGACTTGGCCTTCCCATTCCGGCTCCAGCGGCGTGACGTTCACGATGATGCCGCAGCGCGCATAGGTGGATTTGCCAAGGCATATCACCAGCACATCCCGCGGGATGCGGAAATACTCCAGCGTGTGGGTCAGCGCGAAGCTGTTGGGCGGGATGATGCAGACCGGACCTGTGCGATCGACGAAACTCGCCGGGTTGAAGGCCTTGGGATCAACGATGGCGCTATCGACATTGGTAAAAATTTTAAAGTGGTCGGCGCAGCGCGCATCATACCCGTAAGATGAAAGTCCATAGGAGATGACGCCGTCGCGCTTCTGGGTCTCGACAAAGGGTTCGATCATGGCCGAGCCGGTGGCCATTTTGCGAATCCAATGATCCGGCAGCACGGGCATTATTCGGGTGCCTTTCTTGGCTCCAGGGTTTTCCGCGCCTGGGCCTGCGCCTTTCGCCGCTTGAGGTTGGCGCGCAGGGCTTCGGCCTCCTTGGCGGCTCGCGCCGCGGCGTCGCGTTCGGCTTTGCTGGGCGCATCGTGTCGCTGGGTCGCCATGGGCTGTTCAAGCCGGGGGGAGCGGTGGACGTCAAGTGCCGGGCGGCATATTGCCTCTTGCCGCACTGGGCGATATAGCCGGGCTGCCGGCGGCGCTGTCATAGCTCAGGGGTAGAGCACTTCATTGGTAATGAAGAGGTCCAGGGTTCAATTCCCTGTGACAGCACCATTTGGTACAGAGTGTACGCGTTGCCCAGGTAGCTCAGTTGGTAGAGCATGCGACTGAAAATCGCAGTGTCACTGGTTCAATTCCAGTCCTGGGCACCACGCTGCACAGATTTTTGCAATGCAACCTAAAATATTTGTGCAAAACGCATCGGATATGCCTTGAACCTAGGTTCGGGGTCTGGCGTTTTCTGTAGGCCCAGGCTACTCGTTTGAGGAAGCGCTGACTGGATGGAGAGGCCTGTCGGCGTGCTTTATTATATAATTAGGACCGCAGGGCCTTGTCCTGACGGTCCTTATGAGCAGGAAAGAGGCTGGCCAATGTCTAAAGCTTTTATTGCAGAAGTCATTCAAAGTTCCGCTGAGATCACCGGTGTGGCGGCAAACCGCGCTGCCGCCGACCTGATCGAGGCGATTGTTAAGGATCTGAAAAAGAACGGTAAATTCACTTTGCCGAGCTTTGGGACCTTCACGGTGCGCAAGACCAAGGCACGCAAGGGTGTAAATCCGCGCACGGGCGAGGAGATCAAGGTAAAGGCCGGGAAGACGGTGCGGTTCAAGGCTTCGCCTTCGCTGAAAAAGATCGTCTGAGATCAATCCTTCGAGATTATAGCAGGCGACTCTTCAAGTTTCCGGGAATGCAGCCGATCTGACGGCGGGCTGCATATTCCTGAGGTAGCATGGCCGATACAACTCGTTTTCATTGAGATGACAGCGATTCTAACGGCGATGTAAAGGTCGATCGGCGGGAAATCCGCGGCACATGCGGCAATTTACAACGTGTCGCGGTCGCCGCCGGTTTAATCGCGCAGCGGCATTCACATGATTTTGAACAATTCTCCTGGTGCAGCAAGGCAGCGGCATCTTGACTTCCGCTGGCGGACAGACACCGCTCTATGCCAATGTGGTTATCCATTTCGAGCCGAATGCATGGCACAGCGCAGGTTTCGAAACCGATACGGTGTCGATCGAGGTAATTTTACTCGCGAACAAGCCCCAGGTTAGAAGACAGTTACGAAGGTAGCTGTTTTTTTTGAAAAAAGGGCCGACGCGCCCCGCGGGCGGCGCGCCCCGCGGTCGGCGCAAAGCATTTTTGCGCTTTAGAAGCCGGGCTCCTCGAACACCATCCGCTCAAATAAATAAAAGCCTTTTTGGTTCTTTTTCTTCTGAAGAAGAACTGCTTCCCTAAATATCCAGTTCCTCAACCGACCCTGCATTTTCCTGAATGAATTGAAACCGCAATTCCGGCCGCTTGCCCATCAGGCTTTCGACCCGCTCAGAGGTCAAAGCGCGGGATTCAGGATTGGCAACGATCCGCAGTAGTATGCGTTTCTTGGGGTCCATCGTGGTATCCTTTAAGATCGCCGGGGGCATTTCGCCGAGGCCTTTAAAACGGCTGACTTCGACCTTGGCGCCGGCCTTGAACGTTTTCAGCAATCTTTCGCGGGCGGCGTCGTCCATGGCGTAGATGCTTTTCGGTCCTTGCGTCAGGCGGTAGAGCGGCGGCTGCGCCAGATAAACGTGGCCGTAGCGGATCAGCTCGGGAAGCTCGCGGTAAAAGAAGGTCATCAACAGGCTGGCGATATGGGCGCCGTCGACATCGGCGTCCGTCATAATTATTACGCGCTCGTAGCGAAGATTGGCGCGGTTGAAGCTGTTGCCGACGCCGCATCCCAGCGCCTCTATCAGGTCTTTGAGTTCCTGGTTTTGCCGTAGCTTGTCGGCGGAGGCCGAGGCGACGTTGAGGATTTTGCCGCGCAAGGGCAGGATCGCCTGGGTGTTGCGGTCGCGCGCCTGTTTGGCGGAGCCGCCGGCGGAATCGCCCTCGACCAGAAAAATCTCCGTGCCTTCGGCATTTTCCTTGGCGCAGTCGGCGAGTTTGCCGGGCAGGCGCAGGCGGCGCGTGGCTGATTTGCGCGCGGTATCCTTGCTCTCCTTGCGGCGAATACGCTCTTCGGCGCGATCGATCACGAAGGCTAGCAGGTTGTCAGCAGCTTGCGGATCGCCGGCCAGAAAATGGTCGAAGCGGTCGCGCAGTGAGACTTCCGTTAACCGCCCGGCCTCCGGCGAGGTAAGTTTTTCCTTGGTCTGCCCCTGGAATTGCGGATCGCGGATGAAAAGCGAGAATTTGGCGGCGAGCGCGCCGGTGACGTCCTCGCCGATGATCTGCGCGCCGCGCTTATTGCCGCGGATCTCCGCCCAGGCGCGCAGCCCTTTCAGCAGCGCGCTGCGAAAGCCGGCCTCATGCGTGCCGCCAAGCGGGGTTGGGACGGTGTTGCAATAGGTGTCGAGCATGGTCTCGCCGCGTTCGAGCCAGGCGCAGGCCCATTCGAGTTTGCCTTGGTCGGCGCCATTCGCGGCGTTGGGCAGGCTGGCCTCACCGGTCCAGATCGCGGGGAGCACCCGGGGCGAGCCGATCAGTTCCGCTTCCAGGGAGTCGCGCAGGCCGCCGGGGAAATGCAGCTCGGCGTTTGCTGGCGTATCGGCGTCGCCTTTCAGCAGCGCCGGGTCAGCGGACCATTTGATGCGCACGCCGCGGTACAGATAGGCCTTGGAACGGCAGAGCCGGTACAGCCTGGCCGGGATGAAATGCTTGTCGCCGAAAATCTCCGTGTCCGGCACGAACCGGATGGTGGTGCCGCGGCGGTTCTGGATCGGGCCGGCGTCGATCAGCTTGGTTTGCGGGATGCCGCGCGAATACTCCTGGCGCCAAAGCCGCTTGTCGCGCGCGATCTCGGCCGTAAAGCTCGAGGAGAGCGCGTTGACGACCGAGGAACCGACGCCGTGCAGGCCGCCGGAGGTCGCATAGGCGTTACCGGAAAATTTGCCGCCGGAGTGCAGCGTGGTGAAAATGACCTCCAATGCGGATTTGTTCTTGAACTTCGGATGCGGATCAACCGGAATGCCGCGGCCGTTGTCACGAACCGTCAGGGTATTGCCTGGGCCGAGCGTCACTTCGATGAGATTGGCGTGGCCGGCTACCGCTTCGTCCATGGAATTGTCGAGGATTTCCGCGGCGAGATGGTGCAGCGCGTTCTCGTCGGTGCCGCCGATATACATGCCCGGCCGGCGGCGAACCGGCTCGAGCCCTTCCAGGACCTCGATATCCTTGGCGGAGTATTTCTGCTCCGCCGAATTGCCTGAAAAGAGATCGCTCAAGGCCATCGACTCCGTCGTCAGTTGAAGGATGAGTTGGCACGATCGGTGGCGCAGGCCAAGATGGCGGCGCGAGCGAGAGAACGTAGCCGCTGTTTGAAAAAAGCGGGGCAAAAACTTCCTGGACTCTGGGCCATGGGCGAAGCAGCCAGGGTTGCCTGCGCGCAGCGCATGAAATGCTGCGGAGGGGTTGTCGTCGCCAATGCCCGTGGCCCAGCGCCCAAAAGTCTTTTTGCGCCGGCGGGCAGCCTTCTTTTCTTCAGAAAAACTGCTTAGAATTTGCTTCCTCAGTCGCCGTTCTCGCGATGCACGTCGTGCGTGGTGATGCCGTCGCCAATTTCCGACATGACCAGCCAATCCTGGTGCTGCAGGATGTGCCTGGTGTCGAAATAGCCGCTGCGCCAGTGCTCCTTTTTGGAGAGCCTGCTGAATTCGTCGCCCTTGGCATCGCCCTCATACGCCTTCTGACGATTGTTCTCAGGTGGGCTGACATATCCACGCGCTATTCTCCGGCTGACGACGTAATAGTAGTTAATGCCGAAGGCGTGCCCGGTTATGATAACGGCTGGGAAAGATGCTGTGAATTGCCGGCTGATGGATTTGCCGGTACGCAAAATCCCGGCCGGCAGCTCGTTCTGCGCCGACCTAACGCTGCCTTACGGCAGATTCTGCACGTTTTATTTCGCCTGATTTTGAACGAAGGGACGACAGATGGCTCTTAAAGGGAAGGTGGCGTTGGTCACCGGTTCGACCAGTGGCATTGGTCTTGGGATCGCGCGCGCTTTGGCGGCCGAGGGTGCTGGGATCATGCTGAACGGCTTTGGCGATACCGGCGAGATCGAGAAACTGCGCGCAGGACTGTCTGAGGAGTTCGATATTCAGGTCGCCTATGATGGGGCGGATCTGAGCAAGCCGGATCAGGTGGCGGCGATCGTGAAGAAGACCCAGGACAAGCTGGGAAGTCTGGATATTCTGGTGAACAATGCCGGCATCCAGTTTGTGGCGCCGCTGGAGGCGTTCCCTGAAGCGAAGTGGGAAGCCATTATCGCGATCAATTTATCGGCGGTTTTTTATGGCATGAAATACGCCATCCCCGGAATGAAGGCGAAAAAATGGGGCCGGATCATCAACATCGCTTCGGCGCATGGGCTGGTGGCGAGCCCGCATAAGGTTGCCTATGTCGCGGCCAAGCACGGCGTGGTCGGGGCGACCAAGGTGGCGGCC
>OZ240675.1:0-517500 GCA_965198835.1 Acidocella sp. | reverse complement strand
CTTTAGTACTTTAGTATTTAGTACTTAGTACATTAGTACATTAGTACGTGAGCACCGGAGCGTAGCGTAGCCGCGTTGCATGCGCCGCCAGGGCGGGTTTCTGGTTCGGGACGGGTTTCTGGTTCCGATGGATGGTTCCTGTGCATGGTGGGCAAGCTTTGAAATTGGGCTGAGGGTAAAAGATTGGCGCGTTTTGAAGCGATATGTGTGTATTGAATGAACGAATGAAGGGCATTCGGTGGATGCCTTGGCACCAGGAGGCGATGAAGGACGTGGCACGCTGCGAAAAGCTTTGGGGAACCGCGAGCAGGTTTTGATCCAAAGACATCCGAATGGGGCAACCCCTCCGCAAGGAGATCCTAGGCTGAATACATAGGCCTATGAGGCAAACCCGGGGAACTGAAACATCTCAGTACCTGGAGGAAAAGACATCAACAGAGATTCCGCTAGTAGTGGCGAGCGAACGCGGAACAGGCCAGTGCCTTGATTTGAGCTAGCAGAACGGTCTGGAAAGTCCGGCGATATGGGTGATAGCCCCGTATGCGAAGGTTTACATTGAGGACTTGAGTAGGGCGGGACACGTGAAATCCTGTCTGAACATAGGGGGACCACCCTCTAAGCCTAAATACTCCCTGGTGACCGATAGTGAACAAGTACCGTGAGGGAAAGGTGAAAAGCACCCCGATAAGGGGAGTGAAAGAGACCTGAAACCGGATGCCTACAAGCAGTCGGAGCACCTTATGGTGTGACGGCGTACCTTTTGTATAATGGGTCAGCGAGTTTCTGTTCGCGGCGAGCTTAAGCCGATAGGCGTAGGCGCAGCGAAAGCGAGTCTGAACAGGGCGTTCAGTCGCGGGCAGAAGACCCGAAACCAAGTGATCTAGCCATGGCCAGGCTGAAGGTGGGGTAACACCCACTGGAGGGCCGAACCCACGCCTGTTGAAAAAGTCGGGGATGAGCTGTGGCTAGGGGTGAAAGGCCAATCAAACTTGGAGATAGCTGGTTCTCCGCGAAATCTATTTAGGTAGATCGTCGTATGATGACCTTCGGGGGTAGAGCACTGGATGGGCTAGGGGGTCCCAAAGACTTACCAAACCTAACCAAACTCCGAATACCGAAGTGTTTAGTACGGCAGACAGACGGTGGGTGCTAAGGTCCATCGTCGAGAGGGAAACAGCCCAGACCGCCATCTAAGGTCCCCAAGTCATGGCTAAGTGGGAAAGGATGTGGGAATTCCAAAACAACCAGGAGGTTGGCTTAGAAGCAGCCATCCTTTAAAGAAAGCGTAATAGCTCACTGGTCTAATCAAGAAATCCTGCGCCGAAAATGTAACGGGGCTCAAGCCATGCACCGAAGATGCGGGTTCAGATTATTCTTCGGAATATTTGAGCGGTAGCGGAGCGTTCCGTAGGTCTGTGAAGCGATACGGGTGACTGGTCGTGGAGATATCGGAAGTGCGAATGCTGACATGAGTAGCGACAAACACTGTGAGAAACAGTGTCGCCGAAAGTCCAAGGGTTCCTGCGCAAGGTTAATCCGCGCAGGGTGAGCCGGCTCCTAAGGCGAGGGCGAGAGCCGTAGTCGATGGCAAACAGGTGAATATTCCTGTGCCTGCTAGCAGTGACGAATGCGAGATGTTGTTCGGTCTTATTGGATTGACCGGGCTTTTTGAGCATTCCAGGAAATAGCTCTAGCATTATAGACCGTACCCGAAACCGACACAGGTGGACTGGTAGAGCATACCAAGGCGCTTGAGAGAACTATGTTGAAGGAACTAGGCAAATTACTTGCGTAACTTCGGGATAAGCAAGACCCGCTCATGGGCAACCATGGTCGGGTGTCACAAACTAGGGGGTAGCGACTGTTTAGTAAAAACACAGGGCTGTGCGAAGTCGAGAGACGACGTATACGGTCTGACGCCTGCCCGGTGCCGGAAGGTTAAGAGGAGGTGTGCAAGCACTGAATTGAAGCCCCGGTAAACGGCGGCCGTAACTATAACGGTCCTAAGGTAGCGAAATTCCTTGTCGGGTAAGTTCCGACCTGCACGAATGGCGTAACGACTTCCCCACTGTCTCCAGCATAGGCTCAGCGAAATTGAATTCCCCGTGAAGATGCGGGGTACCCGCGGTCAGACGGAAAGACCCTATGAACCTTTACTGCAGCTTTGCAGTGGTATTAGGAGTGAGCTGTGTAGGATAGGCGGGAGGCATTGAAGCATGGGCGCTAGCTTGTGTGGAGCCAACCTTGAAATACCGCCCTGAACGCTTCTGATATCTAACCGCGTCCGGTTATCCCGGACCGGGACCCTGCATGGTGGGCAGTTTGACTGGGGCGGTCGCCTCCCAAAAAGTAACGGAGGCGCGCGATGGTGGGCTCAAGCCGGTCGGACATCGGCTGTTGAGTGCAATGGCATAAGCCCGCCTGACTGCGAGAGCGACAGTTCGAGCAGAGACGAAAGTCGGCCATAGTGATCCGGTGGTTCCACGTGGAAGGGCCATCGCTCAACGGATAAAAGGTACTCTAGGGATAACAGGCTGATCTCCCCCAAGAGTCCACATCGACGGGGAGGTTTGGCACCTCGATGTCGGCTCATCACATCCTGGGGCTGGAGCAGGTCCCAAGGGTTCGGCTGTTCGCCGATTAAAGTGGTACGTGAGCTGGGTTTAGAACGTCGTGAGACAGTTCGGTCCCTATCTGCCGTGGGTGTTGGAGGCTTGCGAGGATCTGTCCCTAGTACGAGAGGACCGGGATGGACGTACCTCTGGTGTACCGGTTGTCGCGCCAGCGGCATAGCCGGGTAGCTATGTACGGAAAAGATAACCGCTGAAAGCATCTAAGCGGGAAACTTACCTCAAAACTAGGCCTCCCAGAGGGTCGTGGTAGACCACCACGTCGATAGGCCAGGTGTGGAAACGGAGCAATCCGCGTAGCTAACTGGTCCTAATCACCCGATAGAGTTCAAGCACACACACATATCAGCCCCCATACACAGCAACGATCCATCGCCATCCGCCCGGCAACGCATCCAGCACCCCCGGCTCGCGCTCGGGCAATACAAACAAATCATCATGCATATGCACCAAAACCCCTCACTGGTCCGCCAATAACCGACCACTGATAACCAACCACTGATAACCGACCACTAACAACCGACAACCGACAACCGACCACCGTAAGTTAGATAGGCTGGACGACCTGGTGGCTCTGGCGGGGAGCCTACACCCGATCCCATACCGAACTCGGACGTGAAAATCCCCAGCGCCCATGGTACTGTGTCTCAAGACACGGGAGAGTAGGTCGCCGCCAGGTCATCCAACCTATCTGGTTAAACCGGCACAGCCGGCACAACTTAATACGACCATTGAACAAACCTTTTAACGCGGGGTGGAGCAGCCCGGTAGCTCGTCAGGCTCATAACCTGAAGGCCGCACGTTCAAATCGTGCCCCCGCAACCACCGATAAAAACCCCGAGATGCCAACGGCATTTGCCTTGTCTCGTCAGGTATAAACAGCTTCATATGGGACGTGGCGGAACCAAGAAGCCATCAGGCTCAGGAACGCGCTGCAGCTCGAATGTCATGTTGGCGCGGCATTGTTGAAGGACGATGTCAATGACACGGGCGCATTGCTCGGTCGCCGCCCGGCTAATCGCTGACCGGCTACGCCGCGTTGCGCAAGCCGGTTGATGAAAATTCTGCTAATCGTATTTGTTGGTCCCGTTCGCCTGCTCTCACGCCTCAAGCGCCGCCGCCATACCCCTTGAAACCCATAACGACAGATCCGGCCGCCAGATCGCTGCAGCCGCAGGATCCGCACGACAGCACGTCGAGAACAGGAAGAATTTTTTGAAGAGAGGGAAGAACGTCATTTTGTAAACAAAAGGGCCGCGACGCACCAAGACCGCCCACCCGCAAAATGAGTGATCCGTGTGCCGGCGTAATGGGATCGACAGCGAGATCCATGCCATCATCCGTTCCCTCAACCTTCAACAGTTTCTTGTTATTTCGGGCTAGATCATTTATCAAGTTAGACGGCCATACGGCAGTAGAGGAATGATCCCCATGAGTGGTGCTAATGTACATTCTGGCTTGGTACCAATTCCCGCGCATGTTCCGCCGAATTTAGTCTTTGATTTTGACTACGAGACAGATGCCGCTTTGCTGCGCGACCCGCATGCGCGCCTTGCCGAGCTGGTCGAACAGGCGCCCGCGATTTTCTTCACGCCGCGCAATGGCGGGCAATGGGTGTTCATCGGCTATAAGGCGCTGTTTGAAGCGACGCGTACGCCCGATCTATTTTCGAGCCGGCCTTCGCTCATGCCGAACGGCGAAATGTCGCCGACGCTGCTACCTCTGATGGTCGATCCACCCGAGCATGGCCATTACCGCGCACCGCTCAATACCGCTTTCAGCCCGCGTTCCATGAAGGCGCTGGAGGGGGATATTCGCACGCTCGCGCGCGAACTGATCGATGCGGTAATAGATTCCGGAAAATGCGATTTCCTCAAAGCGATTGCGGAACCATTGCCGGTGTCCGTCTTCTTGAGGCTGATGGGACTGCCGCAGGAGCGTATGGTCGAGTTTCGCGACGCGATCCGTACCTTGCAAGAGCCCACTTCCGATGGCGCAGAGATATACGCCATCGCCGGCATTATGGAGCCCTTTATCCAGACGCGACGGGAGCAACCCGAAGACGACCTCATCAGCCGTCTCTGGGCGCTGCAAATCGAGGGCCGACCGATCTCAATAGACGAGATGCGCAACTACTGCATCCTGCTCTTCATCGCCGGTCTCGACACGGTCATTAACGCGATTAGCTTCACCGTGCGCCATCTCGCGGGTGATCTCGCCTTGCAGTCAAAATTGCGCGCCGATCCGGCGTTAATCCCGGTTGCCGTCGAAGAAATGCTGCGCAAATACGGTATTGTCACAACACCTCGCAAAATCACACGTGATCAGGATTTCCAGGGCGTATCTCTGCGCGCAGGCGACCGTGTGCAGCTCGTGCTCGCCGCCGGCAATCTCGATCCGGCTGGTTTCGCAAACCCGAAACAATTCGACCTCGGGCGGGAGACCGTGTCGCATCTCACTTTCAATGCCGGTCCGCACCGTTGCGTCGGCGCGCATCTTGCGCGGATCGAAATGCACGTCATCTGCGAGGAAGTGCTCTCAAGAATGCCCGAGTTTCGTCTCGACCCGGACAGCCCCGCGAGATTCCACTCCGGCGGTATTATCGGCGTTGATACACTGGGCATTCTTTGGGAACCAAAAGCCAAGATTTGAGTGCAGTGATATTTGCTTTCCAACCTCCCCACCAAGGAGAAGTTTTTCCCTGACTCATGGAAAATCCGGCTTTTAAGGCATCTACCTCTTGCGAAACAGGTTTTCCTGCGGCGGGTTGGAGGTGACGATGGTAGAACCGCGTCGCAGGCGTTGAGTAAATACCAGGAGTGGCAGGTTTCCTCGCCCGATGCTAGCCGAGCTCAATGCTAGAGGAGCCCGAGGCTAGAGGAGCCCGATGCTAGCGGAGCCCGATGGTAGCGGAGCCCGATGGTAGCGGACATGTAAAAATTGCCGATCCATTTCATCACAGCGGGGTGGCGCTGCGCTCACTCGCCTTGTGTCTTGCTGACCAGCGCTTGCCAAATCCCGCCGCATAGTCATATCCATGGCATGAATCCTATGCGCTCCCCACCCGCTGCAGCTCTTGTCACCGGCGCCACGAGCGGGATAGGCGAGGCGTTTGCCAGGTCACTGCCGCTGACAACGTCGTTGCTGCTGACGGGACGCGATGAGGTTGCCCTAAGCCGCTTGGCAGCCGAGCTCGGCGCCGGTGGCCGTCTGGTCGAGACGCTTGCCGTCGACCTCTCGGCGGATGAGGGACTGAACGCGCTGTGCGGCGCAGGAGACCGGTTCGGTGTCGACCTGCTCGTCTGCAATGCTGGGGTGGGTCCTTTCGGCGACTTTTTGACCACCGAAGTCGATGCGCTGCGGTCGACTGTCCTGGTCAATGTCATGGCGCCGCTGGTGCTTATTCGCCGGCTTCTGCCGGGCATGATCGAAAGGGCTCGATCGGCGAATAGACGGGCAGGCCTGATTGTGGTCTCGAGCGGCGTTGCGTTCCTGCCTGTGCCGCGGCTCGCGGCTTATGCCGCCTCCAAGGCCTTCGATCTTTCATTGACGGAGGCGCTTGGCGCCGAGCTTACCCGCGAGCCGGTAGACGTTCTGGCGCTTTGCCCCACCTTGACCCGCAGCCGTTTTGCCGAACGTTCGGGGTTCGGGAGCAACCTTCCCGGCGCACAGAGTCCAGCGCATGTGGCCCGAGCGGCGCTGCAAGCCCTGGGACGCCAACGCACGCTCGCTCTTGGCCCAATCTCAGGCTCGCTGCTGAGCGGTCCGGCGTTGGTCAGAGCAGGGTTGGCTCAGGCTCTCCAAGCCCTGCTGCCAAGCCGATCATAAGCGGAAGGACGCTAGGGTTCGATCGTCGCCGGGACGCCGGGAAATTCTCTGCGCGTATGATCCTGGCGAGGTATGATGGGAGCTTGCAGTTCGGCTCAAGTTTACCTGAGGCGGACCTTCCACTATCGGCCATATTGCGGCATTCGCATCACATGCGCCTTGCATAATCATGACATGGAGGCCTAATTTGGCTATCCAGCTGACGCCCCGTGCTGCGGAGTCAGGATTTTCCAGAAACGCCAAATGGGCAAAAGCCCAATGCATATTGCGCCACCTGCTTTAGTTTTGCGCGACTGGCTCCATCGCGGGCCAAAGTGGCAAGCCCTTGGATGATCGTCATCAAGTAGGCGGCCAGTATGGTTGGATCAACCAGCGAAGGCAGCTCGCCGTTGTCGACGTCGTCTGAAATTCTAGCACGCAGCGCTGTTTCAATTTCGCGCCGGATCGCGGCCAACTCCTCCCGCACATCTTCGGCCTCGGCAGAGACTGCAATTGCCGAGCTGGCAAGCAAACAGCCGGCTGGTGTCTCGTTGCCGGTGAACGCAAGGGCCGCGCCCTCGATCAACGTATGTGCTGCCGCAGCCGCCGTCGGCGCAGCCGCAATCACCTCAACGGGTGACTGCGGCTGCTTCAGGTAACGTTGGACCGCAGCCCGGAATAGACCCTTCTTGTCGCCGTACGCGGCGTAGATGCTGGGCGAGGTGACGCCCATGGCGCGCGTCAGTTCGGCCAGCGAGGTTGCCTCATAGCCGTGGCGCCAGAACAACAACATGGCCGGAGCCAAGGCAGCTTCGGGGTCAAACGAAAGCGGCCGGCCGGTTTTTCGCCGTGGGGTTGGTTGAGCAACTTTCATATCAATTAATATGAAACGCTTGACGATACCTTGCAAGCGATGTTAGGGTTTCATATCAAACAATATGAAAGTGTAGATCATGCGGCTGACCGACTACCGCACACTGGGCCGTTCCGGCCTTGGAGTGAGCCCGCTCGCCCTTGGAACCATGACGTTTGGAACAGCGCGGTGGGGTTCTGACGCAGCTGTAAGCCGCGCTGTGTTCGATGCTTATGTGGAGGCCGGTGGCAACTTCATCGACACCGCCGATGTCTATGCCGGAGGCAATAGCGAGGCGATGCTCGGCGGATTTGTCGCTGACCGGTCCCTGCGCGATCAGCTGGTTATTGCAACAAAATCAGGTTTTTCGGTTGGGCAGGGGCCGCACCGAGGTGGCAACGGCGCAAAGCATTTGCATGTAGCCTTGGAAGGCTCTCTGCACCGGCTGCGCACCGATTACATCGACCTTTACTGGATACATGTCTGGGACGGCGTGACACCTGCTGAAGAGCTGCTGGAGACGATGGCAACGCTCGTGCGGGCCGGGAAGGTTCGCTACTGGGGCATGTCGAACACGCCTGCCTGGTACATCTCGAAGCTTGCCACGCTGGCGGCACTACGTGGCCTGCCGGGCCCGATCGCCATGCAGTTTTTCTACTCCCTGGTGAACCGCGATGTGGAGGACGAGCACATTCCCCTTGCGGCCGAGTTCGGTATGAGCATGGTGCCGTGGTCGCCGCTCGCCTACGGCTTGCTCACCGGCAAGTACGACCGCGCAACGGTCGAGGCGGCTGGGCCCCGCCTTGGCGGCCTGCCGAAGGATGCCGCCGCTGCTGGAGAGGTGCGGCCACCCGAGGACAAGCGCCTGGATGGCGCCAACCCGTTCGGCGATACTCTGTTCACCGCGCGCAACTGGGAAATCGTGGACGTGGTTCGTCGGGTCGCCGGTGAAACTGGCCAGTCGCCGGCTCGGGTCGCACTGGCCTGGCTTGTGCACCGCCGCGGCGTCGCCGCGACGCTAATGGGCGTAAGCCGGGCGGCGCAGGTTGCTGATAATATTGCGGCACTCGACCTGGTGCTGGCAGCGGAGCATCGAACTGCGCTTGATTTGGTGAGCAGGTCGGCAGAGCAGCGGATATCCAGCTTGTCACAGATGCCGATGCGCCAACACGTCGTGTTCGGCGGCAGTACCGTGCAGCCGGCAGCCGAAATCAATTGCGGCTAGCTGGCTGCTCATAAGGCGGCGGTGGGGGAGAAAAGGGCGCGCTTTCCGCTTCCAGGATTTGCAACTGGACGACCCGCGCTCTACGGTGTTGCTGGTCGGGTGGTTGCGTGTGGCATCTTTCAGCTATTAAGCTGCGCGCATGCTCCCCATCACCGGCAACAATTGGGCGATGCCGCGATGCCGCGATCCCGCGATGCCGCGATCACCATTGAAGCATGGGCATCTCTTATCGCCCTTGCGGCCGCCGCAATCGCCGTAGCAGGTAGAGGAGGTTCCTGATGACCGTTTCACCCATAGACGTTGTCCTTGCGATTCTGGACAACCCGACCGATCTTGAATCGGTGAAGACGCTGGTTGCCCCGGACGCGACCTATGTGTCGTTGAACTTCGACAACCCGGAACTGAAGAAGATCATGCCCTGGGCCGGTACGCAGCGGGGGCCTGAAGCGATTGTCAGCACTTATGCGCGTGTCGGCAAATACTGGAAGAACGAGGGCTTCGAGATCGGTGACATCTTTGCCGCCGACGAGAAGGTTGCGGTCTTCGGCCGTTTTACCTATCGATCCTCGACGCTCGGCAAGGCGGTCACCTCTCCGTTCTCTATCTTTGCCAAAGTGACGGATGGCAAGGTGACCTACATGCAGTTCATGGAAGACACCTTCGGCACCGCCGCGACCTTCCGCAGCGCCGGCAGCGTTACCTACCGTCCCGATCCGGACGGTAGCGAGGTGCAAATTTGAATGTGGAGTATTGGCATGACAAACGATGAATTTGTCCTTCTCGCCACGGTGCCAATCAAGGTCGGTTGCGAGTTGGAATATCTCGCCTTGGTAAACGAAGTGAACGAGGCAATGCGTCACGAACCCACCTTCGTGAACACCGTTCTTCATAGGTCCGCGGACGATCCCGGCTTGTTCATGCTGCACGAAACCTGGCAAAATCGGGAAGATTTCTTCGCTGTCCAGATGCGCCGGCCCTACCGCGCGAAATACGAGGCGCGGTTGCCAGAGCTTTTGCGCGCGCCCCGTGAAATGCAGGTGTTTGAGCCGCTGCGCGCCGATTATGCCGACCCGGCCCGGGCCGAAGCTGGGGCAGGGCCGGTGGCCGTGCTGAAGCGTTTCTACGCAGCGGAGGCCGCGTATATGGAAGCTGGCGGGGCAACACGGGGTGCCAGCTTCGACGAGATCGCGGCAACGCTCGATCCGGACGTCGTACTGCACCAGTCGCCGGACCTGCCTTGGGGTGGGGACTTCCACGGCCACGCCGGCTATGCGGATTGGGCGCGGCAAATGAGCGATGCTTTCGAGCAGCTTGAGGTCAAGGACGAGCAATTCTTCGCTTCCGGCGACACGGTCACCTCGTTCTGCCGGCTGGTCACCCGCTCACGGGTCAACGGCATGGTGATCGATGCCCCTATGGCGCAGCTGATTAAGGTCAAGGACGACCGTATCATCGAGTTTCGACCGTTCTACTGGAACGTACCGGACTACCGGCATGCTGTGCAGCTAGATTGAATAAGGATCCGCCCGCAGTTATTGATCGTCCCGGTATCCTACCACACGGGCGGTCGCCACTCAGCGAGCCGGATAAACCGGATAAAACCGGCGCAACCTTCGCTCTGCCTCTAAATTGGTCAGCAGATTCGGTCGCCACGGCCTGGGACAACGGATGGCCCGGATCCTGAGCGGTTCAATCTTAGTTGGGCTCGGCGTCCGGCTGGCGACCACACGCAGCTGAGGCAAACTGGAAAGCGGTCGGGAGAGTTGACCAGCTAAGATGTGGAAACCAAGATTGCATGCAACTTCGTTTGCTCGCTGCCGGAGCGACTGGCGCATTCCATTACCGATGGCAGTGATGCCGGGCGTCGTCGTGGTCGAAGCGCCGGCTCGCGCTGCCGGGATGGTCACGTAGATCATCTTTATCAGTCGAATACCTCCTCGCTTGGCACATCGAAGGCATTGAGCGTGATCGCGACCTGGGCATAAGTGCCGATCCAAAGCACCAGCTCGTTAAGCGCACCCTGACCAAGCAGCTCGCGTGCTGCTCGGTAGGTTGCGCCAGGCAATACACCGCCACCGAGTAACGCGGTCGTGACGTCGAATGCGCACCCTTCCTCAGCTGTCAGGTCAAGGGGGCGGCCGCCGGCAGCAAGCATCGCGATCTTGGCCGGGTCCATACCCTTGGCCGCGGCGGTCGCGGCATGGGCATAGAGCTCGTAGGCGGCATTGAAATGCGCGCCAACGACAATGATCGCGACCTCCTTGGCGGATGGTGAAAGCCGTTTCAGCGCGGTAATCGCAGCGATTACGTCGTAATGCGCCTGGCCAACCGGCGGCTCGTGGAGGAACACACCCCATGGGCCGAGCAGCGCACCGTCCTCACGCATCGTTATGAAGGCGGTAAAACCGTCCGCAATCTGCTGGCGGTTGCGCTCGTATAGCGCGCGCTGTTCGGTGGTGAGCTGGTCGGGTGGCAGCAATAAAAGGCGCATTCGGATCTCCGTCGATCAGGCAGTAAGCAGGCGGTCGGGAGTGATTGGTAGATCTCGCAGCCGCTTGCCTGTTGCGTGCCAGACCGCGTTGCCGATGGCCGGGGCGACCCCGCATAAGCCGAGCTCGGCCAGCCCCTTAACGCCGAGCGGGTTGACGATTGCATCCTGGCTTGCGACAAAAATGGCATCTAGCTCGTGGATGTCGGCGCAAACCGGCACCAGATACTCCGCAATGGTTGCGTTAGCGACACGGCCGAGCTTGGCGTCCCACTCTGCCTCCTCCAGCAATGCCATGCCGATGCCGCCGACCATTCCGCCAATGCACTGGCTATGCGCGAGGCGGGGATTAATAATGCGGCCTGCGTCATAAGCGCCGATCACCCGCGCGACGCGGACAGTGCAAAGTTCCGGGTCAACGCGTACTTCTGCAAACACCGCGCCAAAGCCGACCGAGCTGTGCGTCTTCGCCTCGTCGCCGGGCGCGGCGCTGGCCTCCGCATCGAGGCGCTGCAGCCCGGTATCGCGAAGCAGATTCTCGAGTTTGCCCGTAGCCTGGGTGCGGGAAAGATCGGTGAGTTTTGATTTCAGAGCCGCGCAGGCCGCCTGCACCGCCGATCCGACGCTGGCCATCGTGGTCGAGCCGCCATGTTCCTTGGCGGCCGGGAACGCAGAGTCGCCAAGCTCAAACCGCACGCGCTCCACCGGTAGGCCGAGCGCATCCGCCGCAACCTGCGACGCCGATGTATAGGTGCCCGGTCCCATGTCGCTGGTCGCACACCGCACAATGGCGGTCCCGTCGGCAAACAAAGTGGCAGAGGCGGAGGTTGGATAGCGGGCGACGTGATAGATGGCGGTCGCCATGCCGAATCCGACCAGCTCGCGGCCATTACGCATGGAACGTGGCTCAGGCAAGCGACGGTCCCACCCAAACCGGTTCGCCCCTTGGCGGTAGCACTCGCGCAACGCCTTGGAGGACCAGGGCAGGTTCTTCATCGGGTCCTGTTCTGCGTAGTTTCGCAGGCGCAGTTCGATAGGGTCGAGTTTCAACTTCTCGGCAAGCTCGTCCATTGCCATTTCCAGCCCGATCAGCCCGGTCGCCCAGCCTGGCCCGCGCATCGGGCATGGCGTGTTGACGTTCATTGGCACCAGGCCGTAGCGGGTTCGGCGGTTGGGGCAGGCGTAGGTCGTGGCTGCAGGGGCGAGCGTGCCTTCGGCAAATTCTTCATAGATGGAGGTCTGGCCGATCACCTCGTGGATCATTGCGGTGAGCTGGCCGTTAAGCTCCGCGCCGAGCGCCACGTGCTGGCGCGTCTCTGGACGGAACCCTATCGCAGTGGAGAGTTGGCGCCGGGTCAACTCCAGCCGTACCGGAAACCCGAGGCGGCGGGCGGCCATTGCGGCGAGCGTGACATGCGGCCAGGTGCGCAGCGCCGAGCCGAACGCGCCGCCGACGAACGGGTTGATGACCCGCACGTTCTCCGGCGCGATGCCGAAGCGGCGCGCGATCTCGTCCCGCTCGTTGCCGACCCATTGCGTCTTGCTCCAAAGCGTGAGCCGCTCGCCCTGCCAGTGTGCGATGGTCGCGTGCGGTTCCATCGCGTTGTGCTGCTCGCGCGCCTGCAGGTAGGTTGCCGCGACTCGTACCGGCGCAGCAGCGAATGCGGTGTCAGGATCGCCCTGTTTTGTCTCGGGGCCGCGCCCCTTCTTCGCTGCGGCCTCGGAGGTCGGCTTGGCAAGCGACGGATCGAAACAAATGCGCATGTCAGGATCGGGGGCATAGTGCACGTGGATAAGCGATGCGGCATAAAGCGCCTGCGCTTGCGTGCTTGCCACCACCAGCGCGACCGGCTGCCCGCTGAACCGGATTTCCGCATCCTGCAGCACGCGCAACTGCTCACCCGCGACCGGGTCTACGGCTGGCCGTTCGGGCGGTGCCTGATAGGGCAGCCGTTCGGCTTTGAGGTGGGTGAGCACGAGCAGTACGCCAGGCGCTCGCTCGGCGGCGGCTGCATCGATTGCGATGATGCGCCCGGCCGGGATCGTGCTGTCATGCGTTGCTGCGTAGGCCAGCCCGTCAGGGTGGAACTCGGCCGCGTAACGGGCGCTCCCCGTCACCTTGGCAGGCCCATCGATACGGCTAAGCGGCGCGCCGACGGCGTTCACGCGAGTGCCCCTGTCTCGCCCAGCGCACGCGCAACAATCCGCCGGATCAGCTCCAGCTTGTAGGCGTTACGCCCATGCGAAACCGCGCCATCGGCGGCGTGCGCCGCCGTCGCCCGTACAAGCGCAGCGGTGAGATGCTGACCCCGCAGCGCAGCCTCGACCTGTGGCAGCCGCCACGGCTTGCTCGCGACGCCGCCAATTGCAACTCGCACGTCTCGCACCACGCCGTCATCGCCAAGATCGAGCGCTACCGCAGCCGACGCGATCGCCCACTCAAAGCTCGCCCGATCGCGGACTTTCAGGTAGTGCGAACGCCGCGCCGCCGGACCGGTCGGCACGTCGATGGACAGGATCAGCTCACCAGGCGCCAGCTGCGTCTCAACCGCCGGTGTGTCGCCTGGCAGGCGGTGCAGGTCGGCCAGGGGGATCGTGCGTTCCCCGGCCGGTCCGGCGATACTAACGGTCGCGTCTAGCACCAACAACGCGTTGGCAAAATCGCCGGCATAGCTTGCGATGCAGTGTTCGCTGCCGCCGAGGACCGCGTGAAAGCGGTTTTGCCCGGTAATGGCCGGGCAGCCTGTCCCCGGCTCTCGCTTCTCGCACGGCGCGCCGGGATCGCGGAAATAACCGCAACGGGTGCGCTGAAGCAGGTTGCCGCCAAGCGTCGCCAGATTGCGGACCTGCGCCGACGCACTTGCCAACAATGCTTCCGAGATTACCGGGCACTGCGCCTGCACGGCCGGGTGCGCCGCCGCGTCGCTCATCCGCGCAAGCGCGCCAAGCCGCAAGCTGCCATCGCGTAGTTCGATCTGGTCGAGCCCTGGCAGTGCCGAGATGTCGATGACGCGGTCGGGATTGCGCAGATGCTCGCCCATAAGCTGCATCATATCGGTGCCGCCGGCGAGGAAGTCCGCGCCCGGCGCATGCCCGCCGTCGGAGCGGTGGCGCGCCAGGCTGGCAGCCGCGCCGGCAATGCTGGCTGCGCGGGCATAGGCAAAAGGCACCATTCTAGCCCTCCCGGCCGGCGGCGTCGCGGATCGCGGCGACAATGTTGGTGTAGGCGCCGCAGCGGCAGATATTGCCGCTCATCCACTCGCGGATCTCGCCGTCGGAATGCGCGTGGCCTTCGGCGATGCAGGCGACGCCGCTCATGATTTGTCCCGGCGTGCAGTAGCCGCATTGGTAGCCGTCATGCGCGATGAACGCCGCCTGCAGCGGATGCAGCTGGCCATCCTGCGCCAATCCTTCGATTGTCGTGATCGCCTTGCCCTGGCTCATCACTGCCAGCATGAGGCAAGCGTTCACGCGCCGTCCGTCGACCAGCACCGAGCAGGCGCCGCAAGCGCCAAGCCCGCAGCCCTTCTTGCTGCCGGTGAGTTGGAGGTGGTCGCGCAACATGTCGAGCAAGGTCGTATGCGCGTCGAGATCGGGAAAGCGATGCTCGATGCCGTTAACAGTGAGCACGACGTCGAGCTGCCGACGCGGCTCGCCCGACGGTTCCGGCCGGGCACCCCAGCCAGATATGTCTGCGGAGCCGACTAGCATGGCGGCTCCGCCCGCCAGCGAGGTTGCGATGACGTCGCGCCGCGTCCAGTCCCGCTCGGCCACGACCTGCTGACGTTCCCTGCTTGAGCGTAGAGTTCATTTTCATCACTCACATTGATAATGCCGCTATTCAGCCGAATCGTGTCCGGCGATGAACTGATCCATTGCTTCCGCGTTGTCAGGTGCGAACGGCCACTGCGTGTGCTTACCTTACGGGTCCGGCGGAAAATAGATCTGTTGCCCGCCCTCATAGGAGAATGGCGGTCCCATCGGTCCGATGATCTCGGTGTGCAGCGGCGAGCGACCGTGACCCGGGCGGTCGACGATCCCGTGGCGTACCCCGCCTCGACCAGCCGTTGCGCCCAGCCCGGGCGGCTGTCCGGCGTGTCGAGCCACTCGGTGCCTTGGAACCCGCCGCCATGCACCAGCACGATTGGGTAGGGGCGCGTTACCTGCTCTGGCGCCTCCCACTCGGCGAACATCGGCCCGCGCTGGTGTCTTACGGTCGCGGTCAACACGTTCGCCGGGGACCCAGAAAAGGCCGCGACGGACCGTGCGCGGGGGGTGGCGGCCCAGAACATGCGGGTCTTAACCCATGCTTCTTGCTGGGTCATCTAGCATTCCTGACTGGCTCAAGAGAGGCTGAACATTGCAGTAAAAATGGCCGGAACTCAGAATGACAGCGGTGGCAAATTCGACGTCCGGGCCCGCCGCAGTGACGCGAATGACCTTTTGCTTCAACATGCTACTTCTCCTTAAAGCGGCACGGCGCGGCTGCGGCCAGGCTGCACGTTTGTTACGTTCCTGACATCGTCCATCACGCGCTTGGTCTCCGCAGAAGCAAGCGCCGCCTCCATCGCCGCTTCGTCTCGGAAAACGCAGGGGCAGATCGCGATTAGGCCGCCACCGTCACCCGACGGGAAGAATCCTCCGGCACTCAATAACCCATGGGGCTCCCAGGCCTCCCGTACCAACGGGAGATGGACATTAATCCAATGGTCGCGGTCGAATTTGGTGCCGGCGTCGCCTGCATAGGTAACGAACATGGTGATCAAGAAAGGTCCTTTCCTAAAAAGCGATTACAAGAAGTCAGTGGCAGTGGCAGTGGCAGTTTCGCGCCGGCCATTGAGGTGCATCTTGAACGCTGTAAACTTATTCTCGGCGGTTATTTGCGCGCGCACTTCATTGTAGCTCCATGTCGGTGCAGCTTGGGTGAGACACCTCCCGACAATCATTCGTCATCGACGAGACACATGGCGCCCTCGAAGATACTTCCAAGCGGCAGTGCAATTTGTTAGATGAAAACAGCAAGAAACCGGACAACTAAGCGATGCCGGTCTGATGCCGTTCAGCCCTGCGACGGGAGGAAAAACCTGATGCTCGCCGCCGATTCCAAAATCCGTTTCTCGCAAGCCAGCCTGCGTTGTCGGGAAGCGCTTCCCTCCACCGTTACGGCCAGCAGCCTTTCATGCGGGTGGACCTCGGTTCTTCTGGAGCGTCACAGGGTCGAACCGACCTACGAGCCGTTTTATACGCTGCCGACGCCTGACCAGACGATTGTCGTGATGACGAAGGGCGAGCAGCAGCTTGCCTCATTAAACACGGGTATATGGCGGGAGGCGAAATACCGCCTCGGTACAGTGGGCATGACACCAGGGGGCTGCATTGACCGCCTCCGCCGCAACCTGCGCGGCACGCCCGCGCCGTTCGAAAAGCTCAACCTCTATGTCCCTCAACAAGCATTTCTCGATGCTGCGGAACATTACCGCCGCGCCGGGCATCGCCGGCTGGAACGGCCCTTGGCAAGGCTCTCCTTTCAGGATCCGGTGATTGCCGCGGTCGCTTCAGCGCTGCTGCAAGGTGTTGAAGCCGGCGCCCCCAACCTTTACGCCGAAGCTGCTATACAATGGCTTGCTACCCATCTCTTAGCCGCCCATAGCGGCGGCGTTAGCATTGAGGAGCCCGCGCGGCTGGCAGTGATGCCCGACAAACGGCTTGCGCGGGTTCTCGACTATATGCGCGCGCATTACGCAGACCCGCTATCGCTGGGATCCCTTGCAGCGGAGGCTGCGATCAGTAAGTTCCACTTCACCCGGTTGTTCCGTCGATCGACGGGCAAGACCCCCCACGACTTCCTTGTCCAGATCAGGCTTGAGGCCGCAATCGCGTTGCTGAAAACGACGGAGCTCAGCGTAAAGGCCATTGCAACCCGATGTGGCTTCGCGCGTGCAAACTATTTCGCCACTGCCTTTACCAAGCGCGTCGGCATCTCGCCTACCGGCTATCGGCAGACCCTTTACCATGATGCTTTGCACCTGCGACCGTGAAGGTTGCTATGCCGTTTGTTCTGGCTAGCCGATACTCAAGCGGCGCAAGGCGCGGTATGGGTCCTACAAATACGCCGGGCTGGATGACAAGCATTATGGCCAAGTCTGGCCTCTTCAATGCCTGAGATGCCAAGGCCAACCCGGTGATTTCCTGTTCCTATGCCTTGGAATCTAAAATGGCGACTGCGCGGGTCCAGCCAGCGGAGGCAGCGCGGATTTTCACTGGAAAGCACGAGATCTTGAATCCCGTTGCCGGCAGGGATTCGAGATTATGCAACTTCTCGATCTGACAATATCCGGCGTCTCGTCCGGCTTTATGCCCCTCCCAAATCAGCGAGGCATCATTGGTTTCTGCGTAGCGGCGAGCGGTGTGAAGGAACGGGGCGTCCCAGCTCCAGCCATCGGTGCCGACGACGCGGATACCTTTGCTTACCAAGTGCAGCGTTGCGGCGCGACCGAAGCCGCAGCCGCTATGGATATAATCCTCCTGCCCGTAGCGCGCACCGGCGGCGGTATTTGCGATGACGATTTCAAGCGGCGAAAGTTTATGACCGATGCGATCGAGTTCCTTGTCGATATCGTTTGGCGTGACGACATAGCCGTCCGGCAAAAGCCGAAAATCCAGCTTGACGCCTGGCTGCAGGCACCATTCCAACGGCACCTCGTCGATGGTGATCGCCCGTGCACCGCCATCCATGGTGGAATGATAATGCCAGGGCGCGTCGACATGCGTGCCGTTATGAGTGGAAATGATGGCGCGTTCCACCGCCCAGCCCTCGCCGTCCGGCAAATCCTCGCGCCGCAGACCAGGGAAGAAACCTAGGATATCATCGACGGTTTCATGATGCGCACGATATTCGATCACCACTTTTTGAATAGGCGGATCGGCCGGTACATCGTTTTCCAGCGGGATTGAAATATCGATCAGCTGCATGCGCTTCCTCCCGCCGTTTATGGAATGATTTTGCCCGTTACCTTGCCGAAGCCAAGCGAGCGAAACCCCTCGCGCTCGCATCGGGCGGCGAGCGTTACTTCATCGCCATCTTCCAAAAAGCCGCGGGTCTCGCCGTTCGGCAGCTTTACCGGTTCCTTACCGCCAAAGGTGAGTTCCAGCAGGCTGCTGAGTTCCGCGCGCGTAGGCCCGGAAATCGTCCCGGTACCGATCAGATCGCCGGGCAGCAGATTGCAGCCATTTGAGGAATGATGCGTCACCATCTGCGCCAAAGTCCAATACAAATGTTTGGCGTTGGAGGTGATGATTTCCATGGGTTGCTCGCCTGCTTCGGTCATCCGCGCAGTGCGCAGTAGTACTGAGAGATGAATGTCGAAGCTGCCGCCTTGCTGGTCGCTTGCGTCCGTCAAATAGTCGAGCGGTGCCGGATCGCCTTGCGGCCGCGGGCTGGCAGGAATGCGGAATGGCGCCAGCGCATCCAGGGTGACGACCCAGGGCGATATCATGGTGGAGAAGCTCTTCGACAGGAAGGGCCCAAGCGGCGTCATTTCCCAGCGCTGGATATCCCGGGCGGACCAGTCGTTCAACAGGCACATGCCGATGATCTGGGATTCAGCGGCGCCGATCGGCACCGGCTCGCCAAGTTTGTTGCCAGGGCCGATGAAAAAACCCATCTCCAGCTCCAGGTCCAGACGCTGGCTGGGGCCGTATTGCGGCGCCGTTCCGTCAAACAGCTGGCCCTTCGGATGGCGAATTTCACCGCTGAGCCGGACGGAAGAGGCGCGGCCGTGATAAGCAATGGGAACGTATTTGTAATTCTGCGGCAGCGGATTATCCGGTGTCAGCAACGCGCCGGCGGCGCGGGCGTGATGGATGCCCGCGAAAAAATCCGTGTAATTGCGGACATCCACCGGCAGATGCAACGTTGCTTGCGCCATGGGACAGAGGATCTCCGCCTCGAGGCGGGAAGCGGACTCGCCTTGCGGCGTTCCGGACGCGAGCAAGGCGGAAACTTCGGCCCTTAGGGCGGCGATCGGCACGCGCCCCAGGGCAAATAGGCTGTTGAGCGTATCACCGCCCATGCGCGCAGCCGGACAGTTCAACAGCTTGTGTTTCACGGCGGCGGCAACGTCCAGGATCTGGTCGCCAATGGCGATCCCAAGCCTTCTGCCCTCATCGCCACGGCTAAAGACACCGAGTGGGAGGTTTTGAATCGGAAAATCCGTACCCCGTGTTTTCGCGCTTTCGACCCAGCTCTGCCGATTGGCGTCATGCGTATCATTCAGCATCATGCGTTACCTTTCGATGGGCGCCGTAGACAACGGCAATCGTCGTCATCAGGTGCCTTTCGAGCTCATCCAACGCCGCCGGGTCGCGTGCTAGTACGAGCTGAGAGAGGCGCTGATGGATCTCGATTACATGCTCGCGAGTCAGCAGCCCGCCGCTAAGGATGCGGCGATAGCGGTAGGCGGCATCATATAGTGAAGATTGCAGTTCCATCACCCGGCGCAGACCGCAGCCCGCGATAATGGCGGCATGAAACGCCTTATGAGCCGCATCGAATTCGGCACTGCCCTCCAACAGCTTCGATTTTGTGTTGCGGACAATGCGCACGAGCCGGTGGGTCGCGCTGACCAGGCGGTCTTCCCATTCCTGGTCCTTGCTGGCAAACGCCCGTTCCACCGCGGCCTTTTCCAGCAGAATACGGCTTTGGGTGATGTCAAACAGATCCGTGTAGCTGATATGGGCGACGCGGAAGCCTTTGTTTTCTGACAAGGTTACCAGACCGCGCGCGGCGAGATGGGATAAGGCCTCCCGCAATGGGGTGATCCCAGTGTCGAACCGCGCCGAAAGCGAGGGCAAAGCCAGCCGCGAGTCCGGTGGCAGGGCGCCGGAAAGAATCGCGCTTTCCAAGCTGCGCTCCGCCCGGTCTCGCTGCGACGTTCCGTCATCCGGATCAAGCATTGCGGCGATCGAGGGCATTTAGATATCCGGGCAAATATTCCCCCGACCCATACTGCACAACTATATGATTGACAAGATCATATATGATTTATAGGTTTGCCGGCAATCCTGCCGTGCTGTCGCGGCAATGGCAAGCCGGCGTTTAAGCCGGCGCATAAGGAACGTTCACAGTGAAAAATCGTTGGGTTGCGCTGACCATTATTTTCGTTTCGTTCTTCCAGCTGACGTTGAACTGGTTTGCCGTCGTGCCGGCCTTTGGCGCGATCGCTTCGCAGATGCATCTAGGGTTGCCGCAGATAGGCCTCATCGTGGGCGCGTTCATCGGCGGCTATGGTCTCGCGCATATACCGGGCGGGCTGATCGCCGAGGCATACGGCATGCGCTTTGCCATGCTTCTTGGCATCGGGCTGGAAACAGCTGGTGCCATCGTTACCGCAGTGGCGCCGGATTATCCGGTGCTGCTGCTGGGCAGGTTTGTCGCCGGGGCCGGCGGTTCGATCTATATCGGCAGCGCGATCGGCTTGACCGCGGCCTGGTTCCGCAAGCGCGAGATCGTTACGGCGACCAGCATGGTGACGGGCGTGGCGTTCACGATCGGCGCGGCTATCGCATTGTTTGGATGGGGGCCGCTGGTCGCCGATCTGGGCTGGCGTGGCGCACTGCTCTGCGGGGCCGGGATAGGGGCTGCATCTTTCCTGTTCGTCACTGCGCTGTTTCCGACGCCGCCGAATGCAGCGGGTCAGGTGCTAGGACGTCATCTGGATATTGCCGCGCTGACGCGTGTATTTGCGCATGCGGATCTCTGGCTATTGGGGCTAAGCTTTGTTGGCGGCTATGGTGCGTATTTTACCGCCGCCCAGTTATTGCCGGAATATGCGCAAAGCCAGCACGGGCTTAGCGCCGGCGCTGCGGATCAATTGGGCGTTATTCTGCTGCTGGCCGGAATTGCGGGTTCCTTTCTTGGCGGGTGGCTGGCTGACAAGGTCTTCGGCGTGATTCCCACCTTTCTTGGCGCGTGCATCCTTGAATCTTTTGCGCTGGTAATGCTGCCATTCGTGGGACCCGTCGGCTTGCAAATTTGCGCGGCGGCTATTGGCGGATTTGCGATACTTGCCTTCGTGAGCTGGGTGTCCCTGCCCGGTGTGCTCAGCGGCAGGATAGCTGTTGCTGACATTCCCACCGCAGCCGGGTTGATGCTGACAATCGCCGCGGTCGGCGGCGTCGGTATGCCGGCGCTTTATGGCCATGTTGTTCAAGATTTTGGCTACAAGATCGGCTGGCTGGGTTGTGCAGCGTTATGCTTTGTCCTGGCGCTTGTCTCCCTCATCGCCTGGAGGCCGCGCACGCAAGCCGGTAATCGCGCGGTGCCCGGCAAAGCTGCCTGATAAAAGTTCGCCCCCGACCGCAAGAAAGACCCGAGTGCAAAAAAACCCGAGTGCAAAAAAGACCCGGGCAAACCGTTGCGTTATCGCTTCATTCTAGCTGTCTTGCGCGGTTGTTGCAAAGCTTGCGCGCTTAAACGAGCTACGGCTATTTGTTCCCGTATCGCCATATTCGGCTCGGCCGGCTAAGCTGACGATGAATGCTTCTTAATAGTTAGGCGCGTTCCTGCGAGCTGCTTGAAACGAACGGCGTCGGCAGCAAATGGGTTGCATGGCAAAGATAGCGACCTCACCATTTCCGGGTTTGGCTGCGTTGCCGGTTCTGTGCGTTCCGCATACTCCTAAGCGCCCGGTGACAATCACGACAACATCCAAAGCGATAAAAAGAGGGGAGGATGCCTGTAGAGGAAGCAATCCACCCTGATCAGAAAGACCAGGTCGATGCGTCGCAAGCGGAAAAGAGCGCTGGCGGCTCGGCGACCCGGCCCAGCCAAATTCCGCCGAGGGGTTGGTTTCACGTGCTGAAGCGTGCCGGCGCAGGGTTCACGCAAGACCGGATCATGGCGGAGGGTGCTAGCGTCACGTTCTACGCGCTGCTGGCGCTATTTCCCGCTATCGCGGCGTTCATATCCATCTACGGCTTGTTCAACGACCCGTCGAGCCTCGGCAAACAGCTGGATAATCTGGGGGGTGTTGTACCCGCGGGCGGCATCGATATCGTTATGGGGCAAATCTCTGTCCTGACCGCAAAAGACCATAAGGAACTTGGTTTTGCTGCGATTCTCGGCCTCGGCATATCGCTGTGGAGCGCCAACTCCGGCATGAAGTCTCTCTTCGATGCGCTGAATGTGGTCTACCATGAGCAAGAGAAGCGCAGCTACGTTCGGCGTACACTGATCTCGTTTGCCTTCACGCTTGGCGCCATCGCCTTCCTCATCGTCGCTCTGGCTGTCGTGGTAGCCGTGCCCGTGCTGCTCAAGTTTATTGGACTTGAAAGCATTACGGCAGTTTTACTAGCAGTCGCGCGTTGGCCGGCGATGCTGATCCTGTTGAGCTTTGCGCTTGCCTTGATGTATCGCTACGGTCCTAGTCGCAACATGGCGCGCTGGCAGTGGGTTAGCTGGGGCGGCATTGCCGCCGCGGTGGTCTGGATCGGCGCTTCCCTTCTGTTCTCGTTCTACGTCTCCCATTTTGGCAATTATAATAAAACGTATGGCTCGCTTGGAGCGGTGGTCGGGTTCATGACCTGGATCTGGATCTCCAGCATTGTGGTGCTGATGGGAGCAGAGTTGAATGCAGAACTTGAACAGCAGACTAATCGCGACTCCACCGTTGGGCCAGAGAAGCCAGAAGGTGCCCGCGGCGCTTTTAAAGCGGATGTAAAGCGCTGACGTCCGGAGCGCCTATTCTTGATGAGCATTTAATTCCAGGTCTTCCCCTAGCATAAGAACAAGCGGTTCGCTTGGGTAAGGTGCTTCGTCTCCGCAGGCTCGTAGCCTATGCTTCAGCTTAAGATTAGGCTAAACTTTGAGCCGTATTGCTATCAAATCCCTAATGTTTAGTGTCGTGCGCTGCCAGTAAGATTATCGTGCGCAGTCAATTTTGCGCTGTTGACTATCGAACAGAGTTGCACGTTTTCATATCGTACGCATTGATTGAGAAAGGGGAAGAAGTATGACTGAGTTACCAAATGGCGATGTCCGAGCTAGCTTCGATTATCTTCGTGACCCGCCGACCGATGACCCCTTGCAAACATTAAAATATCATACTGAGGACCGTAGCAAAACCACGATGCGCACTGTGGTGGTTGAGATGCCGATCACGGACGGCAGGTCCAGGGTCAGCGATTTCAGTCTTGACCGTGAGGGTTTTGCCCTGGTTCAGCATCATTCCAGTGTCACCGATTTTCTCGATCGCGCGCAGACCGACGGCAAGTATGCGGACGAAATGGCGGCGCTCCTGCGCGACGTCACGGGCGCGCAGTTCGCGCTTGCCGTTGGTGTAAACGTTCGTTTTGTACGTCGCCGGGAAGACTATGCGCGGACTGCCGACGATCAACCGGCTCGCTTCCCTCATGCGGACTTCACCGATGAATCATCGCGCGCGCTTATCGATTTTATCGGGCGTACGGCGGGCGATTACTCCCGAGCAGCGATTTACAATGTATGGCGCGTGTTTTCCAAACCCCCTCAGGACTTTCCGCTGGCGGTATGCGATGTCCGCACGGTCTCGATAGCTGATGAAAAGAATGCGCTGGCGGTGCTCGATCTGCCCGGTGAGGATGACCCTTTTTCTTCCGTAACGACCGTGTATCACCCGAATCCAGCCAATCAATGGTTTTACTTCAGTAATATGACCGTGGATGAAGCGCTCATCTTCAAGGCCTTTGATACCGCGCCGGAGCGGCCCCAGCGTGTGCCACATAGCTCTTTCGCCAATTCGCTGGCCGGATCGGATGCGCCCCCCCGCTGTAGCATTGAGGCCAGGATCTTGGCTTTCTACCGGCCGACACCCTCGGATGTCGCTTAAGAGGCACGTCGTTGCGCTCGCGCGGCCCGTGGCTTTGAGGGTCTGGAGCCGTTTGGCGAAGTTGTAGGCCGCGACGAAGGTTGTCAGGTGGCTGCTTAGCTTGTCGTGGTTCGTGATAGAAGCGTTTGACGGTCGTCTTTTACGGGCGTCGTCGGCCGGCCGTCGCGGCGCTGGTCGGTGTACATTACCGTGAGGACAGTCACGTCGCCGCAGTTAACGATGATCCGGCAGCCCGCTTCGGCGTTCGAAAATATGCCTTGGATCTTGAGCATGCGAAGGCTCTCTGGCTCAAAAGCGAAGAATTGGTTGGTGAACGATTCTGACGCAAGAGCGGCAGCAGCGGCCGGAATTTGCCGATGCGCGTGATCTCGGGATACCAGCTTTTCAACCGCCCCCTGGCTGGTCGCACCATCTCCATTCCCAGCGAATAGGTCTGCCGCTTCTCGTTGCGGCGCAAGAATATTCCGGCTCACCATCGTCGTCAACGCAGGATGCGCGGGGCCGCTGCTGAGTTCGATATGGCGAGCTATCTCGGCCAACAAGAAACGCTCCGTCGGATACGCCGGGAGGAAATTCAGCACGTCCACCACCCGGCCGGCGGGATTCAAAGTTCGGGGCAAAGCAGTGCAGCTCCAAGCAGGACCAACCGAGATGCCCAGTTGACTCCAGAGCGCGTTAAGCACAACATTTCCATTAACGGCAATATGTATTCCAATATTGGAAGGGAGCAAAAAATGGAGCGTCAGAAGGAGCTGGATCTTTCCGGCAAAATCGTCATCATCACCGGCGCCAGCCGGGGCGTCGGCAAACAGGCTGCACTGGATTTTGCCAAACGCCGCGCAAACGTTGTGCTGGCCGCGCGGACGGTTGAGGCGGATTCTGTTCTGCCCGGCACGATCGGCGAGACTCTGAAGCAGGTCGAGGATCTGGGGGGTCAGGCAATCGCGGTCGCGACCGACCTCGCCAAGGAAGCCGACCTCAAGCGCCTAGTGCAGGCGGCGGTTGAACGTTTCGGCGGCGTCGATATCCTGATCAACAACGCCGCCGCCACCACCGGCGATTTCTGGGGTAAGCCGTTCTCCGAGCTAACCCGCGAAGAATGGCTTTATCAGTTCGACGTGAACCTGCACGCGCCCTTCACGCTCACCCAGCTTTGCGTTCCAATCATGGAAAAGCGCGGCGGCGGCCGCATCATTAACGTGACGACCGGCTGCGCCGAAGTGCTTCGTCAGCCCGAGGAACCGCCGAGTCAGGCCGCGATCGGCAACTTCAGTCTTGCAGTGCCAGGTTATTTTTCCAGCAAGCGCGCGCTTGATCGCTTCGGAAACTGCATGGCGCCCGAATTTCAGCAGAAGAACATTGCGATCATCGGCATGCATCCTGGCTTGGTCTCGACGGAACTGGTTGCCATCCGGGTAAAGGAACAGGGCTTAGATAACAGCATCGCGGTGCCCATGACGGTACCGGCGCGCATGTTGGCGTATTTCGCTGCCTGCGAAAATCCGTATGAATATTCCGGGCGGCTGTTTTGGGCAGAACGCGAGCTGGCCGAGATGGAGATTGAATTAGATTGAAAGTAGATTGCGCGTTGTAAAGCCCAGGCGCTGTCATGGCCATCCGGCCAGATGGTGTCTAGAGGGCAACAACATAGCGCAGGCTGATCGTGACCTAGCGCAGGTTGACCTGCTGGTCATCGAAGGTCTGGCGCCGCCGATACACAACCCTGCGCCGGGATTAATCTCCTGGGTACAAACCGCCAGCGCCGGAGCTATGGTTGTGGCCAGGCTGCGCAGCGCAGCGTCATAAGCTGACATGTGGCTTACTGCTCGCGCGCAGCAACCGGCCGGGACGCTGCCCGGTATCGCGATCATTACGCCGGGTGATTACGCCATTGACGATCGTCGCAAGGTAGCCGCTACTGCCTTGAAGCAGCCGGCCGCTGCCCTTGGGCAGATCGAATGTGATCTCCGGCATTGCGCTGCCGAGCTGTTCAAGGTTAATCACGTTGATGTCGGCGCGCCTTCCGATGGCGATAACACCGCGGTCGTTGAGCCCAAAGACCTCAGCTGGCTTGCCAGTCAATTTAGCAACCATGGCCTCGAGTTGGAGCGTCGGCCCGCGTTTGCGGTCGCGGCTCCAGAAGGACAAATGGTAGGTGGTCATTGCCGCATCGCAGATCGAGAGCAGATGAGCGCCGCCGTCGCCAAGGCCGCTCAGCGTCGTCGGGTTTTCCAGCATATCATGAACCGAATCCAAATTGCCGTTCGTATAGTTCATAACAAAATCAACAAACATGTTGTTGCCGTCACCGTCCGCCAGCGTGTCGTAGACGACGTCCTCCATAGCAAGCCCAGTCGCTTCAGCGAGCTTGTCAAGCCGCCTATCCTCAGACGGTTCATAATCGACTGGAGGTGTCATCTTGTAGAAACGGTGGAGAATCTTCGTATAGGATTCGACTAGGCCGAGGATACGGTCGCCTTGCGTCCCGACGGGCAGTACATTGCGCTCCGATAAAATCGCGCCGCGTCGAGCGGGATCGCGCATGGCGCGCACGCGTTCCACACGTGGCAGATGAGCGACATCCATGTAGGAAGGGCGAGCCTGGAAAATATGATAGCTGTCAAGAGCCATTACCAAACCTAGGCCGCGGGCAGCGACTTGCGGGTAGACAGCAAGTCCACGCTTATTCGCCTGTTCTGATGCCGCAAGCATCAAACGCCATTCTTCAGGTGCGTGATCATGTGAGTGCAACAAGTAAGTAACCGGCCGGCCGCACGCCGCCGAAATGCGTTCGAAGCGGGCATGTTCGTCGAGCCGTTGCTGGGTGGTAGCAGCAGTTCCCACATTGCCTCCTGCAGTGCCGAATGGCACCATCTGAAAGACGCCCTTGCCGGTTTCGCCCATCGCCTCCGCAAGTGCAATGAACTCGCGATCCTCGGCAAAGGTGCCTGGCACGTGCGCCCCGGTGCTTGATTTGTGCTCCAGTATGCGCGAGCCTGAAACGCCGATGGCACCTGCTTCCATCGCCTCCCGCACAATTCGTTTCATCTCGACGAGATCTGCATCGGTTGCCGGCTCATGCGCTAATGCACGTTCGCCCATGACGAATACGCGAAGTGGCGCATGCGGAAGATAGGACGCGACATCCATGGTGAATTCTTTTTGGGCAAGCCGGTTGAGATAGTCGGGAAAGCTTCTCCAGGCCCAGTCCAACCCTTCGTCAAGGACGATGCCCGGGATATCTTCGACACCCTCCATCATCTCGATCAAACGGGCCCGGTTCACGGCATCGACGGGTGCGAAGCCGACGCCGCAATTGCCGGCGATCACCGTGGTCGTCCCATTCGAGAAGCTTGGTTCGAGTATATCGTCCCAGATGAACTGGCCATCATAATGTGTGTGGATGTCGATGAAACCGGGTGTGACGATGGCGCCGTTGGCATCGATCGTGGCTTTCGCTTCGCCGAGCTGGCGGCCAATTGCACTAATGGTTCCATTATCAATTGCAACATCGCCGATGTAACCGGTTCGGCCAGTGCCGTCGATTATCCTGCCGCCGCGGATGATTGTATCATGCATGATTTTCTCCACTGCAGGCGCCCTGCTTCCACTAATCGAGGAGATGCTCAAGCCAAGGCGACATGACATCCCATCTCACAATAACGGCTCTTAAAGCCTCAATTATAGCGAAACACCAGGGGACCAAAAGGATGGGCGCGACAAAAGGAATACCTTGAGAGACACGTCCGATGTTCTACGGTTGGTTTCGAGGCAGTATGCCATCCGCAATGCTAGGATAGCATTTTAGAATGCGCAGTTCTACGTGTTTTCCAAACTTTCTGAGCGGCGCCTGCAGGGCTGGCAGTTCAGCCGATTGTTACGCAGGCTGAGGTGACGGGTGGAATTTTTTGAAGATTGGTGAAAAGATCACGGCATGCTTTGGTGGCCCGAACCTTGTTAAACAGGGTCGCCTTCGAAGCCTCTCTGGCGTTCACTCTGGCTTTAGATGTGGCGCTTCAACAGGTTGCTCAAAAGGCGGCCGCGGGGTCCTTCAGTTGCGGCAGGACCTCCGCCGCAAAAAGACGGAGCTGGTCCAGATGCGCTTCAATTCCGATATCAGGATCGTTGGGCACTGCAAACCTCAGCACGATCTGGTCCACGCCAGCCCTTGAAAACGCATGGAAATCTTCGCGCAACTGAGCTACCGTGCCGATGAAGCGGAGGCGCCCCGTGCTGTCGCGCGGGGAATCGGGCGCGTACGACGTGCCTTGAGTTTCACTGACCGTCGCCACAACAGTTTGGATGGCTGCTGCTTCAGCCGCTAGCACCCGGGTCTGTGGGCAGCTGTAGGAGAAAATGAACGGGTCTTTGTTTCCCGCCTCCGCCCGTAACCTCAGGATCTCCGCTTTCCCTGCAGCGTAGCCCTGCTCCGACATAAAGAGGGGGTGCCAGCCATCTCCCAACAGCGCGGCGCGGCGGATGGCGTTGGGATGGTTGCCGCCTACCAGCAGGGGAGGTGGCAGCGCCGCCTTGGGCTCGAAAAAGACATCCTGGAAATTGATCCAGCGGCCTTTGAACGACAGCGCTCCGTCCGATATGAAAAGATGACGCATGACCCGCAGATACTCGTCGGTTACATCCGCGCGGTCGGCAAAAGCGGGGCTGCCCAGCGCTTCAAATTCGCCCTTCAGCCATCCAATTCCTAAGCCAAGCTGGAAACGCCCGTTCGACAGGTCAGACGCCGTCGCCGACATCTTCGCAAGCAGCAGCGGATCGCGATACGGCGCCACCAGTATGTCAGTGCCAAATGACAGGCGCGATGTCAGCGCCAGGCCATGAATCGCGTATGTCATCGCCTCATGCCAACGCGTGCCGAGATAGGCCGGCGCGTTTTGCGGCATGACGATGTGATCGCCGAGCCATGCGGAGTCATAGCCTAATTCTTCGACAGCTTTAACGAGTCGGCCAAACGCCGATGCGTTTGCAAACTGGTCAAAGGAAGGAATGACTACGCCAACGCGCATGGTTCTCCACTTAATGAATGAAGTACAAGGACATTATCATGAATAAAGGACAAGGATATTATCCTTCCATGCCGCGCTTTTTAACGCCAGAGCAGATTAGCAGCGCCAATCTATGGGCTTTAAATGATGCTCCGCAACGGTTGGTTTCGCAATACCTCCGCAGCAAACGGTCTAACCGCTTCAGGCTGGCAACCTGCCTTAACGGAGACCAATTCATTTTCCACGTAATAAAATGTCGCAAACTATAGAATGTCGCAACCTCGCAAATTCCTTTCGACTGTCCCACGAAGTCAAGACGGGAGGGCATGAACCTATTCATGTTGTGCAAAACACGTTCTGAAGGGGCCGCTCAAGCAGCGCAGTAGCGAAGCCTTGAGCAAACAGCGCCGCTTCATAAAGCGGGCTTGAACATAAAAGGGGAAATGACATGAAAAGACGCAAGTTCAATTTGCTAGCTGGTTCCGGCGTGGCCGCCGCGGCATCCGGGGCTGCCGTTCTAAATCCAGCCTTGGCGCAATCCAAACCCGATCCCAGCCTCCTGACTACCACGCTTACGCCATTGGGCGCTCTACGCGCCGGCAATGCAGATGGCTCCATCCCTGCCTGGACCGGCGGCAATGTCTCGGCTTCCGTCGGACCAGACACGCCGATAGACCAGCCATTCATGCCCAATGAGAAGCCGCTTTATATCGTCGACGCCAGCAATCTGTCGCAATATGATTCTCTTACGACACCTGGCACCAAGTTGTTAATCCAGAAGAACGGCTTGTCACTCCAGGTTTACCCAACCTACCGGACGGCTGCGGCGCCGCAATACATCTATGACAATACCGCGAAGAACGCCGTTCGGGCGCAACTTCTGCCGCAAGGCGGCAGGTTCGGCTTTACCGGCGGCTACGGCGGACCGGCGTTTCCGATACTTTCCTCCGATCCCTACGACGCCGGGGCGCAGATCATCTGGAACCATCTCGTGCGGTGGCAGACCTACCAGAATTATACCAAGTATGCTGGCGGTTATGTGGTTACCGGCGGCAATGTCGTCGTGACTTTTGGCGGCTCCACCCACTATGATTGCAGCTTTTATGATCCAAACGGTTCGCTTGAAACCTATGACGGGTATTTGAGCAGACTACACGAATTCTATTTGGCGCCCGCCGCTGAGGCCGGACAAGAGATCATCGTGTGGGTAAGCAGCAACGTCCTTGCGAAACCTGATATCACGTGGACAGTCGTCACCGGCCAGGGCCGTGTACGCAAGGCTCCGGATGAGGCCTACGACACGCCGAATCCAACTGCAGACGGGATCAACAATTTCGATGACGCTTCCTGCTTTGCGGGCAGCCCGCAAAAATACGACTGGAAACTATTGGGCAAGCAGGAAATGCTGGTGCCCTATAATTGCAATGCCTTCCATTTCGTCACCGCGAAGGAGTTGGTGCAACCAAACTGTCTGAACCCGGACTACGTCCGTTGGGAGAAGCACCGTGTTTGGGTGGTAGATGCTAGGCTGCACCCCGGCGAGCGCAATACGACGGCCCGGCGGATGATTTATGTCGACGAAGACACTTGGACCATCCTGCTTATCGATAACTATGATGCCGACGGGAACATGATGAAGACCGGCGCGTGCTATAATCGGACGGCGGGGTCGCTGCCATGTACGTGGGAAGTCGCCGAGGCGACGTATCAAATCGGTACAACCAACTACACCGTTATCGGCAGTATGGTGAATCCGCCATATAGTAACAACGAGTATTTGAAACCGCAGGATCCCGGCATCTTCAACCCGCAGCAAATGGCGGCAAGCGCAAGCTTCTAGTCCCGGACGACGGTGAATTGTTTCATGTCGCGATCCGATCTCATGTCTGAATCTGCCGCTAGCTATGTAACCAGAGGGCGATTCAGACATCAGGTGGAACCATTTGCCGGATGTTTAGGTCGGCTGTCCGGTCGCCCGTAGTGCTTTGCGCGTGATCCGTCAGGCCTGCCGCTTAAGCGCGGCAAGTACTTGAGGAGATACGAAGCGAGGAGTTGGGAGAGTAGCATGAGCATTCGACAAGAGGATGACCACGCGCATTTTCAAAATTCTGCCGGCGAATTCTATGAGTTTCTGAGCTCAATCCGCCTGAGTGCCATCATTTCAAAAACTTCCAACGCGTGCAGTAATCCGCTTGAGTATGACTGGCGATATGCCGGCAAGCAGGAAAGGCTCGTTC
Source organism: Acidocella sp. (assembly GCA_965198835.1). Lineage (GTDB taxonomy): Bacteria > Pseudomonadota > Alphaproteobacteria > Acetobacterales > Acetobacteraceae > Acidocella. The sequence continues at coordinate 486,391 of OZ240675.1, read as the reverse complement.
CCTATAACCGCAGCGCCATTGCAACCGATCCAGAGCGGCGGGATGTTTCGAATATTGCAGATAAAGTCGCCTTCCGCTGGGAAAAACATTGTGTCTGGGTTGTAGAGGGAACGGTTCATCGCGGCGAAAGCAACATGCTCCCGCGACGGTGCTTTTATCTTGATGAAGATACGTGGCTGATCTTGCTGGGCGAAGCCTTCGATGTTAGCGGGAATTTAAAGCAGTGCTTTATGTTGAATCACTTCCCAAACCGGAGTTCGGGGGGAAATGGCCGGTGGTACCAAATCAGTGGAGCCTGAAGCTCAGCTACAACGTCGCATATTAGAGCCAAGATGGCTGTTTGAGATCAGCGCAGGATTATTACGCAGCCGGCTCGGCGGCGCCGAAAACCAGCGATTGCAGCTGCGTGTCAGCACGGACACCTCGGAGTAGCCTAGCATCTCCGCGACCCTGATCAGTGGCATACCAGACTGCGCGAGATAGCGAAGGGCAGCGTCCCGTCGAACCTCGTCCTTTATTATCTCGAAGGATTGATCCTCGGCGCGCAGCCGGCGCTGCAGCGTCCTTGGATGCATTCCCAACAGAGCTGCAACGCGCTCATTCATACATTCCTCCGTGTCCAGCAAACTCACGATCAGTCCGCGGACGCGCGTGCTTACCGCCAACCCGTTGGGCGGAAAGCGGGCATCGATAAAGGACGCGGCGAGTTCATATAGCTGGTAGTCGGGGGCTGGTATCTCCTGCCTGAGATCCTGTTCAGAAAAGTACAGGCCATTGGATGATTGACCGAACTTCACCGAGCAGCCGAAATAGGCCCGGTAGACGGCCATCGGGGCGAGCGACTCGTGGCAAAACCAAACTTCACGGACCCGCGCCATACCACCGCTTATGTCCGAAGCAGCGTGCAGCGTAAGCAGCATTGCCTGCTCCACAATCTGTCGCTGATACGGCAGACGGCTGAGTAATATTTCGAATTTCATGAAGCTACGCTGACGCTTCCTGTCGGGTTCGAAACAGATGCGCGTGGCGCGGCTATAGGCCTGAATATGTTCCGCGCAGTAGCGAAAGGCCTCGCTGACCGATTGCGAATTCTTCATCGCCACCTCGATCGGGCCAAGCACCTTCGCGCCCCCTTGTCGCTCCGCCAGCCGCATGCCGAAATCGACGCAGTTCAACGTCGCCGCCGTGTGTTCTAGCAGGTGGGTCATGGCCCTATAGGAAATTACGGCATGCCGGCTGTCCAGGACCGCGGGGTTGATCTGGGCGCGCATCAGCAGGCTTTCGGCATCGCCCCCAAGCTCGTGTACCAATTCACGGAATTTGCGGAGTGCGTCCACCCGAACCACCTCGCTCGCCGTATCCGCCGCAATCTCTAGATCGATCATCCCATTGAAAGGCAAATTCATTGTCTCTCTCCAAGTTCCCGGTCTATGGACGGGTAACAAGGCGGCCATAGCGACGAGGCTGTCCCTTCTGATCTTGGCGTCGGCCTAGCCTATGTCTCCCAGACAAGCGACAAACTATCCACTCCCATGACCATGCCGCCATGCATTTTCGGCGGTTTGGCGGGATCAAGTCTGAATTCCGGCACGCGCGCGAGCCACTCCTCATAGACAACGCGAAGCTCGATGCGTGCCAGATGCTGCCCGATGCACCGATGCGGTCCCGAATTGAAAGCAAGATGAGGAATATTGCCACGCTCAATGTCAAATGTAAGCGGCTCAGGAAAGACTGCCGGATCCAGGTTGGCGGCTGGCAGTTCCAGCAATGCCCGGTCCCCGGCATGAAGGTTCGCCCCATGCCAGAGCGCATCGCGCGTTACCATTCGGCCTAGCGTCGCCGGCGCGCCCAGACGAAGCAACTCCTCTACGGCCAGCCTGATCTTGGCAGGATTGGCACGCAGCTGTTCCTGGATGTTTGGATGGCGTGCCAGGTAGGAAATGCCGAAAGCCAGTGCGTTGACGACGGTATCCAGCCCGGCAAAGAAAAGCAGCCTGAGATAGTTCTTAACCTCTGTCGGCGTAACCGGGCGGCCATTGATTGCGATGTTCAGGATTTCCGTAGTGAAATCATCTGTTTCGGGCTGCGGATTGGCTACTCGGCCATCCACAAAGCAGGACATGATTTCGGAGACGCGCATCGCGCCCAGTTTGCGTTTAACCGGATCCGGATCGACCGATCCTACAATGGCGAGCTCACGAAATTCGCGAAGGTTATGTTCGTCGATTCCCATCATTTTGAAGAAGGTGAGAACCGGCAGCGGTTCGCTGACGACTCGGACGAAATCGCATCTTCCATCGCCCTTGATTTCGTCGATCAGCTGGATTGCCAGGTCGCGAATATGACGTTCGAATTTTGCTACACGTTGCGGTCCGAATATCGCTGCAAGCGGACCTCTGAAATGGCCGTGCTCGGGCGGATCAAGGTTGATCGGAATGGCCAGTGGCAGCGTTAGTTCGGTATCGTCCCTTGGAATGTTCATCGCTTTGCTTGAGAAGAGCTCGGTCGCCTGCGCCGCCTCAAATGCAAGCGCGTGGCTCCGGATAACCCAGTACCCGCCCTGTGATTCGCTCCAGAAGATCGGCGGGGCTTGGCTCAGCCTTTGCAGGGCGGGGTGGTGGCTACCGCCGGAATCAAATTCAATGTCGTGATAGAAATCAAATGCAGCTTCCGGCAGGCGGCGCTGGGTGGCTTTCATCATTTCTCGGATCCGTCCGGGGTTCATCTCGCCTGCTGCACCGCGGCTTCATGCGGCCAGGATGGTGCGAAAGCGTATGCGATCAGATGCCTGCGGGCTGCGGTCGAAACAGGAATCATCGTCAAATTAGCAAATTCACGTCTTTTCACGTCACTTCCCCCTTCTTAATCTTCTTATTGCCCGACCGTGCTAGGCCGGCCCGGCTGGTTCAAGAAATCACCGCAGCATGCTGCGGCCTGGTTCGGATCCGTTACGTGGAGGATGAATAATTGCAGGCCTTGCGTCTTGATTTCATGGGACAGTCAGCCTCGCTTTTGCAGATTGCATGGCTTGCTAAAGACGCTCAGACCTGAAGAGAGGATGTTCGAAGGAAACAGCCTCGAAGCTGTGTTATAATTTGCGTTTCACCGGCTCCTGATCGACGGGCATTATATGGCGAGTTCTGGGATCCCCGAAGATATTTCAATCAATTGCCATCATTTTGAAGAAGGCGATAACCAGCAGCGGTTCGCTGCCGGCAGGAACCTGACGCGGAAGATCAATCCACGAAACCTTGATGCTGCTAGAGCTTGGGCAGGATTTTCGACCGATTGGAGGGTGCAGCCCTGATGCCCGTAGCAGAACCCGAAGGTTCCATTGAGATCGACGTGGATGCGTTAACTCGCCGTTATGAACAGGAACGCCAGAAGCGCCTGCGGTCTGACGGGATTTCGCAGTATCAGACGCTTCAGGGCGGTTTCGCGCATCTTGCGGCAGATCCAAACGCCGACCCGGATTTTGCGCGCGATCCGCTGATAGCGGATGCCGACGTCGTCATCATTGGCGGCGGGTTCGGCGGATTGCTCTCCGGCGGCCGCCTGAGGGAGCAAGGCATCAAGGACATTCGGATCATCGAGCGCGGCGCCGACTTTGGCGGGACTTGGTATTGGAACCGCTACCCTGGGGCGGCCTGCGATGTTGAATCCTACATCTACCTGCCGATGCTCGAGGAAACCGGTTACGTGCCGACGCAGAAATATGTCAAGGCGACCGAGATCTACGAACATTGCCGGCGCATCGGGGCAAAATACGAACTCTACGACGGTGCGTTGTTTCAGACTGAGGTCAAGGCGGTTCTCTGGGATGAAGAACGCAAGCGCTGGACGGTCTCTACAAACCGCAACGACAAGGTCTCCGCGCGCTTTGTCATATCCTGCAAGGGCTTGTTCACCAACCCGAAGCTCCCGAGAATTCCCGGGATCGACCGGTTCGAGGGGCACAGCTTTCACACCAGCCGATGGGATTATGGCTACACGGGCGGCCGAGACACTGGCCAACTCACTGGCCTGAAGGGAAAGAAGGTCGGGGTAATCGGGACGGGGTCGACCGGCATCCAGTGCATTCCGCCGGCCGCCCAGTGGGCGGAGCGTCTCTACGTCTTTCAGCGCACGCCGGCCTCCATCGATGTACGTGGCAACAAGCCGACCGATCCTGAATGGTGGCGTTCCCTTGAGCCGGGATGGCAACGACGGCGTATGGAGAATTTCACGCGCGTGACGCAAGGCATTCCGCAGCCAGTCGATATGGTAAAAGATGCCTGGACGGCGATCCTGAGCGATATCTCGGCGCCGACGGGCGGCGAGGGCAATCAAGCCGGCGACCCGGCCGAATTGCAGATGGCACAGATAAAGAAAATGGAGACGGTTCGCCGACGTATAGAAAAGATCGTCAAGGACAAGCAGACGGCAGAAGCCCTAAAGCCGTATTACCACTATTTCTGCAAGCGGCCAGGATTTTCCGACGACTACCTTGAAGTATTCAATCGCCCGAACGTGACTTTAGTCGACTCGGCGGGGAAGGGCGTTGAACGCGTAACGCCGGGTGGCGTTGTCGTGGATGGGCGAGAATACCCCTTGGATTGCCTGATTTTCGCCACGGGCTTCGACTTCATGACGGAGTATACTCGGGAGGCTGGGTTCGACATTGTCGGCCGCGGCGGGGTTGCCTTGAGCGAGCATTGGAACATCGGCGCGCGCACGCTGTTTGGTATACATACGCACGGCTTTCCAAACCTGTTTCTCATTAGCTTGGTGCAGGCCGGAATCTCGATCAACTATATCCACATTGTGGATGTGCAGGCCCGGCATTGTGCCTATGTCATTGGCCGCTGCCTGGAACAGGGCGCTGAGACAATCGAGCCAGCGCGCGAGGCCGAGGATGAGTGGGTGCGAGCGATCATGCTGCAAAGCGGTCCGCGGCGGGCGTTCCTTGAGGCCTGCACACCTGGATATTACAGCTACGAAGGCAAGCGAGACGCCGCGTTCGAGCTGAACGAGCCTTATGGCGGCGGCCCGACGGCCTATATAGAACTCCTTGAGCGTTGGCGAGCCAGCCCGAGCATGGATGGGCTTGTTGGTATGTAGGAGGAATGTCTATCGATGGAATTGGGATGCCGTTGTCAATTCTCCTCTGGGTGAACAGAGATCCGCGCTTACGTTGAAGGCGGAAGATGGAATAATCACCGGCGAAACTGTTGCACCCAACGAAACGCCGGTGCCGTTATTGAACGGCAAGTGGAACGGAGATACGGCAGGCTGGACCGTGGCGGTAACCAAGCCGATGAAAATGAATGTGGATTTGGAGGCGACCCTGGTGGATAACAAGCCGGATTGCTTTGCCAAGCCGGCGGCGTTTGGAAGACTCAAGTTCAAAGCCGCGCGTCGCGCTTAGCCGCGGCTTTGCCGCTGTGACTGCGTTGCGGCAAGTAGCCGCCCTGTTGTACCCAACGGTCATAGAGAATGACCGTTGGGTACAACTGTCATTTTTCGCGTGCGGCCGCCCCGCGGGGCTTTCATAAAACTCGATGGTTCGTCATTTCCTTGACCAGGGCGGAGGTATGTGGGACAAGGCGATTAATAATTGCCAGTCAAATAGCGCTGGCATGATGGGGAAGATACGACATTGCTTGCGTACACCGTCACATGTGATTTTTTGACTGGTTATCAGGAATTGGCGCGAGGCTTGGGCGGAGACGCGGATGCCTTGCTGCAACGAGCTGGGATTGAGCGGAGCGTGCTGAACCAGAAAACGGCTCGCATCTCTATGGCCAAGGTAAGCGAGTTGCTTGAACTGACGTCTGCTACGCTGCAATGTCCTGATTTCGGCATGCGGCTAGCTGAGGTTCAAAGCGTTCACCCCTTTGAACCGTTGGATCGGCTGATAAAGAATGCGCCGAATGTCGGTGATGTTCTCGGCTGCGCCAGCGCGCATTCGGAAGCCTATAGTTGCGGCGTGACAACGGAGCTTGAGCGGAAAGGGCCGAACGGGCAGATCTTCTTCCGGATCGAATTTCCGGAAGAATTCGCAGATAACGCTCAGCTGGTCGAGCTGATGGCATTGCTCGCGCATTACGGCGTCCTGCGGCTGTCCGGTAGCAGGGCGCGGTCGCGCGAGATTTGGTTCCTGCATGCTCCGCGCGCCCGGCTTACCACTTACGCATGCCGGTTCAAAGCCCGTGTGCGTTTTCAACAGGATCTACACGGGTTGTTCTTCTCGGAGACCGATCTGAGCGCCCCGGTGGTTGGCCGGGACGAGGGCGCCTTTTTAAAGGCCCGCGAGGATTTTGCCGCTCGCTTTCCCGCGCCTGAGGTTTCCCTTGCCACACGGGTGCGGCGCGCCGTGGAGCAAGCCTACTGGGAGGGCGCCTGTACCCGAAAACGTGTGGCCGAGCTGATGCAAACCCATGAAAGGACGCTGCTCAGGCGACTATCCTCCGCCGGCACGAACTTTCAGGAAATACGGGAGCATGTGCGGCAGAAACTTGCGTTGCGTTACCTCGCGCAGCCCAACCTCACGCTAACCGAGGTAACAGGCCGTCTCGGCTATTCGGAGCTGCCGGTACTCGCCAGATCTTGCCAGCGCTGGTTCAATACGCCGCCCGCGAAGCTGCGCCGGCGCCTGAGAAGTGAAATCCGTTATAGCGAAGCTTCCTAGAGCCGCGATGGCATTGGGTAAAAACCACTTCGTGGTTCCACTTTATGTCTAAATCGCCCTTTGGTTTAAAAAAGTAGAGCCCGATTTCGACTTTAAGCCGGATCGCGAAGCGATCCGATTTACAGGCATCCGGGTCTAGTCAGGTCCCGGCTGGACAACCGCGATCAAGCGGTTGCCATCGAAGCTCATTTTACGCCGACGTCACTGATATCGCGCGCGGGATTGGCGGGGCGGCGGCGCGCAAACAACGATTCGGATACCAACGCTGATCTTCATGAGCGTTGGTATTAAACGGTTGCGACCGGCGTGACCGGCGAGCCCACGGCTCCAGGAAGCCGTAACGGGGGCGCGGTGAGCAAAAACGCGCTTCGTCCTACGCGTTCAAGGTGCCGCGCCAGGTCGCTGAGCCACCATAGCTCGCCAAGGTGGATCCCCAATTTAAAGAGGCATCTGTCATGCAGCGGAAGAAGGCCGCTTTCGCCGGTTGCTTTGAGCTCCGGGTCAAAGGCTTCCACTGCCGGATTATCGGCGACGATCGCAACGATTCCGCTTTGATCGATCCAATCCAGAAGCCGCTTATCCGCGCCGTTCAAGGCTGCGCCGGTGTGATGCAGAACAGCCTCGTCGGGACGCTTTTGCATCGCCATCAGCGCGTCGCCGTAGCCGGTATGAAGCGCCAGAAAATCCCCGGTCTTTATCTCAACCTGCTGTGTCTCCATCGCCTGCATCATTTCGTCATAGCCAATAAGTGTGCGGCCGGTGCCGAATGCGCGCGCCAGATCGACGAGAACCGCCCGACCCTGCACCGCCGTCATGGCCATGTTTTCGATGCCGAGGCGCCCGCAATGCGAATTGCCCTCGCTGTCCGGGTTGCGGACATGCTCGGCCGCGCGAAATCCGTTATAGTATACCGGGCGCAGAACGTCGCTGCCATCCGTGTCGAACATCCGGCCCCAATGCGCCAACGAGTCCCACTGGGTTGAATATTGCATGTACATGATCACGCCGTCGTCGCAACAAACATCCGTGGCCGTGATCGGAAAATTGAACAGCTGATGTCCTGCTATCTTCGCGGCGAATAGCTTGGGGCCGCGCCGCGGCGCGGTCTCCGCCTCCCCGCCAGGGTAATCGAGCGGCAGGCTTAGAACGAAGGCCAAGCCGTCCTGGACTTCCTGCAGCGCGGCGCGCCGCATGGCCGGCGTGATGATGTTCAGGCGCCCGATCTGGTCGTCGGGGCCGAAATCTCCCCAGTTGGAACCTTCAGGCCGGCGCGTCCACCTTGGCTGGTCCATCAACCCGTCTCCTCAGTGAAAGGTACGGCCGCCGTCCACGGCAAGCGCGGTACCGGTGACGTAGGAGGAATCTCCGCTTGTAAGGAACAGGATTGCGCGAGCGATCTCATCCGGCTCGGCCACGCGCCTTAGCGCGTATTGCTGTACCCAAGGCGCGGTGGCGGGATCGTCGTAGCCCGCAAGCAGTGGTGCGGCCATCGGCGTGTTTGTGACGCCGGGGCAGACGACATTGACACGCACGCGCGGCGCTGCCTCTGCCGCGAGCGCCTTGCTGAACGAAACCAGCCCACCTTTGCTGGCGCTGTATGCCGTGTTGTTCGGTGTGTTCGGAAGCAAGGCCTGTCCCGACGCGATGTTCACGATCGTGCCGCGCGATGCTTCGAGCAAATAGGGTAGAGCTGCCCGGCAGATCAGATAAGGCGCAATCAGATTTACCGACATGACCTGGGTCAGCATGGGCAAATCAGTTTTGCCGATCGGCCCGGCGACGCCAAGCCCTGCGCAATTGACAATCCCGTCCAGACCGCCGAGTTCGCTGGCAGCGTCATCGATATGCCGTTCGAGATGCTCCAGATCGGTCAGATCAACGGTGCTGGTTTTTGCGCCGATCGCGTCGGCCAATGCGCGAAGGCCATCGGCGTTTCTGTCCAGAAGAACGAGGCTGGCGCCTTCATCGTAGAACAGTTGCGCCGTCGCCGCACCGATCCCCGATGCGCTTCCTGTGATAATAATTCGGCGCCCATCGAGTTTCCCCAACATCCCCTCCTTATCGCATTCAGCAAGCAGCATTATCACTTCTCAGGTCCTGCGCAAGCTTGGGAATTCCGTTTCCCTGTCTCACGAAATCGAGACAGAACAACCTGCGCAGGCCGAGTCTCGCAGCCTAGTAGACGTAGAGTCGATTAAGCCGGCGCTCAAGCTCATCGTTTTTCGGCACTGCTACGCCCGACGAAATCCAATGGCCTTTCCAAGGCAGGCGGATTGAATTGACGGGCTCTTTAGCTTCATCTTATCGGCTTCGATCTCTGCAGATGCCTGCGCCGCAAATGACCCGCATGCCATTGCCGATGATGACGGGAAAAGCACTGCTTCCTTTCCTTTCCGGATGCGTGATTATCATGTCGCCGCCGATGGTGGCAGCGCCGGCCGGAAAAGCTCAGGCTTCGGGTTGCTGCACCATTCCCACATCTCATAAAGCGACCAGGGCGAGTTCGTCGTAACGCGGCCTTTGGCGTTGCGGAAATAGGTGGTGCCGTAGGGCGTCGACCAGACAAATTCCTCAAGCTTGCGCCCAGTTCGCTCCATATAGTCCTCGAAGACTTCCTCGCACACCTCAAGGCGGTCCCGCTCACCTTCCACTGCCAAGCGAATGCAGCCGGCGATGAAATGCGCCTGCAGCTCCGAGTTATAGATCAGGTTGCCATTATAGCCGAGATTGGTGCCAGGCCCGTACATCATGTAGAAATTGGGAAAATTTGGAACAAGAATGCCGAGATAACCGCCTGGCCTTTCCTGCCAGTAGGCGTTCAGCTCAATGCCGTCGCGCCCCTTGATGACCATCGGCGTGAGAAATTTCTGCACCTGGAATCCGGTTGCGAAAATGACGATGTCGGCTTCATGAACGCGCCCGGTTTCATCGCGGATGCCGTTTGCAATGAACGTCTCGATCCGATCCGTCACAAGCGCGACATTATCGCGCTTAAGCGCCTGATAGTAATTGCCTGTCTGAATCGTCGGGCGTTTCACGAATGGCGGATAATCGGGAATGACCTTGGCGAGCAGGTCCGGCCGGTCGGCCACCTGCTGTTCGATGTCGGCTACGATACGCGCCCGTGCCATTTCATTTGCAGCGCTGACGGATCGTCCATCCTGTGTCCAGCCTGGGTCCACCTTCATGGCATGGGGCATCAAATCCTGCGCCCAATTGAAGAGCAGCGCCCGCATCCAGCCTGCAAAATACGGCAGATGTTCGATCGCCCACTGCTCAGCCTCACTTATGGAACGATGGTATTCGGAATTGATCAGTGACCAGCCGGAACTGCGCTGAAAGATGGTGAGCCGCTCAGCCAGTTTGGCGATTTCCGGTATCGCCTGTACGCCGGTCGCGGCATTGCCGATGACCGCGACGCGTTTGCCCGCAAGCGATAAACCCTCCGGCCAGCGGGCGGAGTGGAAGGCAACGCCGCCGAAATCATCGAAGCCTGGAAAATGCGGCACTGCTGGACGGTTCAGAAAGCCGACGGCGCTGATCACTGAGCGGGCTGTAAGCTGCTCCATGGCGCCGCCCGGGCCACGCACCGACAGGCGCCACATTGCCCTGGTCTCGTCCCATTCCGCCGTCTCGACCTCCAGCCCGAAACGGATCTGATCCATGACGCCGAACGCCTCCGCGCATTTGCGGAAATAAGCCAGCAGCTCCGTTTGTTTGGAATAAAGGTTCTTCCAGCGGTGGTTCTGCAGGAAGGAGAAGGAGTAGGCATGGCTCGGCACGTCAACGCGCAGGCCGGGATATTGGTTTTCAAACCAGGTGCCGCCGACGCTGCTATTTTTCTCGACGATGGTGAACGGGATGCCGGCCTGTTTCAGGCGCAGCCCGATCAGAATGCCGGACATGCCGGCGCCGACGATCAGGACCGGATGGTCCTGCTTTGCCGCTTCGCCGACCGGCTTCGTCCACTGGAACGCGCGAGGATCTGTACCCGCGAATGCCATGTCCTCGAGAATCACCGGCACGTAATGCGCAGGTAGATCGGTACCCGATACGAACCTGATCATCTCATGGATCTCGTCATGGGTGGGGATGTAGGGCGCCGGTTGCCCGTTGTCGCGCCAGGCGCGGATGCTGTGCAAGGCCGCTTCGCGCAAATCGGCGGCGGCCTCGGGCGATAGCGAACCGGATTGATCGGCATGGCGCCCGGGCGGCGAGGGCCGCACGCCGGAGCGGATGATGTCGAGCGATCCCGACATATGCACCACCGAAGCCGCGAGCACCAGCGGGCTGATCTGCTCGACTAGGCGCCCCAGTTCCGCGTCGTTCTCCGTAATGGGCAGGGTCGCCTGATTGGCTCCGATGGGAGCATTTCCGGTCATTCCGTTCGATTTCATTATCCGCGCTCCACATTGGCGGAAAGCCGCGCCGCGATAAGCGCGCCGACCTCGCTGAGCTTGATTTTCTGCGATGCCGTCCACGGAATTTCGTCGGCCGTTATGAAGACGATGCGGCGCGGAATCTTGTAGCTCGACAAAAGCTCGCGCAAGCCCGTTTGAAGGCTTGCCTCCGTCACCGATGACCCTTCAAGGGACACCACAGCCGCAACGACGATCTGGCCGGCTTCGTCATCCGGCAGGCCGACGACGACAGGCTGAGCAACCCCTGGCAATTGCCGAAGCGCTGCCTCCACCTCCAGCCGCGATACATTGGCGCCGGCCGTCTTTAGCATGTCGCCATGCCGGCCCATGAAATACAAATAGCCATCTTCGTCGATGCGTACTGTGTCGCCGGTGGGGAAGAACCCATCGGGCGTGAACACCCGGTCCGGGTCCATCTTGTAATAGCCTTTCATGAGGCCGCCATTGCGCAGCTGAAGCTCGCCGGGCAGGCCGGCGCCGAGTATCTCGCCAGTGGCCGGGTTCACCACGCGCCGCTCATAGTCGGAGGTCGCGCGGCCGGAAGCGCCGCGCTTGCCCTCCGGCAACAACGTTCCCAGCGGCTCGCTGCTATGCGGGCCGAAACTCTCTGACATGCCCAACATGTTTGCGGTTCGATCCGGCGGAATAACAATGCCTTCATCCGTGCGCTGCGGAGCCACGCCCGTTAACGTGCCGGGGTCGATGCCGTGCCGCGTCAGGGCGGCTCGAAGTTTCTCAAGCTGGGCGCCCCAGCTGTTGACCCTGTTGACCTGCAATGTCCGTATCGCGGCGACCAGATCCGCTGGCTCCGGCGACATGGGATACACCAGGGTTGCGCCGGTGCCGATTACCTCCAGCGCCATCGTCAGGCCGCCGATCCAGAACAGCGGCAACAGCGGCATCAGCCGGTCGGATGGCACGAAGCGGAAATGCCCGGCGAGCATTTGCGTGTGCAGTGCGGCCGCTCGGTGGACATGGACCACCGCCTTCGGCGCCGCCGAACTGCCGGAAGTGTAGATGATGACAACCTCATCGCTTGGGGCAACCTGACGCTCGATATTTGTGAGCAAATCATGGCCCGGCGCCCTACGCTCCAGGAGCTCTGCATGGGAGGATGCCCAACCTAGATCTGCGGCGTCATCAAGCCAGATCGAACGCAAATAGGGCGCATCATTCAAGTAAAGCGGGCCGCCGCGATGCGCCGGCAAATCCAAGAACGCCGATTCAAGACGAAGGGCGTAATCGTGCCGAAGGAACTTCCGAACGCCGATCAGAATCTGGGCATCGCTATGCCGCAAGATATGGGCAAGCTCCGGCCCCATAACGAGCGTGCTGATTGCCACAACCAGCGCGCCGATCCTGGATGCGGCCAGGAACGCCGTCAGCCATAAAATGCCGTCCGGCGCCAGCAATGCGACGCGCGTGCCCTTGCCGGCACCTTCCGCCAGCAACGCTCGTGCCATTCTTTCCGTTCGGGCGTCCAGATCGGCATAGGTCAGGCGCTCTTCGATCGTGACGATGGCTTCGCCAAGCGGCCGGCGCTCCACGCTTCGCCGAAGCAGCGCCGGGATCGTCATCGGGCAATCCGCTGAGATCGCTCCCGGCTTCAACAGACCATCGGCCAAGTCTGAACCTCACTTCCAAAGGCTTCCAGCCGCGGTTTCGGCATTGGCCAATGCCTTAATTACCCTGCCGATTTACCCGGCGTATTGATTGTTCGGGACGGTTGCGATGACCCGCTGGATCAAGAGCTTTCGGCTGCCCAATGATGGGTCTTCGAAAGCGTTGAGGGGAACAGGATGCCGCGCATCGCAGCGAGCTGGTCCTGCCTCATTTCAATCTGCGGGATGATCTCCAGCAACGGCGCAAGCTCCGGATCGACGAGGCGGCGGCTGGACAATGTCGTCCTGTTCAGATGGGGGCAGCAGCGGCGGCAAAGTCGTCCGGCGTCGGCATGCCCGTATGCGTTAGCAAGCCGCCATCCACGACCAGAACCGCGCCCGTCATATAAGAGGCGAGGTCCGATCCCGCGAAGGCCATCGCCTGCGCAACCTCGACGGCACGGCCGAGCCGACGCATCGGAATTTTGCGCTCCCAGAGAGGAATGCCTCCCGGGCCCTTTGGCAGTTCCGACGTCATCGCCGTCTCGATGATCCCGGGGCACACCGCGTTCGCGCGGATATTGTCGCTGGCGTGGTCTAGCGCCAGGCAGCGGGTGAAATTGATCAGGCCTGCTTTGGCGGTGTTGTAAGCGATCATCGCGTAATCTCCCGCAATGCCGCTGACCGAGCAGGTGTTGACGATCGCCCCGCCGCCGGCCTCTTTCAAAAGCGGTATCGCCGCCTTGGTCATGCGGAACGCGCCGCTCAGATTGATTTCGATCATCCGGTCCCAGTTCTCATGCGGGGTCGCGAGAACATCCCCTAAACCCCCTTTGCCGGCGTTGTTAAACAGGACGTTGATGCGGCCAAAAGCGCGCATCGCAAGTTCCGTGGCTCTGACGCAGTCGCCGATGTCGGTGATATCGGTGCGAATGAAGCGCGCCGCCTTACCGTATTCAGCGGCAAGCCGGGAGCCCCCGGCTTCGTCCAGATCCGCGATGACGACTTCGCCGCCGGCTTCCAGGACAAGGCGAACCAGTGCCGCACCCATGCCGGAGGCACCGCCGGTGACGATGGCAGTTTTATCCAGGTAACTTATTTCCATCGGAACCGTCCTTCGCCTGGCTGCTTGATGGCAACATCAGTGCAATAGAGGCCGTTCGCGGTATTGACGCTGTGTGACAACGGCCTGTGTCCGGCGCGCAGCTCAGGCGACCAACCCACCCCTCAAGCTGCGACAGTCGAGCGGACGAGCCGTCCTGGACGCGCTCCGGTTTCCAGGTCGTTACGCCGCGTTACCCCGCCGTTCACCATCGTCGCCAGATAGCCTGTCGCCTTTTGCAGAAAGCGCGCGCCGCCGAGTGGCAGGTCGTAATGGGTAATCGGCATGCCGAGCGCGAGATTGTCATGATCGATGACATTGAGATCGGCACGCAGGCCGGGCCGGATGCGGCCGCGGTCTCGCATGCCGTAGAGATCCGCGCATTCGCTGGTCAGCTTCTTGACCATGCGCTCCAACGGGATGCCATCGCCGCGTCTGCGGTCGCGCGACCAGAACGCCAGCTGAAAGCTTGGCGCGGCGCCATCGCACACCATCCGCATATGGGCGCCGGCATCGCCGAGCCCGGTAATGGTGGTCGGATCCGTCAGCATTTTACGCGTGACGTCCAGGCTGCCATAGCTGTAATTGGTCAGGAACTGCGCGGCCACGGTCGAATTGTCATCCACCAGCATATCATAGAAGTATTCCGGCACGCTCTTTCCTGAAGCGGCCGCCAATATCGACACCTTGCGACTGGCATCCGGCTCATAGTCAAGCGGCGGAGTGAGCACATAATAATGTGCCATGGTCTCACGCATGCGCCAGACTTGCAGCGCAACCGATCGCGACGGCATCTGCTCCGGAGGCGCATCGGCTTCAGCCAGAATGCGGGCACGCAGCGCGGGATCGCGCATCGCGCGGCGCCGCTCGACAAGCGACAGATGCGCGATGGCAAGGTAGGAAGGCCGCCCTGCGAAAGGATGATAGCCGTCAAGCGCGGAGATCAGGCTTAGCGCCCGCGGGCCGACCTGCGGATATATCCCCACCCCGGCTTCCCGCGCCTCCTGTGCGGCGTCGAGCATCATGCGCCAGTCCTCGGGGTCGCTGTCGAATTGCAGCAGCGTGTAGGTGAGGGGGCGCCCGGCATCCTTTGCCATCCGCACCATTCGATCGTGCTCCGCAAGCCGCGCAGCGCGGCCGATCTCCGGGTAGAGCACCGCGCCGAGCGGCCCCAGGGGGACGATCTGGATCGTGCCCTTGCCGGTCGAGCCCATGGCCTGCGCCAATGCGAGAAGTTCGGCATCCTCGGCGAACGTGCCGGGTACATGTTCGCCCTGCGTACTTAAATGCTCCCTGATGCGCGCACAGGAGAAGCCGACCGCGCCAGCCTCCATGCCGGCACGCAGCAACCCGGACATCTCGGCAATGTCCTGTTCCGTTGCCGCCTCGTGGCGCAGCGCGCGTTCACCCATCACGAACAGCCGCAGCGGGGCGTGCGTCATGTGCTGGGCGACGTCCAGCGCGTAGTGCCGCTCTCCCACCCGGTTCAAATAATCCGGAAAGCTTCGCCATCGCCAATCGAGCCCTTCCTCGAGCACCACATCCGGGATCTCCTCGACCCCTTCCATCAGTTCGATCAGCTTGCGGTGATGTTCAGGTTTGACGGGTGCGAACCCAACGCCGCAATTGCCGCCGATCGCCGTGGTGACGCCGTTGGAGAAGGACGGATCAAGCAGATCGTCCCACAGGAACTGGCCGTCATAATGCGTATGCACATCGACGAAGCCCGGCGTGACGATCGCGCCATCCGCCTTGATCCTCTGCTTTGCCAGGCCGGAGACCTTGCCGATCTCGACGATCCGTCCGTCCTGAACGGCGATGTCGGCGGTGTAGCGGGAGCCTCCCGTACCATCGACGATCGAGCCGCCTGAAATGATGGTGTCGAACATCTCGTTCCTCCTCTGGCAGATGGCATTTTGGATTATTGTCGAATGAGCTCAATCAGCCACACGCGGGTGCGCCGGCGTCATCGCGCATCGTCAGCCGGCCGGTGCCGCTGGGGAAAGTGATTGCGCTGGTCGTAAGTGAAATGCTTCACAACCTCGGGGGCGAGCAGGCTGTCGAGATCCCAGCCGGTTGCATTGAAACGGGCGCGTACCAGTTCCGGTTCCGTGCACAGCGCAAGATGGCCGCCGGCGATATAGACGACGCGGCCGTTCAGATCTTCCAGCTCCGGCCTGCAAAGCCAGGCGATCACCGCGGCAACATGATCCACGGTACAGTCCGGCCCTTCGCCATTCATGCCGGGCAACCATTGGCCGCCGACCGGCGGGACGCCGAGCTCCTCCGTCACATAACGCATGTCACCCTCGATTTCGGGCAGGAACATGCGGCTGGCCGCGCAAGGCCTGATGGCGTTGGCGCGGATGCCGAACTCGCCTAGTTCGCGGGCGATGCTGCGGATGAAAGCAACCAGGCCCTCCTTCGCCGTCGCATAAGCCGACATCGCGTAATGGCCATAGCCGGATGGCGACGTCGCGCAGAAGATCGATCCGCTGCGCTGGCGGATCATGTGGGGAGCGGCGTGGTGAACCATTGCGAATGCGCTTTTCAAATTCACCCGGATGACGTCGTCCCAGCTGTCTTCATCCATATGGTGGACCAACGAGCGGCGCAGGATCCCGGCGCCGTTGAACAGTACATCGACGCGGCCGAAATGATCGATCGCATCTTCAATGATCGAACGCGCGCCCGCCATGCAGGCGGCATCGGCGCCGCTGGCCAACGCCGTGCCGCCCGCCGCCTCGATCTCCTGCACGACGGAAGCGGCAATTGCGGCGTCGGCGCCGCCGCCGCGCACTTCGCCACCAAGGTCGTTCACCATCACACGCGCGCCTTCGCGAGCAAACAGCAGGGCAAGAGCACGGCCGAGCCCTCGCCCACCCCCGGTGATCACCGCAACCTTTTCCTCAAACCTTCCGGTCATTGCTTCATCGAGCTCCCGGCATGACAGATCTTGGCATCATGACCAGTGTGCTGCACCGCTTAGCCAAAGTCTTGGCCCTGCGGGACAAACCGAATGACGATGGATGCTGCAGCGCTGCGCCGTCAGTTAGATCGCCATGCCACCTGAGACTTCGATCCGCTGCGCGTTGACCCAGCGATTGTCTTCCGACAGCAGCGAAGCGACCATCGGACCGATGTCGTCGGGCAAGCCCGGCCGGCCGAGCGCCGTCACTTCGGAAACTTGCCGGTTTACATCCGCATTGTCCCGCACCATGCCGCCGCTGAAATCTGTCTGAATGGCGCCGGGCGCGACAACATTCACCGCGATCCGCCGGCTGCCAAGCTCCTTTGCGAGATATTTTGTCAGCACCTCGACCGCGCCCTTCATCGCAGCATAGGCGGCACTGCCGGGAAAGACGATACGGGTCAGCCCCGAGGAGACGTTCACGATCCGTCCCCCGTCGGCGATTAGCGGCAGAAGCGCCTGCGTCAGAAAGAACACGCCTTTCAGATGAACGCGGTAGAGTGCGTCGAAATCTTCCTCGGTCACCTGGACGATCGACGCATGGTGAGATGTGCCGGCGTTATTGACGAGGAAGTCGAGCCGCTCCATCCCCCAGTTCTCCAGAACCTCGCGGACGCTACCCGCAAAGCTCGAAAAAGCGGTGCTGTCGCCGGTGTCGAGTTGCAGTGCCGCGGCGCGAACGCCAGCCTGCTGCGCGGCCGCGACGACTTCGTCAGCGGCGGCGCGATTGCTGTTGTAAGTGAGGATCGATCCGATACCGCGGCGGGCAAGAGCCTCCACCGTGGAGCGGCCTAGGCCACGGCTGCCGCCGGTGACGAGTGCTATGGCAGAATGTGCGGGCATTTGATTCTCCGTTGCTTGAAGACCCTTGATTAAGGCCGCTCCCCGCCGCGAATAAGATCGCATTTGCCATCAATATTGTTTTGCTGGACAGAATGATCGCCATGGATCGTATGGCTGAGTTGGAATTGTTCGTGCGGATTGTCGATCGCGGTAGCTTCAGCGCCGCGGCGGCAGATCTGGGCATCTCGCGCCCTGTCGCGACCGCCGCGATCAAGGCGCTGGAACAGCGGCTCGGCATTCGGCTGTTGCAACGCTCCACACGTCACGTCCAGCCGACTGTCGAGGGTGAGGCCTATTATCGACGTTGCGTGGCGATCCTGGCGGATATCGAGGATGCCGACCGCGGTGCCAGCGGGGCGGTCGCCGGGCTGCTGCGGGTCGATGTCGCAGGCGGCCTCGCGCGGGCCATGCTGCTGCCGGCATTGCCCGCCTTCTTGGCAAGGCACCCGGCACTTATCGTCCATCTCGGCGAAGGCGAACGTTTTGTGGATCTGGTGCGTGAAGGCGTGGATTGCGTGGTGCGTGCGGGGATGCTCGCTGACAGCGACATGGTTGTGCGGCGGCTGGGGGTCATGGAAGAGATTACTTGCGCTAGCCCGCGTTATCTCGCCGAGCATGGCATTCCCGCTTCGCCTGACCGGTTGGAGGGACACAGGATGATCGGCTTCGTATCCTCCCGGACCGACCGGCCGCTGCCGCTGGAATTCACCGTCGATGGCAAGACCCTGGAGGTGACACTTCCGGCGCGTATTTTGACCAACACGGCAGCTACGAGTAACGCAGCTGCCCGGCTTGGGCTAGGTCTCGTTCAAGCGCCACGCTTCGGTTTCAAAGAGGACCTGGCTTCGGGCGCGCTCGTGGAGGTGTTGGCGGATTGGCCGCCGGCTTCGACGCCCATTTCCGTCCTTTATCCGACGAACCGACAGCTTTCACCGCGCGTGCGGGTGTTCGTTGACTGGCTGATCGAAACGATAGCTCCGCAACTAGGCTAGCGGGGGCGACATCGTTAAGTGTCAATGGCGGCTGGACCCTACACGTTATCCGATCCCGTTGCGTTGCAGCCTCGATCGCGATTGCATCCAGGATCAAGCGGGTCTATCCATCTGGGAGAAAAACAAGTGAGAGTCACTCATGGCAGTCGCCGACGTTACCGATAAAACCGTTGCTGAACTGATTTCGCTTTCCGGGCGGCGGGCCGTCGTCACCGGTGCTGCGCAAGGCATCGGCAAGGGCATCGCCCGCCGGCTTGCGCAGGCAGGCGCCTCGGTCCTGATTGGCGATCTGCTGGACGAAATGGCAGCCGTGACAGCGCGTGAGCTAAGCGCCGAAACTGGCGCCAAGGTGATAGCAACCCGGCTGGACGTCTCCGACGGCTTCTCTATTAAAGCTGCCGCCGCGCTTGCGACCGAGCAGCTGGGCGGCATCGATATCTGGGTAAACAATGCCGGGATTTTTCCCTTCGTCTCATTGCTGGAGACGAGCGAGGAGACCTGGGATCGCGTGATGGACGTCAACCTTCGCGGCGTGTTCTTGGGCAGTACCGCGGCTGCGCGCCAGATGATCGCCGCCGGCCATGGCGGGGTGATCATCAACATCTCCTCGCTGGCTGGTCTGGGGGGTATTTCTCCCGGATTGGGGGCTTACGTGGCTTCGAAGCATGGCGTCATTGGTGCGGTGAGGAACATGGCGCTTGAATGGGCGCCGCACAATATCAGGGTATTGGGGATCGCGCCCGGCATCATCGTGACCGAGACCGCTAAGAAGGCATTGGCCTCCGACGCGCCGGAAGTCAATGCGGCATCCGGCGGGTTGGCGACCAGCAAGCTTGGCCGCGCTGGAACGCCGGACGATATCGGCCGGGTCGTGCTGTTCTGCGCTTCTGATCTGGCGCTGTTCATGACCGGAACGGTTTTGGTGGTCGACGCCGGCGAAACCGCCTGAAGATCCGCTGGCAGAACGCCCAGGCCAGGGCATTCTGCCGGCCGCGGAGCAATCCAGTGGTGCAGGTCGAACAGCCTTTCCGCAGGCGTGGAAGCAGGCTTGGACGGGTGCCAGCGAATTGATCCTGATGCGTTAAGACCAACCACGCCGTCCTGGGCAGCCCAGAGACTTTGGCATCTTTAGCCAAGCATGATAACGTTTCTCAACGATCAAGGGAGTTCAGGGATGCGACAGGTGCGGTCTTTTTGCCGGATTTGCAGCGCAGGTTGCGGCACGGTGGTGACGGTCGACGATGACAATCACTTCGTTGAGGTGCGCGGCGACAAGGAACAGCCGCAATCGCGCGGCTATGCATGCGCCAAGGGGATCAACGCCTGGGAACGCCATCAAGGTCCAAGCCGTCTGCTCCGGCCGCTGCGGCGCACCGCCTCCGGCGATTTTGAGGAGATCGGCTATACGCAGGCGTTGAACGAAATCGCCGGCCGGCTGCAGGAAATCCTCGGCAAGCACGGGCCGGACGCGCTTGGCATGTATGTCGGCGGGGGTGCCGCGTTTAATTCCGGCTGGATGGGTATGCAGAGCGCGTTTCTGCAAGCGGTGGGCTCCTCCCAGCTATACACAACCCTTACCATCGATCAGTCGGCGAAGCTCGTCTCCTTCGAACGCATGGGCGGCTGGGGCGGCGGGACGCATGATTTCCACAATGTCGACGTGGTTCTGATTTTGGGCATCAATCCCGCCGTCTCGCACGGCATGCCGGTCATAGCGGTCGATCCGATAAGGCGGATCAAGCGTGCCAAGGCTGCGGGGACGAAGGTCATCGTGATCGATCCTCGACGAACCGAAACCGGCCATTTCGCCGATCTCATGCTGCAGCCGCTACCCGGACAGGACGTCGCGATCATGGCCGGCATCATCCGCGTCGTCCTGGAGAATGGCTGGCAAGATCATGCGTTCTGCGGTCGCCATATCGGTGCGGAACGGATGGCGCAGCTGCGCGCGGCGGTCGAGCCCTTCGACGAGGCGATGGTCGAGCGCCGGGCCAAGCTCGAGCCCGGGCAGATCCGCGCCGTCGCGGAAATGTTTGCCCGCAATGCCCGCAGGGGCGCCGCCTTTGCCGGCACCGGCCCCTGCATGGCGCCTTTCGGCAATACGACGCAGCATCTGGTCGACTGCCTTACGTTTATTTGCGGCCGCGTAAAGCAGGCGGGCGATCGTGCTTTGACCGACATGATCGGACCTAATTACCCACTGCATGCCCAAGTCATTCCCCCGATGCGTTCTTACGCTTCGGTTCCGCCAAGCCGCATCCGCGGTGCGGGTCTGCTGGGCGGGGAGAAACTGACTTCGACGCTTGCCGAAGAGATCCTGACCCCTGGCAAAGGACAAATTCATGCGATGATGATCGTTGGCGCCAACCCGATTCTCGGCATTCCCAATCATCGGCTGATTACGGAAGCGTTCCGTTCGCTCGACCTGCTCGTGGCGATCGAGCCTTTCATGAACGAGACTGCCCGGCTGTCTCACTACATTCTCCCGCCCGTGATGATGTACGAACGCGCGGATCTGCCGCTCAGCCTCGCCGGTTACCCGCTATATCCGGATAATTGGACACAATACACGCCGGCGGTTTTAGAGGCGCCGCCAGGCTCCGACGTCATGGAGGAAACGCTGATGTTCTGGGAGCTTGGAAAACGCATGGGTCTTAAGATCATCTTCGACGGCAAGCAGGAACTTACATTCGACCGGCCGCCAACCCGGGACGAATTACTGGAAATCCGCCTGGCTGGCTCGCGCTTCACGCTGGACCGCTTAAAATCCTATCGCAGCGGCTTGGTGGCGGACACGCCTGACCTTGTTATCCAGCCGGCGCTACCCGGCGCCGACGCAAAACTCGACCCGATGCCGCCGGATGTCGCCGAGGAGATCGCGCAATTCCTGCGAGACGGCGCCGGTGCCGAGGCAGCGCGTGATCCGGCGTATCCTTTCATCCTCTCAAGCCGGCGCATGCGCGAGCTGTTCTGCAGCACAGGCAGGGAGTTCAGCGACGTGCAAAAGCGGCTCCCTTATAATCCGGCGTACCTAGCGGCAGAAGAAATGTTGAAACTGGGCCTGCAAAACGGCGACCGCATCCGCGTCACCTCCGATTTCGGCTCGATCCTGGCGTATGCCGAGACCGACCCGGCCTTGCGCCCCGGCGTGGTCTCCCTCTCACATGGCTGGGGCGGCCTGCCGGAAGACGAAACGGATGGCGCCTGCGTCAACGCGCTGATCGATTCCCGTAACAATATCGAGACGATCAACGCCATGCCGCGGATGTCGGCTATCCCGGTGTCCATCGTTCCGGCGATATCGCATGGTCCATCCTTCGAAGATGACGAGCAGCTACAAAAGCCAGCTGATGCAAGCTCCCTTCAAGCCAGAGGAAGTGTCGTTCGCAGCGATGAGGTTGTTGCTTGAGCGGCGGCTTTTTTGAAAGTCTCTAGAGCAGTGATTTCTTGAGTTCGGCGAGGATCGTATCATGATACTTGCCCACCGCCACTCGATCAAGCAGCGCAGTTGATGCCTTCCAGCCGGTCCTCCAGTTCTTCGCCGGCATTGCGCAACGCTTTTAGCGTGTCGCCGTCAGGCGCCCAATAATTACGTTCCTGGGCCTCGATGAGGCGGTTTGTCAGCCGGGCCGAGGCGGTCGGGTTTAACGCCGCAATCCGGTTGCGCATGGTTTTATCCAGTACGAAGGTCTCGGTGATCTGCCGGTATACCCAAGGCTCGACCGTGCCGGTGGTAGCGGACCAGCCAAGCGTGTTGGTGACTTGAGATTCGATCTGCCGCACGCCCTCATGGCCGTGGGCGAGCAGGTCCTCGATATATTTCGGGTTCAGCGTGCGGGTGCGAATTTCCAGCGCCACCTGCTCGTTGAGCGTACGCATTTTTCCGCTACCGCGGGTTTGGTCGCCGATGTAGAGCGCCGGCGTTTCACCTTGAGCCGCCGTGATCGCTCGGGTAAGACCGCCGAGGCCGTCGAAATAATGGTCGACGCTGGTGACGCCGAGTTCAAGCGATTCGAGGTTTTGGTAGGCGGCTTTTACGGTCTTCAGGACCGAGCTGAGAACGGCGTCATGCCGCGCCGGCTTGCCGTCAACGCCGTAGGCGAAACCTTTGCGGGCGAGATAGGCTTTGCCGAGTTCGTCAGCGTTTTCCCAGGCGCCGGATTCGATCAGGTTGTTGACGTTGGCGCCATAATTTCCTTCCTGGTTGCTGAACACCCGTAGCGCCGCATCCTCGATGCTGCCGCCATTTGCGGCCAGAAAGGCGAGCGCGTGCTTGCGAACGAAGTTTTGCTCCGGCGGTTCGTCCGCGCTCGCGGCAAGCAACGCAGCCTGCGCCAGCAATTTTGTCTGCATCGGCAGCAGATCCCGGAAAATTCCGGACAGTGTCACGATCACGTCGACACGCGGCCGGTTCAGTCTTTTCAGCGGCACCAGCTCGGCGCCGCAGAGCCGGCCATAGCCGTCCCGCCTGGGCGCTGCGCCAAGCAGCCATAGCGCCTGCGCCAGCGGGCCGCCCTCCGACTTCAGATTGTCGCTGCCCCAGAGCAGCAGCGCCACGGTCTCCGGTACGCCGTGGCCGTCCGCTGCGTGGCGGGCGAGCAGCAGCTCGGCCTGCGCGGCGCCGTCCTGGACGGCAAAGGCGGTGGGCATGCGGAAGGGGTCGAAGCCGTACAGGTTTCGCCCGGTGGGCAGGATGGCGGGCGAGCGGATCAGGTCGCCGCCCGGAGCCGGGTGGATATAGCGGCCATCGAGCGCCGTGATCACCGCCGGCAGCTCATGATCTTCCGACAGCAGCAGATTTACCCGGGCCCGCTCGGCCGGTTCGAAGATGCCGGCGGCGTCCAGGATGTTGCAGCGGGATCTGGAATCCGGCGGTTCGCCGATGACGTGCAGGCCTTCTGGAACCAGCGTGTATTCCAGCTCCAGCAAAGCTGCGGCCAACGCCGCCGGATCCTTCTGCGGCAGATCCAGTGCCTCCGCCTGGGCGTGTACGAGGTCCAGCAAATCCGCTGCTTCGTCGGCACCTGGTAGCAAGGCGCGATGGCGGTCGAGCGATGCCTTCAGCTCCACAAAACCCTTGTAGAGGCCGGCGGCGGCGATCGGCGGTGTCAGGTGGCTGATCAATGTCGCCAGGCCCCTGCGCTTGGCCAGCATGCCCTCGGACGGGTTGTTGGCGGCGTAGATATAGAAATTCGGCAGATGTCCGATCAGCCGGTCCGGCCAGCATTTTGCAGATAGTGCGCTTTGTTTGCCGGGCATGAATTCAAGTGCGCCGTGGGTGCCGAAATGCAGAACGGCATCGGCGCCGAACCCGGCATCCAGCCAGCGATAGAAGGCGGAAAACGCGTGTGTCGGCGCAAAGCCGCCTTCGAACAGCAGCCGCATCGGGTCGCCCTCGTAGCCGAACGCGGGTTGCACACCGACGAATATGTTCCCGAACTGGGCGCCAAGCACGAAAATCGAGCTGCCGTCGCTAAGCTGGGTGCCCGGCGCGGGTCCCCATAGTTTTTCGATTTCGGCCAGATGCGGTTCGTTGCGGATATGCGCATCGCGCTGGATTTTGGCGCCGACATTGGCCAGCGTTCCGTAGGTTTTGGCATTGCCTTCAAGGATCCTCTGGCGGAGCGCGTCGACATCGTTCGGAACATCGACCTCATAGCCGGCGTTCTGCAGTGCCTGCAGCGTGTTGAACAGGGAGCGGAACACCGAGAGATAGGCTGCGGTGCCGGTGGCGCCGGCGTTGGGCGGAAAGTTGAACAGGACGATTGCGATCTTGCGCTGGGCCCGCAGAGTTTTGCGCATACGCACCAGCCGCCCGATGCGGGCGCTGAGCTTTGCCGCGCGTTCCGGATGGACGCACATCCGGCGCTGCTCGAGGGCGGTGCCGGCGTTGCGGCGGCCGCCGAAAATCATCGGCATCGTGGCGCCGTCGATTTCAGGCAAGGCGATCATCATCGTCGACTCGATCGGGGTCATGCCGCGCGGGTCGATCTCCCATTCATCGAGCGTCTGAAATTCCAACGGCGAGGCGCAGATATACGGAACGTCAAGTTTCGCCAGTGTTGCCTCGGCGGCGGCGGAGTCGTTATAGGCCGGGCCGCCCACCAGGGAAAACCCGGTGAGTGAAACGACGGCATCGACGTTCGATACGCCTTCGGGGGAGATGAAGTATTTTTCGATGGCGGCGCGCTGGTCCAGTCCGGTGGCGAAAATCGGCCTGGTGTTGAAACCCTGGGCTTCGAGAGCGCTGATCACGCCATCATAATGCGCGGTGTCCTGCGCCAGCAGGTAGGAGCGGAGCAGCAATATCCCAACCGTACCCTTCGCGTGGCGGCAGGATGGAATGGCAGCGGAGTCGGTCACCAGACGCCCCGGCACGCGTGGATGGTAAAGGCCAGCATCGGGATACGCGATCGGCGGGGACGGTAGTTTGGACGTCCGCAACGAAAGTCTTGGGCCCGCGGCGTAACGGCCAACCAGCAACCGCGCCAGGCCTTCGATGTTTTCCGCCGAGCCGGCCAGCCAATATTGCATGCCAAGGAAATACACCCGTAAATCCTGCGCCGTGCCGGGAATGAAGCGGAGAATTTTCGGCAGGTTGCGCAACATGCGCATCTGACTCTCGCCGGCGGAGATTTTAGCTTTGCCCTCGCGCTTGCCTTTAAGCTTTTTCAACAGCCCGAGCGCGCCGCCGGGTTCATGCGCCATATCGAGCCGCCCGAACCGCGTCTGCTTGACGATGTCGGCGGCGGAGAGCGCACAGAACACGGCGTCGCATCGATCCCGCCGGGCCGCCAGCTGTGGAGCGACCAGACGAGTGTGGTCTTCCAGGAACAACATCGTGGCAACCACGATATCGGCGGCGGCAATGGCCGAATGGCAGGCGGCCAGTGCGGTTTTATCGGACGCGAACTGGTCGGCTGAATGCAGTTCGATGCTGATACCCGGCCAGTCCTTGCGCAAGGCCGTCTCGGCGTTGACGACCGCGCCGGCAAGGTGTCCGTCCATCGTGATAACGGCCATCCGAAGAGGTGTGCCGAGGCCTTGCAACGGATCGGACATACCCACTCCTTTGATCACCAGACATCTCCAAGGCTAGTCCCCAAAAACGATGACTGTCAACCAACTCATGCGTCAATTTTTGTTGACATTCTCGTCCGGAGCGCAGAGGTTCGCAAAGGAGGCCCGATCATGACGGATCAAGAATATGACGTGGTGGTGGTGGGCGGCGGACCCGCCGGCGCAGTCGCAGCGGAAGCGCTGGCGCGCGCGGGCAAGCGGGTGGCGCTGCTGGACAAGGCCGGAAGGGTCAAGCCCTGCGGCGGGGCTGTGCCGCCGCGCCTGATACGGGATTTCGAGATTCCGCCGCATCTCATCGTTGCCCATGCGCGGGGAGCGAAGATATTCGCGCCTTCCGGCCGGGCGGAGGAAATGCCGATCGGTGAGGGCGGTTATGTCGGGATGGTGGACCGCGATGTGTTCGACGAATATCTGCGGTCGCGGGCAGCAATGGCAGGCTGCGTCAGATTTACTGGATCCTACCAAAACATCACCCGCGAGGATGGCACCGTTACTGTGCATTACCACGCCGGCAGAGAGAATGCTGCGCTGCGGACGCGACTGGTGATCGGTGCCGATGGCGCGGTTTCAGCGGTTGGGCGGCAGCAAGTCAAGGCGGCGCGCAAACCGCGATACGTGTTTGCCTATCACGAAGTCATTCGCGCGCCGCTTAAAGACTTTGACCGCGAACGCTGCGACATTTATTATCAGGCTGTGGTTTCACCGGATTTTTATGGGTGGGTGTTCCCGCATGGAGATACCGCGAGCGTGGGCACGGGAAGTGCCCGCAAAGGTTTTGCGCTGCGTGAGGCAGTTGGCGAACTGCGCGCGCAAGCAGGCCTGGCCGGCGCCGAGACCTTGCGGCGTGAAGGTGCGCCATTACCGATCCGGCCCTATAAAAGCTGGGATAACGGCCGCGACGTGCTGCTCGCCGGCGATGCCGCCGGCGTGGTTGCCCCCGCCTCCGGCGAGGGCATCTACTACGCCATGGTAGGTGGCCAGCTTGCCGCCGAGGCCGCTGCCGCTTGTCTTGAAACCGGCGATGCGCGAGCCCTGGCTATGGCCCGCAAACGCTTCATGAAGGAACATGGCCAGGTCTTCTGGGTTCTCAACTTCATGCAGAACTTCTGGTACGCGACGGATAACCGGCGCGAACGATTCGTGCGGATTTGCGGCGACAAGGATGTGCAATTCCTGACCTGGACCGCCTATATGACCAAGGCTCTGGTACGCGCCAAACCGGCCGCGCATTTTCGGATTTTCCTGAAAAATATGGCGCACCTTACGGGATTGGCGCGGGCGTAAGGAAGCCGTTCTTTTTCTGAAGAAAAACAACCAAAAAGACTTTGCTGACAAAGCACCTGGGCGTTTTCATGCAGGTGCGACAGGTCCCGACTCAAAAAAAGTTTTTGCGCCGCTTTTTTCAAAAAGCGGCTGCTTTCCAAAGCTCTAGCTTTTCGGCGAATACAGCTCGCACCATCCGCTGGGGCTGATGGTTCCAGAGACGATCTGGCATGCGCCGGGAGCGAGAAATTGCGTGCAGCCGCTGCATTGCTGGCCATTGCTCGGCTTGGTTTGATAGGCCACCGATGCAGGCGTGGCCTTGGCATTTTGCGCCT
The DNA here is from genome assembly GCA_965198835.1 of Acidocella sp. Classification (GTDB taxonomy): domain Bacteria; phylum Pseudomonadota; class Alphaproteobacteria; order Acetobacterales; family Acetobacteraceae; genus Acidocella. The sequence goes on along the minus strand of OZ240675.1, from coordinate 459,113 downwards.
GGGCGCGGCTGGCAATGCCGGCCGCGCCGCCCGCGGCCAGCAGGCCAAGGCAGGTTTTCAGAGCTGTGCGGCGGGTTGCTGGTTTATCGTTCATTTAACGTCTCTCCGGTTTATTAGGTTGTAAAAACAAAATCCGCACCGCCGCGCCTGCAAATGGTGCATGATCACGAACTGGAATTCGAAACTTGCAGCGTGTTCCAGCTATTGGCGGCGGGCGGCGGCCCGTATTTCGGGTTCCATTTGCCGGCATTCTTCAACGCTTGTTCCACGTCTTTCGGCATATAGCTGGCGCCGTGTTTGGCCAGCACCTCGTCGGCATTGAAAATGCCGCCGCCTGGCAGCATTTCGCCGATCGCGACCACGCTTTGGCCTTCCCGGAACAAATCCGGCAGCACGCCGGCATAAGTCACCGGGACCGAGGCCTCGCCGTCGGTGACGCGGAAATAGGTCGTCGGCGTGCCGTTGCTGACAACGGTGGAAACGGTGCCGGCCTGCACGATGCCGCCCAGCCGGAAGCTCATCCCCGGCAAGGGATGTTTCTGCGCCACCTGGCGCGGGCTCAGGAAATAGGTGAGGGTCGAGGACAAGGCGGCAAGCGATAAAGCGGTGGCGGAGCCAAGCCCCAGCCCGCAGGCGAGCACCAGATAAAGCCGGCGTTTTTTCCTGGCGCGCATCAGCGGGTCTCTACGGCCTGCAGGCGTTTGGCCGCGCGCCGGTAGCGCCGATAGGTTAGGGCGCCGATGCCGACCAGATACAGCATGGCGATGCCATAGCTGCCGTCGATGAACGGGGCAAAACTCATACGCCGCGCTCCGCCGCGGCCAGCATCAGGCTGCGGCTGCGCCGCTCCATGATGGCGGCGCAGACCCGCGACGTCACCAGCGTGATGAAGCAGAGATAGAAGCCGAGCGAGGCGATCAGCAGCGGGTAGAGCATGGTGATGTAGATTTTCGAGCCGCCGGTGAAGGAGATGGTGTTGCCCTGATGCAGCGTGTTCCACCACTGCACGCTGAACACGATGATCGGCAGATTGACCGCGCCGGCCAGCGCCAGGATCGCCGCGGCGCGATAACCGTGCTGCGGGTTATCGAACGCCCGGATCAGCGTGATATGCCCGAGGTAGAGGAAGAACAGCACCAACACCGAAGTCAGCCTGGCGTCCCACACCCAGTACGCGCCCCACATCGGCTTGCCCCAGAGCGAGCCGGAGACGAGGCAAACCGCGGTAAAGCCGGCGCCGACGGGGCCGATCTCCTCGGCCGCCAGATCCGCCAGCGGGTGGCGCCAGATGATGGAGAAAAAGGAGCAGACCGCCAAAGCCGCATAGCCCGCCATGGCGACCCAGGCGGCCGGCACATGCACATACATAATGCGCGCGGCGTCGCCCTGCTCCCAATCGGCCGGCGCAAAGCCGTAACCCCAGATCAGCCCGGTCGCGGTCATCAGCACGGAGAAGACGGCAAGCCAGGGCAAAGCCGGCCGCGCCAGGCGCAGAAACCGGCCGGGATTGGCGTAGCTGTGCAGCCAGGAACCGGAACGTCTTAACCGTTCCGTGACGAGGATATTTTCAACCATCATGCGCGCTATTCCACCGTTTGGAATTTATTCGAAACTACCTTGAATGGACAGTCCAAGGAACGCCGACGTGGATCAGCAATCATTGAAAAACCCAGTTTGATGTAAGCGCTTTTAACATCGCGCCTAATGTGGCTCCGATCGCTGCGGCCTCCCCCATGCCGCCCGCCAAACCGCGTTTGACGAGGCATTGCCCGTCCGTGCTTGCCACCAGGCCGGTTAGGTGCAACCTGCTATGCGAGGTCACGACAGCGTGCGCGCCGATCGGCGTGTTGCATGAGCCATCGAGCACAGCCAGCATCGACCGTTCGGCGAGCGATATAGCGCGTGCTTCTGGGTCTTCGATCGCCGCCAGCAATTCGCGCATCTGGTGGTCGGTTTCGCGGACCGTGATGCCCACGATCCCCTGGCCGGCGGCGGGCACCATGAATTCAGGATCGATCACAAGCGATGCTCGCGACGCGAGCTGAAGCCGGAGCAGTCCGGCGTAAGCGAGTAGCGTGGCGACATAGCTTCCTGCCGCTACCTTGTTCAGCCGGGTTGCGACATTGCCGCGGATAACTTCAATTTCAAGGTCCGGCCGCGCATGCAGCAATTGCGCCTGTCGCCGTACCGAGGCGGTACCTATAATCGCACCGTGGGGCAGGCAATCCCAGGGCTTCGCCGGATTGACCGGGCCGCATTCAGGGCCAAGCACCAACACGTCGCGCGCATCTTCGCGCGGCAGGACGCAGCCAAGCACAATGCCCGGCCGCAACACGGTTTCCAGATCCTTCAGGCTATGCACCGCAATATCGATTCTGCCTGCCAGCATGGCCTCGTCGATTTCTTTCGAGAACAGCCCTTTGCCGCCGATATCCGCCAGCCTGCAGCCCGAGGCCTGAGAGGCATCGCCGGTGGTGGTGATGATGTGCTCGGCAATGCCGCTTCCCTGCAAGGGCGGGCAGATCTGTTGCAGCCTTGCAATCACGTTACGCGTCTGAGTCAATGCGAGCGGCGAGCCTCTCGTGCCGACTTTCAGCGGTAGCGGGCGGTCGTGCGGCTTGACGTCGAATGCTGAAGAAAACAGCGGCTTCTCGGTGACCGCAAGCCCGGAGACGTTCATTCTACGCGGCCCTGCGGACGCTGAGTTCGTGCCATATGGTGGCAAGCGAATTGACCAGATGGGCGATATCGGCGTTGGAATGGAGTGGCGAGGGGGTGATGCGCAACCGCTCGGTACCACGTGGCACGGTGGGATAGTTGATCGGCTGCACATAGATCCCGAAGCGGTCCAGCAACTGATCCGAAATGCTTTTGCATTGCACAGGATCGCCGACGATTACAGGTACGATATGGCTGGGGTTGGCGAAATGCGGTACGCCCGCCGCATCGAGCGCCGAACGCAACTTCGCCACCCGATCGTGCATCATGTCGCGCTCCGCGGTCGCGGTTTTTAAATGCCGGATGGAGGCAAGCGCGCCGGCGGCGACCATTGGCGGCAGCGCGGTGGTGAAGATAAAGCCGGAGGCATAGCTGCGGATGAAATCGCATAATCCGGTCGAGCCCGTGATATAGCCGCCGATCACGCCGAAGCCTTTTGCCAGGGTGCCCTCGATCACGGTCAGGCGATGGGTCAAATGATCGCGGTCGGAAATGCCGCCGCCGCGCTTGCCGTACAGGCCCACGGCGTGGACTTCATCGAGATAGGTCATCGCACCGAACTCATCGGCAAGATCGCAGATCTCGGCGATCGGCGCTACATCGCCGTCCATCGAATAGACCGATTCGAAGGCGATGAGTTTCGGTCTGGACGGCTCGATGGCGCTAAGTTTGGCGCGCAGATCGGCGAGATCGTTATGGGCGAAGACCTGGCAGTCGGCGCGGCTATGGCGGATGCCCTCGATCATCGAAGCGTGGTTCCCGGAATCCGAGAGCACCACGCAGCCCTTCAGTTTTGCGGCCAGCGTGCAAAGGGTTGCCCAATTCGACATGTAGCCGGAGTTGAACAGCAGCGCGGCATCTTTCTGGTGCAGATCGGCGAGTTCGCGTTCCAGCAGCAGATGATAATGATTGGTTCCGGCAATGTTGCGCGTACCGCCGGCGCCGGCGCCGGCAGCGGTCCAGTGCCTCGTGCATCGCCGAGAGAACCTTCGGATGTTGTCCCATCCCGAGATAGTCGTTCGAGCACCAGACCGTTACTTCGCGCTTGCCGCGGGCGGCGTGCTGCGTTGCCACCGGAAATGATCCGGCGACCCGTTCCAGATCGGCGAACACCCGGTAATTGCCTTCCCGGTGCAGAATATCGAGCTGGCTGCGGAAGAACGTTTCGTAATTCATTTTTTGCTCCCGATCCCCTATGAGTTTACTGTTTCTAGGCGGCTTGTTTTACCGTGCAGTTGCTGAAGGCGGCATCGAGTCCCGCCGTGTCGATGCTCTTGCCGATGGCGACGATGCGCGGGCTCTCGGTTGGTTTCGCCGCGAAAGCGCTCATGCTGGCGCGGCCGCCGGCGACATCGAAATGCAGCCATCCTGCGCCGGATTTTGTCAGGCCCTTGACGCGTTTAATCTCGCCATAGGTGCCGCGCGTAATCGCATCGAGCACCGCTTGCAAGGCATCCGGGTCGCAGCCAGCCTTCAGATTGGCCGTCCAGGATGTGAAGCCGAGTTCCGCTCCGGCGTGGTCGTGCTCATGTTCGCGATCGGAATGGCCGTCATGATCGTGCTGATGATGATGCTGCGCATGGCCGGGCGCGTGATCTTGCCGCAAATGACCGCAATGTTCGTCCTGGACATGATCCGCCTCAACATGGTTCTCAACCAGGGCAAGCACCGTCATCGGCTCCGAATCGACCTCGCCATAGCGGGCGCTGACGATTTTCACGCTCGGATTTAGCCGCCGCAGCGTCTCCGCCACCATCATCCGCGTGCCTAGGCTGACCAGATCGGCCTTGTTGATGACCAGCGTGGATGCCAGCCGCGCCTGCGCCGAGAAATGCGCCGGCAGGGTGGCGTAATCGGCCAGAAACGCGCCGGCGTCGATCACCGTCGTCACGTCCAGCTTACGCACGAACGGGGCGAGCGCCGGGCGTCGCATCACGCCGATCAGCGAGGCGATGTCGGCCACGCCGGATGGCTCGATCAGGATACGGTCCGGTGCCCAACGCGACACGGTTTCCAGCAACTGGGTGGCGAGATCGTCGCGCAGCGAGCAGCAGATGCAGCCATTCGGCAGCTCCACCACCTCCGCGCCTTGGTTCGCGAGCAGCGAGCCATCAATCCCGACAGCGGAGAAGTCGTTGACCAGCACGACGGTTTTGCCGGAGGCGCGCTGGTCCATGGCGCCGTATTCGGCGAGGCGGCGGCGCATATAGGTGGTCTTGCCGGCGCCCAGAAAGCCTGCTGCGATTTCCACTTCAAAGGCTTTGCTGGGCTTGCGGGAGGCCAGGCCCCATTGCCATAGTTTGCCGGCCGGCAGCGGGATAACCAGGAACCAGTGCTCGAGGATGGCCAGCGCCATCATGGTGCCGAGGAAGGTATCGCCGGAGCGTGCAAAGGTGCTGGTGGCGTGGATCGCATGCGCCCAGAGCAACGTGGTAATGACCATCGAAATCGTAATCGAGAACGGAAAGAACAGGTTCATCGGCTTCGATTTGAGGAAGCTTTTCAGGAACGTCAGATGTTCCGGCAGGAACTCCTCGTTCAGGTTGCGAACCCCGAAGAAGACGTTGAGCTTGGCACTTTGATGCATCCACCACAGCACCATGAAGGTCCACATGCCGATCTGGTTCGGCTGGTGCCAGGTGAGTGCGACGATGGCGGTGGCCGAGCCGATGATGGCGAGCTCGTGGTACAGGCTGGTCTGTACGGCGTGGCCGAAATGCGCCCAGCCGGAGCAGCCTTCGGGGCAGGGCTCGTTACGGTTGCCGGTCACGTAGCCCATGTAGAAGGTGATCTCCTGCCAACCCCAGGCGAACAGGCCAAAGAAGAAGCCCTCATAGGCCGCGGTCACGGTGGTTTGCGCGGCGGTGACGTGCAGGCCCAGCAGACAGCCGGCCAGGACCGCGCTTGCACCCGCTACGCTGTAGATGAATGTTTTGGGCGGCAAATTATCCAGAAAAATGATCGCTCCGGTGGAAAACCACCACACGAACAACGAGAACAGCGCGGGAAAAACATAAGCGTGCATCAGTCGGATCCCTCTCGATTACCAGCTTGGGGCAAGACGAACGTCGATCGGCAACGCGTGGTGTTTCGGCTTCATCAGCAACAGTCTCACGAATGTCGTGGCGGCTTGCGCCTGCAGCGCAAGTTTCAGGATTGTTCGGGTAAATTTGGATTTGCCGCGCAGCGCCGCGGTTTTTTCGGCGATTACCCTCAAGCGTTCCAGGCCGGCGTGAAAGGCCGGATTGTCGAGATCCAGGCTGACCGGAAAGGTCTGCCTGGCGATTTCGGTGGTGATATGGAAAACCTGAAAATCATAAGCCGTCGGATCGAGCCCGAGGGCCGCGTGGAATACCGGACGGGCGTGGTCGCGGACATACATCGTCGCAAATACCGCAAGCAGGAAAAACCTTATCCAGAGCCGGTTGACGCCCTTTAGCATCCACGGGTTGGCCCGCATCAACAGAGCAAAAGCCTCGCCGTGGCGAAACTCGTCGTTGCACCATTCCTGGAACCAGTCGAAAATCGGGTGGATACGCAGTTCCGGATGCCGTTCCAGCTGGCGGTAGATGGAAATATAGCGCGCGTAGCCGATTTTTTCCGACAGATAGGTCGCGTAGAAGATGAATTTCGGCTTGAAGAAATGGTATTTCTTCTGCCGCGTCAGAAAACCCAGATCGACCTTCATGTCGAAGTCGCGCAGCGATTCATTGATGAAGCCGGCATGGCGGGCCTCGTCGCGGCTCATATAGCCGAACAATGCCTTCAGGTCCGGGTTTTTGACGCGTTTTTTAATCTCCGCGTACAGCACGCAGCCGGAGAATTCGGCAGTGACCGAGGAGACCAGAAAATCCTGCATTTCCTTTCGAAGTTCTTCTGGCAAGGCGGCGACTTCGGCTTTGAAATCGTTATCGCGGGCGAAGTGACCCTTGTTCGGATCGGCGCGGAACTCCTCGAGCAGCGCGTCCCACTTGTCGCGGACCGAAGAGACGTCGACTTTTTCCAGCGCGGCGAAATCGGTGGTGTAGAATCTTGGGCTCAACACCGTGGTGGCCAGTGCCTGCTGGGTCGGCGCATTCGGCGCGATCACTTCATTCATTGTGCTAGCCTCGCCTGACGATGGGTTGAAAGCCGACTTCGAAGAGTTCGGTAAGTTCAAAGATGCTGGAGAAGCGCGTCCAATGCCGCCGCCAGAAGCCGGCGCGGATCAAGGTGGCGTTGCGTTTGCCGACATATTGCGCGGCACTCAGCGCATCCGAGGTGTCATGAACGATGACGACGTCGCCGGCCTCGATATCGACTCCCTCGGGGATTGCATGGGCATGCAGGCTCTCCCAGCTCTGCCCGATATCGATATCGCAGGTAAGCTGAACCTGGCGGCTCATGAACCGGTCTCCGCCGAGAAGAAATGGGTGAACTCACCGACATTGCTGGGCCCGAAAGCCTCCAGCTCGACGCTCAATCCGGTCGCGGGATCGGCGAGCAGCATGCGGCCGCCGGCGAATTCGGTAAGCGTGAAAGGCTGTTCCTGGCCGATATGCTGGCGCAGCCGGGCGGCGGCGAGCAGGCGCAGGGTCATCCGCAAAAAACCGTCATCACGTGCCGGAATGGTCGCGACAACTTGGCCGCTGCTGGCGCTGCGAACCGAGACGCCGCCATCGGCAAGGTCGGTAAAGCTGAGTTCTGCTTTGGCGATCGCCGGCGGTGCGGCCGGCGATCGCGCAAAATTTTCCAGCCTTGCCAGAGCCGCGCATAGCATTACGCCGCCCAAGGTGACGACGATGATGCCGGGGATTACCCGCGGCAGCAGCCTAGATAGCAGGCGCGGCGATGGTGCGGCCAGCACGGTCATGCAATTTGCGCCAATCTTGCCGGCGCCGGCGCCGGCGCCGGCTCTGGGTTTGCATCCCATACGGCAAGCGCCTCAGCGACCAAAGGCTGTGCGGCCGCAACCGCGTTTGCCAGAATTTCCGATGCTTGGTTCGGCGCGGTCAGGCAGCGCAGCATCGGCTGGGCGCGGCCCTGCACGCCCGAACGCACATGCGGCCAAAGCAGCAGATAGGAAAGGCGCTTGCTGCCCGGCAGGCGCAAGGCGATATCGCCCGTGCCGTCCGCGTTGCGCCGCATATCCGCCGCCTCGATGGCACAGAACGGCAGGTTCAAGGATTTCGGCAGCGCCATGCCATAGGTCAGCACGATCCGTTTCTGGGTGATGGTGTAGGTGGTCGTGCGCGCAATCAGCCAGGCGAACAGGCAGAACAAGGTAATGCCCAGGGCGCCGAGCAGCACGCAGGAGGCGGCGGAGACCAGGGCGTAGCGAAGATCATGTCCCGACTGCATCGAGCCGAGCACGCGCCACCCCACCAGAAGCGCGAAATATACCGCCACCAGCCGGATGTGGAAGGCGTGCCGGGCCAGGCCGCGCCAGGAAGGGCCGGATTGCCACAGCACGTGCTCGCCTTCCGGCAGACGGCCCGGCAGGCCATCCATCGGGCGGCCGCGAAACCGGCTCATATCAGCGGCCCCAGGCGGGAGGGAAGCGCGTAGAGATGGCCGCTGGCGAAATAGGCCTGGATGCGGTCCTCCTCCCGCGCCGAGAGGAAATCCGGGCTTGCCGGGACCGGGGCCGCGGCAAGCAGCGGCGCCGTGACGGAAGCCACTTTGACGAAGCCGCCGCGGGGCAGGATTTGCACCCGGGTCAGTTCGACCGGCACGATCGGGTGACGCGCGAGCGGGTCGGGTAAGGCCACTTCGAGAAACCGGGCATTCGCCTCGGCCCGATCGACCCAGATATCGGCGACGATCCCGGCGGTGACACCTTCCGCCGTGATGACATCCCAGCCGCGTGGGTCGGGGTCTTCATCGGCGACCCAATGGTCGCTGGCGACCCGCATCGGCACCGTACGGTGCTCGCCCTCGTAGGTGAGTTCGGGCTCGAGCGAGCGCAACGCGTAGCCGGCCGGGCCAACGCCGTCCTGCATCGGATTGCCGAGCGGCACCCAGGGCGCGCCTTCGAAATTCTGCTCCTGCACGGCGTTGACGATCTCATCCGGTTCAATCTCCGGGACCGTCCGGGTCGTGCCGTTGCGGAGTAGAAAAGTCTTTGCGCTGGGCATCGGCAGAATGCCGTCCAGGCGTTCGCCAACGCGGCTGGTAATCAGCGGAAAGCCTTCCCGTTTGCTTTCCAGAATGAGATAGATCACCAAAGCTGCGAAAAATATCCAGAATGCGTAAAGCGTCAGCTGGGCGACGTCGATATAAGGGGTGATGGCTCCGGTATGCATGTTGTGCCTCTGTTCAGACTTTTAGCGGGCTGCTTGAGAAACTGGGTTTGCCGCCGGCGCGGACCAGCGGGCCGAGTGCCACCAGGGTGGCGAACAGGAGCACGATCTCCAGCAGATACACCGCGTTGTAGCCGCTGACCGGGCTGCCGCTGACATGGCCAACGGTGTCGCGAAGAATGCCGCCGAAGGCGATGGCGGTGCCGGCCGCGAGCGCCTGTACCGACCCCCAGGTGCCGAGTGCCAGTCCGCTCATGCCGTCAACCGCCCGGCCCATCGCGTCCGAGAGCGTGCCGACCAGGAACAGGCCGCTCGACAGGCCGATCAGGAAGACGCCGGCAACGAACATCGGCGGATAGGAAAGGGCGGCCGAGAAAATAACGGCGGCGAAGGCCAGCAGCCCGGTGAGCAGGCCGGTGGCGGCGATGCGGTAAGGGTCGGCCCGGCGGACCAGGCGCCTGCCTGCAAAGGTCAGGCCGGTCATGCCGCCGCCGGCGAGTGCGGCGGTAAGCAGCGTGGTTTGCGAGACGGTCATGTGCAGGATCTGGCCGCCATAGGGCTCCAGCAGAATGTCTTGCATGGAGAGCGCCATGGTACCGACGCCGATGGTGACGAGCCGGCGGATCGACTGGTTCTGCGCCCTGAAGGCAGCCCAGGCGGCGCGCCACTCCGGCCGCTGCACCACTTCCTCGGCCGTCGAGGCGCCGCGCGGTTCCTGCTTCCACATGCCGAAGCCGTTGATGAAGAGCACCATGACGGCGGAACCCTGCACCACCTGAACCAGCCGCAATTCGGAGAAATGCCGCAGCAGCGCGCCGTACCCCAGCGCCCCGATGCAGATGCCGAGCAGCAGCATGACGCAAAGCATGCCGACCACGCGCGGCCGGAATTTTTCCGGCACGATATCCGTCGCCAGCGCCATGCCGGTCGTTTGAACCGTGTGCATGCCGGCACCCACCAGCAGGAAGGCGAGGCAGGCCGCGACCGGGCCGACAAAATAAGGCGCCCTGCTGTCGCCCGACAGCACGATAAGCGCGAACGGCATGATCCCGAGGCCGCCCCACTGCGCCATCGTGCCGAACCACAGATAAGGCAGCCGCTTCCAGCCGAAGGCGGAACGATGCTGGTCCGATTTGAAGCCGATGACGGCGCGCGCCGGCGCGAATGCCAAAGGCAGCGAGATCATGACGGAAACCAGCCACGCCGGCAGATGCAGCTCGACGATCATCACCCGGTTCAGCGTGCCGATGATGAGTGCAGCAGTAAGTCCGACCGAGAGCTGGAACAGCGCCATGCGCATCAGCCGCGTCAGCGGCAGTTTTTCAGTAATGACTTCCGCAAAGGGCAGAAAAATCGTGCGGCCATTGCGCCAGAAGCGCAGCACGCGGCCGGTCGGGTTCAGCAGCCGTTCCGGCGCCGTCATGACAGCAGCTCCATCGCCTGGCTGGTGTAGAAGCCGGTGGAAATTCTCCTGGTCCGCCCGATGTTGAAGTTTCCGCGCAAGGCGGTCTCGCTTTGCGGGACGATGGCTGGCGAGCGGTTGCCGCGCGGCAGCATTTTTCCGACGGCTAACGCAGTGCTCAGCAACGGCGTGCGCGGCGCGAAGGTGAAGAGCATGGCATGGTTGCAGCGGGCGGCAAGCTGCGCGATGGCAGAGAATGTATCTGCCGGCCGGTAATGGATGATCGAGTCCATCGCCACCACGTAATCGAAACGCCCGAGTGCCGGGTCCAGCATGTCGCCGGAGCGGAAGGTGATGCGCGACGAAGCGGGGTGATCGGCGGCGCGTGACGCCGCCAGGTCAACGAGTTGCGGGGACAGGTCGATCGCAACGATCTCGGCGCCGCGATCGGCCGCCGCCAGCGCCAGCGCACCGGTGCCGCAACCAGCATCCAGCAGGCGCTTGCCGTGCAGATCTTCCGGCAGCCAGGAGAGCAGCGTGCTGCGCATTTCATCCCGCCCGGCGCGGACGGTGGCGCGGATGCCGCTGACCGGCGCAGTGCTGGTGAGCCTCGCCCAGGCCGCCATGGCGGTACGGTCGAAATAGGTTTCGATCTCGCCGCGGCGTTTGCGGTAGGTCTGCGTTTCGCTCAAAGCTTGCATCATTCGAACCCCAGCAGGTCAAAAATGTCACGGTCTTTCAGCGGAACGGCGGCAAGCGGCGCGACCCCGGCCCAGAGCGCTTCCGCCAAATCAAGATATTCCTGCTGCACAGCACGCAATGCTGGCGAATCCTCCATCTCGAACAGCACGGATTTTTTCAGACGGCTCTGCCGGATGATGTCGAGATCGGGGAAACGCGCCAGGGTGGAGAGCCCGGTGGCGGCGTTGTATTTGTCGAGCTGGTCGGTGGCGGCGGAGCGGTTGGCGATGACGCCGCCGAGCCGCACCTGATAGTTTTTGGCCTTTGCGGCGATCGCCGCGACGATGCGGTTCATCGCGAAAATCGAGTCGAAGTCGTTGGCGGTGACGATCAGCGCGCGCTCGGCATGCTGCAGGGGTGCCGCAAAGCCGCCGCAGACGACGTCGCCGAGGACATCGAAAATCACTACGTCGGAATCTTCCAGTAGATGATGCTCTTTCAGAAGTTTCACGGTCTGGCCGACGACATAGCCGCCGCAGCCGGTGCCGGCAGGCGGGCCGCCGGCTTCGACGCATTGCACGCCGCCATAGCCGGCATAGACGAAGTCCTCGACCCTTAATTCCTCGGGGTGGAAATCGACCGCCTCCAGCGCATCGATCACCGTCGGCACCAGACGCTTGGTCAAAGTGAAGGTGGAATCGTGCTTCGGGTCGCAGCCGATCTGCAGGACGCGCTTGCCTATTTTTGCAAATGCCGCCGAAAGATTTGAGGATGTCGTGCTTTTGCCGATGCCGCCTTTGCCATAGACCGCAAAAACTTTGGCGCCGCCTATTTGAAGTTTCGGGTCAAGGGCGACCTGCAGGCTGCCCTCCCCATCGCCGCAGGAAGTGCCGCAGCTTGCAGCGCGCAGTTTTTCGGCAAGGGTGCGTTCCGCGACGATATGGTTCATGCCGCTTCTCCTGAATAATGGGCTTTTGCTTCGTAGAGAGTCTCGAGCTTGATGACCGGCAGCTTTCTGTCGGTGGCAAAGCGTTCGGTATTGCGCCGGGCTTTGCCGCGCACAAAGAACGGGATTTTGCGGAGTTCGCGTTCCGCCGCCTCTTCCCAAACCACCGTTTCGGCGCTGGCCAGAGCAGAGCTTGCCGGAGCAGAGCTGGCGGCAGCCAGATGCGACGGTGCGGCCTGCGGGGCGAATTCGAAATCGTCCTTGAACATGCCGAGAAGATGTTCTTCCAGCCCCATCATCAGCGGATGCGTCAGCGCGTCGAACAGCACGTTGGCACCTTCAAATCCCATGACCGGGCTGTAGCGGGCCGGAAAATCCTGCACATGCACCGGCGCGGAAATTACCGCGCATGGAATGCCGAGCCGCTTGGCGATATGCCGCTCCATCTGCGTGCCCAGGACCAACGCCGGATTGGCAGTTTTGATCGCCGCTTCCACTTCCAGATAATCGTCGCTGATCAGCGGCTCGACGCCGTAGATTTTTGCAGCTTCGCGCAGCTCCCGGGCGAACTCCCGGGCATAGGTGCCAAGGCCCACCACGTGGTAGCCGAGTTCACCGGCAGCGACTCGGGCAAGGGCGATGGCATGCGTGGCGTCGCCGAAAATAAACACGCGTTTGCCGGTAAGATAGGTCGAATCGATCGAGCGCGAATACCACACCAGCCGAGAGGTTTTGCGGGCCAGAAACTCAGCCGGATCGATCCCGGCAAGGCCGGCGACGGCGGCGCAAAAATCGCGGGTCGCAGCAACGCCGATCGGTGGAATATTGACGAATGGCTGGCCATATTGCCGTTCCAGCCAGGTTGCCGCGGTCAGCGCCACTTCCGGATAAAGCACGATGTTGAATGCGGCATCGGGCAGCCGCGCCAGATCGGCTGGCGTCGCATTCCAGGGTGCCACCTTATTGATGCCGACGCCAAGATCTTCGAGCAGGCGGGTGATCTCGGCGACATCATCGCGGTGCCGAAAGCCAAGCGCCGTCGGCCCGAGAATGTTGCAGGTCGGCTTTTTTCCCGCGGTATTCTCGGGTGTTCGGGCACAGGCCCGCACCAGCCGGTAAAAAGTTTCGGCCGCGCCATAATTTTCCTTGCGCTGATAGGCCGGCAATTCAAGCGGTACGACCGGAATCGGCAGGCCGAGCGCCAGGGCAAGTCCACCGGGGTCGTCCTGGATTAACTCGGCCGTGCAGGACGCGCCCACTATCATCAGTTCGGGCTTGAAACGGCTATAGGCGTCGGCGACCGCCTGCTTGAAGAGCGTTGCGGTGTCGCCGCCAAGGTCGCGGGCCTGAAAGGTCGTGTAGGTCACCGGCGGCCGCACGTCGCGCCGTTCGATCATGGTGAACAGCAGATCGGCGTAGGTGTCGCCTTGCGGCGCGTGCAAAACGTAATGAACGTTGCGCATCGAGGTGGCGATTCGCATGGCGCCCACATGCGGCGGTCCTTCATAGGTCCAAAGTGCCAGCTGCATCGCGCTACACCTTCAGCAGCGCGCGGCGACGCAGCGGTCTGGCAAAGAGTTCAGCGAGGTCGCCGGCTTGCTCAAAGCCCTGGACTGGCGAGAACACCAGCTCGATCGACCATTTTGTGGTAAATCCCTCGGCTTCCAGCGGGTTGGCGAGCCCCATGCCGCACACCACCAGATCCGGCGCCGCCGCGCGGCAGCGGTCCAGTTGTTTTTCGACGTCCTGTCCTTCCGATATAAACGTGTCAGGCGGCAAAAGCCGCAATTCTTCGGCAAGGTGCTCGCGGTGGATGAAAGGCGTGCCGATTTCGACCAGATTCATGCCGAGCTCGCGCGAGAGAAACCGTGCGAGCGGAATTTCGAGCTGCGAATCGGGGAAAAACATAATTTGCCGCCCAGCCAGCGTAACCCTGCTCGGCGCCAACGCGGTTTTTGCCCGGGCCGCAGGCGCTCCCAGGACTTTTGCGGTATGCTCGGCGGCCAGGCCGAAAGTTTTGGCTGCCGCTTCGAACCATTTGGTCGTGCCTTCGATGCCGAGCGGGAACGGCGCCGCGATCCTTGCAGCACCTCGGCGCTCCAGCGCCAGAGCGGTCGCCGCCAGAAACGGCTGCGCCAGCAGAAATTTCGTACCGGGTCCAGCCGGCGGCATCTCGGCGGCCCGGCGGGCCGGCAAAAACCCGACATTCTTGATGCCCATTTCGGCGAATAGCCGGGCAAACTGATCCTCGACGATTTCAGCCAGGGTTCCCACAACCAGCAGCCCTGCTTCGGCCGTGTCCGGCAGATCCGGCACAAGCGCCGCCAGACACGCATCTTCGCCTTCGGTAAAGGTCGTTTCGATGCCGCTGCCCGAATAGGACAGTACCCGCAACCCCGGCGCGAACCGCGTATTCAGCCGAATTGCGGCGCGCGAAAGGTCAAGTTTTATCACCTCGGAGGGGCAGGAGCCGACCAGGAACAAAAGCTTGATTTCCGGCCGGCGTTCGATGAGCCGGGTCACGACCTTGTCGAGCTCTTCATTGGCATCCGCCAGCCCGGCCAGATCGCGCTCGTCGATGATCGCGGTGGCGAAACGCGGTTCGGCGAAAATCATCACGCCCGCCGCCGACTGCAGCAAATGCGCGCAGGTGCGCGAGCCTACCACGAGGAAGAACGCGTCCTGAATCCGCCGGTGCAGCCAGACGATGCCAGTCAGCCCGCAAAACACCTCGCGCTGGCCGCGCTGGCGTAGCACCGGCAGATTAGCGGCAGCTTGCGGTGGGACGGCCGATATCTGGTTCATCCCGCCATCCCGGCCGGCTTGGCCACCTGCTCAAGCCGCGCCGCGCGCAGCTTGAGCAGAAACTGGCTGGCATTGATGACGTAGCTGGCATAGGCGGCCAGGGCCAGCAGCATCTGGGTACGCGGCGCTGCCGCGTGGGTGAGCAGAACCACCACGTACAGGCTGTGTAATGCGATCACCAGGAACGAAAACACGTCTTCCCAAAAGAACGCCGGCGCAAAAAGATACTGTCCGAAGACTTCGTTTTCCCAAATCGCGCCGGAGACCATGATGGTGATCAGGCAGCCGGTTTTGACGAGGATCGATAGGGTTGCCGCCTCCAGCCCGCGGCCCGACAGCAAATAATGCAGCACCAGGCCTAGGCTGACCAGAAATACCAGGAACTGAATGGGGGCAAGAATTCCCTGCACCATGGTCCAGGGTGAGGCGTCGCGCCGCTGCCGTTCCAGCTTGGTATAAAGATAAGGCGGCCGGACTTTCCGGAGTGGCGTCGCCGCGGTCAGGTCATAGTGCAAGGGGTGGGCGTGCCCTACCCAGGGGCAGCAATCGATCTTGCTCAGGTAAAAATCAAAGAGCCGTGTAAGCATTTCTTGACATACCTTTTCGAACGGCGTTCCATCGCGCCGGGGAAACGCTGAATTGCGAAGACCGCAGTGGCAACATCCGTGGAATCGGAGCGCTCAGCATGTGGAATTTTCGGAGGCTTCTTTTGATCCGTTGCGATATCAATCCAAATTTTCTTCCTCGCCGCAAGCTTTTCTAGCAACTGCGACCAAGAACTGATTGCTGCTAATCCTTATCTGCGACGATCATCAGCGTAGCGTCACGAGGCTACGAGTGTCAATATTATAGTACATGATTTCTCGTCAATAGAACTTGACAGTAGTAATAAGACCAAGTCAAATCGGAACAGGATCGGGAGGTGGCCATGACCAAACACTTGACCTCGTTTGAGGGTAGTGCCGTCGACATCGCCAAATACTTTGA
The DNA here is from genome assembly GCA_965198835.1 of Acidocella sp. Classification (GTDB taxonomy): domain Bacteria; phylum Pseudomonadota; class Alphaproteobacteria; order Acetobacterales; family Acetobacteraceae; genus Acidocella. The sequence continues at coordinate 443,293 of OZ240675.1, read as the reverse complement.
ACAGAAACAACGCAGCGCTGCGGGGCGGGCTGCCGAGCCGGCCGGGAGTTCCTGGCGCGATCTGCTGGACCAGGTCATCGAACGGGAGATCTTGCCGAGGCTGCAGCAAAGCCGGCGGGAACCGGTATGCGAATGGGAGACAATCGCGCAGAACGGCATCGAGGCCGCGGCGGTCGCCGCCTTTGTCCATTTGGTCATCGCCGACGATGTCGAACAGCTTCGTACGGTTGCCGACCGCATGATTCTCCACACCGGTAGCCGCGACGCGTTGCTGAACGAATTGCTGGCCCCGGCTGCCCGGCTTCTGGGCCGAATGTGGGAGGAGGACGCCTGCGATTTCACGACCGTCACGCTGGGCGTCTATAGGCTAAACCAGATCATGCGGGAGACTGAAGCTGAGGCTGCTGAGGTTTCGTACTCGCATGGCTTTGACCGCCGCATCTTGCTCCTGCCGGCTCCCGGCGAGCAGCATAGTTTTGGAATAAATCTGGTAGCCGATGCCTTTCGTGCGGATGGCTGGTGCGTAAGGTCGGCGCCGGCGGTCAGCCGCAGTCAGATGTTGCGCCTGGTGAAGGACGAGTGGTTCGACGTGATAGGTCTTTCGGTATCGACGGAGCGTTCCCTGAAGGGCCTGCCGGCCTGGGTCCGCGCAGTGCGGGCGGGTTCGTGCAACCAGCGGAGCTTTGTCATGCTAGGCGGCTATGCGGTCATTTGCCATCCCGAGCGCGCGCGTTTTTTAGGTGCGGACAGGGTGGCGGAGGACGCCGGAGAGGCGGTGCGGCTGGCCAACAAATTTATGGAGACGACAGTGACGGAAAGGTTTTGCCAGTTTATTACCAAGCCAATTGACGCAGGCCGAGCTCTCTAAGCGTTTAGGGGAAGGCCGTCATGATTGAAAGAACGGGTTTTCATGAAGGCTTTCAAGTCACCGTCGCGCTGGTTTACCGGGATCGATGCCGATGCGGCGGCGCTCCTGATCGCCGCTGCGGCGGATATTGCAGTCATTTTAGACGCTGAAGGGATCGTGCGTGATCGCGCCTTCCAGAGTGAAGCCTTCGCGTTGGAGTTCGCCGAGAGCGAGCGTTGGGTCGGTAAGCCATGGCGCGACACGGTCACGGCTGAAAGCAGGAACAAAATCGACGAAATGCTACACGACGTGCAAGAGCGATCCCTTCGAAACGGCCGCCAGGTGAACTACACGGCGGTTCGCGGCAACGATATCCCAATTCTGTTTTCGGTGCTGCCGGTGGGCCAAACCAAGCAGATCATCGCCTTTGGCCGCGACCTGCGGGCCTTTGCCACGCTGCAGCAGCGCGTAGTCGAGGTTCAGCAATCCTTTGAGCGGGATTATTCGCGCATCCGCCATATCGAAACACGCTATCGGATTCTTTTCCAGATGGCGCCGGAGCCGGTTTTAATTGCCGAGCTGGTAAGCCAGAAAATTGTCGATGCCAACCCGGCGGCCAGGCAACTACCCGGTCCGAAGGGCAAGATCATCGGCCTGACATTGAGCAATCTGGTCGAAAAATCCTCATTGCCCGCGTTGGAAACATTGCTCTCCGGCGTGCGTAGCACCGGCCGCGCGGATGATTTTTCACTGCGTCTCTCAGGCGGCGGGGCGAAAATGCTCGCCACTGCGTTTCTGTTCCGACAAGGCAACAAAAAACTCGTCTTGCTGCGCCTCAGCCATCCGATCCTGGCCGGCAATCTGAGCCCCGTGCTGACCGATAGCCGCGAGAAAATGCTGAAGCTGATCGAACGCGTGCCGGATGGTTTCGTGGTCACCAGTCATGACGGCATCATTATCGCTGCGAATGAAGCCTTTCTGGAATTAGCGCAATTGCGCAACGAGGCGCAGGCGCAGGGCAAGAGCCTGGATCAATGGCTTGGCCGGCCCGGTGTCGAGCTTGCCGTATTGCTCAATAACCTGCGAGAATTCGGCACCGTCCGGCTGTTTGCGACCGTCATGCGCGATGAGTTCGACGCTGAGAACGAGGTCGAGGTCTCCGCCGGCTCGGTGCTGAATGCCGGTGAGCCGTGCTACGGTTTTGCCATCCGCGGTATCAGCCGCCGGGTTGGCCAGGCGACGGCGGCACCGCGCGCCTTTCCGAAATCGCTGGAGCAGATCATCGAGTTGATCGGCCGGGTTTCGCTGAAGGATCTGGTGCGCGAGGCAACCGATGTGATCGAGCGGCTCAGCATCGAAGCGGCGCTGAGCATGACCGGCGATAACCGCGCTTCTGCGGCCGAAATTCTCGGGGTCAGCCGGCAGAGCCTGTACGTCAAGATGCGGCGCCATGGTCTGATCGACGCCGAGACCATCAGTATCGAATAACCGAAAAGGAGGTTTTATGCCGGCGGAAACAGGAACCTCAGCGCCCGGAACGGGGCTTGTTAAAGTTGTCCTGCCCATACCGGCGCTGAAGACCTGTCTGGAGCTGCTCAAGCCGGTGACCTGGTTTGCGCCGATCTGGGCGTTGTTCTGCGGCGTGATATCGGCCGGCCAATCGCTGGCGGGGCATTGGCTGATCATCCTGTTCGGTCTGATACTTGCCGGGCCGATGGTCTGCGGGACCAGCCAAGCGGTGAATGACTGGTTCGACCGGCATGTGGACGCCATCAACGAACCGGCCAGGCCGATCCCTTCCGGCCGTATGCCGGGCGCCTGGGGCCTGTATATCGGGATCATCTGGACCGCGCTTTCGCTGATGGTCGCCGTCGGCCTGGGACGCTGGGGTTTCGGCGCCGGCGTTATTGCCCTGGCTTTGGCCTGGGCCTATAGCGCGCCGCCGTTGCGGCTGAAACGCAATGGCTGGTGGGGCAATGCCGCGGTGGCCATCTGCTATGAAGGCGTGCCCTGGTTTACCGGCGCCGCCATCATGACAGACCGTCTGCCGGGCGGCTTCATTCTGATCCTGGCGTTGCTTTACAGCGTTGGCGCGCATGGGATCATGACGCTGAACGATTTCAAATCCATCGAAGGCGATCGCGCCGTCGGCATCCGCTCACTGCCGGCGATGCTGGGCGCGGCGGCGGCGGCACGGCTTGCTTGCATTATCATGGTTCTGCCGCAACTCGTGGTGATTTTCCTGATGCTGTTTTCGCACCATCCGGTTGCCGGCCTGACGGTGACCGGCTTGCTCTCCGCGCAGATACTGCTGATGGTGGATTTGCTGGACGAGCCGCGGGGAAAGGCGATCTGGTACAATGCTACCGGCACCACGCTGTACGTGATCGGCATGCTGGTCTGCGCCTTTGCGGTGGGTGGCGCATGAGCCATTTCATGCACAACTGGTCGCCGACTTTGGTCGCCGCCGCAGGGGTAACCCTGCTGGGCGTTGCCGGGATGATGCTGACCCGGCTGGGACCATGGTATTACGCACTGCGCAAGCCTGCATGGCAGCCGCCGGACTGGCTGTTCGGCCCGGCCTGGACGACGATCTTCTTGCTGGAGGCGGCATCCGCGGTGATCGGCTGGGAGTCCTGCCGCACGGCGGCCAGCGAAACCCTGCTGATCAGCGCCTACGTCGCGAACGGGCTATTGAACATGCTCTGGAGTTTGTTTTTCTTCACTTGGCGGCGGCCGGACTGGGCCCTCTACGAGGTTGGGTTCCTGTGGCTCTCGATTCTGGTCATGATGCTGGTGCTGCATGCGATCGCGGACTGGGCCTGGATTTTCTTGCTCCCTTATTTGCTTTGGGTCAGTTTCGCTTCCTTCCTTACCGCCGCCATCGTGCGATTGAACGCACCTTTCGCGGTGCCGGCATGAAGCCGGTTTTTCCCTTCACCGCCATCGTCGGCCAGGATGAGATGCGCGATGCGCTGGTGATCGCGGCGATCGAGCCCCGGCTCTCGGGCGTGCTGATTTTCGGTGATCGCGGCACCGGCAAATCCACCGCCGTGCGGGCGCTGGCCGCCTTGCTGCCGGATATGGCGGCGGTTGCCGGCTGCGCCTATGCCTGCGACCCGGCGGACGAAGACGCGCTTTGCGATTCGTGCCGCAGTTCAACCCAGCGCGTTACCCTGCGCGTTCCTGTGCCGGTGGTGGATTTGCCCCTCGGCGCCAGTGAGGATCGCGTCGTTGGCGCGCTGAATCTTGAGCGCGCGCTGGCCGACGGCGCAAAAATTTTCGAGCCAGGCCTGCTGGCCCGCGCGCATCGTGGATTTTTGTATATCGACGAGGTCAACCTGCTGGAGGACCACATTGTCGACCTGCTGCTCGACGTCGCCGCCTCCGGCGAAAATCTGGTCGAGCGCGAAGGCATGAGCCTGCGCCATCCAGCCCGCTTCGTGCTGATCGGCAGCGGCAACCCTGAGGAGGGCGAATTGCGCCCGCAATTGCTGGATCGCTTCGGTCTTTGTGTCGATGTGCAAACGCCGGTCGAGATCGACCGGCGCGTCGAGGTGGTGCGGCGGCGCGATGCGTTCGACAGCTTCCCGGCCGCGTTCTGCGAGTCCTACGCGCCCGCTGAGGCGGCGCTGCGGGCGCGTATCCTCTCAGCCCGGAAAAAACTGCCGGAGGTGAAGGTTGCGGATGAGATTCTCGGCCGCGCCGCCGAAATCTGCGTCGCGCTTGGCACCGATGGATTGCGCGGCGAATTGACGCTGCTGCGCGCCGCGCGCGCCTGGGCGGCGTATCAGGACGAAGACAGCGTAACCGTGGCGCATCTGCGCAGCATGACCGAGCCTGCGCTACGGCACCGGCTGCGGCGCGATCCGCTGGATGACAGCCTGGCCGGCACCCGCGTTGCCCGTGCCGTCGCCGAAGTTTTCTCCGAGTGAGCCCGTTCGATACCGCCGGATCATCGCCGCCCGCTTTAAGCGACGCAGCCTATGCCGGCATTCTGTTGGCTGTCGATCCTGCGCTGGTTGGTATACGCGTTCGGGGCTGGCCCGGGCCGGCCAGGGATTTGTGGGTCCGCCGCGCAACCCAGTTACGTCCCGGCGCGGCGATCCGGAAGATGCCGGCCGGCATCACCGAGGATCGGCTGCTCGGCGGGCTTGACCTGGCGGCGACCCTGGCGGCCGGGCGTGCTGTTCTTGGCACCGGCATTCTGACCGAGTCGCAAGGCGGTTATTTGATCCTGGCGATGGCCGAGCGCCTAAGCGCCGGCACCGCCGCCCATTTGGCGGCCGCGGTCGACGGCGCTTGCAGCATCACGTTAATCGCGCTCGATGAAGGCATCGGCCCGGATGAAACCCCGCCTGCGGCGCTGCTGGACCGGCTCGCCTTCACGGTCGAGATCGGCCCGGAAGATGCCGCGTTCTGGCCGGCGGCATCTTCCATTGCCGCGGCGTCGCGGGCGCTGCAGCATATTGCGTGCCCGCTCGAAGCGACCGAGCAGCTTTGCGCCATGGCGGCGATGTTGGGTGTGCGCTCCGTTCGCGCGGAGATTTTTGCGCTGCGGACGGCGCGTGCCGCCGCCGCCCTGCGCGGCGGCGGCGGCATTGAGGCAGCCGATATCGCGCTGGCGGCCAGGCTGGTACTGGTGCCGCGTGCCACCCGGATGCCCTCCAGCGCGGAGCTGCCGCCTGCGGAGACGCCTGCGCCCGCGCCGGAAAACCAGGGGGAAGGTGAGACCGACAAGCCGCTGGAAGACAAGGTGGCTGACGCGGCCGCGGTTGTGCTGCCGGAAAAATTGCTCGAAGCCCTGGCGGCGCAGCTTGGGTCCCGGCGCTTAACCGGTGGCGCCGGCATGGCGGGTGCGACCTGCGGCGTTGAGCGCGGCCGCCCGGCCGGCGCGCGGCCCGGCCGGCTCAACGGTCGCACCAAACTGAGCGTGCTGGAGACCATCCGCGCCGCCGCCCCCTGGCAGCGCCTGCGCCAGGCCGGGCGGCCGCCGGATCGCATCGAGAAACGCATTCTGGTGCGCGCCGAAGACTTCCATATCCGCCACTTCAAGGAGCAGCCGCGCCGCATCGCTATTTTCGCGGTTGACGCATCCGGCTCCAGCGCCGTGAACCGGCTTGCCGAAGTCAAAGGTGCGATCCTGCTGCTGCTGACCGATTGCTATGTGCAGCGTGATGAAGTTGCGCTGATCGCCTTTCGCGGCCGCGGCGCCGAGCTGCTGCTGCCGCCGACCCATGCTTTGGCCCGTGCCCGCCGCGCGCTGGCGGCGCTGCCCGGCGGCGGCCCGACACCGCTTGCCGCGGGCATTAATGCGGCGTTGCGCCTGGGTGTTGCGGAACGGCGGGCTGGCAAGCAGCCGCTGCTGGTTATCCTGACCGATGGCGGCGCGAATATCAGCCGGGACGGCGCGCCCGGCCGTGCCGCCGCCGGAAGTGATGCGCTGGAAGCTGCAAAATCCTGCGCGATGCAAAGCATGCCCGCACTGGTGGTCGACACCGCGCCGCGCCGGCAGAAATTTGTCGCCGAGCTGGCCGCGGCGATGGATGCCCGCTACGTGCCTCTGCCTTATGCCGATGCGGCGCGCCTGAGCCGCACCGTACAAGCCGGAGGCGCGCATGGACGCATTGCTGCCTAAAATGCACAGCGCCGCGCCGCGCCGGCGCATAGCGCCTGGCAGCCCGGACTGGGCTCAGGATGGCAAAGACTGGCCGAACCGTGACGCCAGCCGCTTCATTTTCGCTGGCGGCATCAACTGGCATGTGCAGGTGATGGGGCAGGGGCCAAACTTGCTGCTGCTGCACGGCACCGGGGCTGCCACCCATTCCTGGCGCGATCTGCTGCCGCTGCTTGCGGAAAATTTCACCCTCATCGCGCCCGATCTTCCGGGGCATGGTTTTACCAGCCAGCCGGAGAAAGCCGGAATGACGCTGCCCGGCATGGCAAAGGGCGTCGCTGCTCTGCTTGATCAGCTTGGCATGCAGCCAGATTATGCCGCCGGCCATTCCGCCGGCGCCGCCGTACTGGCGCAAATGTGCCTGGCCAACAGGATCGCGCCGAAGGCGCTGGCGAGTTTGAACGGCGCCATGCTGCCATTGCCGTTCCACGGCGTGGCGGCTCCGTTGATGGGACCGCTCGCCAGGCTGTTTGCAAGCAATCCGCTGGTTCCCATGCTGTTTGCCTGGCAGGCGGCGGATGGCGCGGTGGTGCGCAAATTGCTGCAGGGCACCGGATCGAAGATCGATGCGCAGGGGGAAAAATTTTACGGGCGGCTGGCCCGCCGCAGCTTGCATGCCGGCGCGGCCCTGACGATGATGGCGAACTGGGATCTCAAAACCTTCGCGCAAAATCTGCCGAACCTGAAAACCCGCCTGCTGCTGGTCGTCGGCGAAAACGACCGTTCGATCCCGCCGGCCGATGCGCAGCGCATCAAGCAGTTGCTGCCAAATGCCGAAATCCTGGCTATCCCCGGGCTGGGGCATCTGGCGCATGAGGAACGGCCGGCAGAAGTCGCGCAACATCTCCGGGAATTTTTCCGATGAACGCGCTTAACCCAAGGCGCGGCCGAAGCATCGCCGCGATCAGCGATCCGCGGCCGCATGCGGTCATCATCGGCAGCGGCTTCGGCGGACTTGCCGCAGCCATCCGGCTGGGCGCGCGCGGCTACCGCGTGACCGTGCTGGAACATCTGGCGGAGCCAGGCGGCCGCGCCGCGGTGTTCCGGCAGGACGGGTTTACCTTCGATGCCGGCCCGACGATCATCACCGCACCTTTTCTGCTGGAGGAGCTCTGGGCGCTGGCCGGAAAATCTCTAGCGGACGAGATCAAGCTGCACGCCGTCTCGCCGTTCTACCGGATCCACTTCAATGACGGCACGCAGTTCGATTGTTCGGGCGATGCGCAAGCCATGCGGGAAGAGGTCCGGCGGCTGGCGCCAGGCGACGTTCAGGGCTACGAGGATTTCGTCGCGCTAAGCGAGGAAATCTTCAAAATCGGCTTCGAAAAGCTGGCCCATAAACCCTTTGGTTCCTGGGTCGACATGGTCCGCATCCTGCCGGACCTGCTGCGCCTGTCCGGCTACCGCAGCGTCAGTGGCCTGGTGGGGCGAAAAATCCGCGACAAGCGGCTGCGCATAGCCCTTGGTTTTCACCCGCTGCTGGTCGGCGGCAATCCGCTGAACACCAGCGCCATCTACTGCCTGATCCTGCATCTTGAACGCAAATTCGGCGTGCATTTTCCGGCCGGCGGCACCGGCGCATTGGTCCGCGGCATGGTGCGGCTGATCGAGAGCCAGGGTAATTCGCTGCGGACCCAGGCCACGGTGAGCAAAATCCTGGTCGCGGACGCACGGGCAACCGGCGTGCAACTTGCCGGTGGCGAGGTGGTAGAGGCCGACATCGTCGTCTCGAATGCCTGCGCCGCGGCAACCTATCAGCAATTGCTGGGCAGCCAGAAACGCCGGCGCTGGACGGCCAAGAAAATCAGCCGTGCAAAGTTCTCAATGGGTCTTTTTGTATGGTATTTCGGTACGAACCGGAAGTTCGAAACGGTTCCGCATCATACGATTCTATTGGGGCCGCGGCATGATGCGCTGCTTCGCGACATTTTTGATGCGAAAATCCTTGCACCGGATTTCAGCCTTTATCTGCATCGTCCGACTGCGACGGACCCGTCGCTGGCGCCGCCCGGCTGCGATGCGTTCTACGTGCTCTCGCCGGTGCCGAACCTGCAGCGTGCTCTGGATTGGGAAAGCCAGGCCGAGCCCTACCGGCGGGCGATCGAAGCCAGGCTCAACGATCGCGTGCTGCCCGGCCTGACCGGCGCGATCGTCACCTCGAAAATTTTTACGCCGGAGGATTTTCGACAAAACTATCTCTCCACGCATGGCGCCGGTTTCGGCTTTGCGCCGCGTTTGCTGCAAAGCGCGTGGTTCCGCCCGCACAACAAAAGCGAGGAGGTGGAGAATCTTTTTCTGGTGGGAGCCGGTACCCATCCCGGTGCCGGCGTTCCTGGCGTATTGTCATCAGCGCGTGTTCTCGACGAGGTCGTACCCGATGGAAAAATTCTCGTCCGTTATTGACCCTGGCGATATGGCCGCGTGCCGCGGCATGTTGCGTCACGGCTCGCGGAGTTTTTTTGCAGCTTCGCTGCTGCTGCCAAGGCGGGTGCGCGGCCCCGCCACGGCGCTTTACGCCTTTTGCCGGCAGGCCGATGACGCGATCGACGAGGGCGCGGATCGGCGGCTTGCTCTGGAGCGGTTGGGCGAGCGGCTTGACGCCGCCTATGCAGGCGCCCCGGAATCGACACCTGTCGACCGCGCTTTTGCTGCAACCGTCGCAGCGTTCGCCATTCCAAAAGCGCTTCCCGCCGCGCTGATCGAGGGGCTGAGCTGGGACGTTCAAGGAAGGTGCTATGACAATGTTGAGGCGCTGATGGAATACGCCGCCCGGGTCGCCGGCGCGGTCGGCGTGATGATGGCGCTGGTCATGGGGGTGCGCTCGCCGGAGGCACTGGCCCGCGCGGCAGATCTCGGCGTTGCGATGCAACTCACCAACATTGCCCGCGACGTGGGCGAGGATGCACGGGCTGGCCGGCTGTTTCTGCCGTTGGACTGGCTGGCGGAAGCGGGTATCGATCCGGCGGTGTTTCTAGCGAACCCGCAACTTTCAAGTGATTTATCGCGACTGGTGCAAAAGCTGTTGGTCGAGGCGGAGATCCTGTATCGCCGCGCGCAAGCGGGCATTTCTATGCTGCCTTTCGGTTCGCGCCTGGGTATCAGCGCGGCGCACCGTATTTATGCCGCGATCGGTGGAAAGATTGCCGGTTCCGGCTACGATCCCATCACCCGCCGCGCCCGTGTAGGCAATGCTGAAAAACTATTGCTGGTACTGCGTGCCGCCGCCGCGATCGTGTTGCCGCGGATCCCCGCGAATGCCCCGGCGCTGCCGGCTAACCTATTCCTGATCAACGCCGCCGCCACCGAAACTCCCTTTGAGCCAGACAGCATCGTCAAACTTCTTCTGATGTTCGAGCGCCTGGAACGCTCTCAACGAGCCGCTGTGGAAAGCTTGGCCGTATGACCCGGCATCTTGGCGTATTGCTGGACTGGACAGTTGTGGATTTCGCGTTCCTTGGCATCGCGGCTCAGCAATATATCTCCATCAGCCGCGACCTGAAGCGCAGCCGCGCGCAGGCGAACGAGCTGGAGAAATCAAAGCACGACTGCCGCCGTCCGGATGTACGCGATGGCTAGAACGTGACAGCTAATTGAGTTTTAGTGATCCGCCGTCACGCCCGCCTTGATACGTTCCATGAAAGTCGTCGTCGTGGTGCCAATTCGCTCATCTATCCATGCCGCCATCGCTTCCTCTTCCTGCAGAGAAGCGCGTGCCGCCGCTACCCCGGCGGGGTGGCCGATAAATTCCGACATCGCGATGAGCGACTTGTACGCGGCAATCTCGAAATGCTCAAACATGTAGTTGGCGAGGGTGTTCTTGACGATCTCGTCGTTCGCCGCGGTATGCGCCAGCGCAGCTATATTGCCTCCGAAGCCCAAGATAGCCTCCTTCAGCGCTGACTGCTTCTCATCGAGTGTGTGTAGGACTTCTTCCAGCCGAGTGCGCTGAACCTTCGATTCTTCCAGATGTATGCGTAGTTTTGCTTCTATTTCAGGATAATGCTCCAATCGTTCCACCTGACGGGAGAGAAGCTGGATCGCCTGCGTTTCCATGGCGTGTGCATTATGCAGGCCGGTGACGTAGAGCAGCCTTGGCTCGTCGGCGATCAGTATACCCATTGGTATTCTCCTTTGAAAATTCAGCTGTTCAGCGTTGCCCGCGTGGCCATAGAGCAATGCAAGGCGACCTTGGTGTCCCGGGAAGCTTATAGCGCCGGCACTGCTTGTTCCGTTCGGTCTGAAGTTGCGGACGGCCCGCAACTGCGGCAAGAGGCAGGGGCTTTGAAATTTATTATCTTTGATTTATTTCTGTCCGAACTCAGGAGACTGCGCGGCTTTAAGGATCGGCGCGCCGATCGCTCAGCCGCGACGCGGCATCCGGAAAGGCAGCAGCGCACGTACCCATGGCCTGGCGAAGCGCCTGAGGGAAAGCGACTCATGCACCCCTGTCAGCAACTCGCCGGCGATCCGGGTGGAGATTTGCGAGCGCGCATAGAATGGCGCGTCTTCGAAGGTTTTTATCAACTGCGCATCATGCTTTGTATCAGCCCGTAGATTGCGTTGTATGCGCCACAATGTGGCGGGCAGGCGTCGTGCCGGGGGCGCCACAAAGGGTGTCGCCGTTCCATCCGCCTGAATATCGAGCGCCAAATCCTGCCTGCCGCCGCCGGGATATTCGACATCGTAGAGGATCTTGCTGCCGATCCTTGCCCACTGCCAGGCAGCGAAATCTTCATTGAGTGGCACGTCGCCGTCATTGCTGTCGAAATAGGCATTGCCCGACCATGAAAGTTCCGGCGCCTGAAAAACCACTTCCACGGCTGCGATTGGGGCAATCGGCTGCCAGCGATGTCTTTTGCCGGCATCGAGATGAAAGACTTTGGGCTGTATCACCGGAAGTCTCACCGTGATCCTGCCGTGCAGCCGGCGCGGCAGCGGGGCGCAACGCTCGTCAATTTCCGCGGTCAGCGTGGTGCCATTGCAATGCAGGGCGCTGGAGCCGATCCGCACCGCATCGGCCGAACGCCGCAACTTGGCCGAGCCGCGTTCGGTCATCGCCCAACAGCCGCCGCGGCGCTGGTACAAAGCCACGTTAATCGCACAAAAATTCTCTGCCGGCGCCGGTATTTTTCGGTTCGCCCAGGCGTAATAAGGTGAAAATACGCTGCCGATGAAGGCGATCAGGGTCAGCGCCTGGGCGCCATCTGCGCTGATCGCATCGATATACCACCAGGCGTAGCCGCCGGGGTTTACCTGCCGGTCAAAACGCAATTCGCGGCGATCCGTCCCGATATCGCCGCCATCGGCAGGCCCGGTCCGGGATGCACCGAGCCGCCCGCCAGATACAGCCCGGGCAGCCTCGTCCTGGCCCCCGGCCGCGCGAACGAGTCCCGCCAGCCCTGCAGCGCCCTGCCGTACAGCGCCCCGCCCGTCGCCGGAAATTTCGCTCCGAATTGTGCCGGCCCGGTCAGAGTCTTGCTCCGGATTTCCAGGCTCACTCCGCATCGGCCCAATTTGTGCTGCGTTCTGGCTAGACATTGTTCCACCTCAGCTTCTGTCGGCGTTGTCTCCGCCGCCGCGTTCACCAGCAAAAAGAATTTGCCGCCGCCGGATGCGCAGACGTAAACGGTCGGATCGGCGGGCAGCCGGCCTTGCGCCAAGCCGCGGAATTCCGCCGCATAATCATTGGCGAAAAAGACGTTATGATGCGCCAGCGCGGCGCCTGAGCAATGTCCCGTTGCCGCCCAGGTCAGCGCCGAAAGCGAGCGCTTGGCACCCTTCATCATTCCGGCGACGGCTGTTTGCGCCGCTGTCCCAAACAGCCCGGCATCCAGCGCCGCCACATCTGCATTGGCGATGACATGGTCGGCTTCGATCCGCTCGCCATCGGCGAGCGTCACGCCGGAGGCGCGGCCGCTGCGCTGCTGAATGTCGTGCACGACGGCGCCGTAACGAAACACCGCGCCCGCCGCTTGCGCGCGGGCGGCGAAAATCTCGGCAAGCCGGATCATGCCGCCTTCCACCTGCCATACCCCGAGCTGCTCGGCATAGGCGATCAGCATCAGCGTGGCAGGAGCGGCAAAAGGGGAGGAACCGCAATAGGTCGAATAGCGTGCAAATAACTGGCGCAGCCTGGTGTCCTTGAAATAGCGCCCAAGCGCGTCCCACAGATTCGCGAAAGGCGAAATCGCAAGCAATCCCGAGCCTGCCCGGCGCATCAACCCGGTCAGGCCCGGCTGCGGCACCTGCATGAAACTCGCATCCAGGGTCTCGAAGATCTTGCGGCTGCGGCTGGCGAACTCCGCATAGCCCTGGGCGGCGGCAGGGCCGGCGAATGCCCCGATCGCATCCACATTGCGGGCGGTGTCGGCGAAGAGATCAAGCTTCGAGCCATCCTCCCAGGCATGCCGCGCCAGGCAATCCAAAGGGCGGAGCACGATATCATCGGAGAAGTTCAAACCGGCCTGGGCAAAAATCGCCTCGAAGACGGGGCGCAGCGTGAACACCGTCGGCCCGGCATCGATTGCTTCGCCGTCCAGAATCACTTCGCGCAGCTTGCCGCCAGGCGTTGCCGCGGCTTCCAGCACAACCACCTCGCGCCCCGCGGCGGCGAGCAGCAAAGCTGCCGCCAGACCGCCGATGCCGGCGCCGATGATCGCGACTTTACTCATTACCCGTTATTCAAACTGATTGACCAACTGTCAACTAATATATACACAAGCGATGACAATAAAAATTTACGTCTGCCCGTACGGAGCGAAAGATGGACGCAGTTTTACGAATGGACGCAGTTTTGCGAATGGACGCAGTTTTGCGAATGGACGCAGTTTTGCGAATCGAATCCGGTTTGAATTTGCTGTTTGCCCGTGCCCAGGCGCCGTATGGTCCGCCGCTGCTTGCCGCGGCGATGCGCCATGCGGTTTTTCCAGGCGGCGCCCGGGTGCGGCCTCGTCTGTGTCTTGCAGTGGCACAGGCCTGCGGCGATACCGATCCGCAGGCCGCCGATGCCGCTGCCTGCGCCATCGAATTGCTGCACTGCGCATCTCTGGTGCATGATGATTTGCCTTGCTTCGATGATGCGGCGACCCGGCGGGGCCGGCCTTCCGTCCATGCCAGTTTCGGGGCGCCGCTGGCGGTGCTTGCGGGCGATGCGCTGATCGTGCTGGCCTTCCAGGCCGTCGCCTGGGGGGCGCTGGCAACGCCGATGCGGCTGGGGCCGCTGCTGCTCACCATCGGCCAGGCGGTCGGCATGCCCAATGGCATTGTCGCCGGACAGGCCTGGGAAAGCGAGTCCAATGCCGATCTCGCCGCTTATCAACGCGCGAAAACCGGCTCGCTGTTCGCTGCCGCGACGCTGGCAGGCGCCACGGCCGCGGGCGCCGACCCGCAGCTTTGGCATCACCTTGGCGACGCGCTTGGCCAGGCGTATCAGGTTGCTGACGACCTGCTGGACGCCGTCGCCGATCCGGATTGTACGGATAAGCCGGTTGGGCGGGATGCCGCCCTGGGCCGCCCCAGCGCGGTTCTGGCCTATGGGATCACGGGCGCGCTCGATCTGCTGGAATCCCTGACGAAAACGGCGGCGGAATCGATCCCCGATTGCCCCGGCGCGGCGCCTTTGCGCAAGCTGATCGAGCGGGAAGCCAAGCGACTGGTGCCGGCGGCCTTGAGCCGCGTCGCGGCATAGGCGGTGCCCGCCGCGCCTGGGATGAATATGCTCCTGACCTGGTACGATCGCCTGCTGGCCGATGCCGGCTTTCAGCGCTGGTCGGCGCGGTTTCCGCTCACCCGGCCGGTCGCGCGGCGCGAGGCGCGGGCGTTGTTCGATATCTGCGCCGGCTTCACCTACTCGCAGGTTCTGGCCGCCTGCATCGAGCTGGATCTATTTGACCGTGTGGCGGCGGCGCCGATGCGGCTTGAGGCGCTGGCTCTGTTCTGCAAGGTGCCGGAGCCGGCGATGCGCATGCTGGTCGAAGCCGCGGTGTCGCTGCGGCTGTTGAAGCTGCGGCGCGGCATAGTGCGGTTGGGCAGGCTGGGGGCGGCGTCGCGCGGCAATCCGGGGATTGCCGCGATGGTGGCGCATCATCGGCTGTTCTACGCCGACATCGCGGATCCGGTGGCGCTGCTGCGCGGTCAGGTCGAAACCCGGCTGTCCAGCTTCTGGCCGTATCGCGGTGGGGCGGGGCAGGCGGCTTCCTATTCGGCGCTGATGGCGGCGACGCAGCCGATGATCGCCAGCGAGGTCCTGGACGGCTACGACTTTTCCGGCCATGCGGTGATCCTGGATATCGGCGGCGGCGACGGTAGTTTTCTGCGCCAGGTCGCGCAAAAAGCGCCTGCTGCAATGCTGCAGCTCTTCGATCTGCCGGCGGTGGCGGCGGTGGCGGAGAGCCGCTTCGCACAGGCTGGGCTGCAGCGGCGGGCAACCGTTTTTTCCGGGGATTTCACCACGGACAAACTGCCGCAAGGCGCCAGCCTCGTTACGCTCGTGCGGATATTGCATGATCATGACGATACCAAGGTGTTGCACCTGCTGCGCACCATCCGCGCAATACTGCCGGAAGGCGGCGCATTGCTGATTGCGGAACCTTTCGCCGGAACGCCCGGAGCGCAACCGGTCGGCGCCGCCTATTTCGGGTTATACCTGCAGGCCATGGGCAGCGGACGCGCCCGCCGGGCGGATGAAATCAAGGATTTACTGGCACAGGCCGGATTTCGCCGTTTGCGCCAGATTGCAACGGGTCAACCGATGTTGACAGGCTTGATGACCGCCGCAGTGTAAGTTTATCTTGACATAAATGTTTGTCATATTAGTCTGACACTGCGTTGACCGATCGCCAAGCCGGGAACGACGTGCAGGAGGAAAGATTGCCAGCTTTCGACCAAGCGAACGCCGTTGTCATCCGGCAGCCCCGGCATATCGAGTGTGAGTCGCTGACCTTGAAACCGGGTGGTCCGGAGGATGTGGTGGTGGACATTGCCTATAGCGGCATCAGCACCGGCACCGAGCGGTTGTTCTGGTCCGGCGAGATGCCGGATTTTCCAGGTATGGGCTACCCGCTGGTGCCGGGCTACGAGTCGGCCGGCAAAATCGTCGAGGCGGGCGCTGCCAATCGCGACAAGATCGGCAATTTTGTCTTCGTTCCTGGAGCAAATTGTTTTGGTCCGGTGCGCGGGTTGTTTGGCGCGACCGCTTCGCGGCTGGTGGTGCCGGCGGCCAGGGTCGTTCCGGTCCCGGAATCGCTCGGCGAGCGCGCCGTATTGCTGGCGCTGGCCGCCACGGCTTTCCATGTGACCGCGAATGGCGCGGCGCAGCCGGAACTGATCATCGGCCATGGCGTGGTCGGCCGCTTGCTGGCACGCATCGCGCTATTGGCAGGGGCGGATCCCCTGGTCTGGGAAAGCAATCCGGCGCGCCGCGAAACCGATTTGGGGTATACGGTGATTGCGCCGGAAGACGATCCCAGGCGCGATTATAAAACCATTGTCGATGCCAGCGGCGACGCGAAGATGATCGACACGCTGGTGCAGCGCTTGAGGCCCGGCGGCGAGATCGTTCTTGCCGGCTTCTACGATCGAATTGGCTTTGCCTTCGCCCCGGCTTTCATGCGCGAGACAAAATTTCGGATTGCGGCGCAATGGCAGCCGGCGGATCTGCAAACGGTTGTGTCGCTGGTCGCCAGCGGCGCGCTGAGCCTGGAAAACCTCATCACCCACCACGAAGCGCCCGCCCAGGCGGACGCGGCCTATCGTACTGCGTTCGAGACCTCGTCCTGCCTGAAAATGATCATCGATTGGAGTAGCACATGAACGCGTCCCCCGGCCGTATTCAACCCGACATCGGCGCCGAATCCTCGGCCGTCGCGGCGCCGAAAAAGACCCAGGTGATCGCGATCTACGGCAAAGGCGGGATCGGGAAATCCTTCACGCTGGCCAATCTCTCCTACATGATGGCGCAGCAGGGCAAGCGGGTTCTTCTTATTGGCTGCGATCCGAAATCGGACACCACGTCGCTGCTCTTCGGCGGCCGGTCCTGCCCGACGATTATAGAAACTTCGGCGAAGAAAAAGGCTGCGGGTGAGCCGGTGGTCATCGGCGATGTGTGCTTCAAGCGCGATGGCGTGTTCGCGATGGAGCTGGGCGGCCCGGAAGTCGGCCGCGGCTGCGGCGGCCGCGGCATCATCCACGGGTTCGAGCTGCTGGATAAGCTCGGCTTCCAGGATTGGGATTTCGACTACGTGCTGCTGGATTTTTTAGGCGACGTGGTCTGCGGCGGCTTCGGTCTGCCGATCGCGCGCGATCTTTGCCAGAAAGTCATCGTCGTGGCCTCGAACGATCTGCAATCGCTCTATGTCGCGAACAATGTCTGCTCGGCGGTGGATTACTTCCGCAACCTCGGCGGCAATGTCGGCGTTGCCGGCATGGTCATCAACAAGGATGACGGCACCGGCGAGGCGCAGGCCTTTTGCGATGTTGTTGGTATTCCGATCCTCGCGGCGATCCCGGCCGACGAAGACATAAGGCGGAAGAGTGCCAATTACGAAATCATCGGCACCTCGCAGAGCCAGTGGGGCGGGCTGTTCCAGGAGCTTGGTCTGGCGGTGGCGCAAGCGCCGCCGGTTCGTCCGAAGCCGTTAACGCAAGACGGGCTGCTGGGCCTGTTCAAAGGCGAGGCGGTCGGCCGTGGCGTGACGCTGGATCCCGCCAGTTTCGCGGATATGTGCGGCGTCAGCCATGTCGAGAAACCATCGCTCGAAGTTGTGTACGAAGGTTCATAGGATGGATGGCGCGATGATCCCCGCTGCTTCTGCATCCTGCCATGGCGGCAAGGAGACCTTGTTGGCGGCTGCCAAAGCGGCCGGCAAGACCGAAGTGCTGGCGAAGCTGGCGGCGGATTACCCGCAAGGCCCGCATGACCAGCCGCAATCGATGTGTCCCGCTTTCGGATCGTTGCGCGTGGGTCTGCGGATGCGCCGGGTTGCCACGATTCTTTCGGGCTCCGCCTGCTGCGTTTACGGCCTGACCTTTACCTCGCATTTCTATGGCGCCCGGCGCAGCGTCGGTTACGTTCCATTCGATTCCGAAACATTAGTGACCGGCCAGTTATTCGAGGACATCCGCAAGGCGGTGCAGGAAACCGCACGCCCGGAAGATTACGACGCCGTCGTCATCATCAACCTTTGCGTCCCCACCGCTTCCGGCGTGCCGCTCGACCTGCTGCCGAAAGAAGTAGACGGGGTTCGGATCATCGGCATCGACGTGCCGGGTTTCGGCGTGCCGACGCATGCCGAAGCAAAAGACGTGCTGGCCGGCGCGATGCTGAAATATGCCCGCATCGAAGCCGAGCGCGGTGCCGTTCCGCGGCCGCGGGCGCCGCTTGCCGAGGGCAGGAAAATCTCGTTGATCGGCGAATTGTTTCCCGCCGACCCGCCGGGCATTACGGCATTGCTGGCGCCGATGGGCTTGTCGCTGGCGCCGCAGCTGCCGGCCCGTGAGTGGCGGGATTTATACGGCGCGCTCGATTGCACCGCCGCCGCTGCCTTGCATCCGTTCTACACCGCGACGATCAGGGAATTTGCCGCCGCCGGGCGCCCGGTGGTGGGTTCCGCGCCGGTCGGGCTGGATGGCACCGCCGCCTGGCTGGACGCCATCGGCAAAGCCGCTGATATCGCCCCGGATTTGATCGACGCCGCCAAGGCTAAGGCGCTTCCGGCCATCAAAGCCGTGCTCGCCGCCAGCCAGGTCAAGGCCCGGATGGTGATCTCCGGCTATGAAGGGTCCGAGCTGCTCGTCGCCCGGCTGCTGATGGAGGCAGGGGCGGAAATCCCCTATGTGGGAACGGCGCTGCCGGCCACGCCATGGAGTGCGCCGGACCGCGAATGGCTGGAAGCCCGCGGCACCCATGTGCAATACCGCGCCTCGCTGGAGCAGGATGTTGCCGCCATGCGCGACATCCGCCCGGATCTGGCGCTTGGCACTACGCCGCTGGTGCAGGAAGCAAAAGAACAGGGCATGCCTGCCGTGTATTTCACCAACATGGTATCGGCGCGGCCGTTATTCGGCGCCGCCGGCGCCGGCGCGCTGCCCGCCATCGTCGCTGCCCAGACGGCGGGCAGGGAGCGCTTCTCCAGAATGGTCGGATTTTTCGAAGGCGTTGGAGGTGCTGCATGTTAGTTCAGGACCACGACCGCGCCGGCGGCTATTGGGGGGCGGTCTATACCTTCGCCGCGGTCAAGGGATTGCGCGTCATTATCGACGGCCCCGTGGGTTGCGAGAACCTGCCGGTGACGGCGGTGCTGCACTACACCGATGCGCTGCCGCCGCATGAATTGCCGATCGTCGTCACCGGGCTATCGGAGGATAATCTCTCCTCCACCGGGACCGAGGGACCGATGCGCCGGGCCGCTACCATCGGCGACCAGAAGATGCCGGCCGTCGTCGTCACCGGCAGTATCGCCGAAATGATCGGCGGCGGCGTCACGCCGGAAGGCTCGAACCTGCGCCGCTTCATCCCGCGCACCATCGACGAGGACCAGTGGCAATGCGCCGAACGGGCGATGGTCTGGCTGTGGAACGAATTCGGCGCGGCCAAGGCAAAGCCGAAACCGCCGGGCGCCGGCAAACCAAAGGTCAACATCATCGGCCCGATCTACGGCACCTTCAACATGCCTTCCGACCTCGCGGAAATCCGCCGCCTGGCCGAAGGCATTGGCTGCGAGGTCAATGCGGTGTTCCCGATGGGGATGCATATCAAGGAAATTCCGCGCCTGGCCGACGCCGCCGTGAATATCTGCATGTACCGGGAGTTCGGCACCAAATTATGCGAGGAGCTCGGCAAGCCCTATCTGCGCGCGCCGATCGGTATTTTCGCTACCACCAATTTTCTGCGCAAACTCGGAGAGCTTACCGGCCTCGACCCGGAACCCTTCATCGCCCGGGAGAAGGCTGAGACCATCAAACCGATCTGGGATCTGTGGCGCAGCGTCACCCAGGATTTCTTCGCCACCGCTTCCTTCGCGGTTGTCGCGACGGAGACCTATGCGCGGGGCCTGCAGCGCCTGTTGCAGGAAGAGCTAGGCATTCCCTGCAGCTTTGCCTTCGCGCGCAAGCCCGGCGTGAAACCGGACAACGACGCCGTGCGTGCGGCACTCAAATCCAAACCGCCGCTCGTCCTGTTCGGTTCGTTCAACGAGCGCATGTACGCCGCCGAACTTGGCGGCCGCAGCACCTATATCCCGGCCTCGTTCCCGGGTGCCATCATCCGCCGCGCCACCGGTACCCCCTTCATGGGATATGCAGGTGCCACCTACGTGGTTCAGGAATACTGCAACGCGTTGTTCGACGCGTTGTTCAGCATTCTGCCGCTTGGCACCGAGATGGATAAGATCGAGCCGACCCGCGCCAGGGCGGCGCCGCAATGGGATGAGGCTGCGACCGAGCTTCTGGAGCAGCATCTCGCCGACGAGCCCTATTTGATCCGTATCTCGGCCGCCAAGCGGTTGCGCGACCATGCCGAGCGCATTGCCCGAGATTCAGATAATCCTTTCGTCACCCGGCCGGACGTTGCGAGCGCTATCGCCACCAGGCAGTTCGCGTGAGGGTGGCAGCCGCAATGCAGCGCGGAATAGAAGCGCGCAACAACATCGGAGCAGCCTTCCGGGCTCAACCGATCCCAGGCGCGGGGTGCGCGCGATCCTGGCTTTACGGCCTCAAAAAAAGGATGATTTGTAATGTCTAGCTCTGTTCCACCGAGGCCAGGTTCGCTTAGCGGCCTGACTGAGCTGGAAGCGAAGGAGTTTCACAAAATCTTTGTGATCAGCTTCATCGTCTTCACGCTTATAGCCATCGTGGCACATATCCTCGTCTGGTCCTGGCGTCCCTGGATTCCCGGCCCGAACGGATATGCAACCTCGATGCTACTTACCCATGCCAACCTGGCATTGGCGTATGTCAATGTTCATCCGGTATTGGCGCATGCCGTCAATGCCATAACTTAAGGAGGGCACGCATGTATCGCATATGGCTGCTCTTCGACCCGCGGCGTGCACTCGTTGCGTTGTTCGCGTTTTTGTTCACGCTGGCGCTGCTGATCCATTTTATTCTGCTCAGTACCCCGCGTTTCGACTGGATCGGCGGCGGTGCCGCGGTTCAACCGCCTGCGCAGGCGGCGGCTTTGCCGGCGCCTCCGTAAGCCTGCCGGTGGTTGCAAGGCGGGCAGCCAAATCTGTCTTGCAGCCACCGGTTCAGCTTCAACCGCCCTCCGTAAAACAACAGGTCCATTATCGGGGACTCTCACCATGGCCATGCTAAGTTTCGAGAAGAAATACCGGGTGCCAGGCGGCACGTTGCTCGGCGGTAACCTGTTCGACTTCTGGGTCGGGCCTTTCTATGTCGGCTTTTTTGGCGTCACCTCGATCTTTTTCATCGTTCTCGGCACCGCGCTGATCATCTGGGGTGCGGCGATCGGCCCAACCTGGAATATCTGGCAGATCGACATCGCACCGCCGGACATCTCCTACGGCCTCGGTATGGCGCCACTGGCAAAAGGCGGCCTCTGGCAGATCATTACGATATGCGCGATTGGCGCCTTCGGTTCATGGGCGCTGCGGCAGGTGGAAATTGCCCGCAAACTCGGCATGGGCCTGCACATCCCGTTCGCCTACTCGGTGGCGATTTTCGCTTATGTCAGCCTGGAAGTCATCCGTCCGTTGCTGATGGGCGCCTGGGGCAATGGTTTTCCCTATGGGATCTTGGCGCATTTAGACTGGGTTTCGAACACCGGATATAATTATCTCAACTTTGAGTATAATCCGGCGCATATGATCGCGGTGACCTTGTTCTTTACCACGACTTTTGCCTTGGCGCTGCATGCCTCGCTGGTGCTCTCGGCGATCAATCCGGTGGCTGGAGAAGAGGTAAAAACCGCCGAACACGAGGATACTTTTTTCCGTGATTTTATTGGCTATTCCATCGGCACGCTGGGTATCCATCGCCTTGGCCTGTTCCTGGCGCTCGGCGCCGGATTTTTCAGCGCGCTATGCATCATCATCAGCGGCCCGTTCTGGACCGCAGGCTGGCCGTCCTGGTGGAACTGGTGGCTGAACATGCCGATCTGGTCCGTGCATTAGAAGATCCGGCAGCAAAAAACCCAGGGAGTTCGCCCGATGCCTGAATATCAGAATATTTTCACCAGGGTACAGGTTCGCGGGCCCACGCATTACGGCGTGCCGCTCCCGGGCGGCCCCTGGGCGCGCGAAGGCAAGCCGTTTTTTTCCTATTTGCTTGGGCAGTTCGGCAATGCGCAGGTGGGACCGTTCTATCTCGGCTCGCTCGGGCTGGCGTCTCTGCTCACCGGTTTTATCGCGTTTGAAATCATCGGGCTGAATATGTGGGCTTCGGTCGGCTGGAACCCGATCCTGTTCGTACGCGATCTGCCCTGGCTGGCGCTGGAGCCGCCGTCACCGGCCTATGGCCTGCGCATTCTGCCGCCGCTGGCGCAAGGCGGCTGGTGGCTGATGGCCGGTTTTTTCCTTACGACGTCGTTGATCCTTTGGTTTCTGCGAACCCATCGCCGGGCCACGCAGCTCGGCCTCGGCACCCATACCGCCTGGGCATTTGCCTCCGCGATCTGGTTGTATCTGTGCCTGGGTTTTTTCCGCCCGATCCTGATGGGCGCTTGGGGCGAAGCCCCGCCCTTTGGGATTTTCCCGCATCTGGACTGGACTGTTGCGTTTTCCCTGCGCTGCGGCAACCTGTATTACGATCCCTTCCACATGCTCTCGATCGTATTCCTCTATGGCTCGGTGCTGCTGTTTGCCATGCATGCCGCCACCATTCTGGCGGTCAGCCGCTTCGGTGGCGATAAGGAGGTTGAACAGACCATCGACCGCGGAACCGCTGCGGAGCGCGCCGGCATATTCTGGCGCTGGACCATGGGATTTAATGCCACCATGGAGTCCATCCATCGCTGGGCGTGGTGGTTTGCCGTGCTGACGCCGCTTACCGGCGGCATCGGCATCCTGCTAACCGGCACGGTGGTGGATGACTGGTTCCTTTGGGCGGTAAAACATGGGGTAGCGCCCCATTATCCGGCAATCTACGGCGCCATCGCCGACCCGGCCACGGTGAAGGGAGGGAAGTAATGTTCAGACTGAATTTCCCTGCCCTGGCGCTGGTTAGTGTGTTCCTGGCCTGTATTATCGCCGTGCTGACCTTTCAGCGGCCGCCTGTCGACGTCGTCTCGACCGGCAGTCCCGGGGTTGGCATGCAAATCCTTTTTAACCCGGCAGGCGTCAACAGGGCGCTTGGCATCAATCAGGCGCCCCCGATATTGCCGGCGATCGACGCGGGGCCGCCGGCCGGAACTGTCTATAAAAACGTCCAGGTGCTGCAAAATGTCAGCACCGGCGCCTTCGGCCGGTTGATGGTTTCAATGACGCAATGGGTGGCGCCGCAGCAAGGCTGCGGTTACTGCCACGTTAACGGCAATTTCGCATCCGATGCGAAATATACCAAAATCGTGGCGCGGCGCATGCTGCAGATGACCATCGCCGTCAACATCTCTTATACCGATCATGTCGGCGTTGTTGGCGTCACCTGCGATACCTGCCACCGCGGTAACAACAACCCTTCGGCTATCTGGTTCACCGGGGTCACGCCCGGTTCCGGCCCGGCTATGGCGGAAACCAATATGGGCAAAAACCTGCCCGCCGCAGACGTCAACGGTTCGTCTCTGCCCTCTGATCCTTACACGCCATTCCTGTTGAACCACGACAATATCCGGATTTCCGGCAGCACCGCCTTGCCATCGGGCAATCCGGCATCGCTGAAGAATGCCGAATGGACCTACGCCCTGATGATGACCTATTCGCAGGGGCTTGGGGTAAGCTGCGAGTATTGCCATAACAGCCGCGCTTTCAACGACTGGAGCCAGAGCACGCCTGCCCGCGTCAGAGCCTTCTACGCAGAGGCCATGTTGCGGGACCTGAACAGCAACTACATGGTTCCCCTGACGAAGGTGTTCCCGGCGGCCCAAAGAGGGCCTTCCGGCGACGTTGCAAAAATCAACTGCGCCACCTGCCACCAGGGGGTTTATGCACCGCTGTTCGGCGCCAAGATGGCCGTTCATTTCCCGGCGCTGGAAGGTGTCGGTACCGCAACCGCTTCGGCTGCGATTCCCGCAGCCTCGATACCGGCTGGAAGGACGCCGCCGCCGCCGCCTGCCGCAGTGCCGGCCGATGGATCTGCGTCGGGGAACCGTAAGCCATAAAGCTTATCGCTCTGATTTTCACCTTGGCGCTTGCCGGATGTTCGGTCTTTGGCTTTAGAACCGGCATTGAAGCGCCAGCCTATAAGGTGATCGGCAATGTGGGGGCGGTGCAGATCCGGCAATACGGCCCCCGCCTGGCGGCGAGCGTGGTTGTGCAGGGCGACGAAATCTCGGCCCGCTCAGCCGGGTTTCGCCGTCTGGCCGGGTATATCTTCGGCGCCAACACACAAAACCAGTCGATCCCGATGACGGCCCCGGTGGTGGAATCAGGCGCGCCGCCGCCATCGGCTAAAATCGCCATGACCGCGCCGGTCGCGCAAACCCGATCCGCAAACGGCGAGTGGACCATTACCTTCTACATGCCGCAGAAATACAGCATGGAAACGCTGCCCAGACCGAGCCAGCCGGGCATTGAAATTCATCAGCTGCCGCCCGCGACGGATGCGGTTTATCGCTTCTCCGGCATCCCTGGCAGTTCTGCCGTGGCGCGCGCCCGCGCTGAGCTGCTTAGCCAGCTCACGGGTTCCGCATGGGAGCGCCTGGGCGACCCCGTGACCTGGTTCTACGATCCGCCATGGACGCTGCCATGGTTCCGCCGCAACGAAGTTGCCGTGGCTGTGGCACCGCGCCAGCCGTGATCAGGGCGCTGATCGCGAGCGGCGATATCGGTTACGCGATCTTTGCGCTGACCCTGTTCGAGATCGCGGCCCTTGCTGCCTATAATCGCTTCACCGGCAATGGGCCAAGGCTTTTGGCGAGCCTGCCTAATATTCTCGCGGGAGATTTCATTCTGCTTGCCTGGGCGGTTAGCAGGAGCCATTGGACTTTGTCCGCGCTCTGCCTTCTGGGTGCGTTGATCTCGCACAGCACGGACATGGCGCAACGTTGGCCCTCTGCGTAACGGGCTCTTTCACGCATTGCCGAGAGCCGAGGCCGTCCCGGAAATACGAGCTCGCATTGCCGGATCGAATAGGGTGCCTGTTGCAAAAGCCCCAGGCCGTAGCGGTCAAGCGCTTTTGCTTCGCGGACCGGCAGAATTTTTCTTCAGAGAAGAAACCCTTACTGTTTCGGTTCGAAAACCTCGCACCAGCCGGCGGGACTGATCGGGCCGGCTACCAGTTTGCAACGGCTTTCAAGAACTCCGTTCTCAGTTGGCTTGAAGATGAAGTAGACGCATTGCGCACACACCTTGCCGTGGTACGGAATGTCCTGGTAGCCGACCGCCGCCTTCGACATCGGCGGCGGTTCCGCCTTTGCGGTTTTTAAGCCCAGAAGAAGCGAACCGGCTGAGGCGGCGATGATCTGACGTCTGGTTTTCATGAGGATTCTCTCAGCCGCTGCTCGAGGCGAGCGCGATACGCGTGTCTAGTGTCGCGCCGGTGCCGGGCAGCGGACCGAATAGGCGCATCTTGTCGAACTTCCCGCCGCTACCGGTCAACTGCATTTGCAGCGCGACCGGATAATGCTTCCCATCGACCACAACGTTGCCGTCAAAGACGCTGCCTTCCTTGGCACAGGAACCGTAGAGATAGACGGACTTGACCGCCGCCGCCGGGTCGCTGCTGGTTAGATTGAAATTCAGCATGCAGTTTTCGCGGTCTCCGAAGAGTTCCAGATTGCCTGCGATGTCATCGAATGCCTCGTCCGATCCGCCGCCCTTCAACGCTGCCTGCGTCGTGCCGGTTGTTAGATCAACCCAGACCGAGGCGAGAGGGCGCAGATCGCCGACCTGGGTGCCGGTTGCGTTCGCGCTTCCTTTGTTTCCCCACGACGTACGGACATAATTGGCAACCGCGGCGATCTGATCGTCCGAAAGCGATTGGCCAAATTCCGGCATGCTGGATTGATTGACATGCCAGGGTGCGTAGCCGCCAAGAACCATGCTGATCAGATTATCCGCCGGGCCATCCCAAACCGACTGATTATTTGCCAGGTTGGGAAAGTTGTTATCGACGCCCTCGCCGTTTGCGCCGTGGCAGCGTGCGCAGTTATTGGCATAAACCTGCGCACCGCTGAGCCCTGCCGGTAGCGCCGCCACGGCAGTCGGCGCAACACTGTGCTTTGCCGGGACCGCTGTTTGCAGATACGCCACGATATCCTGGACGTCGGATGCCGGCAGCCGGCTTAAACTATCCTCTACGACCGCCTTCATCGGCCCAAAGGGCGCGCCGGAGGGGATGGAGCCGGAGCGGTAGAGATAGCTGCTAAGGTCGTTCACCGGCCAACTGCCCACACCGCCATTATTCATTTTGGAGGTGATATTCGGCGCGTACCAGCTTTGGGCCAGCAAGTGGCCACCGGCGAGTGTGCGTGATGGTTCGGTTGCCATCAGCAAATTGCGTTGGGTGTGGCACTCGCCACAATGCTCAAGTGCGAGTACGAGAAACGCGCCATTTTTGACCTGAGGCGACCAGGAAGGGTCGTATTTGATAGGTTGATCGTTGAAAAACAATATCCGCCAGCCAAGCAATCCGGCGCGCAGCGTAAATGGAAAATACATCTCGCTGGGGCGGTTTGGCTGTGCCACCGGCTGGATCGAATCCAAATAGGCTTTGATGGCCATCACATCTGGATAGCTGAGCTTGTTATAGTCCTGCCAGGGCATGACCGGGTAGAGATAGCGGGGGAAGATAAGCAGAGAGTGACCGGGCGAGATTCCATTATGAAGCACGTTCCAGAACTGCGCGTCTGTGTAGTTACCGATCCCATATTTTTTGTCGGGCGTTATATTGGGACTGAACAAGTCGCCGAAGGGCGTTTGCACCGGTTGACTTCCGGCAAAAGGCGCACCGCCAGGGATCGAGTGGCAATACTGGCAATCCCCGGCCACCGCCAAATACTGGCCGCGGGCGATTTTGGCCGCCATCGTCGGATCGGTGGGCATGGCGACGGGCTGGGCCACCAAATCTCCGGACATCCCGGCCGGCGGATTTATCGAAATCGCCGGAGTTGAGATTGAATCCGCTTTGGGCTGGGGATCCTGCGCCTGCGCATGCCAAGCTGTGACCACAACCAGTAATCCAAACGAAAACCCAATCGTTAACAGAAGGGCAATCAAGATTTTTCTGGACCGGTCCGTTGGTAATGGCACTGCTTCTTCCCCAAATTTGGTTATTCGATCGAATCGAAGCAATAGTTCCGGTTTTGATCGAAACTTACTACGGTTACATCGAACGCAGCCTAAGAGAATTCAATCGACAGCCTTCTCATAAGCCGAGTATTTTTGCATATCACAATATTTTATACTGTAGATTAATCTTTAACGTGATGCGATGTTGTGCTGTACCCAGAATCGGCGACAGTCAACTTAAATTATGCGTTCCGGGGGAACATGGTCTGGGCAGCGCCAATTTCAGCGCAGCCAAATAAACGCTTTCGGAAAACGCCCATTTGAAGGGAATGTCATGGAAGCCCGGAAAAACGAAGACACGCAGGAAAGCCTGGAAATCAAAGACCTGCACGATATGTCGGATGGCTCTCAACATCTGGCGCCCGAGGAACAGGAGATTGCCGCCCGCCATTCGACCCTGAGGCCCCTTATCATCCATGAGATTATTCGAGAGGAAGGCGAGTTTGAACTAAAGCGGACCAATGTCGCGCTTGCCCTGTCTGGATTGGCGGCCGGCCTCTCAATGGGGTTTTCATTTCTTACGGAGTCGCTTCTTCAGGCCGCCTTGCCGAAAACGCTGTCGCAGCACGCAATTGCAAGTTTTGGCTACACGATTGGCTTCATCCTGGTGGTGCTGGCGCGCCAGCAATTGTTCACGGAAAGCACGCTGACGGCCGTGCTGCCTGTCGTCACGCGGCGGGACTTTAAAACATTGCTGTCTGCCGGGCGCCTATGGGCAATCGTTCTGGCGACCAATTTGATCGGGACATGGATTTTTGCGTTGCTCATCCATCACCCTTCCCTGTTTTCGAACGACGTCAACCAGGCATTGGAAGATCTTGCGCAACAAGCCGTTTCGCCGGATTTCTCCGTCACCTTGGTCCGCGCCTTTTTTGCGGGGTGGTTGATTGCGTTGATGGTGTGGATTTTGCCCAGCGCGCAATCTGCCCGGCTGCTGACCGTTCTTCTCGTTACCTACGTTGTTGCTTTAGGGCATCTATCTCATGTTGTCGCCGGTTCGTCCGAGGCGGCCTTTGATGTGCTTTCCGGCACTGCGACGGTCGGCCAGTATTTCACTCTGTTCCTGGCGCCAACGCTGCTGGGCAATATCATCGGTGGTACGCTGATGGTCACGGTTCTCAATCACGGGTCAATTGCGCCGGAGATCCAGCAGGCGAGCCACCAAGAGCCTTTGTAGTTTGCTCTTTTTCTCATCGCATCGCGGCCCATGCTGCGGGAGTTCGAAATCGCCGATAGCCAGCTCAGCAGAACAACGGCGTAAAGATGTTGATGTTCCGCATCTTTGATCATAGCGTAGAATTCCTCATGCTTGAGATCATTCCGCTGATGCGAGCGGCCCTGGCCTTTGCCTGTGTGCAGGCAATGATCGGCAAGTTTGGAACTTTGCCAACTTTATATGTGTTGGTGATCGTTCTGGTCATCGTGCGCAGCATCCCGGCCGATTTGTTGCGAGACCCGAGGATCCGGCATTGAGGTTTGTCCTGCTGCTTCTTCTGGCGGCCCTGTTGGGCGTCGGGTGGTGGCTTTATACGCCCGACCGGTCCACAGCATGGCTGCATGCACGCTACGTAAAACCGGATGATCATTTCATCGAGGTGTTGGGGACCAGGTTGCGGGTCAGGATTTCCGGCCCAGCCGATGCACGGGCGGTAATTCTGCTGCACGGCTTTGGCTCCAGCCTGGAGACCTGGGAACCCTGGGCCACCGCACTGGATAGGCAATACCGGGTGATCTGGTTCGACCTGCCGGGCTTTGGCCTTTCCGGACCGGACCCGAGCGGCGACTATACCGACCGGCGCACGGTGCTGATATTGGCGGCGTTGATGGATCGGCTCGGCATCAAGAAAGCCGATTTGATCGGCAACTCCCTGGGCGGTAAAATTGCCTGGAACTTTGCGGCGGCATATGGCGAGCGTGTGGACAGGCTGGTTTTAATTTCCCCGGATGGGTTCGCGAGCCTCGGGTTCGAATATGGCGTAAAGCCCAAACTGCCCTTCATCATGCGCCTTTTGCCCTATACCTTGCCGCGTTTCATGCTGCGGATGAACCTGGCGATCGCCTATGCTGATCCAAAGAAGCTGAGCGATGCGACGCTCACGCGGTATCGGGACATGATGTTGGCGCCGGGGGTCCGCCGGGCGATTCTGCGGCGAACGCAACAAGTGTTTTTGGAACCGCCGGCTGCAAAGCTGGCAAGGATCTCGGCACCCACGCTGATCCTCTGGGGTGAGCAGGACCGCATGATCCCGTTCGGCAACTCGGCCGATTATATGCGTGAAATCCGCGAGGCGAAACGCGTTGCACTGCCGGGACTTGGACACCTGCCGTTCGAGGAAGATCCTGCCGCGTCCCTGCCGCCCGTGCAGGCTTTTTTAAACGACGGCAATGAGCCATGAACGGCAAGCAATGGGCCGCTGACAAGCAGATCAGGCCCAGCCTTGATATGAACGCTTGGGTTTGGGATCATCCTGCATGCAGCGTCACCACGGGCTGGATGTTCTCCCGCAGGGGCCTGGCGACGTCTTGAAACCACCCCGTAACCGGCGTTGTTGCAAATGTCGACTGGCCCGACCAGGTGCCTGACAGAGCCGTCGCGTGCCAGCTTTGCGGACCGATGATTGAGTCGGGACCCGGCAGAAACGAAGAGCTTGGCGCCGGTGCCGCGGATTGCGCGGGCCGCAGGAACGTCATTGCCGGCGCTCCCGACGCGCCGGTTTCCCGCAGCGTATAGTTTGCGAAAGTGAGATTGCTCTCCCCGACCGTCGCACCCGCAATGTCGAGGTGGTAGATGTCCCCGCCGGCCGAGATCGTAACGATTCCGGCTTTGCCCACGCTCACCTTGCCGCTGCCGGCCGCCGCGTCGGTAAGCGTGATGGCGTCGCTGGAGGTGAAGCCCGCGATGGTCTGGCCCGCGGCGAGGCCGGCGGTATCGCCGGAGATCGTCCAGGCGGCCTTGGTCGCGAAGGAGATAGAATCAAAGCCGGTGATCTGGGTGCCGATGCCGGTCAGCGGCTTGGATGACTGGCCGGATAGCTCCAGAAGGTCTGTATAGATACCGGCGCCGCCGCTGCCCGCCACGAGCCCGTTAAAAACCGCGCCTTGTTCGACCACCAAAGTGGAGAAGTTGGTCAACTCGACGGCATCGCCGTTCTTGCCGTCACCTAATTTCCCGTAGCCGCCGGCGCCGCCCGTGATCGTGCCGGAAGTGGTCAGGGTGCCGCCCTTCAGATACACGCCGGCGCCCCCCGCGCCGCCATATTTCGTGCCATAGCCGCCGGCGCCGCCGGTAATCGTACCGCTGTTCAACAGGCTGGTTTGGTTGGAATGATAATGTTCACCGTAATAATATGTGGTCAGAAAAACGCCGGATCCGCCGGCTACCCCCGTGCTATTGGCGTCTGACACACCGGCGGCGCCGCCGATGATCGTCCCGCTATTGCTCATCGTCGTTTCAATCCCAAGGGAGACGCCCGTGCCGCCCTGTCCGGCATAGGATCCGTAGCCGATATGCGCGTTGTATTGATATTTCGTAGCGCCGCCGACGATCAGCCCGGCATTCGTAATGCTGGTGCCAAACTTGAGGTACACGCCAGAAGCGCCTTTGCCGGAACCCAGATCGTAACCGCCTAGAATAGATCCGCCGGCGGAATTGGTCAGTACGGCGTCGCGCCCGCCTACATAGGCTCCTAAGCCGGCCGCGTATTGATCATAGCGCTGCGGACCGCCGCCGGCGCCGCCGATGATTTCGCCGCTATTGGTGAAGTTGCCTTGATTGAGAGCCAAGCCCCAACCGCCGCTTGCCGCACGCATCGATGCGGCGTGGCTGTTGGCGTTGCCACCCATGATCGTTCCGGTATTGACGATGACCGGAATGGATGCGGCTGAAACTCCCTGTGCTACGAACATGCCGAAATCGCTGTTCCCGCCGCTTACCAACCCGCTATTTATAAAGGTGCCATAGCTGCCGATGAAGGCGCCAAATCCGCCGATTTCGCCTTTGCTATCGCCGCCGGAGATGATTCCCGTATTGACCACCAGCCCGTAGGACAGCTTCAACCCGACGCCGCCTTCGCCGCCGTAGATATTGCTGCTGTTGCCCAGACCGCCGGCTCCGCCCGAGATGGTGCCTTTGTTGTCGAATGTCGTCTGGTTCTCGGCCAGGCTGCCTTCGCCTTGCACAACAACGCCGTAACCGCCACCGGCCCCGAAGGAGGCGGCGCTGCTGCCCGCATTGGCGCCGGTTCCGCCGAGAATCGTGCCGGAGTTGGTAACGGAGCCATAACGCGTATTGCCGTCGAACACGCCGGTGCCGCCGGCAACGCCATCGTTTGCAGGATAGCGTGATTTGGCCGTGCCTGAGCCGCCGCCGACGATTACGCCGGAGTTCATCAGGTTCCCGGTAGAGAGAAACACACCGGCGGCGCCGTAGTCCGAACCCCCGCTTATGCCGGCGGCGATGCTGCCCAAATTGATCAGCGTCCCGCCGGCGACGGCAGCGCCATATCCGCCGCCGATCTTTTTTCCCAGATAATAGCCATTTGGATGGGCGGTTCCGGCGCCGCCCAGAATGACACCGGTATTGGTGAACACTCCCTGCTCAATAGAGGCGCCGTCGCCGCCGGCGCCCATCAGACCGGAAGTCGCTGCACCGCCATTGCCGCCGATGATGGTGCCCGCGTTGCTGCCAATGCCGTGATCCGACGCGAAAATGATGCCGATGCCGCCGCCGCCGCCGTTGGTCGTGCTCGAGGTTGCCGCGGCGCCAACGGCGCCCAGGATGATCCCGCTGTTCGAGACGCCGGCGTCCTGGCCGGTGGCGATCAGTCCGGCGCCGCCGCCGGCACCGCCCAGGATCGTGCCTGAATTCAGCACCAAGCCATTTTCAGATACGCCAACGCCTGTGCCGCCGCCGGCGCCACCCAGGATGGTGCCGCGATTGGTCAGCGTCCCATCGTAAATCGCGGCGCCTTCACCGCCTACGCCTCTGCGGTCGCCATAGCCGCTGGAGAACGTGCCGGGGCCGGCAATTCCACCCGCGATCAAACCGTCGTTGACGATGGATATGGATGCATACGCACCGGCCACAACACCGTCGCCGCCATAGCCGGCGCCAGCGCCGCCAGCGCCGCCGTAGATTTTTCCGTCATTCATCAGAACAGCGTTCGCGGAGGTGATGCTGACACCGGCGCCGCCCTGGCCAAAGCGATAGCCGTAGGCGCCTTGCGCACGGGCTCCGCCGTCGCCGCCGATGATGAGGCCGTCATTCAGCACCTTGCCGCCGCCGCCGAGCAGCACGCCGGTCGCCCCTGTAAAGCCGTCGCCGGGGCTGGAATAGCCGGCTTCGATTGTGCCGTTATTGAGCAGAGCCCCGTCCCGCACATACATGCCGGCGCCGGCATTGCCGCCGGTCGCTGCGCCGCCAATGACGCTGCCGTTGTTCAAAACGGTCGCGCCGCCGCCGACGCTGACACCGGTGCCGCCGCCGCCGGTACTGCTATCGGCGCCGCCCTCGACAAGGCCGTTATTGATGAGCAGAGCGTGGGCGCCGTAGATGTCGGCGCCTGCGCCCGCGCCGTTGAAGACATAGGGAGGGAAAACCAAATACTGGGCACCTGTGCTGCTGCCGCCTATGATGGTGCCGTCATTGACAATTTTGGCGCCCGCGCCGGCGTTCAAGCCGTTGCCGCCGGAGATGCCGTAGATATAGTTCGGGCCTGTTTGATAGCCGGCGCCGCCGACGATCAGCCCGTGGTTGACCACCATCGCATGTGCCGCGCCCGACGGAACGGTGAGCGCCGTGGCATGGTATTGCGTCGGCTCGATCCCGCCGGTTTTGGTGATGGAGATCGGCCCGCTATATCCGGACGTACCAAGGGTGATGGACGTATCGATCGTTGTCGAGATTTTTGTTCCTGCCATTGTTCTCTGCCCTATTGTTACGTTGTGGCGGCGTCGTTATTAGGTGCTTGCTGCGCAATCAGCTGCTTGCTGCACGGCCGTAGCGAACGATGCGGCTTTCCGCTTGATGCTGCAATTGGGCCGCGCCTTAATTTTTTGCCAGCCATTTTCGTCATGGGCGGCCAACGACCCACTTCATTACCAGGCTCTGCACGTCTGGACCTGGGATCACCCTGCATGCAGCGTTAACATGGCTGGATGTTCCCGGCAGAGGCCTGGCAACGTCTTGATACCAACACACAACCGGCATCGTGGCAAATGTGGCATGGCCCGACCAGATGCCCGAGAGAGCCGTGGCGTGCCAGCTTGGCGAACCGGTGACCGGATCGAGACCAGGCAGCAACGCCGTGCTTGGCGCCGGTGTCGCGGATTGCGCGGGCGGCAGGGCGGCTTGCGCGGGCGGCAGGAGTGTCATTGCCGGCGCCACGGCGATGTCGGGTTCCTTAAGGCGTGTGGTCGGAGAAGGCGAAATTGTCTTCGCCGACCGTGCGCCTTGCTGTCGAGCGCATCGTCATCCCCTCCGGCAGCGATCGTCACAATCCCGCCGGTGCCGGCACTTACCTGTCCGTAGCTTGCTTGCGGCAGCATCGGTGAGATCAGCGGATAAACCCGGCCAGCCCGGGGATCCTGGCCTGATCTGCAATCGTTAGTCGTTCTGGCCGGTCACCGTGACTGGTCGGCTGGCGGATTGTTAACCTGCAATCGATCAGTGGGCTGTTACGACGGGTCCTTTTTGCTCGCCGATCGGTGGCTCCGGTTGCGTGCCGTTCGTGATTTGCGACGCCGAATTACACACATCGCGCTCCAGCGCTAACCCCAGGAGCATTCCTTGCGTACGTTTTGCGATTAAAGCCCACGAATGATTTGCCATCCATATTTCAGCCTGATGTTGTGATTTTTCACGGCCTTCCGGGTCGCCGAGTATCTGCGTCAGGCCGGTCGCAATTTCACCGCTCGTTACGCCGGGGAATCGCAAGACGGCGTCGTCTGCCTCATCGAACAGCGCGAGCGGTGTTACCATTACCGGCGGTCCGGCGCAAAGCGCGGTACGCATAGCAGCACTCGATGCTTCCTTTGAGGACTGGTAGGGCAGCGCTATCAGGTCGCATTCTGCAAGCAACATGAGCGAGGTTTCTTCAGGCAGAAACTCGATATGCCACTCCACGAACTGTTGCAAACCTGCTTCGATTACGATGTTCTTGCATGCTTGAATTTCCGCCGCGGAGTGGAAATCATTGTACTTTGCATTGACCAGTCGAAGCCTTGCTGTCGGCCATTCATTGTGCAATATGCGGAGGCTTTCGATCAGCTGCGGAATGCCTTTGCCTGGCAGGAAAAAGCCATAGCACCCGATGATCGGCCCATCCGAGGTTGATAGACGCCCGGCGGCGATCGATTTTCGACGGGCGGCCGCCCCTTGGGGAATCATTGCGACATTCCCCACCAAGCCAAGCTGTTTCAAACGGTTAAGGTCGGTGATCGTGTGAACGATGATCCGAGCGATGCGCGCCAGCGCCTCTAGCACGAGCGTACGTTCGTCACTCTCGATTTCCAGAAGGTGCAGTGTATTGTGCAAAGTAACGGTAACGATTTTTTGGCGCCTTACCAGCTTCCAAAGAAGGAAGGCCAACATGCTCCACGTCATCAGACCAGGCTGATGCTGGATCACTACAATATCCGCATCGCTTACGGTCACCGCCTTCAGAAGTGTTTTCATCGTTTCGGGCGTTTGCAACCGCCAGCACGGCAGGACTGGAATAGGCTCCTTTTCCGGTTCACTACGCTCGTCCGCCAATATGGTGAACTGGGAGATATGATCGGATTCCGGCAGATTTTCGATTAGAAGTTTGGAATATCCAGCAATCCCACAGCGAACGTGCCAGGTTGAAACCCAGGCGATCGATACACGCTGCAGCGGCTTCACCAATGTTTGCACTGCAAACGCTTCAAGCTTGTTTATCTGCAATTCCGCAGCTGGCCCGAAATCAAAATTTGTGGAGGCAAACGATGAGGATGAGACGGAATTGGGGCGCCTTCCTTTGCGGAAAGCTTCGGCCATAGCCGCTGCGAGATCTTCGGTATCCGGCTCTACCCAAACAGAATGGCGCGCAGCGAAATGGCTGCCGGATTTGCCAAACCGGTAATCGATAAATCGCACATCATGGTCTCGGCAGAAATCCATATGACCGCCGTAGCCAGTGACGATCAGCGGTATCCCGATTGCCACGGCCTCTGCGGCGGGCAGGTTGAAACCCTCGCCTCGTGTTGGTAGGACGACGGCGTCCGCTTGCGCATACAGGGCAACCAGGCTCGACTCCTCCATGTCTTCATTGATGACGACGATCTCAGCCATGTCGGGGTGCCGCGCACGCAATGCGGCAACCTGTTCGGGAGCGTTGTTATGCGGGTTGGGAAAGCCCTTGATAATCAGTCGGACCTTATCGCTCGATTTGAAGGTACGAAGGAAGGCTTGCAGCAGGATGTCGACGCCTTTGCGCGGGAAACAAGATGAGACATGAAGGAAGGTAAAACTGCCGTCTGTCTTCGCGCGCCCGGGCAGTTGCTTAAAAGCTGACAGATCCGGAAAATATCCAAGCTGGCAAATTGGAATGGAAAGACCAGAATCGACAAGTGCCTTGGCAACAAATTCGGAAGGGGCGATAACCCCCGCGAAATGCTGCGTAAGTAACGCGATGGTCTCGGCCGGAACGACAGATTCCTCCCAGAAGAACAACGCCAGTAAAAGGTCCCCCTTTTCTGCCGGGATATGCACCGGATAATGCTGGCTGATGACGATAACGGGCCCGCCATCGGCTCTGGCTCTTTCGACCAGACGTAGAACTTCCGCTCGGGTCCGCGCAGGTGTTTGCGAGCTCAATACGCTTTGTTCTTCCTGAACAGCAACCAGACGTATCGCACCAGGGCGAAACCTCTCGATAGCCAGAGCCAGCGAACGATTTACCATTGCGAGACTGTAACTTTTTATCAAATGACCTGTGATGATAAATCTCATGTTCGACTGCAACAACGCCGTCGTGTCGCGACCGGCAGGCACGCGTGCACCTGCGATTGCCAGAGCTTTTGTCAAAGCGGGTTGTTGATTCTCCAGATCAAATCTGCTGAGCGACCGATATTGCTGGCGGACGATACGGGCTCGTAATGCCGGATCTCTGGCGAAAAACAGCATCTGGGCTGCAACGGCCTCCGGTTCGCGTGAGGTCAGTAGCGCAGCATCTTTCCCAAGCGTGTATGGCACGGCGCCGCAGGGCCACGCGAGCACGGGGACACCGTTTGCCATCGCCTCCACCAGCGGAACTCCAAAGCCTTCATGCCGGCTAACCGAGACGTAAAGATCGGCTGCGGCGTAATGTGCATCCAGCTCCCGATCGCTGATCATTCCGGTCAACGTCACATGGGACCGAAGTTCATCGTTATATGCAAGTTCATTCAGTTGTTCGAAGTAGTCGCTTCCGGTAACGTATTTGCCAACCAGAATAAGATGCGACGGCGCGGCAAAGACCGCGCGAAACCGCAAATAGGCGCGGACCAGTTCCAGCTGCCCCTTCGATTCAATAATCCGCCCGACAAAAAGTATTGTAAAAACTCCGTTCGAGAAGCGGGGCAGTGTCCGGCTCCGCAGCTCCGCCGTGTCGAACAGCATCATACAGGTTTGCACGGAAGAAAATCCAAGCGCGTGTAATTCGATCGCATTATAGTCACTATCTGCAAGTGCCGCGCTGACCAGAGGTCTGAGCTTGCGCAGTTGCTCCCGACCCAGATGACTATAGGCCTGAAACGCGCTGTTCCCGGTCAATAAATGCGCTGGCGTTATATTGTGGTAGATCAGAATCTTGCTCGCAGGCAGTGCGGCGATCTCATCAAACCGGTCAAAGCCCATGGAGTGGCGTACGATCAGGACGTAATGATCATCTTGGGGAATTTCATCCAGCAACCGCAACTCGTCTTCCAGCAATGGATCGCGGTGGACGACAAAGATCTCGCTCGCATACCCCATGGACCGCAAAACCCGGCGGGTAAGCAGCATAGCGTTCGTGACCGCATCGCCAACCGCGGAGCCGGCATGAAACTGATGGACGGCATGTTTCAATCCGCGCCGCTGCGCATGGAACGCTACCGCCGGTAACGCGGAGCCGGAACGAAGCGCGCTGAGCGGCGCTTCGGCCGTATTCGCTACATCGGCCGGCTCCGGCTCCGGCTTAAGCAACTCTATCTTGCCCTCTTCTTGCTTCTCCTGGCGCAAGTTGAGGATTGCTTGTTTCATCCATCGTATGGGCCACGTCACCTGCCACGACGTACTTTTATAGATAGCAGCGATGTCGCGCTGCATTTGCATTAGCGCTTCGGAGGTTGAGCGATTTAGCGAAGCGAGCGCGACGCGCAACAGCTCGGCATTCCTCACTGCCTCGGTTTTCTCTTCTGAAAGCCGCAAAGCTTCGTGCACTGCTCGATATTTTTCCGCCGTGGTCCGGGCGGAGTTCTCTAAGGCGATAGTCTGGCGTCTTTCAGCGGCGGCGCATCTTTCTGCCAATTCAGCGGCGCGCGCCTCCGCCTGGTTTATCCGCTTTGCCCAGTCGGTATCTGCAACGCGGATGAAGTCGTCGAATACATTTACCGGCGTCACGAAATGCCGGGCAAGTTCTTGCGTATGTTCCTCTGCGAGGTAAAACCGGTTCAGGCCATCAAACCAGGCAAACTGATAGCCGGCGGAGATAAGAATGTCCTCCCACTCGATATGCGTTTGCAAGGTTGACATCGGGGCCGTCGCTTCAACAATGGCGATCCATGGACGATATAGGTTGAAATCGGCACCTGAGAGAACCGCTTTCTCACCGCCTTCAACATCGATTTTCAGGAAATGGATTTCGCCGGTCACATGCTCATGGCAAATTTGCGCCAAAGTCCGAATCTCGACCTCGGCGTCATGATATTCGAAGCCGGCACGGCTTATTCCAGATAGCGAGCCGATTTCCAAAGTCGACAAGCCTGTGCCCGGCACGACGAAAAGTTTGCCGTTTCCTGGCTGTTCGCCAAGTGCGACGTTAACGTTCACGTCGCGCGCCCGCGCCAGCTCGAGACGGCGAAAATCGGCGCCGACGGGTTCGATGTTAACGCCGCGCCAGCCGCGATCGTAAAATGCACGTGTGACCGATTCCGTATCAGGATGCGACGCTCCGACGTCGATGTAAAACCCGTGCGCAATATTTTGAAGCGCCCGCCAAAGCAGGACATCTTCGAAATTTTGAGCATAAGAAATGAATGTCATGCAGCACCCTGTAACAGGCATGCGTGCCGCCGCCGGAGTATGACAATGGCCGTCGACACATGCCGCTTCCTCAGTTATTAATCTGCTAACTGAAACGCTGCCAAGTGTCTACGCGCCGCAGCCCTGTTTCGCGGCGGAAGTTTTGAGGAGGTTCAGTCGTGCAAGAAGCGGACGGTCAAGGGGTTGCGCCCATGGTGCGTTTTTCCGACCAGATTGCGAGTGAAGACGATATTCTCTATTGCTTTCGGCTGTTGCTCGGTAGAAATCCCAACCCGGAAGAATGGAAAGGGCATTCAGCCCAGGCTGGAGAGCCGCTTGCCGGCATCGTCGCGGGTTATTTGAACAGCCTTGAATTCTCAGTCCGCGGGCTGCTGACCGCGTCGGACGAGCCGAATATCACGCTTACCACGCTGGAAGGTTTCCAAATCTATGCCGACTCGGCTGACGCGGCCGTCGGCCAAGGTGTCGTCTTCGGTAGCTACGAGCCCGAAGTTACGTCGGTTTTCCGGCAGCTTATAGAACCTGGCATGACCGTCATCGATATCGGCGCGAACATCGGCTATTTCACCATGCTATCGGCAGCACTCGTAGGAAGTAGCGGACATGTTTTCGCCATCGAGCCGAACCCGAGCAATATCCGCATGCTTGAGGCAAGCCGCCGCGCAAACGGGTTCGCGCATGTCACCGTGTGTCAGATGGCTGCCGGGCGGCAGTTGGGGTTATTGGTGCTGCACAGCACGCATTCAAATGGCACAACCTCAGCGCCGAAGGAATGCGATGGACTGATTGCATCGAATATGGTGCCCTGCGTCGCCGTCGACAGCCTGGTCGCTGCATCGCATAAAGTTGATTTTATCAAAGCCGATGTTGAAGGCGCGGAATACAACGCGCTTCTCGGCTGTCAACGCATTATTGAACATGACCGCCCGATTATCGTCAGTGAGTTAAGTCCGAACCTGATGCCGGGCATTTCCGGGATCACCGGTCCGGAATTTTTGCGTTGGTTGATTTCTCAACGCTATGATCTGTCGATTATCCGGCCGAGCGGCGAGCGCTTGCATGTTGCCTCGGATTGGTCACGGGTCATGACGGAATATGCCGCCCGCGGTGTAGATCACCTGGATATCGTCGCGGCGCCAGCATGAACAATCGATGCGAAGCCGGACTCGTTTCGTAGGTCGCAGCTGGATTTACGGGATCGCCCGGGGATTCGCGGGCGTCGATCCGGCATGCTTTGACGCCGTGTGATCCAGGCCGGCGGCGCCGACACGGCGCCGGCCGCTCGCGATAACGTTCGCAAGGCGCTTGCCCAGGTTTTGCGTGGGGTTCTCAACAGCGACATGGATTACCCAAGCAAGGCACAGAACGATCCCAACGGCGATCGGAAGCGCCTCGGTGTAAGTCATGCCGCGTCGTCCGACCATGAAGGTGATCAGGGAATACCCGATGATCGAATGAATAAGATAAAAGGGGAACGAGATATCCGCGAGGAAATCGAGCATACGCAACGGTCGGAAATACCTCCGAAGCCCATATGCCGATGCGAAGATCACCAACGCATAAAAATAATTGGCTGTGACGATCGGAAATTGATTCTGGATCGGGCCGACGCGCCAGCAAATCGTAAATAGCGCAAGCAGTGTAAGAACGGCGAAGACGCTCCGGATTAGGCTGATCCGCGCCGTCATTCGAAAATAAAAGACGGTCCCGATCAGCATGAAACCGATGCACATTGGTTCGTCGGCAAACTGATCGGTCAGGTGGATCATGCCATGCTGTTGTGCCGTTGCCACGATGATTGCAAAGAGCGACCAGCAGATGAAGGGAAATACGGATCCAAGGCGAACCAACGGCCATATAGCAGCGATAAGGATGTAGAATTTCACTTCGATTGCGAGCGTCCAATTGACGAGATCTACATAACCGTTGCCCAAAATCGTGTCGGCAAGCGCCGCGTTGTAGAAATAGATTCGCGGAGGAAACGCCATCGGTCTTCCATAGAACTTCGACTGAACGAATACGGCCAGAAATTCGAGCAGCAATGCAACCCAATAGGTTGGGAAGATCCGAAATATGCGCGCAACCAGAAAACCACCCCAGGAATTTTTTTCCAGAGAAAATGGAATCACGAAGCCGCTGATAAGAAAAAATACCGCAACGCCAAGGGGGCCAAAATTCAACCAGCTAAGGCGTGTAAGATGCAAAATAAAGGGTGTGCCGAGGCTCAACTGCGGTGCGCTGATAATCCAGCCCACGGTCGGCGACATCAGAATAAGAACGCCGCCGAGGTGACTGAGCATTACCGCCAGCGCAGCCAGCCCCCTCAGCTGATTGGCAAACACCAGTTTTTCCCGACCGCCCTGCATTAAGCCGTTGCTCCCATCCTATCGGCTCATCCCCCAATCGCGACACCTGCACGTTGCCCGCAAAGCGACCGGACCCAAATCATCCTGTACAGTAAAAGTTTGAGTTACGGCAGGCTGCGCGAAAAAGATGCAACAAATCTACAAAATACGGCTGATTTGTAAGTGGCCTAGCGTATGGCCGGCGGACCTGGCCAGGTTGCCGCGTTAGGAAGCGGAACGCTGATCTGACTCAAGTTAATCCCACCGGGCAAAATCGTCTGACCGTGCCTCGACCCTGTACCGGTTCCCTGAAAGCTGAAATCCGACCTTAGCATGGTGACGCCGTCGGGGCCTTTGATCGTTACAGTGTCCCCTGTGATGTCCAAGACGGTGAAAGGGCCGAAATGACCGTTATCGGAAACGATGATGGGATCGCCCGCAGCCGGTGCAAAAACCGCGATTTTCTCGGTGGGGGTGACCATGATGCCCGATAGTCTCGGAATTTCCACCGGCACTGCGGGTGCCGGCGCAATCGCCAGAGGCGGCCGGCGGCTCGGATCGAAAAGCGGTCTACTGAGCACCACATCACGCCAGGCAAGCGCGGATTGCGTAAGATTATCGGAGCTACCGGGATGTAGGCCGTACGGATGGGTAGCGGCAAATGAAGTTCGCAGAGCCTGATAATCTGGCGATTCCAGGGCGGAATGGAGTTCAAGACCAAGCAAGGCAGCCAGCAGCAAGGCTAATCCATTCATCGCCGAAAATTCCGGCTTTTTCTTAAATTTCAGCATATAGCGTATCCTTTCCGCCAGAAACGGGGGTATTTCTCGGAGCATTTGCGTATCGGCGCTTTTCCCGCAAGACCGTCGCGTTCGATTTGCCGGCCTCTGGCTTAGAAACGCTGACAGTCTGTCTCGCGCGCTTACCCGAAGCCGTTGACTGGATGGTGGCTTGGCCCAATATGTCGGCCAATGGACATCTTGTGGCCAAAACTCCTTAAGAACCCCTCCTCAATCAAGAACCCGACCATTCCCAAGCAAAAAAGCAGGGATCGTAGCGCCGACGTTATCGCCAAGCTGATGGCGTCCGGACTTTGCGATGCCATCGCGGTCGAGCGGGCAACCGCGCTCTCCGCTGAGAGCGGCCTGAGCCGGCCGCAGGCTCTGGTCCAATTGGGGCTGGTCGCCGAACGCGCCCTGGCGGAAACCTTTGCCGAATTATTCAACTTGAAAATCGCCGGTATGGAACGCTATCCTGCCGAGCCGGTTTTTTTCTCGCAATTGCGGCAGCCGTTTCTACGTGCGGCGCGCGCCGTGCCCGTTGCCATTGAAGCGGGAAAGCTGGTTCTGGTTACCGCAGACCCGACAGATCCATACGCCGCCGATGCGGTGAGCTACGCAACGGGATTGCCCGTATGCCTTGAGGTCGGCGTGCCGATAGAACTCGAGGCGGCGCTGGAGCGCCTTTATCCCGATACCCTTCCGGAGTCCAAACCGGACCGGTTCGAAGCCTCAGAGGATGATGCCGAACGGTTGAAAGATCTCGCCTCCGAGGCGCCGGTGATGCGGTTGGTCAATCAGATCATCGCGAAAGCGGTCGAAACCATGGCTTCGGATATCCACATCGAGCCTTTCGAGGATCGTTTAAGAATCCGCTATCGCTATGACGGCGAGCTGCAGGAGGCTGAAACCCAGCCCGCGCATTTCGCTTTGGCGATCGTCTCGCGCCTCAAAATCCTGGCCAAGCTGGATATTGCGGAACGCCGGCTACCCCAGGATGGCCGGATACGCATGGCGGTTCGCGGCCAGGATGTGGTCTTTCGCGTTGCCACCGCACCTTGCCTGCATGGTGAAAATGTTGTCCTGCGCATTCTCGACCGCAGTGCGGTAGAGTTCGACTTCGCCTCGCAGGGTCATGATCGCCAGGTTATCAGCAAG
This sequence comes from Acidocella sp., assembly GCA_965198835.1. Lineage (GTDB taxonomy): Bacteria > Pseudomonadota > Alphaproteobacteria > Acetobacterales > Acetobacteraceae > Acidocella. The sequence continues at coordinate 400,846 of OZ240675.1, read as the reverse complement.
CTCACAACCGCTTTGGAGATGCCGAACGGCATTGTGCTGGTCACCGGTCCCACCGGCTCCGGCAAAACCACCACGTTATATACTGCATTGCTTTTGCTAAACGCGATTGAACGCAAGATCATCACCGTCGAAGATCCCATCGAATATCAATTACCCGGCGTCAATCAAATGCAGGTGAAGCCGCAGATCGATCTGGGATTCGCCAATCTGCTTCGCTCCATCGTCCGCCTGGATCCCGACGTGATCATGGTCGGCGAAATCCGCGATCTGGAAACAGCGGAAATTGCCGCAAGGGCAGCGCTGACCGGACATCTGGTATTGTCGACCTTGCATACCAACTCCGCCGCCTCCGCGATCACCCGGCTTCGCGACATGGGCGTCGAAGATTACATGATCGCGGCAGTGCTCCGCGGCGTCTTGGCGCAGCGCCTGGTGCGGCGCCTTTGCGATAGCTGCAAGCAGCCGATGGCCGCGAGCCTTGATTTACGCCGCCGCTTCAAGCTCGAGACGGACACGATCTGGCGTGCCGCCGGCTGCCCCGCCTGCCGGGGCAGCGGCTATCGCGGCCGCCAGGCGATTGCGGAGTTTCTGACGATGGATGCTGAAATCGAACGCTGCGTGTCCAACCGCGCCGATCAATCCGCGATCGAGGCTGCAGCGACGGCCTCTGGAATGCAGACCATGCTGGACACCGGAATGGCGGCGGTGGCGCGCGGGGAGACCTCGGTCGAGCAGATATTGCGCGCCGTAAAATGGGAAGAGTGATGGCCGGGCTGTCCCGCCAGGCCGATGATCCGCCCTCCGAGAGCTTCGCCTGGGCGGCGACATGAAGCGGTTCGGGGCGCCGAGCCGCGACCAGGAGGTTGCCGGCGGCGCCTTGGCTTTGGCTTCCCTACCAGGCATTGCCGGCTTGTTTACCTGGTGGCAGCGGCAAATCTGGTCCCTTCTGCCTGATTGGGCGCGCCTGCGCTTTACCGCTCAAGATGCGATCATCGTTCATATCCGGACCTTCAGCCACGACCCGGACTTGCCCTTCCCGGCGACCGGAGACATCCTGGTCCGCCGTTCCGGGCAGGAAGAGATCGCAGCGGAACTAGATTTCTCGCTTCCCTTCCGGCTCCAGCGGGATGCGGCCGACGCAGTCATTCTGCGGTTGCCGCCGGAAATGGTGCTGCAGCGTGAAATGACCGTGCCGATCGCCGCAGAGCGCGACCTGCCATCGCTAATCCATTTCCAGATGCCCCGGCTGACGCCGTTCGAAGCTGCCGAGGTTTTCTGGGGCATCTCCGAGCCGGTACGCGATGGGACAAGGTTGAAAGTGACGCTGCACGTGGTCCAGCGCAGCCTGGTCGACCGCCTGCTCGACCCTTTGGCCGGCATTGGCCTGAAGCCCTCGATACTGGAAGACAGCGATGGCGGGATCGCGCTTGCTCGTTTAGGCAGCCGGAAAGCGGCTCCCCGGGGCGCCGGGCCTGTCATTTGCGGTGTTCTGGCTACAGCCTGTCTGTTGATTCCGCTGATCAGCCAGCAAACGCGCCTTGACGCCGCCGGGTACCGCCTCAGAATTCTGGCGCCCGTTCAGCGTCAGATCATGCAGCTGCACGGGCAGATCGCAGATCTCACGGCGGCGCAAATATTGATCGCCCAGGCGCAGCAAAGCGCAGACGTTTTGCACACGCTTGCCTTGCTGACCGGAGCGCTGCCCGACGGCACCTGGCTGAACGACCTGACCGTGAACGGCGATAGCGTCACTTTCGACGGCCAGTCCGCCAATGCCGCACAGCTCATCTCGGTTTTAGCCGCGACGCCGGGGCTGAAGAATGTCGGTTTCGACGCCCCTGTGACGCGTACGCCCGGCGGCGGGGCGGACATGTTTTCCATCGAGCTGACAATTTCAAGATGATCAAAATTCCTTCAAGATTGCCCGAGGGGCGCGTCGGACAGGCGCTGGCCGTTGTGGTTACGCTATGCATTTTACTGGGTATCATCGTCGAACTCGTCCAGCCGGCCTGGCAATGGTTCGGGGCGCGGCAGCAGCAACTGGCCGCGGAGCAGGAACAGATTGCGCATATCCGCGCGCTGCAAGGCATTCTGCCGCAATTGCGGCAGCAAGCCAGTGCTGCGGCGGCAGCTTCCGGCACAGCACAAATCCTGCTGGCCGGCAGTTCGGATTCAATTGCCGAAGCCAATCTGCAATCGGCCCTGACGGTTCTCGCAAATGGGTCCGGCGCCAGCCTGACCAGTGCCGCTGTCGTGGCCGGCCAGGTGGCGGGCTCGCTGCGGCGTGTGGGTCTGCAGCTCGAGATGGCCGGCAGCTGGCAGGCTCTCACGCAAATGCTGGTATCGATAGACAGCGCGCGTCCACGAATGCTCGTCAACAACCTAAGTATCAGCAGCTCGGAATCTGGCGGCGCCGAGGATACGTTGCAGGCAAGTTTTACCGTTTCCGCCTTCCGCGCCGGTGGCGAGCCATAAGTTAACGGCCGCGCCGACGCAACTTATGGGTTGGCCAGCGCGCATTGAGATAGATAATTAAATTTTCGCCTTCGTGCATCCGCACCTATCAGTCGAACGTAAGCATTTCGTGCAGAGTGCTTTTTGCAGACTACTTTTTGCAGAGTGCTTTTTGCAGATTTTTTGAAGACAGGGTATTTTGAAGACAGCGTATTTTTTGCAGTATTCTGAAAGCGCATTTTGAAGAGGTTTTTGGAAGGCCTCAATTTCCAACACGATAAGTTTTGCTTTCCAACACGATAAGTTTTGCTTTCCAACACGATAATTTTCCATGCAGTAATTTCATGAAACCGCTAATCTTATTTAATGGTTTTTTATTGTGATATCTACTATTCAACAGCGGTAGACGTCGTTTCGCACCGCAAAGACAACAATATCACTGATTGCGTGGTGGTATCAAAAGTGACGTGCATCAAGTTCCATAATTTTCTTTTTTTTTAGAGAGGCTAATTCCAATGAATTCTGACATCGTTGATGGGAAAACTGCAGGCGAGCAGCTAAAGCCGGGTCGCCGCGGGCTCATGCGCTCGGCGGGCTTGGGTGTTGCGGGCGTTGCCGCGCTGGGCTCGGCCACTGCCGCGGGAATGGGCGGGCTGATGCTATCAAGCGCGCCGGCGCTGGCTGATGCGTCAAGCGATGCCGCGATATTGAATTTCGCGCTCAACCTCGAATATCTTGAAGCCAATTTCTACTTGTTCGCAGCGCTCGGGCACGGCCTACCCTCGGCTTTGACGCCCGGCACCACACCCGTCGGCGCTGTGACCGGTGGCAGCGCTGTACCGTTTCAATTGCCGATTATTCAGCAATACGCTTACAACATTGCCGCCGACGAACAAGCGCACGTCAATTTTCTCCGCGTGAGCTTGGGCAACGGTGCCGTCGGTCAGCCGGCTATCAACCTGCAGACCAGCTTTACCACGCTTGCTGTCGCGGCCGGTTTGATCAAAGAAGGTCAGACATTTAATCCTTTCGCAGACGAGATAAGCTTTCTGCTCGGCGCTTTTATTTTCGAAGATGTCGGGGTGACTGCGTATCTTGGCGCGCTGAGTTCCATTACGACGCCTGCTTACGTTACCGCCGCAGGAGCAATCCTGGCGATTGAAGCCTATCATGCCGCAACCATTCGTACGCTTCTTTCCGATATCGGCGCGGGCCAGGCGGTACAGGCAATATCAAATCTCCGCGCGGCTCTCTCCGGCACGGATGATGACGAGGGCATTTTAATGCCAAACGGCGCAGTCAACATCGCTCCCGCCGATATCAACGCACTGGCCTTCCAACGGACGACGCGCCAGGTCTTGAACGTCGTCTACGGCGCACCCAACGCCAACAGCGGCCTGTTCTATCCGAACGGGATCGCGGCGACGCCGGCAGGTTGATCCTACCCAGCTCGCATATCAGGTTCGGGGTCTCAAACCTGATATGCTGAACTGAAGTAAGAGCTGCAGCAGAATAGGTCGGCCAACGGCAGCAGGTCTCTTCGCGAAGAGACCTGCTGCCGCCATGGTGCTGGAATTGACGAACTTCTCCAGATAGATGATCGATAGATGATCATTAGATGATAAATCGAGACACTCGAAATGTCTCCAGATTGTCGCGTTACAGAAGTGCCGAGGATGTTTCATTGCTTGCGCTTTGGCATGACTGACGTTGCGGTCTTCGGCAGCCGCGGCGCCGACCTACACGATCTCAATGCGGGTGAACTTCGGTTTTGAGGTTGATGACGCGGTTGATAACGTGGTTGATAACGTGGTGGAACCTATTGCGTATAAAGCCATAACGTTTATGGCGTTGTGCATGGACCCCACCACTTCAGACTGTCTTGTGTGCCGCGGCAATGGGCTGTCCCATAGGTATCCAGATTTTAGAACCGCGGAAGAAATCGCGGCTCTATCAAGCTTCTGCTCCCTCCCACCCGCTGGGATGCGCGACTGGACAATTGAAATCGCCGGCAATTTTCGCTGCTTCGAAAAAATTTGATCGTGAAACGCTGCATCCTTTTCGCCGCAATCATGCTTTCCGGCTGCGGCGCGCCACGCTCCGAGACGCAAACTTCCCTGCCCGCAAAAGCTGCTCAGCCGCAGGTGCTCCAAGCCAGCCTTGCGCCGCCCCAAGCGCCACCTGTCAGCGGGCGGATTGATAACGGAGCAGCGCTGCAGCGCCCAACCGCCTCGTACAGCATGCCGCCGACGCTTGAAGTAAACACGCCAGGCACCGAGCAGCCGCAGGGTGACATCTCGCTCAATTTCGCCGGCACCGATATACGCACGGTCGTCGACCAAATTCTCGGCACAATTCTGCAACAGAATTATACCATCGATCCGAGCGTCCAAGGCACGGCGTCGCTACGCACAGTCGTTCCGCTTCCACGAGACGCACTAATCCCCACATTGCAGACCCTGCTCGCGCAGGACAATGCGGTGCTCGTGCGCAGCAACGGCATCTACCGCGTCATGGCGGCAGATGTTGCCGCCGCCACGCCTAATCTGTCGGAGGATCCCGGCCTTGGCGGGGCGGTAGTGGTTCCCTTGCACTATGCCCAGGCCGCAGCGCTTGCTGCCACATTGCAGCCTTATATCTCAAGCACCGGCAAGATCATTCCCGCCTCGGACCAGAATGCCCTGATCGTCTCCGGCGATCCTTCCAGCCGTCAGGCGCTTGTCGGCCTTATCGAGGCTTTCGATATCGATCAGCTCGCAGGCCAATCCTACGAACTCTTCCCCGTCTCCATCGGGGACGCCGCGGATTTCGCATCGGCCTTTACCAATGCGCTCGACAAATCCGGCGGATCTGGCGGATCCGGCGGATCCGGCGGATCTGGGGGATCCGACGCGCGCGGGCCGATCACGGTGGTTCCGCTGCAGCGTATGAACGCCGTCCTGGTCATTGCGCAGAGCCAAAGTCTGCTATCGGACGCGCAGCGTATCTACGCGGTGCTAAATCAGCAGGAACGCGACACGGTCCGCAGCTGGCACGTATATTACCTGCATAACGCCCGCGCGAATGATGCCGGTTACATACTTCAACAGGCGTTTACGCCGGATAACGTCACCGCCCAGCCGACACCGCCGGCGAATGCCCAGCTTAGCTCGACATTTGCCAACCAATCCGGCTCCGGCCAGAGCGGCGACGCCGGCAGCAGCAGCAACGGTGTCGGCGGCCTGCTCGGCTCCAGTGTCACCTCCGGCAATACCGCAGGCGACACGGCAACCTCTGAGCAAAGCCCATCGCAAAGCAGCTCCTCGCAAAGCAGCCCGTCGCAAGGCAGCCCCTCGCAAAGCGGCGGCCAGAGCGGAACCAACAGCGCCAGCGCGTTGCTCGGCCCGCTATCCTCAAGCGGCACGGGAACCAGCACGGATGAGATCCGGATCATTCCCGACACCGATAACAATTCGCTGCTCGTCTATGCCACCACCGCGGAAGATGACCGGGTCGACGCGATGCTGGACCAGATCGACGTATCGCCGGTGGAAGTGCGCATCGACGCCACGATCGCGGAAGTCGATTTGAACAGCGCGCTGCAATACGGCACGCAGTTCTTCTTTAAGTCCGGCGGCATCAATGCCGTGTTGAGCGAGGGCGCCACGTCCGCGCTGGATACCAGCTTTCCCGGCTTCGTGTTGTCGGGCCATGGTTCAGACGCAGCACCTTTGGCCATTTCGCTGCTGCAATCCGTCACCAAGGTTGATGTTTTGTCCTCACCCGAACTCATGGTGCTGGATAATCAGCCGGCCAGCCTGCAGGCGGGCAATCTGGTTCCTTATCTGTCGCAAACCTCGCAATCCACGCTCGTCTCGGATTCGCCCGTCGTCAATTCCATCGACTACCGGGAAACCGGCGTCATCCTGCAGGTTACGCCGCATGTCGGCACCGACGGCAGGGTGACGCTCGATGTCGCGCAGGAGGTCAGCGGCGTTGAAGCCGGCGTCACCACGACTGGGATCGATTCTCCCACTTTTTCCGAACGCGCGGTCACCTCTCGCATCTCGGTTCAGGATGGCGAGACCATTGGACTGGCCGGACTGATTTCGGATTCCGACTCGCACCAAAACTCGGGTATTCCGTATCTGAAGAACATACCGCTCCTGGGCGATCTATTCGCAAACCAGAATAACGCGCGCGTCCGCACGGAATTGCTGGTGCTCATCACACCGCATGTGATCCGCACCCAATCGGATGCCGACAATCTCACCGCCGATCTGCGGGAAGCCTTGCCAAACGCAGCCGCCGTTCCGGCCGAGCTCTTAACGCTGCCGTCGACTGCATCCTCCGATCCCGATGCCAGGCTTCGCTCACAAATCCCGCCTTGAGGTAAGTTTCGCTTATCGAAAACGGCGCGATTGCCTTTGATACGCTTGCCGCAGGCAAATCCGGGTCTTTTGCAAGCCGCAGAAGCGGATCATGCTTTTCTCGAGATCGACATGCGCCTATTGATTCCGCAGCATTTGGCAAAGGAAGAATTCGACCGCTAATGGAAGGCAGCCAGCCTCTGACAATATGCTTTGCCGAGCAGGCGCGCGCCGCCGAGGCCCGGACTTGACGCGCTTCCGCTACCGCGCCATCGGCGCAGGTGGCGAAATGCTGAAAGGTGTCAGCGAAGGCGGCGACGAGACTGAAATCGCCTCTCAGCTGCAGCGGCGCGGCGCGACTGTGCTTGCCGTCTCACCGGAAAATCGTAGCCTTCGCCTGCTTTCAGCGGAGCTTGGCGGTGGCCGCCGCCTGAAGCGTAGCGAGCTCACAGAAGCGACGCGCGAACTGGCGAGCATGCTCGGCGCCGGCCAGGATATCGACCGCGCGTTGCGGCTGATGTCCGAGGAAGCGCCGAACAAGCGAATCGGCGCGGTGCTCGGCCGGGTGCGGGAGCTCGTGCGCGACGGCGCGTCGCTCGCCGCCGCGTTGCAAAGCGAGTCGAAAAGCTTCTCGCGGCTTTATATCGGCCTGGTGCGTGCCGGCGAGGCGGGCGGCCAGCTGGCCGGTACGCTGGAACGGCTGGCGGAACTTCTGGAACGCCAGCGCAGCATGACCGCCGCGATCCAGTCGGCGCTGATCTATCCGGCGGTCCTGCTGGTCGCGGCAATCGGCTCCATCACCTTTCTGCTGACTGCGGTTCTGCCGCAATTCGTACCGCTGTTCGCCGAGAATGGTGTGGCGCTTCCCGCCTCCACAGCCTTGCTGCTGGCAACCGGGAATGCGGTTTCGTCCTATGGCGTGCTGGCGCTCATCCTGGCAGGCGCCGCGGGGTTTGGCATCTACCGGCTGCTGAAACGTCCCGAATGGCGCCTTCGGGCGGATTTGTTGGTCCTGCGCGTGCCAGTGCTCGGCGGGATTACGCGCGAGATCCTGGCGGCACGTCTTACACGTACGCTCGGCATGCTGCTGATCAACGGCGTGCCGCTTCTGGCGGCGCTTGGCATTGCCCGGGATGTGCTTGAAAACCGTGCCGCGCAACACGCTGTAACTGCTGCAGCGGAGAGCGCAAAAAACGGCCAGGGAATGTCCGCCGCCCTGAACAACTCCAGAGTTTTTCCAGCGCGCATGGTGCACCTGCTGCGCCTTGGCGAGGCCACCGCGCAGCTCGGACCGCTGTCTTTGCGAGCAGCCGATATTCACGAGGAACGCACGCGCCTGGGGTTGCAGCGCATGGTCGCCTTGCTGGTGCCGGTCATCACCATCCTGATGGGCGCTGCAGTTGCCGGCATCGTATCGTCATTATTGCTCGCCATGCTCAGCCTAAATGATATCGCGCAGTAACTGCGACGGCTTCACCTTGCTGGAAATGCTCGTGGTTATCGCCGTAATGGGTCTGACGCTGCTTTTAATTTCCGGTTACTTGCAGCCGCACAGCCGAACCTTGCAAACCGAAGCAGCCGCCCGCCAGGTCGCGGAGGCGATGCGCGATGCGCGCGGCCTCGCCATAACGCGCGGCCAGCCGGTAGTCTTGACGCTGCCGCCTCTGCCTGCATGGCTTCCTGTCGCCATACAGGCGCCGCCGGGTGGAATCGCCTTTGCGCCTGATGGCAGCGCGACCGGCGGCCGCGTCGTCCTGGGCGGCCCTGGCAAGAGGGACATGAAGGTCAGTGCCGATTGGCTGACTGGGCGCGTGCAGATCGATGCGCCCTGACCGCCGCCTTCATGCGGGCCGCGCGCAGGCCGGCTTTACGCTGCTGGAAGTCATGGTCGCCTTTGTCATCGCGGCATTGGCTTCGATCATCCTCTACCAGGCTGCTTTCGACGGCGCCGCCGAAGCCAGCTCCGCCGCCCGCTACCAGGAGGCAGTGATACGCGCGCAATCGCGGTTGGCATCGATTGGCACCTTCACCGCGCTGCAACCCGTGCAAGCCAGCGGCAATGACGGCGGCGGCTTCACCTGGCGTGTCAGCATCTCCGCCGGTACCTCCAATGGAACAGGGCTGACCCTGTACGATGTGCAGGTCGTCGAGCGCTTCGGCAACCGGTCGGTGATTTTGGTCACCAAGCGGCTGGGATCCACCACGTGAGACGCACCGATGCCGGCTTCACCCTGCTGGAAATAATGGTGGCGCTGGTGGTGTTCGGCCTGGTCATGGCCGGCATCTCCCAGACCTTCAAATTCGGCCTCATTGCCTGGCGCCAAGGCCCTGCCAGAACCGCAGAGCCCGAAAATCTGGCGGCATTGGATACGGCTTTGACCCGCATCATTGCGCAGTCGGTACCCGGCACCATGACCGGCCTATCGGACCGACTCTCCTTCACCACGCGGCTTCCGCCCGGCGCCGGATTGCAGAGCGTCTTGGCCGATGCCGCCATTCTGGCCGCACCGGACCAAACTCTGATCCTGCGCTACCAGTCGCATCCCGCAGGCATCCCACTGAAGGCGCCGGCGGCGTCGCAGATTGAAACGCTGGCGCAAGGCGTCATCATTTTTCAGGCGGCGTATCTGGTCCGCAAGGGCAGCGCCGCGCCGGCATGGGCCGCGAACTGGAAAGGAAACGGCCTGCCATTGCTGGTGCGATTACATATCGTGCTGGCCGATGGCCGCGACTGGCCGGACCTGGTCGTGGCACCTGTAGCGACGGATCCCTGACGTGATTATTCGATCTATCGGCGCCATCAAAACCAAACCAAGCGCCATCAAGCTTTCATCGACAATGCAATCCGGCGATAAAGGCTTTGCGCTGCTGATTGTGCTCTGGAGCCTGGTGGTGATCGGATTGCTCACCACCCAGATCATCGCCTCCGGCCGAACAGCCATGCTGCTCGCCGGCAATGTACGTGATGCGGCGCAGGCTCAGGCGGCGGCTGATGCAGGCATTAACGAGACCATATTCCATCTGGAGGTCAATGGCGCCGGTCATTGGCAGGCTGACGGAAGCGTGCATGTTTTGAATGAAGGGGGCATTCCCGTCGCGGTGCGGGCCGGCAGCCTTGCCGGCAAGATCAACCCTAACCTCGCCTCCCCGGCTTTGCTGGCCGGCTTGTTCCAGGCGGTCGGCGCCTCACCTGTTCTGGCGCAGCAAATCGCCGAGGCTATCGTTGAATGGCGCAGCCCGGCAGCCGATAAGCAGCAGATGCAGCTTCGCCTTGCGGCATATAGACGTGCCGGACTGGCATATGGTCCGCCGGGTCATAAATTTGCCGATCTCAGTGAGCTGGCTGATATCGATGTCATGCCCGCCGCTCTACTTTTGCAAGCCATGCCGTATCTCAACCTTTATCAGAGCGGCGACCCCGACCCCACGAAATCCGATCCGGTCGTGCGACAGGCTTTGGCATTATCCCGCCGACCCGGCGCCGCCGTCATTGCCGTTTCAGGTGCTACTCCGGTGTTCTCGATCCAGTCGCTGGCTGGCTTCAAGGGCCGGCTTGCGGTGCACCGCGCGGCTATCGTCGCCATCAGCGGCGTGAACGGACCGGCTCCTTTCCGGCTGCTTTGCCTCAACGACGGCGAATGATTGCAGATCAGGCCGGGATCTCGCGGCTGACCGGTTTATCCGCCGGTTCGGTGAGCAAAGGTGGTAATCCGGCCGAGGGCGAGACGCGGAGGATCGGCGCCAAGCGTTCTGCGGCAGACCGACCGTCCAGAGTGCGATAGGTTTAGGTTGACGCATGCACGCCAACCTAACGCGCTTTGGCTTTGTGCGAGAGGCCGATTCACCCTTGAGGTTGCCGCGCAAAGGCGCGTCAACCTCAAGCGATCAGGCGCTAGCGGTAACCGGCAACTGGCTTAACGGCGCCAACTATGCCACCTCCTATCCACACGGGCGTGTAGAGGATAGTTTCGTAGGAGCCATCTCGAAGCGTTGTTGCGAAGGAATAAGTGATGTTGAGACGATCCCTGGTAAGGGCCGTTCTGTTGTCCCTGTGTTTGACGGGAATGGCGTTGCCCTGCTTTGCCCAGGTGGCGCAAGTCATTGATAAAATAAATTATCTTGGCCAGGTGGGTAATCTACAGGCAACGCTCTATTTGCCTGCAGATCGCGGCAGGCCAGTGCCGGCGATCGTCATCCTGCATGGCGGGGGATGGCATTTCGGGAGCCGGAACAATGTGCAGGTTCGCGATACGGCGAGCTTTCTGCAGGCGCACGGGTATGCCGTGCTAACCATAAACTACCCGCTGGGGAGCAAGGTGCAGCCGGTCGTCTGGCCGCAAAACCTCATCGACTGCAAGATCGCCGTGCAATGGCTGCGCGTCAACGCCCGCCAATACAATATCGACCCAGGCCATATCGGCATCGGCGGCTTTTCTGCGGGTGCGCATCTTGCCACGCTCGTCGCCTTCACTTCGTCCGACCCCGGGCTGCAGCCGGCGCAGCCTTACCCGGGCGTGTCGGCAACGGTACAGGCCGTCGCGGATTTCTACGGCCCGCCGATCTTGCCGCCTTCGGCTGAGCGCTGGTTCGGCACCCTGCCTTTGTCGCAAACGGTCGTATCCCAGGCCACGCCCATGGACCAGATACGGCCCGGGCTGCCGCCGATATTGATCTCCTACGGGTCGCAGGACCCAAACGACTTCGTACCTTATTTCCCGCCTTTTATCGCGGCACTCGCGGCAGCTGGGGTGCCGCATCAGGTCTATGTCGTCAATGGTGCGAAGCATGGGTTCGATCCAACCGCGCCGGCGACGGATGTAAGCGGTAAATTGTTGGATTTCTTGAACATGTACCTGTTGCCGGCCGGCTGAACGACAGGAAGTGGCTAAGCGGATGGGTTCGCACCGAAGGGCGAGGGAAGGCGTCAGCCGCCCTTCTGCCGCTGGAGTGCCTTGGCTGCGGCTTCGCGACTTTGAGCAACGTCGAGCGGTCCGATCATCCGGCGCGGATGCTGGCCGATCCGTCCCCGCTTTATCGCCAGAAGTCGAAAACTGCCCGTCCGCGCCGAGACTTGGCACCTTCGGGACTCTCATCCGGCCATCCAATACGGGGCGTCCCCAGAATTAGTTTAATCGAAGATAATTCTTGCTGACCTCTGTTGCGTGCTTGTTCTGGTGAAGATGTTCTTGTTTGTGCAGTACGATCGGGATATGTAGGAAACTGCGCCTTAAAAAATTTAATCGACTCGCGCAAAAGTCTGAAGTTGACACTCGAGCCATTTCATTTCTTCGGGGCTATCAAATCGATGTGAGCCATCTTTACAGAAAAATATTGTCACGTCATTGGTCTTTAAAGCGCTTGAGAGAAAACGCGGATTTCTGGGGCTAACAACTTTGTCTCCTAAAGAGTGGCCAAAACGAACCGGGCAATCGATATTCAGTTGGCCTGAAATTGGTAAACTTCCATCATCGTTCTCGGTGAAATCGAAGGCCTTTTGCCTATCTGTTGTGCGCAGGCTTAGACTTCCATAAGTGCTTACAATATTTTTCCTAAGGTTTTTTCCAAATCCTGGAGCTATGCCGATAATCGCTCTTATTCTTTCTGGCCGCAAAATGGCCAAGGCTAATGCCAGATAGCCTCCCATACTGTAGCCAACAATGACCTGCGGCCCTTTCGTTTTGTTGTCGAGCAGATCTAGCGCCTGAGATAGCCATTCACATACATGGCTTTTGCTTTTTACAGGAACTTGTGGCGATTCAGAAAATCCCCATCCAAAATAATTGAAATGAATTAAGGATAGCCTGTTTCTGTCGCATATTTCCTCAATTGACTTCCCCTTATGACTCTCAAAGTTATTTCTGAATGCTGGAAGATAAAAGATAGGATACTCTGATGCGCCTTCAAAAGATTTATAGGCTGTGGTGCCCAGTGAATTTTCAAAAAATTGAATTTCTGCCATCGGCTAAATCCCAGGTGCCTGATCCGTCGGACACAGTCTATACCAATCTGCTGATATGAGAAACTAACCAATGGTTCCCGGCCACCTTCCGGTGCCACGAACCAAGTAGCCGGGAGACCCGACATAACGAAGCGGAGCAATACTGGCCTGCACGGTCCGAGACAGGAAGGTTTTGAATATGCGCGAAAATTCGATCCAGTCGCTTTATCAGGATTTGACCGGTCAGATCCGCGATCAGCTGGCATTCGGGTCATTCCGCTGGTTCACGGCGGTGATGGCATGGGTCATGTCCTTCGGCGGCTTGGCGATTGCCTGGACCAACTGGTCGAAGGACCCGCACCAACGCACGGCGCATCATTTTTCATTTTCCGGTGCGTTCTCTCCCGGCCGGCAAGTGGTTTCTGCAACCCTTGTGGAAGCGGGCTGGGCCGGTCGCCCATGGGTTCAAGGATTGGCTGATGAATAGGGTCACTCACAGCTCGTTCCAAAGGCATCCCTATCTTGTTGCACGGCAGGCTCGTCTTCGTGCCGTCATCGAAACTTGGCCGGCTGGACGCGCTGGTTTTGTGAGACCGGCAGCATGAGCACCGCGCACGCAAACATCGTGCCGCCAGGAGTAACGGTTTTCTGCGATCCGACTTTGGGACCGGCGATGCGTTCCCTCGACAGGATATCACGCAAGCAGGCTGGCGCGCCGGTAACTGTGTTGTCGGCGCCCGCAATGTCGATGCTGGCGCAGCTTCAACGCCACACACGCAACGATGTCTTGTTCACGTTGAGCGGCGCGATGGATCTGGCCGTGCGATTGCAGCTGGTCCGGCCAAAGACCCGTATCGACGGTTTTTCGAATCCGCTGGTACTGGCGGTATTGCAAGAGCGCGGCGCGGTCGCAGCGGACAAGGTTGGAGTGCTCGGGATGCTCTCCGGTGCGAGACTCGCGGTGACCGACGATACGGTGGCATCCGGTCTCGACGGCCGCGCCGTCCTTGATGCCAACGGGCTGACTAAGGCCGCAGGCAACCGTGTGATCGGGGCAGCCACGACCGCCGACGCGGCCTTTCTCATAACGACCTATGTCGCGGATATTGGCCTGGTTTATCTCACGGATGTAAAAGCCGATCCTCGGCTCACCGTTCTCGCGCCGCTAACGTCCGATCCAGCGCTGACAAATTATTCTGGTGCCGTGAACACGAAGGCTGTAAGCCCAAACGCGCTGGCACTGCTGAACGTGATGCGTAGCACAGGAGGTAGCGCAGTGCTCCGAGCCGCCGGACTGGCGATTGCTTCATGAGATTGAACAGCTTCATGCGATTCAATTGCTTCATGCGATTCAATTGCTTTATGAGATTCAATTGCTTTATGAGAAGCAAGCGCGTGAGGCCGCACCCCTCGACGCACGAGATTCAGGAGCACCCGGTCCTGGTGCGCATCGCCCACTGGCTGCAGGCCCTGGCGATCGTCGTGATGATCGGCAGCGGCTGGCGGATCTATAATTCAAGCCCCATTTTCGGCTATTACCGTTTCCCGATCTGGGCGACTTTGGGCGGCGATCCCATGCAGTCAAAAATTGCCCATATGGATCCTGGTGTGGCCAATGCGTTGAATTGGCATTTCACCGGCATGTGGCTGTTGCTGGCGAGCTATCTGCTATTCATGGCGCATGGCTCGATTTCCGGCCATTTCTGGAAGCATCTGCTGCCCTTGCGGCTGCGCGATATCCGGCACGACTTCATTGCCGCCGCCACCTTCCGATTGCCGCATCGGCTTGGTGAGTATAATGCCGTGCAACGTGCCGCCTACTGGGGCGTGTTGTTCTCCATTTTTATGATGTTCCTGACCGGCCTTGCAATCTGGAAGCCGGTGCAGTTGAGCGGGCTCACCTGGCTGTTCGGCGGCTACCCGACCGCGCGGGTTCTGCATTTTCTGTTCATGACGGCGATATGCCTGTTCATGATCGTGCATGTGGCGCTTGTGATCCTCGTGCCCAAGACTTTTGTCGCCATGGTGTTCGGTCGGGCCACCCATGCCCTTCCGATCCAGCCGCAGGAGCCGACGCCTGATGCCGGTGAATGAAAATAAAACGGCCGTCGGCTTCGCTTCGGGTAAGCCGGCGATGCAGCCCCCAAAACGGGTGGTGGACGTCGATCGCCGCAAATTCTTCCGAAATGGCATGAGCCTCGGCGCGCTTACTTTGCTCACCGGCTGCGATATCAGCGACAGCGACGTCGTGCAGCAGATGTTCGCCCAAGTCTCGCGCTGGAATGATTTTGTGCAAAATTCGCTGTTCAGCCGCAGCAAGCTGGCGCCGGAATTTCCCGAGCGCATGGCGGTAAAAGACTTCCGCTATAACGCCTGGTATCAAGCGCCGCTGGCGCCCGTCATCCAAGCCTCGGCGTACAAACTCGAACTTGCCGGATTGATTGCGGATAAGCGGCCATGGACCGTGCCGCAGCTCTATGCCATGCCGCAACAAAGCCAGGTGACGCGCCATGTTTGCGTCGAAGGCTGGAGCATGATCGGTAAGTGGACCGGTACGCCGCTAAAAACCTTCCTCAACATCGTCGGCGCCGACACCACGGCGAAATATGTTGGATTTGTCTGCGCCGATGGTTACTATGAGAGCATCGACATGCCGACGGCGCTGCACCCGCAGACGATTATGGCATTCCAGCTGTCTGACAAGATTTTGCCGACAAAATACGGTTTTCCGTTCAAGATACGAATCCCGACAAAGCTCGGCTTCAAGCAGCCGAAATTCGTGACTGCGATTTACGTGACAAACCGAAATCCCGGCGGCTTCTGGGTGGATCGTGGCTATAACTGGTTCAGTGGAATTTAAAATGGATCAATCTGCAAGGTTCGACGAAATCTGCTCCGCTACCCCGCAAATGCAAAGCCGGACTATCTGGCGCCATCCCGCTTTGCCGAGGCGGACCCTGTGCTGACACAACCGGTATTGACGGCGCTGCTGGCAAAGCGACGGCATGTTCGCCTGGATGCGACATGGACCACCGATGCGGCTTTCCGCGAAACCGGAACCGTGGTTGCCGCGGCCCGGGCCGAAGGAATTCTGGCGGTGGAAACGCAAGCGGCAGCACGCTACGCTTTTGCAAACGCCTCAGGCAAACCGGTGCTGCGCTTTGCCCAGGTGACGGATCAAATGAGCCAAATTAATGGCGGTTTGGTAAAGGGCGAAGCTGACGGCGTGCATCACGCCCTCAGCTTGATCACCGTTGCCGATCGCGCCGCGCTGGAGGTCGTCAGAAAATGAAACGCTCGAAATCGGCGACATGTGCGATTGCGGTAATGGCAAAAGCACCGCAAGCCGGGCGGTCTAAAACCAGACTGGTACCGCCGTTATCCCCAGAACAAGCCGCTGGCCTGAGCGCCGCCTTCTTGCGTGACATTACCGAGAATATCTCGGCTGCCGGCCAGTCGGCGCGTATTCAAGGGGTCGTGGCCTACGCCCCCTTAGGCTCGGAAGCGTTATTTGACGGTCATCTGGCAGCCGAAACCGGCCTGTTGCTTGCAGATGGCAGCCCGGAGATGCCATCTAAGGTGCAAGGCTTTGGGCGATGTCTCCTGCATGCCGTAAGATCATTGCTGGATGAAGGATATGGATCGGCATGCGTTTTGAACTCCGATAGCCCGACGCTGCCGACCAGTATTTTGCGGCACGTCGCACATATTCTGGCGGCACCGGGAGATCGCGCGGTGCTCGGTCCTGCCGATGATGGCGGCTATTATCTGCTTGGCCTTAAAGCCGCGCATGCGCATCTCTTCGAAGATATCGCGTGGAGTACGGACAGTGTCGCCGAACAAACGGCATTGCGCGCACAAGAGCTCGGGCTGGAACTTGTGATGCTGCCACGCTGGTATGATGTGGACGAAGCTACATCCCTGTACCGGTTGATCGACAGCTTCGATAATCCGCCACTTCTACACCGCTCGGCGCTTATGCCTTTCGCGGCGCCCGCTACGGCCGCATTTCTTGGACCCCTGGGTCTCAGCCTCCAAGCGCTGAAGAAAACAACTGCCTGAATGGGCCTATCCAAGCTGGAACTTTTGCTCGGCCTGTGCGGTATCCTGCTAATTGGGCTGATGGCTGCGGGGATGACACTGCCGCAACCTGTCATGGGGCAGTTCGGCATCGGTTACGGGAAGCCGCTTGATCATTTCGTTATTCTGGGATGCGTTCAGGGGCTTATCTATTTCGCGGCGGTTGCCCTCATCCTTCGCTGCAGCGCCTCGTCGCGAATAGTTTGGATGGTTCTTAGCTGTGCCGCGCTCCTTCGCCTGATGGTGGTTTTTTTTCCACCGTTCCTTTCCAACGACATGTACCGCTATATCTGGGACGGCTGGGTACAGGCGGCCGGGATCAATCCCTACCGCTACATTCCCGCTGATTCCCATCTGGCGTTTCTGCGCGATGCGGCGGTTTTCCCCAACATCAACCGCGCCGACTATGCCCATACGATCTACCCGCCGACGGCTCAGATAATCTTTGTAATCGCCTCCAGCATCGGCAGGTTGCTGGCAATTCCCCCAGTTCTGACAATGAAGCTCGCGATGCTGGCGTTTGAGGGTATCGGTATCTGGGCAATGATCCGGCTGCTGGACCTTGCCGGGCAGCCGCGTGCGCGCATCCTCATCTATGCCTGGAACCCCTTGCCGGTTTGGGAATTTGCCGGCAGCGGGCATGTCGATGCGATCGCAATTTGCTTTATTGCTTTGGCGCTGCTGGCGATGTGCAGCGCTAAACCCGGCTGGGGTGCGGCCGCACTCGCTGCAGCCGTCCTTACAAAATTCCTGCCGGTAATTTTGCTTCCCGCTCTGTGGCGGCGTTGGGACTGGAAATTTGCCGCCATTTTCATCTCGATCATCGCGGTGCTCTACGCGCCGTACTTGAGCGTCGGCAAAGCCGTGTTGGGATTTCTCACCGGCTATAGCGCCCAGGAAGGCATCGATAGCGGCAACGGCATATTTCTGCTTTCCATTTTCGGGCAGATCGTTACCCTGCCGGTCTACGCGTCCAAGCTATATCTGTTGGTTTTGGCCTTGGCTTTGACGGCGCTTGGCATTGTCATGGTGTTTGGCCGGACGCCGCCAACCTCTCGCGAGTCGGCAACCAGAAACACCGCCCGGCGCAGTCTGTTGCTCGGCTGTGTCTTGATGGTTGGACTCTCGCCGCATTATCCATGGTATTATTGCTGGCTGCTGATACCGGCCTGCATCATGCCATGGTCGAGCGTACTCTACCTCGTGACGGCTACTTTCCTGCTCTATCTCAACCCGATCCACACCGAGCTGTTTTGGCCGGCCTTCGTATACGGGCCGTTTGTGGTATTGGCGTTGCGGGATGCGTGGGCTGGGAAGGAAGCGGTGATGGTCGTGAGCATGCAATTGGCTGGAGGAGACAGAACATGAATTTGACGACCTTGAAGGACCCCCGCCGTTATTTTGAGGCTGTGGGAGAATCCCGCACAGCCGAAGCAGCAACACCGCCGGTCTGCCTTTACCTGGAGGTGACAAATCGCTGCAACCTACTTTGCGAGACCTGTCCACGCACGTTCGAGGATCTCGAAGCACCGGCAGATATGAGCTGGGAGTTGTTTACCTCGATCGTCGATCAGGTGCCGAACATTGCCCGCGTGGTGATGCATGGCGTAGGTGAGCCGATGCTGGTAAAAAACCTGCCGCAGATGATCCGGTATTTGAAGCAGCGCGGCATCTACGCGCTTTTCAACACCAACGGCACGCTGCTGACGCCACGCAAGCAACGCGAGCTGATCGAAACCGGGCTGGATGAATTGCGCGTCTCACTGGATGCCGCCGATGCGAAGACATTTCTGGCGGTCCGCGGCAAGGACATGTTCAACCGTATCGTTCGCAATGTCAGTAGTTTTACCGCCTTGCAACAGCAAATCGGCGCGACCAACCCGTTGGTGTCGATGTGGTTGACCGGGCTGAAGGAGACGATCGGGCAGTTACCGGATTTTGTCCGCTTGGCCGCGGAGATCGGTGTCAAGGAGGTGCATTTGCAGCGCCTGGTATTCGACGAGGCCGGCTTCGGTCTTGCGCGTTCCGAGTCTGCCTTGTTCGAACACACGAGGGCCGCGGAAGATGCAGCCGTCGGCGCCGCGCAAGCCGTCGCGGCTTCATTGGGTGTGCGGCTGAACGCATCCGGAGCCACCGAGCCAGGGCTTAGCCTCAAGGCCTCGGAGGATGAACGGCCATGGTCGACTTGCAGACGCCCCTGGTCGCTGATGTATTTCACCGCGCATGGACGGGCGCTGCCATGTTGCATCGCGCCGTTCTCAGCGCGCGGCTATGAAAACTATACCTTGGGCGATGCCACCCAAGATTCCTTGCGCGATATCTGGAACAGCCCGGCCTATCGCGAATTCCGCACAACATTGCTGAGCGATGCGCCGCCCAAGCCCTGCCAGAATTGCGGCATGCGGTGGAGTCTGTAGGCGTCGGCCGATGCCCGGCGTTGTGGTTGTTATCCCGACCCTCAACGAGGTCGACGCAATCGGCACAGTCATCGGCGAATTGCCGCGATCGATTGTGGGGGAAGTTATCGTCGCCGATAGCGGGAGCACGGATGGGACGCAGGCTGCGGCACGCGCCGCCGGTGCACGCGTCTTGGAACTAAAGGAGCGTGGCTATGGCCGGGCCTGTGCATACGCTGCAAACCTGGCGGATGAGGATTGCGATATCATCGTGTTCATGGATGGAGACGGCGCCGACCGTGCCGATCTGCTGGAGCAACTGGTTGCCCCCATCCAGTGCGGTGCGCAGGATTTTGTCATCGCAGCACGTGTGCGGCGGCTGCGGGAGCCGCGCTCGATGAGCTTTCACCAGGTTGCCGCCGGCCAGATACTTGGCTTCGCGATCGGCTTACTGACGGGCGTGCGCTACACCGATATGTGCGCATTCCGCGCCATCCGCCGCAATGCGCTAAGCCAGCTCGCGATGCAGGAAATGACCTATGGCTGGAATGTCGAAATGCAGATCAAGGCGGCACAGCACGGCCTGCGTGTTCTTGAAATTCCGCTTCCCTATCGCTGCCGCGTCGGCGGCGAATCCAAAGTGGCAGGATCAATACGTGGTACGCTCCGTGCATCCTGGCGCATCGTCCTGACATTCATGCGCGTCGCATCATTCAGGAAATCATTGGCGCAAGCGCGCAAGGCTTGATCGCAGCTCGAATACGACTTTAAGCGCTCTTGAAGCGCCGGATCTTTCGTGATCCGTCATTCCACTCGTATCCGGACCGGGGAGCCGTTCGCGTTCAAGCCGTGCGGGTCTTGCGTCGGTTGTCCTCTACCACTCGTCTGGGTATCGGGTTCTACCTCGGACGATACGAGGATTGGTGAGCGCGAAGGCGCCGCATCGGAACTGACTTACGACATCAACTTGTCCAGCGTAATCGGCAGCTCCCGCACGCGTTTGCCGGTTGCGTTGAAAATTGCGTTGGCTACGGCGGCAGCCGTCCCCGTGATGCCGATCTCGCCAATGCCATGCGCGCCCATCGGCGAATGCGGGTCGGGAATATCGGTCCAGATCACGTCGATTTCCGGCACGTCCAGATGCACCGGAACATGATATTCCGCCAGGCTGGGATTCATGATCCGGCCGTTGCGCTCGTCGAATTGCGTTTCCTCCATCAGCGCCATCCCCAGGCCCATGATGATGCCGCCGCGAAACTGGCTGGTCGCCGTTTTTGCGTTGAGGATACGCCCGCAATCGAATGAGCCGAGAAACCGGCTGATCCGCGTCTCGCCGGTGATCGCGTTGACCCGCGCTTCGCAGAACATCGCGCCGTAGGAGTGCATCGACCAGTGTTGCGTCTCCAACGGCGGCGGCGCACTCGCTTCCACTGTCAGTTCCTCCCGCTGCGCGCGGGAAAGGATGGAAACGTAGCTCTCGTGCAGTGCAGGATCCTCGAGTTTTACGAGGCCGCCATCCAGGCTGCCGACTTCGTCCGGTTTCAGGCCGGCAAGCGGCGAATCATTGCCTGCGAGCTTCAGAAGCTCGGTCACCAACGCATGCTGGGCGGCGATCACGGCGGCGCCGATCGAGGCGGTCTGCTGCGAGCCGCCGGCCAGCACGACACCTGGAAGCTTCGAATCGCCATAGCCAAACGATACCTGCTCCAGCGATACGCCAAGGCGCTCGGCGATGACTTGCGTATGTGCGGTGGAAGTCCCCATTCCCATTTCGTGCGCTGCAATCTCGACTTTTACATTGCCATCGCGGCTCAGCGTGATCCGCGCCGCCCCGCCCGGCATGCGGTAATAAGGATAGGTCGCGGTTGCACAGCCGATGCCGACCAGCCATTCGCCCTCCCGGCGGGTCCCGGGAATCGTATTTCGCTTGTTCCAATCGAAACGCTCGGCGCCGACGCGATACGCCTCGACGATGTGGCGGGAGGAGAAGGGAGTACCTTCCGTGGGATCCTGTTCCGGCTCGTTGCGTATCCTGAGCTCGATCGGGTCCATGCCGAGTGCGACGGCCAGTTCGTCCACCGCAGATTCCAGGGCGAAGGTGCCGACGGCCTCGCCGGGCGCGCGCATGAAAGTGTTGGCGATCATGTCGAGATTGATGGTTTGCACATCGAGCTTGAAGCTGCCCGCGGCGTAGGCGCTTCGTGCCGGCAGGACGAAAGGCTCGGGCATCGCGTTGTGGCTTGTCATGGCGATGGTGCCGGTGTGGATAAGGGCATCGAATTTGCCATCACTTTGTGCACCGATCGCGACGCGCTGCTCGGTAAGGGTGCGGCCGCCGACAACGCGATAAACCCCCTCCCGCGACAGCACGATGCGAACCGGCCGGCCCGCAAGTTTCGAGGCCGCCGCGGCAAGTACATGGTGCTGCCACAGCGTTTTGGATCCGAAGCCGCCGCCCACATAGGGCGAGGTGACGTGAACCTGCGCCTCCTCAAGGCTAAATACCTGCGCAATCGACCAGGCGGTATGCACGACCGCCTGCGAAGCGTCGTGAATCACCAGCTCATCGCCTTGCCAGGCCAAGGTCGCCGCATGCGGCTCGATCGCATTATGCGTGTGCCGCGGCGTAAGGTACGTCGCATCGACTTTAAACGGCGCCTTTGCCAGCGCAGCCTCGGCGTCGCCAATTTCCGTCTTCAGCGGCTCGCCCTGGAAGGTGGCCGGCTGCGTGCCTTTCGCCTTGGCCTCTTCGAACGTCGTGACGGCCGGCTCGGCCTCGTAGGTGGCGCGGATCAGCGATTTGGCGTGATCAGCTTGCTCCTGCGTCTCGGCGAGAATGAGCGCGATCGGCTGCCCGTTCCAGTGGATGCGATCATCCTGCATGACCGGCAGGTCACTCCCTCCGGCCGCTTTCGACGCCGACATAAAAAGCGGGATCGGCTTTATCCTGGGCGCGTTGCGATGCGTCATCACCAGTACCACGCCCGGAGCGGCCTCGGCTTCTGCCGTGTCCAACGCCGCAATTCTGCCTTTGGGCGTCGTGCTGTAGGCCAGGGCGGCATAAACCATGTTCGCGAGCGGGAACTCGGCCGCGAACCGGGCCTTGCCCTGCACTTTAATTGGTCCATCGATGCGGGAAATGGAAGCGCCGATCAGCCCATGCTTCTCGCGGATGAGCGGGTCGGGCTTGCCGCCCGGTATCCAGCTATCCGGCGCCAATTCGATCGCCTTCTTCATCACCGCTTGCGCGGCGCCCTGGGCCGCCTGCTTTGCTTGCTCGACAATGCTCATAGGGCTTCTCCCGCAAGTTCGCCGAGAACGGCAATGATGACGCGCTTGGTCAGTTCGATCTTGAACCCGTTATCACGAAGCGGCTGGGCGGCGGCGAGCTCCGCTTCGGCGGCGGCGCGGAAGGCCTGCTCGGTAGCCGGCTTCCCTTTTAGCGCCGCCTCGGCCTTCCAGGCCCGCCACGGTTTGTGGGCAACGCCGCCCAATGCAAGCCGCACATCCTTCACGATCCCGTTCTCCAGCTCCAGCGCAGCGGCGACCGAAACCAGCGCGAAGGCGTAGCTCGCCCGGTCGCGCACCTTGCGGTAGGTCGAATGCCCCGCAAGGGCAAGTGCCGGCAACTCGACGCCGGTGATCAAGGCGCCCGGCTCCAGCGCTGTTTCTCTCTCCGGGTGCAGACCAGGCAGAAGATGCAGCTCGGTCAAGGGCAAGCTACGGGCGCCGCTATCGCTTTGCAGGTGGACAACCGCGCCAAGTGCTGCAAGTGCGACGCACATGTCCGACGGGTGGGTGGCAACGCAAGCCGGCGAGGCGCCCAGGATGGCGTGGATGCGGTTGAACCCGTCGATGGCGTCGCAGCCCTGGCCGGGACTGCGTTTGTTGCAGCGTGAACCTTCATTGTCATAAAAATACGTGCAGCGCGTACGTTGCAGGATGTTGCCGCCGACGGTCGCCATGTTACGGATCTGCCCGCTGGCGCCCGCCAGAATTGCCCGTGCCAGCATCGGGTAGCGGGTGCGTACGGCGCGATGCTCTGCCACCGCGGTATTACGCGCCGCGGCGCCGATAAACATGCTGCCGTCCTCGCGCGACTCGATCGCGCTCGAGAGGTTGGTGACGTCGACCAGGGCTTCTGGCCGCTCCACGGTCTCGCGCATCAAATCGACCAGGTTCGTCCCGCCGCCGAGGTATTTAGCGCCGGTCAGGCCGCCCAGGCGGCCTGCTTCCGCCGTATCGACGGCACGCGTGTAGCTGAACGGCGTCATTTGGCAGTCTCCGCTAAAAAGAAATCGCTGATCGCGTCGACGATCCCGTTATGCGCGCCGCAGCGGCATAAATTTCCGCTCATACGTTCAGCAAGCTCTTCTCGGGTCAGCTCCATTGTCTCAGCTTCCAGCTCGCCGGTGACGACGCTTGGCAGCCCGCGCCGGACTTCGCCGACCATGCCGATGGCCGAGCAGATCTGGCCCGGTGTGCAGTACCCGCATTGGAAACCGTCATGCTCCACAAAGGCGAGCTGCAGCGGGTGCAGACCGCCGGCCGGGGCGAGACCCTCGATCGTGGTGACAGAGCGGCCCTCAACCTGCACCGCCAACGCCATGCATGAAATGATGCGTTCGCCATCGACAAGCACGGTACACGCGCCGCAAGCACCCTGGTTGCAGCCTTTTTTGGTGCCGTGCAGGTGCAGATGGTCCCGCAGCAGGTCGAGCAGCGAAACACGCGGGTCAGCCGGCAAGGGCGTCTGCGAACCATTTATGGTGATGGGCACGGATCATAATCCTTTCGGGTTCCGCCGCTTGACCAGGCGGTTCGTGTCGTTTGCGATCTTGGCTGCCGAACAGCGGCTACCCGCAACATATGGGAAAAAGCCGCGAGGATAACAGATGTCTGACATGTTTTGTCAGCCGCTGCTCGGCGACACGGCAGCGCTGGCTTACCATGGCGCCCGTTTACGCTATCATTCCAAATATGGATCACGCCGCCGATGCAGCCCAACCCTTCGCCGCGTTCGCGGATGAGCTGCAAACCCTCAGCCCGCTAAGGGTTGCCATATGCGAAGCATACCGCACGCCGGAAGCGGTCTGCGTATCAGGCTTATTGCAGGCGGCGACGCTGGCGCCGGAAGAAGCGGAAACCGCCAAGGCATTGGCGCGCTGCCTCATCGAAGCTGTTCGCCTGAAGCGCAAACCGGGCGGGGTCCAGGCTTTGGTGCGCGAATACGCGCTCTCCACGGATGAAGGCGTGGCGCTGATGTGCCTGGCTGAAGCCTTGCTTCGGATTCCAGACAATGCGACCCGGGACGCCCTGATACGCGACAAGATCGGCGGCGGCGACTGGCAGTCGCATCTCGGCAGCAGCCCGTCGCTGTTCGTCAATGCAGCCACCTGGGGGCTGCTGGTAGCCGGCCAGCTCAGCACCGCACGGGCGGCGACGCTCTCCCAAAGATTGACCCGGCTTTTAGGGCGTGCCGGCGAACCCTTGATCCGCAAGGCCGTTGACCTGGCGATGCGGTTGATGGGCGAACAATTCGTCGCCGGGCAGAGTATCGATGAGGCGCTGACACGGGCGCGGAAGCTGGAAGCCAAGGGCTTCAGCTATTCCTACGACATGCTGGGAGAGGCGGCGGCGACGGCGGAAGCCGCCCTGCACTATTTCGGCGCATATAAGCAGGCAATTGCGACAATCGGCGCCGCTTCAAAGGGGAGGGGAGTCTACCAAGGTCCCGGCATTTCGATAAAGCTCTCAGCCTTGCATCCGCGTTATGGCCGCGCCCAACGCGGCCGGGTGATGCGCGAACTGCTTCCCCGCCTTACCGAATTGGCGCGGTTGGCGCGGGAGCACGAGATCGGCCTGAATATCGACGCAGAGGAAGCCGACCGGCTCGACCTCTCGCTCGACCTGTTGGAGACGCTGTGCCTTGATCCGGCATTGGCGGGCTGGAACGGCATCGGCTTCGTGGTGCAGGCGTACCAGAAACGCGCCTTGCCGGTGCTGGACTACGTCATAGACTTGGGTCGGCGGAGCGGTCACCGGCTGATGGTGCGGCTGGTGAAAGGCGCCTACTGGGACAGCGAGATCAAGCGTGCCCAGACGGATGGGCAGGACGGGTTCCCCGTGTACACGCGCAAGATCTACACGGATATTTCCTATCTTGGCTGCGCGCGCAAATTGCTGGCGGCGCCGGATGCGGTGTACCCGCAATTTGCCACGCATAACGCGCTTACGCTGGCATCGGTCTATGCGATGGCGGCCAAGGCCCATGCGACGGAGCAATATGAATTTCAATGCCTGCATGGCATGGGGGAGGCGTTGTACGAGGAAATCGTCGGGCGCGATCGGCTGGATCTGCCATGCCGGATCTACGCGCCCGTCGGCACGCATGAAAGCCTGCTTGCCTATCTCGTCCGCCGGCTGCTCGAGAACGGCGCCAATTCCTCTTTCGTCAATCAAATCGCCGATCCGAAGGTTTCGACCGAAGTCTTGCTTGCCGATCCCGTAAGCTCGGCAAAGGCCCTTCCTGAGCTTGGACTGCCGCATGAAAAAATCGTACTCCCAAAAGATTTATACCAGCCGGAGCGAGCCAATTCATACGGCCTCGATCTGTCGAATGAGCTGGTGCTGACGGGAATTTTTCCAAAGCTATCTTCTTCGATACACCGTGCGACGCCGCTATTGGGCGAAGGCATCGCGCACGGCGTGCCGCGTGAAATTCGCAACCCCGCCGATCAACGCGACCTTGTGGGTGAAGTTGAGGAGGCGGATGCCGGGACCGTCGAACGCGCCCTGACCATCGCGGTTGCGGCTGCTTCGGCCTGGGCAAAAATATCCGCTGCTGATCGGGCCGCCTGCCTGGAACGCGCCGCCGATTTACTGCAGGAGCGCATGAGCTGCCTGATCGGGCTACTCGTCCGGGAAGCGGGAAAAACCATCTCGAACGCAGTCGGCGAAGTGCGTGAGGCGATCGATTTCCTGCGCTACTATGCGGCGCAAGCGCGCGGCTTTTGCAATGACACGCACGCGCCGCTTGGACCGGTTGCGTGCATCAGCCCATGGAATTTTCCGTTGGCGATTTTTGCCGGGCAGATCAGCGCTGCTCTGGCTGCCGGTAACGTCGTGCTGGCCAAGCCGGCGGAAGAAACGCCGCTGGTTGCAGCACTGGCGGTGACGATATTGCGGCAGGCCGGCGTGCCGCCCGGGGCGTTGCAGTATTTGCCAGGCGCAGGCGATGTCGGCGCCGCGCTGGTGGCGGATGCACGATGCTGCGGCGTTGTGTTCACCGGCTCGAACGAAGTTGCCCGGCAGATCCAGAGCCAGCTGGCGCAGCGCGTGATGGCAACGGGCGGCTGCATACCGTTGATCGCCGAAACCGGCGGGCAGAACGTGATGATTGTAGACTCCTCAGCATTGGCCGAGCAAGTCGTGGCCGACGTGCTGCAATCCGCCTTCGATTCCGCCGGCCAGCGCTGCTCCGCTTTGCGCGTGCTCTGCCTGCAGGAGGATGTGGCCGGCCGTATACTGGAGATGCTGAAGGCGGCAATGGCGGAACTGGCGATCGGTAATACCGGCCGGCTGGCAACCGATATCGGCCCAATGATCACCGCGGCTTCCCAGCGCAGTGTTCAGGAATATGTCGAGGCGCGGCGGGCGGATTGCAGCGTGCACCAATTGAGTTTGCCTGGCGGTTGCAGAGAAGGGTTTTTCGTGGGGCCGGCGATGGTTGAAATCAGGTCTCTATCGGCGTTGCGCCAGGAGATATTCGGGCCGGTGCTGCATGTGCTGCGCTTTGATAGGGAGCGGTTGGCGCAGCTCATCGATGGCGTCAACGCGATGGGCTACGGCCTCACCTTTGGTCTGCATAGCCGGATTGCCGAGACGATGGAGCGGGTTGAGAGCCGAATTGCCGCCGGCAATATCTATATCAACCGGAATATGATCGGCGCCGTCGTCGGCGTGCAGCCTTTTGGCGGTCATGGTCTGTCGGGAACCGGACCCAAGGCCGGCGGCCCGCTTTATCTGCGCCGGCTGCTTCGGGTGAGCCCGGGATTCGAGGGATCTGGGGCCATACCGGCGGTGGCCGAAGCCTGGGTAAGATGGTTGCGTGCAGCCGGCTCGTCTGCGGCGGAAGCCTGTGCTGCCATGAACCGAAGGAGGTTGCCGGGGATGATGGTGGAGCTGCCCGGGCCGGTCGGAGAGCAGAACATCTACAAACTGGGACCGCGCGGCCGAGTGCTCTGCATCGCCGAGACGCAAGACGGCCTGGCAGTGCAGATTGGCGCCGCCTTGGCAACCGGGAATGTCGCGCTGGTTGCGGCACCCATGGGTCTTCCAGGCATTCCGGCTGCATTGCACGGCATGATATTATTTTGCGAGAATCCCGCGGCGGAAGAATTTGATGCGGTATTGTTCGAGGGGGGCGCCCAGGCGCTGCAGCAGCTTGCCATTGAGTTGGCGGAGCGCCGCGGGCCGATTGTTGCGGTTTACCCGCGTAGTGCCCAGGCACCGGAGTACCCAGTTGAGAACCTGCTACGGGAGCGCTCCATCAGCATCAATATCGCCGCCGCCGGCGGTAATGCGAGCCTGATGTCGCTGGATTGACCGCCTGTTTCCGGCGGACCGGATCGTGGCGGTCAGCATCCGTGGCGCCGGCTCAGGCGCGCGCTGGTCCCGTCGACTATCCACAAGCAACCTGATCGCTTATTGTAGCCGGTAATCGTCCGGAGAACGAAAATGAGCGATGCGCCTGAATACTGCCCACCAAAGGTCTGGGTCTGGAACAAACCGAGCGGCGGTCAGTTCGCAAGTATCAACCGCCCTGTTGCAGGGCCAACGCATGACAAAGAGCTGCCGGTCGGGCGTCATCCGCTGCAGCTTTATTCGCTCGCCACGCCGAATGGCGTGAAGGTCACCATCATGCTCGAGGAACTGCTGTCTCTTGGAAGACAAGGTGCTGAGTATGATGCATGGCTCATCAAGATTAGCGAAGGCGAGCAGTTTGGCAGCGGCTTCGTCGGGGTCAATCCCAATTCAAAAATCCCGGCGCTTGTAGACCGCAGCGGCGCAATGCCAGTTCGCGTCTTCGAGTCGGGAGCAATCCTGCTCTACCTCGCGGAGAAATTCGGCGCTTTCCTGCCGGGCCAACTCGCGCCGCGCGCAGAGTGCCTTTCCTGGCTTTTCTGGCAGATGGGAAGCGCGCCCTATCTCGGCGGCGGATTTGGGCACTTCTATGCTTACGCGCCGGCAAAGATCGAATATGCCATCGACCGCTTCGCAATGGAGGTGAAGCGCCAGCTCGACGTGCTCGATCGGCGATTGGCGGATAACGAATTTGTCGCAGGCGACGCCTATACAATCGCTGACATGGCAATTTTTCCCTGGTATGGCGGGCTGGTGAAGGGCTGGCAGTACGGCGCCGACGCGTTTCTCAGCGTACAGCACTACAGCAACGTTCAGCGTTGGGCGGATATGCTTCTTGAACGCCCCGCCGTGCGGCGCGGGAGGATGGTAAATCGCATAAGCGGCGAGCTCTCAAGCCAGCTGCGAGAGCGGCATGACGCCGGCGACTTCGATACCCGGACGGAGGACAAGCTCGCCGTGCCGAACTAACACCTGTTCCACCTCGTCCCGGGCATCATCAACATGCCGGCGCTGGCGCTGCAGGAGCCGATCCGGCGCCGTATCAAGATAACATTGCGCGCTTGTGCGACAGAATCCGGTGAAAATCGTCCGGCATTGCAAGCCTGACTGCTGCCCATGATTATCTCCTGCGATTGGAGACGCTTATTGCGCCCCCGTTTGTGTGCGAAATGTGCAACCAGCGCATTTAGATGACCTTGCGGATCAGAACCGGCTCGCGCGGCAGTTCGGACCGGCCGGTTGGCGAACCGAAGGATATCCAGGCTATGCTGCTTTCATGGACGATATTCCGACACATCTGCACGACACCGTTGAAGGCCGCCGCATCAGCGATGCCAAGGCGCAAGGCTGGCGCCGCTGGGGCCCATACTTGAGCGACCGGCAATGGGGAACGGTGCGGGAGGATTACAGCGAAAACGGCGATGCCTGGGATTACTTTCCACATGACCATGCCCGCAGCCGCGCCTATCGCTGGGGGGAGGATGCGATTGCCGGGTTCAGCGACGACCAGCAATTCTGGTGCCTTGGCCTGGCGCTTTGGAACGGCGAGGACTCGATCATCAAAGAAAGGCTGTTCGGGCTGACCAATGCCGAGGGCAACCATGGCGAGGATGTGAAGGAGCTCTACTTCCATACCGACGCAACGCCCAGTCATTCCTATATGCGGATGTTGTACAAATATCCGCAAGCCGCGTTCCCTTACGCGCCGCTGGTGCAGGAGAATGGCAGGCGCAACCGTTCGCAGCCGGAATACGAGATTCTCGACACCGGCGTGTTCGAGGATGGCCGCTATTTCGACATCACCGTGGAATATGCCAAAGCGGCGGAAGATGATGTGCTGATGCGCATCACTGTCGCAAACCGCGCTGCGCAGCCGGCGGATTTGCATGTGCTGCCGCAATTATGGGCGCGCAATATCTGGTCCTGGGGCGATGGCACGGCCAAGCCGGAACTGCAATTGCGGCATAACAATCTGGTGGCGGCGTTGCATCCCAGCATGGCGCCGATGGATTTCGAGATCGAGCAGCCTGCACCCTGGCTGTTTTGCGAGAACGAAAGCAATGTGGACCGGCTGTTCGGCATGGCTGCGCCGGGGCCTTTCAAGGACGGGATCAACGATTTTATCGTCGGCGGGAATGCCGGAGCCATTCGTCAGGATGCCGGCACCAAATGCGCCGCGCATGTGCGGCTGAGGATTGCGTCGAATGGGACAATGACCATAAGGCTGCGGCTGCGGCCGGCGCAAACCGCTAAACCGGCGTTTACCGGGTTCGATGGTATCGTGGCGCAGCGCCAGCGGGAGGCCGATGAATTCTACGCTGCCCTGCAGTTCAAGATCGCGGAACCGGATGTTCGCCTGGTGCAGCGCCAGGCGCTTGCGGGTCTGATCTGGTCGAAGCAATTCTATAACTTCGACGTGCGGCGCTGGCTGGAAGGCGATCCGTGCCAGCCCAAGCCGCCGGCGGCGCGCCTGACCGGCCGCAACTCAGATTGGCAGCATTTGAGCAATGCCGATATTGTTTCGATGCCGGATAAATGGGAGTATCCGTGGTACGCGTCGTGGGATCTGGGATTTCAGGCCGTGACCTTTGCGATGATCGACCCGGCTTTCGCCAAGGCGCAAGTTCTGCTGTTGCTGGCGGACCGCTATATGCACCCGAACGGCCAGATACCGGCCTATGAATGGGCGTTCGGCGACGCCAACCCGCCGCTGCAATCCTGGGCGGCATGGCGGATCTACGAGATCGACCAGCGGCTGACCGGCAAGCCGGACTTAAGCTTCCTGCGCAAAGTCTTCAACAAATTGCTGTTGAATTTCGGCTGGTGGGTGAACCGCAAGGACGCCAATGGGCTGAATATTTTTCAGGG
Organism: Acidocella sp.; assembly: GCA_965198835.1. Taxonomy (GTDB): domain Bacteria; phylum Pseudomonadota; class Alphaproteobacteria; order Acetobacterales; family Acetobacteraceae; genus Acidocella. Next base: position 370,115 of record OZ240675.1, on the reverse strand, counting down.
TGGCTTTTTGGGCCTGGACAATATCGAAATCTTCGACCGTTCGGCCCCGTTGCCGACCGGCGGCATAATCGACCAGGTGGATGGCACGGCCTGGATGGCAAGCTTTGCGCTGTTCATGCTGCGGATTGCGCTGGAACTGGCAATGGCCGAGCCGGATTACGAGGATATCGCGATCAAATTCTTCGAGCATTTCCTGCTGATTGCGGAAGCGATGAGCAAAGCGGGAAACGGCGCCGGTTTATGGGATGAAGAGGATTCGTTTTTCTATGATCTGCTGCGTCTGCCTTCAGGCGAGGCGGTGCCGCTGCGCGCCCGCTCCACCGTCGGGCTGACGCCGCTGATGGCGGTGCAGGTGCTGGAGCCCGAGATGATGCAAGCGCTACCGAAATTCGCCGAACGGATCGATTGGTTCCTGCGGCATCGGCCGGAGCTTGCGGCGCTGATTTCCAACTGGAACGTCGACGGCTATGGCGACCGGCGCCTGCTCTCCCTGCTGCGGGGCCACCGGATGAAGTGCCTGCTGGCGCGGCTGCTGGATGAAACGGAATTCCTCTCCGATTACGGGCCGCGGGCGGTTTCCAAATACCATGCGTCGCAGCCGTTTATTTTTGACCGCTTGGCGCATGCCGAGCTGCGCTATTTGCCGGCGGAATCCGATACCGGCGCATTCGGCGGCAACTCCAACTGGCGGGGGCCGATATGGATGCCAATCAATTTTCGCCTGATCGAGGCGATCATGGTCTTCCAGCTTTATTACGGCGATGAGTTCGTAGTGGAATATCCTGTTGGTTCAGACAAGATGATTACCTTGCGCGAGGTGGCGCGCATGCTGGCGCAGCGGCTGATCAACCTGTCGCTGAAAGACGCCGCGGGGAACCGGCCCGTGATGGCGACCTATCCGCAGCTGCAGGCGGATATCGCGGCGCAGGATCTGGTCCTCTTCCATGAATATTATCATGGCGATACGGGCCGCGGCGTGGGCGCCTCGCACCAGACGGGCTGGAGTGCTGCTGTCGCCTTGCTGATCCAGATGCAGGGGGGGTTATTTTAACCTAGCAGCCGCTTTCTGAAAAAAGCGGCGCAAAAACGTCTGTTACTCTGGAACCGGGAGCTTCGAACGCCCCCGGCATAAATTGCGGGAAGTCTTTTGGTTCTTTTTCTTCAGAAAAAGAACTGCTTCCTTCTCTGCCGCTAGAACCTAAACGCGCCGTCGACGAGCATCGGGATCCCCGCCTTATTATCGTCTTGCAATGTTTCCGGCAACAACGCGGCCGGCAGATTCTGATAGCAGATCGGGCGAAGAAAACGCCGGATGGAGAGCGTGCCGACGGAGGTTGTGCGGGCATCGGAGGTGGCCGGAAACGGGCCGCCATGGACCATCGCATGGCTTACTTCCACGCCAGTGGGCCAGCCATTTGCCAGGATGCGGCCGGCTTTGCGCTCGAGCACCGGCAGCAACAGACGCGCTGCATCCAGATCGGAACCGTCCATCTGCAGCGTGAAGGTCAATTGTCCCTCTAAAGCGCCGATCACCTGCGCGACCTCATGCCGCCCGGGGCAGCGGACGAGCAGGGAGGCGGCGCCGAACATCTCACTGCGCATCGTGGCGTCGGCAAGAAAATGCGCCGCCTCGGTGATGAAAAACGCGGCTTCGCCTTGGTTAGGCCCGTGGCTGGCCTCGCCAAGCGCCGCCTGTACGGCATTGCTGTTGCTCGAAAGCTCCTGGGTGCCATGCTCATACGCCTGGAAGATGCCAGGCGTCAGCATGGTCGCAGCGGGCACAACGGCCAAAGCCGCCGCGACATGTTTGACAAATTGGTCAAGATCCGGCCCGGCTTCGGCAATCAGCAGGCCAGGATTTGTGCAGAACTGACCGGCACCCAGCGTCAGGGAGCCAACGAAACCCTTGGCGATCGCCTCGGCCCTTGCATGCAAAGCGGCGGGCAGCAGGATGACGGGGTTGATACTGCTCATTTCGGCATGAACCGGGATCGGCTCGGACCGCGCCGCGGCGATTTTCATCAAAGCGAGTCCGCCATTGCGCGAGCCGGTGAAACCCACCGCCTTGATGTTGGGATTTGCCACAAGGTTCGACCCAAGCTCGGGTCCGGCGCCGAACAACAGGGAAAAAACGCCCGGCGCCAGACCGCATTTCGCGATGGCGGATTGCACGGCGGCACCCACCAAAGCGGAAGTGCCGGGGTGCGCGGGATGCGCCTTCACCACGACCGGACATCCGGCGGCAAGTGCCGCGGCGGTATCGCCGCCTGCCACCGAGAAAGCCAGTGGAAAATTGCTGGAGCCGAAGACCGCGACAGGGCCGATGCCGATATTGCGCAGCCGCAGATCAGGCCGGGGCAAAGGCTTGCGGTCGGGCAAGGCGGGATCGATCCGCGCATCCAGCCAGCCGCCGGCGCGCACCGTGTCCGCAAACAGACGTAATTGCCCAACGGTGCGCGCGCGCTCCGTCTCGATGCGCGCCACGTCAAGCCCGGTTTCCTGGGAAGCGCGCTGCAGCAATTCATCCCCAAGCTCGAGGATTTCGGCTGCGATGGCCTCCAGAAAGGCGGCGCGTTGCTCAAGGTTCGTTTCTCGGTAGCGATCGAAGGCAGCGGCGGCCAACGTGCAGGCGCGTGCGATATCCTCTGCGCCCACGTCGCTGAAAGCCGGTTCCAGCTTCTGCCCCGTTGCGGGGTTGATGGCGTGGAACGATTCCGGACCGCCCGCTACATGCTCGCCACCGATCAGAGAGCTGCCTGAAATGCCCATATACCTCGCCTTTCAAACTTCAAGCGCAGCCAGAACCATTCGGCCGGCGCGACCGCGATTTTCGTACAGGCTTCAAATGTGGGTCGGCCATCCCCAACTACCAAGTATTGCCGGGTGCCGGGCGTGATTTAACGGGTGCGGCGAATGAGGAAGACCAGCGATAATGACGGAAAATCTGCACGCACAGGATATTTTGCCGGCTGATGCGGATCGGGCGATTCTGGTCGGGCGGGTCTGGCGGCCGGATTGCAACGGCCCCGCCATCGTCATTTGCCGCGGCGGCCGGCTTTTTGACATCACCTGCGTAGCGGCGTCGACGGTGGCGGCGCTGTTTGAACGCCGCGACCTGGCTGAATGGCTTGGGCAGGCGCCTGGCGAGGATATCGGCGGCCTCGATGACATTCTTGTCAACAGCCAGGCTGACCGGCGCGATGCAAGCAAGCCGCATCTACTGGCGCCGGTTGATCTACAGGCCGTCAAAGCGGCGGGTGTGACGTTCATCGCCAGCCTGCTGGAGCGCGTGATCGAAGAACATGCGCGCGGATCGTCAGATAAGGGCGCCGAAATCCGGGCGGAGCTCGAGCGGGTGATCGGCTCGGATCTCGCAGCTGTGAAGCCGGGTTCGGAACAGGCGCAGGAGATGAAAAAGGTTCTTATCGAGCGCGATTTGTGGTCGCAATATCTCGAGGTCGGGATTGGGCCGGATGCCGAAGTCTTTACCAAATGTCAGCCGATGAGCGCCGTCGGGATCGGCGCGCCTGTCGGCATTCGCCCAGATTCGAGCTGGAACAATCCGGAACCGGAAATCGTGCTGGCGGTCAGTTCGCAAGGCAAGATCATCGGTGCAGCGTTGGGAAACGACGTCAATCTGCGCGACTTTGAAGGCCGCTCCGCCTTGCTGCTGCCGCGCGCCAAGGATAATAACGCCAGCTGCAGCATCGGCCCGTTCATCCGTATTTTCGATGAGCATTATACCCTGGACGATGTACGCGATGCCGAGGTTGACCTTCGGATCGATGGCGCCGACCAGTTCGTGCTGAACGGCAAAAGCTCGATGACGAAGATCAGCCGCGACCCTGCGGATCTCGTGCGGGCGACGTTGGATGCGAGCCATCAATATCCGGATGGATTTGTCCTGATGCTGGGAACCATGTTTGTGCCGGTGCAGGATCGCGGCGCGCCCGGAAAAGGGTTCAGTCATAAGCCGGATGATATCGTAACGATCTCGACTCCCCGCTTGGGCATTTTACGGAACCGGGTGAAATTATGTCCCGACTGCCCGCCTTGGGTTTTCGGCGTATCCGCATTGCTGCGCAATCTGGCGGAGCGGCGGCTGATCTGACGTTTTCGACGGAAAAAGTGAGAGGAATAGATTATGCCGCGCATAACAAGCTTTGAAGTATACGATCTGCGTTTTCCCACCTCGCGTCAGCTGGACGGTTCGGACGCGATGAACCCGGATCCGGATTACTCGGCCGCCTATGTCATCCTGCACACCGACCAGCCAGGGCTTGACGGGCATGGCATGACCTTCACGATCGGCCGCGGCAATGAGATTTGCGTGACCGCCATCAAGGCTTTGGCGCCGCGCGCGGTGGGTATGGAGCTTGACTGGATCAGGGAAGATCCAGGCAGGTTCTGGCGGCAACTGACAGGGGATTCGCAATTGCGCTGGATCGGCCCGGAAAAAGGCGCCATCCATATGGCAACCGGCGCGATCGTCAACGCGGTGTGGGATCTATGGGGCAAGGCCGAGCAAAAGCCGGTCTGGCGCCTGGTCTCCGAGATGAGCCCGGAAGAGCTGACACGCATTATCGAGTTCCGTTATTTGTCGGACTGCATTATGCCGGAAGAGGCGCTGGAGATGTTTCAGGAGGCGCAGCGCGGCAAGGAGAGCCGGACCCGCACGCTGCTCGAAAAGGGCTATCCCTGTTACTCGACCTCCGCGGGATGGCTCGGCTATGACGATGACAAGCTACGTTTGCTGACCAAGAATGCGATCGACGCCGGCTTCAAATATCTGAAGTTCAAGGTCGGCGGCAATGTCGAAGATGATATCCGCCGGCTGAAGATCGCCAGGGAAATTGTCGGGCCCGACATAAGGCTGATGATCGATGCAAATCAGGTGTGGGAGCCTGAGCAGGCGAAGCAATGGTTGAAGCAATTGGCTTTCGCCGAGCCCTGGTTCATCGAGGAGCCAACCAATCCGGATGACATCGAAGGGCATCGTGAAATACGCGAAGCCGTAGGGCCGATCCGGGTGGCGACTGGCGAGATGTGCCAAAACCGGATCATGTTCAAGCAGTTCATGATGCGCGGCGCGATCGACGTCGTGCAACCGGATTCGTGCAGATTGGGCGGCTTGAACGAGGTGCTGGCGGTGCTGCTGATGGCGGCGAAGTACAAGCTGCCGGTATGGCCGCATGCGGGCGGCGTAGGCCTTAGCGAATACGTGCAGCATATTTCGATGATCGATTATCTGGTGGTTTCAGGAACAATGCAGGACCGGGCGATTGAATATATCGACCAGCTGCACGAGAATTTCGTCGATCCCTGCATCGTCCGCAACTCGGCCTATATGCCGCCGAGCGCGCCGGGCTATTCGATTACGATGAAGCCGGAATCGATCCGCGACTTTCAGTTCCGGCCGGCGAAGTGACGGCGGGCTGCCGTTTTGAAAATTGAGCTGGTACTGGACACACGTGCCACGATCGGCGAATCCGCTTTATGGGTGGCTGAAGAAAACGCGCTGTATTGGTCGGATATAAAAGCGCCTGCTCTGCACAGGACCGCTTTAAGCGGCTTGCGAACCCAGACCTGGGCGTTGCCTGCTGACATCGGAGCGTTCGCGCTTGACGGCGCCGGCCAGGCGCTCGTGGCGTTGCGGACCGGCTTGTTCTGGCTGCATTTGACGACCGGCGATCTGACCCTGCTGGCAAAGCCGCCGTTCGATCCGAACATTTTCCGCTTCAATGAAGGTGCCTGCGATCGCTCCGGGCGTTTCTGGATCGGCATCATGGCTGACCCGTTGAATGGCGAGGCTTCGGAAGAAAAGGGGTTCTTGTACAGCTACCGGTCGGACGAAGGTTTGGTTACGCATCCGGATTGCTGCGCCTTGACCAACGGCATGGCTTGGAATGCAGATGAGACCCGGTTCTATCTCTCGCATAGTTACGAACGCAGGATTTTCAGCTTCGCCTACGGCGGCGGCGCTTTGGGACCGCGAAGCGATTTTGCCACCGTGGATGAGCCGTCCGGGATCCCGGATGGCGCTGCCGTGGATGCCGAGGGCGGGTATTGGTGCGCGATCCATGGCGCGGGCCTGCTGCATCGCTACACGCCGTCAGGCAGGTTGGATAAAATCGTGCCGTTCCCTGTAAGTCAGCCGACGATGTGCTGCTTTGCAGGGGCTGGATTGGATCAGCTGTATGTGACCTCGGCAAGGGAGAAGCTTGACCCGGAGCAGCTTGAGGGCGAGCCCTATGCAGGCGGGTTGTTCCGGCTACGGCCTGGTATCACCGGGCAGCCAAAGCATTGGCGTGTCGGCTGACTTGTCCGCAACCTAGGCGGCGATGTACTTTTTTATGCGGTGACGGACCACATCGGCGGCGCCAGGCCGGCCCGGTCGGTCTCCTGCAAATATTTTGATCTGCCTGCGGGATGGTTCACGGAACTGCCGAAGAGACGGCTTGCGGCGTAGCGTGTTGTCATCGCATTTTCCCTAAGCAAGTGCCGGCGGGAGGTTTAGCCATTTTGAAGAGCCGTTGATCGAATGTGGCCAACCGCTCCACCTTGGCCGGTGCGGTGGATTTCAACCGCACTTTGAGCGGCGATTTCAGGAATGGTCCAAGGTTTGGTTCAGTATGGCGGGGCCTGGCGGGCGCGCTGGGCTATCGCGGCTTCGGTCCACCAAATAGATCTTCCGCAAAGCGCAAAAAGGCTTTTTCCAGCGCCTGGCCGGCATCGCCCATCGGTTTTGCAGCTTCGCTCAGCGCCTGCGCGATGGGTCCCACCGCGAGGGTGCTGGAGAAAACCAGGATGTTCTCGCTCTTCTTTTGCGTCTCCGTTGGGCTCTAATGGTCCAAAAGCGTAAGCTTTGGCGGCTCGGCTTTCTGCGGCGGGAGGACGCCGCTGACGGCGCGCGGCAGGTAGCGCGCCTCCAGCGCCGCGATCTGGCGGAGGCGGCCGTCGCCGCCTTTGGCGGGATCGACATTCTGGTCAACAACGCCGCTCTGATGGTCGAGCTCGGCGCTAGTGCCGCCGCAACCATTGCGCTTGAGGAATGGAACCGCATCATCAACGTCAACGTCACCGGTGCGCTGCTTTGCGCGCAGGCGGTAATCCCGCAGATGCGCAAGCGCGGCGGCGGGCGCATCGTCAACCAGGTTTCCGGCGGCGCCTTTCCTGCGAATTCCATCTACGGCGTCAGCAGACTCGCCTTGCTCGGCCTCACCACCACGCTGGCCAGCCAACTCGGCCGCGATGGCATCGCTGCCAATGCCATCACCCCCGGCAACGTTACCAGCGATGCCGGCAAGCAGCTGACGCCGGATGATCCGCCCTTCATCAAATTCCTGGAAATGAACGTCGCCATGTGCGTGCGCGGCCAGCCGGATGAGCTGGTCGGCCCGCTGCTGCCGCTTTGCTCGCCGGCCGGCGCCTGGATCACCGGCCAGGTTTTGCATGTCGACGGCGGCTGGGTGATCCGGCCGTAACAATGCGCATCCAGCGATCTGCGGTTCCGCTGTCCGGCCCTCGGGCTTGCAATTGCGCTTGAAGGAGTTAGGTAGTGTAAATCAACCTTCGGCGATAATTTGCTCAATCGACGATCAGATTATGGCGGTATCCTTGCACCCTTCTTCCTCAAATCCTGAGCCTTTCGCCGACGCGGACGCAACGTCCGCCAACGCGGAGCCTTCCTGGCGGCCGATGATCGCGCCGTATCTGAAGCCCGATGCGCGGGCGGCGCTGATTCAGCTTTTTACCACCATCCTGCCGTTTCTGGCGGTGATGGCGGGCATGTTCGTCGCCCTGCATTTCGGCATTCTTGCGGCGTTGCTGCTGTTTCCCGTGGCGGCGATTTTGCTCGTGCGGCTGTTCATGTTCCAGCATGACTGCGGACACGGGTCGTTCTTCCGCGCCAACTGGGCAAATAATTTGCTGGGCTGGGTTCTGGGCGTGCTGACCTTGACGCCGTATATCTCCTGGCGGCGCGACCACGCGATGCATCATGCCAGCATGGGCAATCTGGACCGGCGCGGCATAGGCGACGTGACGACGCTGACCTGCGATGAGTATCTGGCCTTGCCGCGCTGGCGCCGCCTCGGCTACCGGCTCTATCGGCATCCGCTGGTGATGTTCGGCGTTGGGCCCACCTGGCTGTTTATTATCCGCAACCGCTTCCCCGCCGGCAATCCGCGGCGCTATTGGCGGGAATGGCTGAGCGTGCTCGGAACGGATGCGGCGCTTGCCGCCGTGCTAACCGGGCTTGTGATCGTGCTGGGGCCGTTACGGCTGCTGCTTGGCTGGCTGCCGGTGATGCTGCTGGCGGCGACGATCGGTGTCTGGCTGTTCTATATCCAGCATCAATTCTCCAACACGCATTGGGAGCCGAAATCGCGCTGGCAGTTCGCCACCGCGGCGCTGCTGGGTTCGTCGTTCTACGATCTGCCGGCGCCGCTGCATTGGCTGACCGGCAATATCGGCTTTCATCATATCCATCATCTTTCCAGCAAGATTCCGAACTATAGATTGCGCGCCTGCCACGAGGCGAACTTGGCTTTGCAATCGGTTCCCCGCTTGACGTTCTGGAGCAGTTTCAAATGCGCGCGCCTGGCACTGTGGGATACGCAGAGCCGCCGCCTGGTATCGTTCCGCAAAATGCGCGAGACCGTCGCGGATCAGCGTCGCCATCCTTAAAAAGGCCGTCCGACCTAAATATCCGTTCATTCGAGGCAGCAGGTCTAATTCCCGCGGGACGGCCTATTATATGTAAGTCAGGCTGGTTTATATGAAGCTCAGCCTACCGCAATTTTTATATGAAGCTCAGGCCTACCGCAGTTTCGGCGCCGACCGAGCAATTGCCGTCGATTTAACCTGCGCCCGGAATGAGCGCATCAGATGAAGGATCGACCCATGGCGTGCAAAATCGCGAAGCTTCGATATATGGAAGGGGGAGACGTTTTGATGACGGCTGCCGCGCCTCATTCCTTGCCGGAAGCGCCGGAAGCGCCGGAAGTGCCGGATGTCGCGTCGTTGCTGTTGAAAATCTCATTCAGCGTGAACGGCGCCCCCCGCGAACTCGAACTCGATACCCGCACCACGCTGCTGGATGCCTTGCGTGAGCATCTGCATCTGACCGGCACTAAAAAAGGCTGCGACCACGGCCAATGCGGCGCCTGTACGGTGCTTGTCGACGGCAGACGCATCAATTCCTGCCTGACGCTGGCGGTGATGCATGAAGGCGATGCGATCACCACCATCGAGGGATTGGGCACGGTCGAAGATCTGCACCCGATGCAGGTTGCCTTCATCGAGCATGACGGCTTTCAGTGCGGCTATTGCACGCCGGGGCAGATTTGCTCGGCGGTGGCGGTGCTGGACGAGATCAAGGCCGGCATCCCTAGCCATGTAACCGGCAGCCTGGCGCAGCCGCCGCATGTAAGCACGGCGGAACTGCAGGAGCGCATGAGCGGCAATATCTGCCGTTGCGGCGCCTATTCCAACATCATCGACGCCATCGTCCAGGTTGCGGAGCGCGCGGCGTGAGGCCTTTCACCTATGCGCGCGCCGGTTCGCCGGCCGAGGCCGCCGCCGCCGCGCAGACCCCCGGCGCCAAATTCATCGCCGGCGGCACCAACCTGCTCGATCTGATGAAGCTCGAGATCGAGGCGCCGACCCATCTGATCGACGTCAATCATCTAGGCCTGGATCAGATCGAGGATACGCCGGAAGGCGGGTTGCGCATCGGCGGGCTGGTGCGCAACACCGATCTTGCCGCCGATTTGCGGGTGATGCGCGATTACGGCGTGCTATCCCGGGCGCTGCTTGCCGGCGCCTCCGGCCAGCTGCGCAACAAGGCGACCACCGCCGGTAATCTGCTGCAGCGGACGCGCTGCACGTATTTCTACGACACCAACATGCCATGCAATAAAAGGGCCCCGGGCAGCGGCTGCGCCGCGATCGGCGGCGTGACGCGCCAGCTTGCGGTCATCGGCGGCAGCATTGCCTGCATCGCCACCCATCCCAGCGACATGGCCGTGGCGATGCGGGTGCTGGACGCGACGATTGAAACCGTCAGCCCGAATGGCGCCACCCGCAGCATTGCGATTGCCGAATTCTACCGTCTGCCCGGCGACACGCCGCAGATCGAGACCGCATTGCAGCCGGCGGAGTTGATTACGGCCGTAATTCTGCCAAAGCCGCAGCCGGGCGCGCAGTTCTATCGCAAAGTCCGCGACCGCGCCTCCTACGCCTTTGCTCTGGTCTCCGTGGCTGCGATCATCGGTAAAGATGGGTCGGGCCGCGTTGCCATGGGCGGCGTCGCGCCTAAGCCGTGGCGGGTTGAGGCGGCGGAACAGCTGCTGCCAAAAGGCGCGAAGGCCGTGACCGCGGAATTGCTGGCGGACGCGGCGCCGACGCCGGATAACGCATTCAAGCTTGGGCTCGCGGAACGCGCGCTGCAGGCAGTGCTGCAAGAGGCGAAAGCGTGACATGAAATTTGACAAGCCCGCGACCATCAACCCGATCGATCAGCTGAAAATCATCTGCCAGCCGGCCGACCGCGTCGACGGCCGGTTGAAGACGACCGGCAGCGCGCCTTACGCCTATGAGCGGCATGACGTGGTTGCCGATCCCGCCTATGGCGCCATTTTGCCAGCCGGCATCGCCAAGGGCCGCATCACCGGCATAGATACCACCGCGGCCAGGGCAGCGCCCGGCGTGCTCGCCATCGTCACCACGCTGGACACGCCCAAACTCAAGCTCGGCAAGATGAATTACGTCTCGCTGTTTGGCGGCGCAGAAATCCAGCATTACCATCAGGCGATCGCCGTGGTGGTGGCCGAGCAATTCGAGCAGGCAACCGCGGCGGCCGCGCTGATCCGCGTGGACACGCAGCGCGAGGACGGACGCTACGATCTGCTCGCCGCCGCGTCCGGCGCGCCTGTGCAGGATAGCAGCGGCATCGGCGAGTTCGAGGCGGCGTTCGAAGACGCGCCGGTGCAGCTCGACGCGATGTACAGCACGCCGGGCGAGAGCCACGCGATGATGGAGCCGCATGCCAGCATGGCGGCGTGGAACGGCGACAAGCTCACGCTCTGGACCTCCAACCAGATGATCGGCTGGAGCAAGAAGAGCCTGGCCCAGATCCTCGATATTTCACCGGAGAATATCCGCCTTGATTCGCCCTTTATCGGCGGCGGCTTCGGCGGCAAACTGTTTGTTCGCGCCGATGCGGTTCTGGCGGCGCTCGGCGCGCGAGCCGCCGGAAGGCCGGTCAAGGTCGCGCTCCCGCGGCCTCTGATCATCAACAACACCACGCATCGGCCGGCGACGCTCCAGCGTATTCGCATCGGCGCGACCCCCGAAGGCAAGATTACCGCGCTCGCGCATGAAAGCACCTCCGGCAACGTCGCGGGCGGCGAGCCGGAGACCGCCGTCTCGCAGACCAAGCTGCTTTATGCCGGGGCCAATCGGATGACGGAAATGCGCCTGGCGGAGCTGGACCTGCCGGAAGGCAACGCCATGCGTGCGCCGGGGGAGGCGCCGGGCCTGATGGTGCTGGAAATCGCCATGGACGAAATGGCGGAGAAGCTCGGGCTCGATCCGATCGAGTTCCGCATCCTTAACGATACCCAGGTCGATCCCGAGCATCCGGAACGGCCCTTCTCCTATCGCAATCTCATCGGCTGCCTGCACATGGGCGCCGAGCGCTTCGGCTGGGAGAACCGCTTGGCACCTGGCCAGGTCCGGGACGGCAACTGGCTAGTGGGCATGGGTATGGCGGCCGGGTTTCGCAACAACATGCTGACGAAGTCGGGCGCGCGGGTCCGGCTGGATGCGCGAGGCATCGTGACGGTGGAAACCGACATGACCGATATCGGCACCGGCAGCTACACGATCATTGCGCAGACCGCGGCGGAGATGATGGGTCTGACGATGGACAAGATCGTCGTGCGGCTGGGCGATTCCGATTTCCCGGTCTCCGCCGGCTCCGGCGGCCAGTGGGGCGCCAATAACGCAACATCCGGCGTCTACGCCGCCTGCATCAAATTGCGGGAGGCGGTCGCGGCAAAGCTCGGGTTCAACTCGGACGATGCCGTCTTCGCCGATGGTGCGGTGCAATCCGGCAATCGCAGCGCGCAGCTGGCCGAGGCAGCGAACAGCGGCGACCTTATCGCCGAGGATGCGATCGAGTACGGCGACCTCGACAAGAAATATCAGGAATCGACCTTCGCCGCGCATTTCGTGGAAGTGGGCGTCGACGTCGCGACGGCGGAGATCCGGCTGCGGCGCATGCTGGCGGTTTGCTCAGCCGGGCGCATCCTCAACCCGAAGACCGCGCGCAGCCAGGTGATCGGCGCCATGACCATGGGCGCCGGCGCCGCGCTGATGGAAGAACTCAGCGTGGACACGCGCTACGGCTTCTTCGTCAACCACGACCTTGCCGGCTACGAGGTGCCGGTGCATGCGGATATTCCGCACCAGGACGTGATCTTCCTGGAGGAGACGGATCCGATGTCTTCGCCGATGAAGGCAAAAGGCGTTGGCGAACTCGGGATTTGCGGCGTCGGTGCGGCGGTGGCCAACGCCATCTACAATGCTACGGGTCAGCGCATACGGGATTATCCCGTAACGCTGGATAAGTTGCTCGCCGCTCTGCCGGAAATGGCATAGACCGGCTCGGCTATGCCGCCTGGAATTGAACGGCTTTAGCGATTTCAAGCCTGTCAGCCTGGCCGCTACTTCATTGATAACGCCAAGCGTGACCGTGTTGACTTTAGGAAATGCAAGCAAACCCGGCGAAAATTCCTAAGCCTCTCGCCGGATGGCAAGGTAGCAGCGCTTGCTCTATCCTGCCGCGCAGTGCCCTACGATGCCAGCCCGAGACCGCCTTCTATTGCCCCCATGATCATTCTGATCATGGGGGTTTCAGGTTCAGGCAAAACCAGTTTGGGCAAGGCGCTGGCAGGCGAGCTAGGCTGGGCGTTTCAGGAGGGCGATGATTTTCACCCATCTGCAAACATCGAGAAGATGAAGGCTGGGATCGCGCTCTCGGATACGGATCGGTCGCCCTGGCTGGAAAACATCAAAACCTGGGTGGACGCGAGGCTGGCGCAGGCGTGTCCGGCCGTGATCACATGCTCAGCCTTGAAGCGCCAGTATCGTGTCCAGCTCGGCCTCGACCGCGAGGCGATCGCGCTGGTCTTCGTGCACGGCAACACGGATACCTTGGAGGAGCGTTTGAAATACAGATCCGGCCACTTCATGTCGGTTGCGCTGCTCCCCAGCCAGTTGAAGATATTGGAGGCGCCGCTGGACGAGGAGCGCGCTATTGCTTTGGACATCGGCATGGCGACTCAGGAGCAAATAGCGGCGGTGCGACGGCAGCTTGGCCGTTGATTGCTACCGAGGGCGAGCACCGCCGAAGATGTCTAAAAATATTCGCCAGCGCATCCCGGCATTAGACAGGACTTAATCGTTCTTGTAGTCTTTGATCCACCATGTATCATTGACGCTGGCCTCGGCCGGTTCTTGGTTGGAGGTTGAAGGACAAGCCTTATGCATACGGCCTTTCTCGTAGCGCTTTTTGCGCAATATCACGGGTTTCTTTCGCTCTATACCGGGCTCGGGATCATCGCCCTCACGATCCTGGCCAATCAGCTCGCATTGCTGGTGCCGGGCTTTAAGGCCGCCGGTCAGCTCAACGGCGAGACGTTCAAGAAGAAGATGGAGAAGCCGGGCTATGCGGCCAACCAGAAATTGAACCGCAAATGGAGCGGGTTATATCTGCTGTTGATCTTCGGCGTGGTCCTGCCATTTTGCCTGACCGGGCACGTCCAGTCCTGGTGGAAGACCCCGCTGGATATCGTTGTCATCCTGATGTTCTACGATTTTTTCTATTACCTGACGCATCGTTTTCTGTTTCACGATAACGGTTTCCTGAGCGGCCCGCTGCTGCAGATGCATGCGGTGCATCACCGGCAGCATGTGCCCTGCCGTTGGGATTCCAGCTACATCCATCCGCTGGAGATTGCGATCGGGCTTGGTTTGTACACCGCGAGCACTTTCGTGCTGTCGCGCCTGATGGGCGGTTTTAGTGTCCCGACCATCGTGATCACCTGGGTAGCGTTCACCGAGATCAATCTGCATAACCACGATCTGTGGAAAGCGGATTTCTTCCCGTTCAAATACCTGAACACGATGTCGGAGATGCACCACAACCACCACAGCACCTTCACAGGCGGCAATTTTGCGACGATTTCGCTGCTCTATGACTGGATGTTTGGAACGTTGGATTACGGCAATCGCCACAAGACCAATGCTAAGATGAAAGCCGTCAATTAGCCTGGTTTCAGCCTCCCAAGGCCCGGTTCAATAAGTCTTTTAGTTCTTTTTCTTCAGGAAGACCGTTACTTCTCTAAACTAACAACGATCATCTTCTCATTCGTCATGTCATGCATCGTGTATGGGATGCCGCCGATGCCGTAGCCGGATTGGTGGCGCCCGGCGAACGGCATCCAGTCGACGCGGAACGCCGTGTGGTCGTTGATCATCACGGCGGAGGCATCCAGAAGTCTGGCGGCGTGCAGGGCCACGTCGATATCCTTTGAGAATACTGCAGCCTGGAACGCTACGGGCAGGCTGTTGGCCCGGGCGATGGCATCGTCGAGTTCGCTATAGCCATAGATGCAGGTGACGGGGCCAAAAATCTCATCGCGGGAAACTTTGGCCATGGCCGGAGGTTCGACGATAATTGTCGGGGCATAGACATGTTCGCTGATCGGGCTGCCGCCGGTGATGATGTCGGCGCCGGCGGATGCCGCTTCCTTCACCCATGCATCAACCCGCGTCACTTCCTTCGGCAGGATCAGCGGCCCCATTTCGGTCTCCGGCGAGGCGGGATCGCCGACCCGCAATCGTTTTACGCGGGCGGCGAACCGGCCGATGAAGTCGTCCTTGATGGCGTGGTGCACGAAGATGCGCTGGACGGAGACGCAGACTTGGCCGGCGTGGTAGTAGCCGCCTTTTACCAGCTTCTCGATGATCGCATCCAGATCGGCGGACCGGTCGACGATAACCGGGGCAGCGCCGCCATGTTCGAGCGCGAATCTCGCACCCGGCGCCAGCTTGGAGCGTAGATACCAGCCGACTTTGGCCGAGCCGATAAAGCTGAAAAAGCCGATGCGTGGATCGGTGACCAGCTGCTCCGCCAGAGCATTGTCGTCTAAAATCGTGACCTGGCACCATTCCGGCGGCAATCCGGCCTCATGCACCAGCTTGACGAAGTGAATGCAGGAAAGGGGGGTGGTCGCGGCCGGCTTGATGATGACCGGGCAGCCGGTTGCGATGGCGGGGGCGACCTGGTGGACGATGAGATTGAGCGGGTGGTTGAAGGCGGAAATCGCAGCGACAACGCCGATCGGTTCCTTGGTGGTGAAAGCCCAGCGGTTCTGGCTGGCGGCGGTAAGCCCCATCGGAATTTCCCGCCCCGCCTGGTGCTCCAGCTCACCGGCGGCACCTTCTATCCCGTTGACCGCCCGCGCGGTCTCGATACGTGCGTCGATCAGCGGCTTGCCGCCTTCCCGGGCGATCAGCAGGGCAAAGATTTCGAAGTCGCGCTCCACCAGCCGGGCGAGACGGCGCAGGATTTCGATCCGCCTGAACGGCGGCAGCCAGGCAGCGCGATCGGCAAAGCAGTAAGAAGCACGGTCGAGCTTGGCGGCAAGATCGGCCGTGTTATCCACCGCGATTTCATCAATAACTGCGCCGTCGAAAGCCTGCCTGACCAACATCACCGCCACTCCAAAAAACTTTGTTGGATCCAGGTCTAGGGCGCTAGCCTGAAACAGCCCCAGGCCGCGATTCACAAAAGTCTTTTTGCTTCTTTTTTTTCAGAAAAAGAAGTGCTTCCTTATCTGGCCGTTCGGGGTGGTCGTCCGGGAGCCGGACGTTTAGACCAAACCGAGGCAAAGCGCCCGCTCGTTCTCGAGCGCGACAGGCGCTTCGCCGCGTTCTATGGTCTGGCACGCGGTTCAAGGATTAGGCTTCTTTTGCTGGCGCTGTGGGTGCGATCCCGCCGGACGCGGCGGACGCGGCGGCCGTGGTGCGGCGTGATATGGCGGCGGAGCCGGTCTGGCCATCTGCGGTGCAGCCGGGCTAGCTATCGGCGCCGCCGATACCGGGTGCGATTGCATCGGCGGCCTCGGCTGCATGGGCTCCTGCGCATGGACCGGTGGCGGGCTGTTTTGCGGGTGCGAAACCGGCGTTTCCGTCTTTGGATGGCTGATCGCCGGCATCGCCGGTTTTTCCGGCGCCGGCTGCGCTGGCATGGGATGCGCATTGGAAACGGCGGGCGGATGCGCCGCTATATTTGCTTCCGGCGCGTGCGCGATTGGCGCTGTCGCGTGCGGCTGCTGTGCCGGACGCGGGGCGTTGGTCGCATGAACAACACCGGCGCCGCTGAATTCCCCCGGGCGGGCGGTTGCCGCAATGGCAGGCGCCCCGTGATTGGCCGAGAAGAACAAGGCGTGGTTGGCACGGGCCGCGGCAATATGCTGCGTCTGCAACGGCGTGGCATCGATGTGCTGATCGCGCGCTGCTGCCAGCTCCGCCGCATTCGGCCTGGAGACGATGCCGCCAGGGCCGCCATTGAAGCTGACATGGTTCACGGTGTTGTTGATAACCGTCCTGTTATAGACGTTCGTGACGTGCACGTTGCCGAAATTGTTCACGCTGCGGTTATAGAAGTAATGCCGGCCCTGCCAGTAGCCGCCTTGGTAGCCGTCTCCGGTATAGCCGTAGCCATAATTGACGCCGCCATAGAAGCCGACATGCGATCCCCAATAGCCCTGGTGGAACAGATAGCCGCCATTTCCATACCCCCAATAGCCTGGGGTCCATAGATAACCCGGCCGCGGCGCCAAGACCCAGGTTCCGGGAACCCAGTAGTAGTCCGAGACGCCGCCATCCCACGCCCAGTAGCCGGGAGCCCAGATACTGTCCGGCGCAGGCAGCGGCGGCTGAACATAAATCGGCAATATCGGCGGCGCGATCGCCACGCTGATGCCGACGGAAATCTGTGCAAGCGCGGGGCGCGGCGTGAGGGCCATGCCGCCTCCCAGCAATGCCAGCATGGCCAGGCTTGATACGCGGGGGAAATACATTGTTACCTCGTTTTGTTACTGCAATTAAATTGATCGGTGCGGAACGTTCGGCGCTGTTAGTATCCGGGCGGCGGCGGCGGCGGCCGATAATAAACCGGCGGCGGCGGCGCTGGCCGATAGACCACCGCGCGATGCGGCGGTGCAATTATGCAGCCGGACATGAGCATAAGCGTCGCTAATGCCGCCAATGTTGAAGTCTTGAACATCCGAAAAAACTCTCCTGTCCCATGAAGCTGTTGCCCATGATATGTGAGTTAAGCTCTAAATTTACGACATGTTTCTGGCGTGAATATGGCGCTATTGGGGCGGATTATGCCGCTGTGCGGAAAGCGCGCCACTCGCAAGTTTAACGTCTGTCATCCGGCTGGGCGCTGTTGCTGAAACTCAAGCTGCGGGCGATTGAGACCTTCTACATGAAAAAGATCGTCCTGCTGCAATTGTAAAATGTTTGCTACCTCGAATACGTTTCGAACCCCAAAATATGCGGAATCTTGAATACCTTCAATTTCCGCGGCGGCGCTGCCGTTCTGGCTTTCCCCGGATTGATTTTGTTGTTACGGGTTCAGACTCCGGCAGTTGTTGTGCGAGCACGCAATGCGCCGGCGGTTCAGGATTTTATATCCGCCTTGTAGGCGCCGCGCTTGCCCGGCGGCTTCTCCGGCCCGACGGTGGAATCGCGCTCCGTCTGCTGTTCCAGTTCGGCGTTCAGCTCGCCGCCCATCAGCACCACCATGCTGGAAATCCAGATCCAGGTCATGAAGCCGATCACCGCGCCAAGCGAGCCATAGGTCTTGTTATAGGTGTTGAAATTGGAAACATAGAATGAAAACAGCAGCGAGACGATCACCCAGAGGATGGCGGCACCAGCGCCGCCCCAGCTCACCCACTGCCAGCGGGCAAAATTGCGGCTGGGGCCGTAGCGATAGATGATCGACAAGGCGGTGGCGACGACGATGAGCATGACCGGCCAGCGGGCGAGGTTGAGCAGCTGGGCGCTGGCAAACCCCAGGCCGATGAAGTTCAGGATGATCGGAATCGCCACCACGCCAAACAAGGCGATTATAACGAACAGAATCGTGCCCATCGTAAAAGCGAAGGAGATCAGCGTGAGCATGAAAAAGCTGCGTTTTTCATGCTCGTGGTA
Source organism: Acidocella sp. (assembly GCA_965198835.1). Taxonomy (GTDB): domain Bacteria; phylum Pseudomonadota; class Alphaproteobacteria; order Acetobacterales; family Acetobacteraceae; genus Acidocella. Next base: position 351,815 of record OZ240675.1, on the reverse strand, counting down.
GACGATGTTCAACGCGTCGAAGAGCGATTTGATGCCGGAATTCGCACTCCATAGCGAGATGAGCAGGCTGATGATGGCGGTCAGCCCCAATGTTCCGCTGCCTTTTGCCGTCAGCGCGGCGATCTGTGTCTCGATCAGCTGCATGCCGCTGCTGGGCACGAACATGCCGAGATTGGCCAGTTGCTGGCCGATGGCCGCCGGGTTGGTGAACAGGCCGTAGATCGAGATAAGGGCGGCTACGGCCGGGAACAGCGCCAGCAAGGCATAGAAGGTGACGCTAGCCGCTTCCGCCATCACTCTGTCCTGGATGAAGCCGGCGCCGGCGCGCCTTATCACATGCCACCAGCCTCTAAGCGGGATCTGATGCGGAGCCTCGGCGTGTCTGCCGGCGTCTCGCTCATCCGATGTCGCCTTGACCTTATCCTTGCGGACTGCATCCGGCGCCGGCGCGCCGCCTTTCGGTATTTCCGGAATACCGAAAGCTGCCGCAGGATCTGCCGCCGCCGTTGCCGCGATCGGTGCCCCCGGGGCGATGCCGGAACCGGTAAATGCCTCCTCCAATTCGTTGGGATCTTTAAATTCCGCCTCATAGCTGAGCGGAACGTTCAGCAAGGCCCAGCGCTGGGCGCTGCGGGTGAATAGCTGGGCGATGGGGCGGACCCAGGCGTGTTCCTGCAAGGTCGTTGGCCGCACCACGACCATGCCTGGCGCATGTTCGGTTTTTGTATGGGTCCAGCCGGTACATTCCGGGCAGCTAAACTGCCGGCTCCAGCCGCCGCTATCGGCCTTTTTTTCATAAACCTGCGGCTCGCCTTGCAGGCTGAAAGCATCTTCCGGCACCGCCATTCCCAGTGCAAAGGCCGAGCTGGTAAGCTGCTGGCAATCGGTGCAATGGCAGGCGAAGATGAAGCGCGGCGGCTTGCTGACCGAGTAGCGGATGCGGCCGCAACGGCATTGTCCCAACATCGGCATGGCGGACTGGTCGGCACCGGTCGAGGGGGTTTGCGCGTCGATCTTACCGCTCCCATTCAGGCAAGGTTTAACGAACCATTTAAGTATGTTGTACCAAGCCGGATGAAAGAAGGCGAAGTAAATTAAGCTTACCTGTCAACATGCATCCGCTCAACATGTATCCGCTCAACATGTATCTGCAATTCGTCAGCCGCGCGTACTTGCAGGCGTCTTGAATTTTGCAGCCCCGTTCCGAATTGAAGCATTGCATCAGCAAGGAACACGATCATGGCCTGGGCCTATGCGGCTCCCAACCGGCATGTCATTGACACTCAGGCGCGGCTGGCGCGGTTGCGCAAGTTGGCCTGGTTGATTGACGGGGCGTTCGGCCTCCCGGGCACGCGCTTCAGGTTTGGCTTGAACAGCATTGTCGGCCTGCTGCCGGTTGGCGGCGACCTCGTGCTGGGCGGGATTTCCATGTACATCGTCTATGAAGCGGCCCAGCTTGGCGTGCCGCGAGCGGTGCTGGCGCGCATGGTCGCCAATGTCGCGATGGAGGTTGCAGGCGGCAGCGTGCCGATCCTGGGCGATCTGTTCGACATGGCGCTGAAGGCAAACCTAAGAAATATCGCCCTGATCGAGAAGCATGTCGGCGGCTCCTTCAACTAACACGATAACGGCCTCATTCGCAGCCAGTGTCAGGTAACTGATCCCGGCATGCTGCCGGCCATGCGTGGACAACAGGATCGTCCCGGCGTGCAGGGCGATATCGGCGATCGAGTCGCCGAAATTGGCAAATATCTGCAGCGTCGCTGCAGCATCGCGGCGGCGGTAGGATAATACGCTGCCATCGGCTTGCACGGCTTCAACAAGTCCAGAAGACAAAGCCGCGTAACGCCGCCTTAGCGCCAGCAATTGCCGGTGCAGGTTCAGCATGGAGCCGGGATCGTCCCGCTGCAAGGCCATCGGCTGGTCTTCGCCAAGCGGCAGCCATGGCGTGCCTGTGGTAAAACCGGCGCCCTGTCCTGCCTGCCATGGAAAAGGTGTCCGCTGAGGATCGCGGCCAAGACCCTTTCCGGGTTCGCGTTTTTCAGCCGGATCGCGGATCTCATCCGGCGGGATTGCGGTGTTCAGCATCCCCAATTCGTCGCCCATGTAGAGGGTCGGCGTACCGCGCAGAGTGAGCAGCAGCAGAGCCGCAACCCTTGCCTGGTCGGGCCCGACGCGGCTGGCGATTCGCGGCCTGTCGTGGTTGCCGAGCACCCAGTTCGGCCAGCCGCCGGGCGGCAAGGCGCGTTCATATCGCTCGATGATGTCGGCTATGGTCCTGGCATCCCATCCCGGCATGGTGAGAAGCTGGAAGTTGAACGGCAGCTGCGCGCCATCGCCATTCACGCCGTAATAGGCAACCAGCCGTTCGACGGGCAGGTAGAGCTCGCCGATCAGCACGCGATCGGCAAATTCATCCAGCACGTTCCGCAAGGCCACCACCACCTCCTGCACCTCCGGCCGGTCGGCGGTGTAGAGCGGGATCAGCAGGTCGTGGGATGATCCGCCCGGAACGTAGCCGGAATTTGGCGGATTATCCCGGAACTGATCGTCCTTGATCATCATCCACATGACGTCGACGCGGAACCCGTCGACGCCGCGCGCCAGCCAGAAGCGCAGGATTTCGAACATTGCGGCGCGAACTTGCCCGCTGCGCCAGTTCAGGTCCGGCTGGGTCGGCAGAAACGAGTGGTAGTAATAGCTGCCGACGGCTTCATCGAAGGTCCAGGCGCTGCCGCCGAAATTGCTCAGCCAGTTATTCGGCGGCCCGCCGCCCGGGGCCGGATCGCGCCAGATATACCAATCGCGCTTCGGACTATCACGCGATTTGCGGCTTTCCATAAACCAGGGATGCTGATCGGAGCTGTGGTTCGGCACATAGTCCAGGATCACCTTCAGGCCGCGTATATGGGCCTGCCCGATCAGATCCTGCATCTCCGAAAGGCTGCCGAATAACGGATCGATATTGCAGTAGTCCGAGATGTCGTAGCCGAAATCCGTCATCGGCGAGGGATAGACGGGCGAGATCCATATCGCATCGACGCCGAGCCAGGTGAGATAGTCCAGCCGCCGCGTTATTCCCTGCAGATCGCCTGTGCCGTCGCCATCGGTATCCTGGAACGACCTTGGGTAGATCTGGTAGATCACGCCTTTTTGCCACCAGGCGAGGTTTGACGCCTTGAGCGCAGCAGCATTGCCGCCGATCAAAAGATAACCAGATATTTGAGCATGATTAACGACCTCTGGTACAAAAACGCGATCATCTATTGTTTGGGCGTGGAAACCTTCATGGATGGAAATGGCGACGGGATCGGCGATTTCCAGGGATTGATCGGGCGGCTGGATTATTTGCAGGGGCTGGGCGTGACCGCCATCTGGCTTATGCCGTTTCAGCCTTCGCCGCATCGCGATGGCGGGTACGACATTGCGGATTATTACGGCGTCGACCCGCGCTATGGCACGCTCGGCGATTTTGTCGAATTCACCCATGGCTGCAAGCAGCGCGGCATTCGGGTGCTGATCGATCTTGTGGTCAATCATACTTCGGACAAGCATCCGTGGTTTCTCGAGGCCAGGCGCGATAAAAACTCGCTGTTTCGCGACTGGTATGTTTGGGCCAAAAAGAAGCCGGCCGACAGTACCTCCGGCATCGTTTTCCCCGGCGTGCAGAAGACTACCTGGAGCTACGACCCGATCGCACGGGCGTATTACTTCCACCGGTTCTACGAGTTCCAGCCCGATCTCAACACGGCAAACCCGGCCGTGCAGGCGGAGATTCTTAAAATCATGGGATTTTGGCTGCAGCTTGGGGTTTCCGGTTTCAGGATGGACGCGGCTCCCTTCGTCATCTCAGCCAAGGGTGCGGGGATCAAGACGCATCAGGAACATTATGGCATGCTGCGTAGCTTCCGCGAATTCCTGCAATGGCGGCGCGGGGATGCCATCATTCTAGCGGAAGCGAATGTGAAGCCGGCGGAGGATCTGCGTTATTTCGGGCAAGCCGGCGACCGCGTGCAGATGATGTTCAATTTCGACGTTAACCAGACCTTGTTCTACGCGCTGGCGACGGCGGACAGCAAGCCGCTGCTCAACGCACTGAAGGAAACCGAGCCGCGGCCTGCCACCGCGCAATGGGGCCTGTTCCTGCGCAACCATGATGAGCTGGATTTGGCGAGACTGACGGAGCTGCAAAGGCGCGCCGTGTTCGCGGCGTTTGCACCTGATCCGGACATGCAGCTTTATGGGCGCGGCATACGCCGGCGCCTGGCGCCGATGCTGGATGGCGACAGGCGCCGGCTGGAGATGGCCTATAGCCTGATGCTGACCCTGCCTGGTACGCCGGTGATACGCTATGGCGACGAGATCGGCATGGGGGACGATCTACGCCTGCCGGAACGCGATTGCACGCGCACGCCGATGCAATGGTCATCGGAGAAGATGGGCGGCTTTACCGAGAGCGACCGGCCAATTCGGCCGCCGATCAGCGACGGCGCCTACGGCTTTAAGCATGTCAACGTCTCATCGCAGCGGCGCGATCCGAACTCGTTCCTCAACTGGACCGAAAGAATGTTGCGTATGCGCAAGGAGATGCCGGAGGTCGGCTGGGGTAGGTTCAGCGTTGTAAAGACAGCACAGGATCACGTGCTGGCGCTGCGTTACGAATGGCAGGGCAGCGCAATTATGTTTATCCATAACCTGTCGGCGCTGCCCGGAGAAGTGCGGTTCAATCTGGCCGGCGACGATCCGGCGGTCGGTTTTCTGGTCAATGTGCTGAGCGATGATCACAGCAAGGCGGAACACGGCGGCAAGCATTGCGTTCTGCTGGAACCCTATGGCTATCGCTGGTTCAGGATCGGCGGCAGAGAGACGCATGCTTTCGCGAACGGTTCGCCAGTTCCCAGATCCTGATGACAACGCTGCAGCGTTCCTGCCAAGCAATCACAGCCGTCAGTGCAGCATTTACCAGCTTCTCGATCGTTGCGAGAGAACGTAAGGTTTTGAAATGAGAATTGCTCCGGCCGCGAGCTTGCTGTCTGTCGGCACTGAATGCAGGAAGGTTACGATAACTTCCACCGGCGGCCATCTATGCGGATCCCGCGGCGAGTTCCAAGCTGTTCAAGCCGCCGAACCAGCCGAAGCCGTCTATCGACTTGCGATCCATGCTGATGCCGCCAGGATAAATCAGTTCGAGCTCGACCCGGTATTGCCGGGTGTGGAGGCGACGAAAGACTTTCGACTGGTCGCGGTGCTATCCGCAGGAGCCGGCGCCTCTGAGGTCGTGCTCCCAGATGTTGTTGCGGAGGCGCTGCCGCCCACGCCGGAGGACACTGGAGCCGGCGGTGTCTTGCCGGAGGATTTACCGGGCTGCGCAAGGGTTGGGGTATGCGCGGAATTATCCGGCGCAGGCGCGTTTGTCGAGGTCTGCGCACCGGCAATTCCAAACGAACACAAAACGATTGCCGTTGCAAAACTTAAGGGACGCATTGCGAACTCCTGATTTTAATAACTTGTAGAAACTACGTGGTGGCCGCGTAGCGTCTTTCAAGTAACCGGGAGACCCTTGGCTTAACGCAGCCTGCAGGCCAACGTTCCGCTCTGCTTACAAAGGCAGATCGACCTGCTTGAGCTCGTTCAAGTCGACATTGCCGTTCTGGCTACTGAAGCTCAGGCTCTGGCCGCGGCTCTGCTGCTGGGAGACGCCGGAGATCCGGTGATTGCCGCTATCATAGGCCTGCAGCTTGCCATCGGTCTCCACCAGCAGGATGTAGTCGTCCGGAAAGAATGCATAGCGCATGCGGTTCTGGCCGCCGCTGCTGGAAGGCTGACCCAGATGCTCCGGCCACCAGCGCTCAGGCGGCTCCATCGGCTCCATCCTCTCCACAGGCTGCATCGTCTCCATGGGCTCCATCTTCTTCATGGGCTGCATCGGCTTCATTGGTTCCATCTCAATTCTCCCCCGAGGATGTAGATCTTTCTACTACTGAAACTTCGGCCTTGCCGCTGAATACATGCCAGCGAATAGTTGCCGACGCAAATTTCACGCTGCCGCAAGTCGCTGGGTATTGTTGTTTCAAGGCGGTCTTGCAATCTAGCGTTTTGTTCAGCCGGCGTCTCCGTCGGTCCTTCCACCGAAATCACGCAAGGAAACATCAGATGCGGTTAGAATTGAAGCCGCTCGCCAAGCAGATTATTGTCATCACCGGGGCATCGAGCGGCATCGGACTTGCAACCGCCAGGGCGGCGGCCAGCAAGGGTGCTAAAATCGTGCTGGCGGCGCGCAATCAGCAAGCGCTCGCAGAGATTGAAAAATCCATTCGGGATGCGGGCGGCGAGGCCATCTATTTGACCGCGGATGTGACCAAGCGCGAGGAGATCGAGGCGCTGGCGGCGGCGGCGATCAATGCCTATGGCGGGTTCGATACTTGGGTGAATAACGCCGGCCAGGGTATTTTTGGCAAATTGGAAGAAGTCAGCGAAGAAGATCACCGGCAGCTCTTCGAGACCAATTTTTGGAGCATCGTCAACGGCACGTTGACGGCGGCCAAGCATTTGAAAGCAAAAGGCGGCGCCATCGTCAATCTGGGCAGTGTCGTCTCCGATATCGGCTTTCCGGTGCAGGGCATGTACAGCGCGACCAAACACGCGATCAAGGGATTCACCGATGCCTTCCGGATGGAGATGCAGAACGAAGGCGCGCCGATTTCCGTTACGCTGATCAAGCCGGCGGCCATCGATACGCCGTTCCCGAGTCACTCCAAGACCTATATGAAGGAGAAGCCGAACCTGCCGCCGCCGGTCTACACGCCGCAGGACGTGGCGGACGCGATCCTGCGCGCCGCGGCGCATGGCGGCCGGGACTATTATATCGGCGGCGGCGGCAAGCTGATGAGCTCGCTCAACAAGCTTTTGCCGGGCGTCGTGGATTGGTTCGGCGCCAATTTCGTCCCAAAGCAATCCGTCAGGGATGAGCCGTTGGACCGCGATCCCGCTGGCGCTTTGTATGAAGCCGGGCAGGATGGCGAGACGCGCGGCGATGCGGAGCGCCTGGTCCGGCGCAGCGGCTACACCAAGGCGACCGAGCATCCGTTGCTCACCGGCGCCGCGGTCGCCGCTTTGGCGGTAGGAGCGGTCAGCATGCTGGTCCGCAACAACCGTAACTGAAGCGCCCATTGTTGCGCCTTTGAATCCCGCTTGATTTGCCTACATGTTCTAAAGCAAGTGTTTAGAGCAAGCTTTCCTGGAGCAAGCGAGGAGCCGGTGGCCGAAGACAGCAAACTCGAGAAATACCGCGCCAAACGGGATTTCCAACGTACCGCCGAACCCAGCGGGGATGCGGCCTTGTCGTCCGGCCCGCGACGGCGCTATGTCATTCAAAAGCACGCCGCCACACGCCTGCATTACGATCTGCGGCTGGAGCTTGACGGGGTTTTTAAATCCTGGGCCGTGACCCGCGGGCCCTCGCTCGATCCGCATGACAAGCGCCTCGCGGTCGAGGTCGAGGATCATCCGCTGGATTACGGTGATTTCGAGGGCACCATTCCGCAGGGCGAGTATGGCGGCGGCACCGTCCAGCTTTGGGATCGCGGCTATTGGACGCCGGAAGGTGACGGGGCGCCGGAGGCCGCGCTCGAGCGCGGCGATTTCAAATTTACCCTGACAGGCGAGCGGCTGCAAGGCAGCTGGGTGCTGGTCCGCATGAAGCATGACAAGACCGGCAGCAAACGCACCAACTGGCTGTTGATCAAGCACCGGGATGATTATGCGCGCGATCATGACGCAGCCGAGGCGGTTATGACGGCAGACAAGTCGATCGCCTCCGGCCGTTCGATGGAGATGATCGCCGCCGGCAAAGGCAAGGCGCCGAAAGCTTTTATGCGTTCGAACGCGTTGGAAGTGCGGGCCGATGCGAAATGGGAAAGCAATAAGGGGCTTGTCGTAGAACAGCAGCAACCGGCGGCGCCGGCTGGAATTGTTGCGAAAGCCAAATCGGCAAAACGCAAAACCGCGGTTGAACTGCCGGACTTCATTTCGCCGCAGCTTTGCGAAAACGTCGACCGCCCGCCGAACGGCAAGGAATGGGGGCACGAGGTCAAGCTCGATGGCTACCGGCTGCAATTGCGGGTGCAGGGCGGCAAAGCCACGCTGAAAACCCGCAAGGGCCTGGACTGGTCGGGCAAGTTCGCCGCCATCGTCGGCCAGGCGGCGGCCTTGCCGGATTGCATCGTCGATGGCGAGGGGGTGGCGCTGGATGCGCATGGCGCGCCGGATTTCGCAGCCTTGCAGGCCGCACTCTCCGAGCAGAAGAGCGATGATCTGATCTTCTTTGCCTTCGACCTGCTGTTTGCTGAGGCCGAGGATCTGCGGCAAAAAAGGCTTTCGGCGCGCAAGGCGCAACTGCAGCAATTGCTGCAAGCCGCGCCGAATATCCGTTATGTCGAGCATCTGAAGAGCGGCGGCGATGCGATCTTGAAATCGGCTTGCAAGATGGCGCTGGAGGGCATCGTTTCGAAGCGGCTGGACGCGCCCTACCACTCGGGGCGCAATGATGACTGGGTGAAGTCGAAATGCCGGGCTGGGCATGAGGTGGTCATCGGCGGCTGGACCACCACCAATGGCAGGTTCCGTTCGCTACTGGCCGGCGTCTATAAGGACAATCATTTGATCTATGTCGGCCGCGTCGGCACCGGCTATAGTCACACCACGGTCGAGAAGATCCTGCCCCGGCTGCAGAAATTCGCGGCCAAAAAATCGCCTTTCAGCGGCATCGGCGCGCCGAAACCGGCTGCCGAAATCAACTGGCTGAAGCCGGAACTGGTGGCGGAAATTGAATTCGCCGGCTGGACCGGCGATGGCAATATCCGCCAGGCCTCGTTCAAGGGGTTTCGGGAGGACAAGCCGGCCAGGGAGGTTGAAACCGAAATTCCGGCGCCGGCGCAGAGCGTGGAACTGCCGGATGCGGATGCGAAGCTGGGCGGCGCCGAAAAAGTTGAACCCGAAACAACGCCCCCAGGCAAGAGCCCGATCGTCATGGGCGTGCGCCTGTCGAACCCCGACAAGGCGCTGTGGCCGGATGCCAATGACGGCGAGCCGGTGACGAAGCTGGATCTGGCGCATTATTTCGAAGCGGTGGGCGAATGGCTGCTGCCGCATATCCAGGGCCGGCCTTGTTCGATCATCCGGGCGCCGGACGGCTTTGCCGGCCAGCAGTTTTTCCAGCGCCACGCCATGCCCGGCACGTCAAACTTGCTGGCACTTGTCACGGTATCGGGCGATCGCAAACCGTATTTGGAAATCGACCGCATCGAAGGCCTCGCGGCGGTGGCGCAGGTGGCGGCGCTGGAATTGCATCCATGGAACTGCCAGCCGAAACGCCCGGAGCTTCCCGGGCGGCTGGTCTTCGACCTTGATCCCGGCCCGAATGTTGCCTTCGCAACGGTTGTCGAAGCGGCGAAGGAAATGCAGGCGATGCTGAGCGAGCTTGGCCTGATCAGCTTCTGCAAGACGACCGGCGGTAAAGGGCTGCATGTCGTCACACCGCTGGCGGCGGCGAAGAAGACCAAGCTGACATGGCCGGAGGCGAAGGGCTTCGCGCAGGCGGTGTGCAATTTCATGGCGCAGCACAATCCGCAGCGTTATTTGGTCAACATGTCGAAGAAGCTGCGGGACGGAAAAATCTTTTTGGACTATTTGCGCAACGACCGGATGGCGACGGCGGTGGCACCCCTCTCGCCCAGGGCGAGGCCGGGCGCCACCGTCTCCATGCCGCTGACCTGGGCGGAGGTGACAAAGGAGCTCGATCCGCAGCTTTACACGTTGCGCACCGTTCCGGCGTTTTTGAGAAGAACCAAGGCCTGGGCGGAGTATTGCGAGAGCGAGCGGCCGTTGGAGGAAGCGATCAGGAAGCTCGGCAAGACGGGCTCGGCCGGTTGAGTTTTCTGCTGCCTTTGGATACGGCGCCGATGGAAGCCCGTTCCGCCAACGCCTTGCCGGCCGCGGAAGGGATTTGGCAGTATGAGCCGAAATGGGACGGCTTCCGCTGCCTGGCCTACCGGCAGGGCGATGAGGTCGATCTGCGCGCCAAATCCGGCAAACCGCTGGGCCGCTATTTTCCGGAAATGCTGGCGCTGCTGCGTACGGTGAAGGCGCCGCAATTCGTCATCGACGGCGAACTGGTGATCGAGATGGAGGGCCGGCTCGACTTCGATGCCCTGCAGGCGCGGCTGCATCCGGCGGAGAGCCGCATCCGAAAACTGGCGCAGGAAACACCTGCAAGGCTTGTCGTGTTCGACATGCTGGCGGATCCGAACGGCAAATCGCTGCTCGGCGAGACACTGGAACAACGCCGCAAGAGACTGGAGAAATTCATGGCCAAAGCCGCGCTGCCGAAGCAGCTGGTGCTCTCGCCATTCACGCGGGATCACGATGCGGCCGCCAAGTGGCTGAGCGGCGCCGGACAAGGCGATATCGACGGTGTGGTTGCCAAGCAGCTACGCGAGATCTATCAGCCTGGCGAGCGGGCGATGGTGAAGGTCAAACGTCTGCGCAGTGCCGACTGCGTGGTCGGCGGTTTCAGGTATGAGAGCAAAAGCCGCGGGGTGGGGTCGCTGCTGCTGGGACTGTACAACGCCTCAGGCACGCTCGATCATGTCGGCTTCACTTCGTCCATCAAGGAAACCGAGCGTCCGGCGCTGACGCGCCGACTGGAGAAGCTGCGCAAACCGCCGGGCTTTACCGGCAACGCGCCTGGCGGTCCCAGCCGATGGAGCACCGAGCGCAGCGGTGAGTGGGAGCCGCTGCAGCCGGAACTGGTGGTTGAGGTGCAGTTCGACCATGTCAGCGGCGACCGCTTCCGGCACGGCACCCGGTTGTTGCGCTGGCGTCCCGACAAGGCTCCAGAGCAATGCACCTTCGAGCAGATCATGCCGCCGCTGGCAAACCCGAAGATCGGCTGACCCTGGCGTGAAAATCGCAACGTTCAACGTCAACGGCGTCAATGGCCGCTTGAATGTTCTGCTGCGATGGCTGGGGCAAGCGCAGCCGGATGTGGTGTGCCTGCAGGAGTTGAAGGCGCCGGGCGACAAATTCCCGATCGAGGCGATCCGCAACGCCGGGTATGGCGCGATCTGGCATGGCCAGAAGAGCTGGAACGGTGTCGCGATTCTGGCGCGCAATGCGGAGCCCATCGAAACCCGCCGCGGCCTGGCGGGGGAAGCGGCAGATATCCAGAGCCGCTATCTGGAGGCGGCGGTGAACGGCGTGCTGATCGCCTGCCTGTATATGCCGAACGGCAACCCGGCGCCGGGCCCGAAATTCGACTACAAGCTGCGCTGGTTTGAGCGGCTGACCGCGCATGCGGCAATCCTGCAGAGCAGCGGCGCGCCGGTGGTGCTGGCGGGGGATTTCAACGTGATGCCGACAGATATGGATGTCTACAAACCTGAGCGATGGCTGGATGACGCGCTGTTTCGCCCGGAAGTGCGGGAGGCGTTTGCCAAACTGGCAGCGCAAGGCTGGATCGATGCGTTGCGTAAGCTGCATCCGGAGGCGCGCATCTACACGTTCTGGGACTATTTCAGAAACGCCTGGAACCGCGATGCGGGATTGCGGATCGATCATCTTTTGCTGAACCCGGAAGCCGCGGCACGGCTGGTCAACGCCCAGGTAGATCGCGAAGTTCGCAGTTGGGAGAAGGCAAGCGACCATGCGCCGGTTTGGATAGAACTGGCCGATCAAGCAGCGCAAAAGCCGACGCGACGCAAAGCCGGCAAGAAGGTTTAAGCCTAGCCGCAGTGCTGCAAACCCCCCGGACCCGGCATAACAAAAGTGTTGCGCCGCTTTTCTCCAAAAAAAGCGGCTACCTGCTGCCTTTAATTCTGCGGCACTAACCCATCCAATGCCGCGGGTGTTGGCGGCAGGGAGACGGAGAACTGCGGCGATGGGATTTTAACGCTGCTTTGCTGCCAGCCGCCGCCGAGGGCTGCGAATAAGGTGACGACGTCGTTGGCGACCGAGAAATCCGCCTGGGCGAGTTGCTGCTGGGTCTGCACCAGAGATTGTTCCGTATCCAGAACCTGCAGAAAGCTCGCAAGGCCAAGCTGGTATCGCGTCTGGGCCAGGCTGTAGGTGCGGGCCGCCACCTGTTGCGTCGCCGCAATATGATCGCGGGCGGCGAGGTCCTGGTTGTATCCGGCGATCGCATCCTCCGCATCGCGCAGTGCCGAGAGCACGACGCTGCGGTATTGCAGTCCCGCGGCTTTCTGTTCGGCCGTTGCCAGCCGCAAATCCGCCGTCAGCCGGCCGCCCTGAAAAATCGGCAGCGACAGGGTTGGGCCGGCGGCGAAGACGATGCTTGCCCAGCTCGCCAGGAAATTTTTGTTGTATGCGGTAACGCCGGCGTTGCCGTTCAGCGTGATGTCCGGATAGAAGGCCGCGACCGCAACGCCGACATTCGCGGTGGCGGCGTGCAGCTGCGCCTCCGCCTCCCGCACATCCGGCCGCCGGCGCGCCAGGCTGGCGGGCAGGCCGATGCCGATCAGCGCCGGGATGGCCGGCAAAGCCTGCGGCGTGCCGAGCCGCGCATCCAATGTTCCCGGCACGCTGCCGGTCAGCATGTTCAGCGCGTCGATGGCTTGCTGCGTTGCCTTTACATCGTTTGGCAGCTGCGCCTGCGCGTTCAGCAGCGTGGTCTGCGCCTGGTCGACATCGAGCTCGGAGCTCAGGCCGAGCGCTTGGCGCTGGGTGGTCAGGTTGAGCAGGTCGGTGGCGATCTGTACGGCGTTCTGCTGCGTCTGCAGCAGCATCTGCGCCAGCCGCAGCTGCATGTAGCGATGGCCGATCTCGGCCTGCAGCATCACGATCGCATCGTTCGCGGCATCCGCCTGCGCCGCCGCCATGGCGTTGGCCTGCTCTTCGTTCCGGCGGATGCGGCCGAACAAGTCCAGCTCCCAGGATGCATCGACGCCGTATTGATAGACCGGCGTCGGGTCCTGCAGCTCGTCGATCAATTGCCCGAGCGGCCGGCTGGTATTACCCGGGATTTCGCCCAGAGCCTGCGGCACGCCCAGCGTTTCGTCCAGGCTGCGCAGGCCCAGCTGCTCGTATTTATAGCCGACATTGCCGCTCAGGCTGGGCAGCGCCTGGGCGCCGACCGCGACGGCTTGGGCATGCGCCTCAACCACCCGCAGGAGGGATTGTTGCAGGTCGGGATTGTTCAGCAGCGCCAGAGCAATGAGCGCGTTCAAGGTCAAATCATTGAAACCGCGCCACCAGTTCGGGTCCGGGTCGCTCATCGGCGCCAGGCCCTGGGCCTTCTGAAGATTCTGCCAATGCGGCGGGGTCTGCGGCAGCGGCGGCTTGAAACTCGGCCCGACGGTGCAGCCGGCGAGCAGCAGAAAGGTAGCAAGGGCGCGTCGCATCAATGCGCCGTAGGTTGCTGCGACGCCGTATCCACGGTGGTTTCGACGGACATGCCGATGCGCAGCGCTGGGAGTGCGGGTTGGTTTGGCAGGAAGGTAATCTTCACCGGCAGGCGCTGCACGATTTTGGTGAAGTTGCCGGTCGCGTTGTTCGGCTCGATCGGCGAGAACGCCGCACCGGTGGCGGGCGGAATGCTGTTCACCACGCCGTCCAGCATGACATCGTAGGCGTCGACATGGATGCGGACGCGATCACCGGGCTGCATGCGCTTCAGCGCCGGCTCGCGGTAATTCGCCTCGACATAGCTCTGCTGCAGCGGCACCAGCGCCATGATCGCGGCACCGGGACCGACATAATTGCCCACCTGCGCGTTCAGCTCGCCGATCATGCCGTCCAGGGGCGCGCTGAGGCGAGTATAGGAAAGGTTCAGCCGCGCTTGTGTCACCGTCGCTTTGTCGGATGCGGCAACGCCCTGCGCTGCCCTCAGCTGCGCCTGCAGCACCGGCGTCTGCAGCGCCGTGTTGTTCAGCGAGGCAGTATCGCCTTCGACGGCCGCCCGCGCCTGGCGCAGCTGCATCTCCGCCTGCTGGCGGTCCTGATAGGTATCGGCGCCGGTTGCGGCTGCGCTCTGGTAGCGCGCCTGGTTCAGGGAAGCGAAAGCGAGCTGCGCATTGGCGGAGGCCAGCTGCGCCTTGGCCTGCTCGATCAGCGATGGCTGCCGGTTGAGCTGGGCTTTGGCATTGGCGATTTGCGCGTTCGCCGATGCCAGTTGCGCCTGTGCCTGCGCCAGTGCGGTAAGGTAATCGCGGTCATCGATCACGGCGAGGATCTGGCCCTGCCGCACCAGCTGGTTGTCAGTCACATCGACTTGCGTGAGCGGGCCGGAGATGCGCGGCGCGATGGTGGTGTAATGCGCGGTGATATAGGCGTCATCCGTCCATACTTTGCTAGTTGGCGCGAAGATGATCACCAGAACAACGATGATGAAGCCGAGAACGATCAGGCCGACAACGATGAACGGCCAGATTGGCTGCTTTTTTGGCATCTCCGGCGGCGGTTCGGTGGCGGCGGACATGCTCAGCCTTGTCGCGCCAGCGCGATGCGTGGTGGGTAGGTGCGCTCAGCCAGGACCCAGACCACGATCATCAGCGCCGCGGTGACCACCGCGAACACCACAAAAGCATCGCTGAGGCTCATCACCGTCACCTGCGCCTGCACCGCGGTTTGCAGCGCGCCCAGCGCCCCGGCCACCCGCGGATCGCCGTTCGGCAGCAGCGGCGGTAGGTTGCCGGGGACCAGCCCCTGCGCCTGGATCACCTGGAAGCGCTGCTGGCCGATCTGATCGCTGATGCGGTCGGAATGAAAGGCGCCGCGCCAGTGCATGATCAGCTGCATGAGCCATAGCCCGGCGGGTTCGGCGACGGCCCGCGTGGTGTTCACCATGGCGGAGCCGAACGGGCCGTCCTTCGGGTCGCGGATCGTGTTGGTTGCCATCATCAAAAGCGGCATGATGAACATCGGCTGGCCGATCCCCTGCAGACTTTCCCAGATGACGAAGCTGCGGCTGACCCAGAAGCTGGTGAGGATGGATTCGCGAATATCGGCGCCGATGATCAAAGCAAGCCCGATGGAACTGACAATACGCGGATCGGCCCAAGGCTGGTTGAGCAGGATGGCCATCAGCGGCAGCATGGCGATTTCCACCAGCGCCAGTTCCAGGCTGATCGGGTAGATCTGGATCGGCCGGAAGCCTGCCACCTGCTGCAGAAAGGCGGCTGGAAGTGCTGCGCCGGACTGGCTGACGATCAGGAACATGAACAAGGCAACGAAGCCGTAGGCAAAATTGCGGCGCTTGAGCAGCCAGATCCCGAAAAGCGGCAGCTCGCTCTTCAATTCGTTGAGAATGAATAGCGGGATCGCCAGCACGCTGATCAGCGCCAGCACACAGATCAGCCGGGAGTTGAACCAGTCCAGCCGGTCGCCTTGTTCCAGCAGGTTGACCAGCGAAAACCCGGCAATGACGATCAGGATGGCGCCGCGCCAGTCGAATTTCTTGAGCCGCTTGTAATCCGGCGGATCCTGCGGCAGCCCGTACCAGACCAGCAGGAACGCCACGGCAAATAGCGGCAAATCCTCATAGAACACGAAGCGCCAGCTCACCACGTCGTCCCAAAGCGCTGCAAGCGTCGGCGAGATGTTCGGGGCGAAGGTCGCGGTCAGCGCGTAGGCGGCGAGCGCGTAGAGCCGGGTTTCAGGCGTGAGCACGCGCAGGCCGGTGGTGAGCAGCAGCGGGATGATAAAGCCGCCGCTCAGGCCCTGTAAAAACCGAAGAACGTACAACACGCCGAGATTGTCGCTGAACGGAATGGCGAGGGTGACCGCGGTGCAGAGCGCGAAGGAAAACAGCGCGAAGCGCCGGATGGTGAAGCCGACGGCAAGTGAGGTGGAGAACGCCATGCCGATCACCAGGCCGGTGGCATACAGGCTGATCAGCCAGGTGCCGGCATCGTTGCTGATGCCAAGGCCGCCCTTGATATCCGGCAGCGCCGAGCTGAAGACCTGGTCGTTGAATTCAACCGCGATCGCTGCGATCAGTGCCCCGAGCAGGCCTAGAATTTGTCTTATGTTCAACCCTGCTGCCTTCGTTCATGACGGCATAAACCGCACTACAGGCACGCCGAGCGGCAACCTGCCTGTTTGTTCAGATCAAGCTGCATTTGGCGGCTTCAGCCCGGCAAACAAGCGAGCGTGCCGATTATTTGCATGATCCCGGCGGGCTTGCCCGAACCGCCGCGCAATCTGCCCCAGCATTGATCCCTTGCCGTCACAACCTATGTCAAATCGATGCAGGACGAAGGGAAATGCCCATGAGCGAATCCGAGGCGGCCACACCCCCGACAAAACTGCGCCGTGCCGATCATCCCTTGCTGCAGGGGCAGCGCGCCTTGGTCACCGGCGCCAGTTCCGGGATCGGGCTGGGCGTCGCCCGGCAAATCGCCCGCGCCGGCGCCGCGGTCGTCGTAAACTACCATAGCCACGCCGAACCGGCAGAGGAACTGGCGGCGCAGATCCGCGCCGAAGGCGGCAAGGCATTCGCACTCGGCGGGGATGTTTCGAAGGAAGCGGAGGTGAAGGCATTGTTTCGCGATGCGGTCGAGGCGCTGGGCGGCCTGGATATCGTCGTCGCCAATTCCGGGCTGCAGAAGGATGCAGCGATTGCCAAAATGACGCTGGCGGATTGGCAGACGGTGCTGGATGTCAATCTAACCGGGCAGTTCCTGTGCTGCAGGGAGGCGATCGAGATTTTTCGCCGGCAGAAAGAGGCCAATCCCGATCGGGATAACCATGGCAGCATCGTCTGTATGAGCTCGGTGCACCAGATCATCCCCTGGGCCGGCCACGTGAACTACGCCAGCTCCAAAGGCGGCATCCAGATGATGATGCAGAGTTTGGCGCAGGAGGTGGCGGGCGATCGCATCAGGGTCAATGCGGTAGCACCTGGCGCCATTCGCACGCCGATCAACAAAACGGCCTGGGAAACCCCGGAAGCGTTGCAGAAGCTTCTCAAGCTGATCCCCTATGGCAGGATCGGCGAGCCGGAGGACGTGGCGCGCGCCGTTGTCTGGCTGGCATCCGATGAAGCCGACTACGTCACCGGTTCGACGATTTTCGTCGATGGCGGCATGAAGCTTTATCCGGGCTTTGAGGATAATGGATAGCGCGCGTCAAACCGAGCATGAGCGGAGCTGCGACGTCGCGGTTATCGGCGCCGGCACCGCAAGGCTGGCCGTCGAGCGCGCGGCACGGCGCGCAGGCGCGCCACCTTGCGGATCGACGAGCAGCGCCGCAATGACCGGGCCGGCGTGCAGCATACCGGCTATCTGCTGGCATGGAACTCAGCTGGGATTAGTAATTTGCCCATAGCCCGGGTGTCGCTACTTCCAGCGAATGGCCGTCCGGATCGCGGAAATACAGACTGATGCCGCCAAAGGTCTGGCGCACGCGGCTCTCCAGCGCCACCCCCTGCTTTTCCAGATGCGCGGTCCATTGCTCTAGCGACGCCAGCGGAATGGCGAAGCACAAATGCAGTTCGCCATTGCCGCCATGCGGCGGGATGACGCCGCCTTGCGTCTGGCTCGGCTCGAGCGAGCCATTTATTTTAAACAGCAGCAAAACGGCGCTGGTCGGGATACGCAGCGCGCACATGCGATGGTCCAGCAACAACTCCTGGAAACCGAAAACTCCCTGGTAAAACGACTTCGACCGTCCAAGGTCGGCGACATAAAGCGAGGTCTCCAGCAGGTGGCTGATCGGCGGCACATCGGGCATCGTGTCCATTCCTATTTGTTCGCCTGCTCCTCCTGCGGCGGGTCGTCGCCCGGCTTATAATAGAAGCCGGTGCATTGCTCAGCCAGCACACCGCCAGTCAGGGTCAGATCCTCCTTGAACGCATCGCGAACGAAATCCATGATGTCGAGATTGCGGTTCTCGAAATACATCTCGTGCACCTGGCCGCGCTCCGCGCCATAAACAATCTTGGATATACCCGCCCAGATCGCGGCCATGGTGCACATGCCGCAGGGCTGCAGCGTGGAGTACATCGCCGCTCCTTCGAAGCGGGAGCGTTGCAGATTTGCGCCGGCCTCGCGGATCGCCACAATCTCTGCATGCGCCGTCGGATCGTTGCTGGCGGCAACATTGTTCTCGCCGCGCGCGATGATGTCGCCATCGAGCGCGATGACGCAGCCGATCGGCGCGCCGCTGCCGGAAGCCTGCGCCTCCTGCGCGAGCCGGATCGCGCGTTGCATGAAATCGATGTCGCTGTCTGTTGATGTCATATCGCGGCTGTACGTGCTGGCGCGATGATCCGCCCACAAGAGGCGGCGCGACAATAGTTGAAATGCCTTAGGAATTTAAGGCTGAGTCAATCTTTGATGATAACTGCCGGGAACCACGCATGGCGAGCTTGCGGGCCTTGTAACGCCGTTTGCGCCGACCTATTCGTCAGACTGTCCGTTGCAGGAGAAACCGATGGCGGCTGATGAAATTCACACGTCGCGGCGTTCGCTGGCGCAGATCGCCGCGGCGGGGCTGGTGACGGCCGCTGCGGCGCCGGCTTTCGCGCAGACGCCGCCCGCAACCGCACGCAAGCCGCAGCCGCTGACCGATTCCGGTAGGGAGTATGCCAAGGAATACGCTAAGGAATATCCAGGGCCGCCGTTCCTGCCGCAATCGCAGCCCTGGCCGGGCCTGACCAGCAAGATGACGCCAAAGCCGGATCATGGCGAGAAATCCTATGTCGGCAGCGGCCGGCTTGCCGGCCGGAAGGCGCTGATCACTGGCGGCGATTCCGGCATCGGCCGCGCCGCCGCCATCGCCTTTGCGCGCGAAGGTGCGGATGTCGCCATCAGCTATTACCCTAGCGAGGAACCGGACGCCCGCGAAGTGGTGCAGTTGATCCAGCAGGCCGGCCGCAAGGCGGTGGCGCTGCCCGGTGATATCCGCGATGAGGCGTTCTGCGGCAAAATGGTCGGCGATGCAATTGCCGGACTTGGCGGGCTTGATTTGCTGGTCAGCAACGCGGCGCGCCAGCATAGCGCCGATTCGATCCTGAAACTCTCGACAGATAATTTCGATTGGACAATGAAGACCAACGTCTACGCGATGTTTTGGATCGTCAAAGCCGCCATCCCCCACATGCCGCCAGGCTCCGCGATCGTCTGCACCACCTCGGCCAACGCCTACAACCCGGCGCCGGATCTGCTGGACTACGCGATGACCAAAGGCGCGATTATGGTGTTCGTGAAAGCCTTGGCCAAGCAGATGATCGACAAGGGCATCCGCGTGAACGGGGTGGCACCCGGTCCGTTCTGGACGCCGCTGCAGGTCGTCGGTGGCGATAGCATGATGAAATTGGTCAGCTTCGGCGAGACGGTGCCAATGGGCCGCCCCGGCCAGCCGGCGGAACTCGCAGCCATCTACGTGCTGCTGGCATCGTCGCAAGCAAGCTACGTCACCGGCCAGATCTACGGCGCCACGGGTGGAACCGGACAGCCATAGAAAAATAAGCGCTTCTTTTTCTGAAAAAAAAGAAGCAAAAGACTTTTTCAAACCGGGCCATAGGCACCAGAACCTCCCGGCTCTGGAGCAATAGAAGTTTTTTTTGCGTCGCTTTTCAAAAAGCGACCTCTTTCTCAGGAGATATCATGCTTACTCGAACCGCGGTTTACGAAGGCCAAATCAAAGCAGGACGGGAGGAAGAATTCTTCGCGCGCGTGCGTAACGAGCTGGAGCCGATCTGGGCGCGGTTCCCGCATGTCACCGCAGTGCGCGTGCAGCGCATGCAGAGTGCGGATGAAGATGCGCGGCCGATCGCAATGATCCTGGAGATGGATTTCCCGGACATGGCTGCCATCGAGGATTGCCTGGCTTCGTCCATCCGGCCGCAGGCGCATGCCAAGACCGAAGAGGTGATGCAGCTTTTCGACGGCCGGTTCTACCACTTCGTCGCGCAGGCCCGGACGGTTGATCCTGCCGGATAGCCGAAATCAGCGGCGGGCTGTTGTTCGATGCAAGGACGCGCTAGCCTGGTTCAACCGTGGATAAGCGCGGCGCGCACCGACGGAAAGGACTGAAAGGTTTGACGCTGAATTTCCGCTCGCTCTACCGGCAGGGTTTTGCCCGGGTGGCCGCCTGCACCATCCGCACGGCCTTGGCCGACCCAGCCTGCAATGCTGAGGCGATTCTGGCGATTGCCAGAGATTGCGAGGCGCAAGGGGTGGCGCTGGCGGTTTTTCCGGAACTCACGCTTTCCAGCTACTCAATCGAGGATTTGCTGCTGCAGGATGTGCTGCTGGAGGCGGTGGAGCAGGCAATCGGCAGCATGCTGCAGGCATCGGCAGCGATCGGGACCATGCTGGTCATCGGCGCGCCGCTGCGCCACGCCCAGCGGGTATATAATACGGCGCTTGTCATCCATCGCGGCCGGCTGCTGGGCGTGGTGCCGAAATCATATTTGCCCACCTACCGCGAATTCTACGAACGCCGGCAGATCGCCGCGGGCGATGTTCTGCGCGGGGAGATCACTCTAGCTGGGCAGACGGTGCCGATCGGCAATAATTTGCTGTTCAAGGCGGAAGATTTGCCCGGTTTCGCTCTGCATGTGGAAATCTGCGAGGATTTCTGGCTGCCCGTGCCGCCCAGCGCGCTGGCCGCCTTGGCCGGGGCCACCGTACTGGCAAATCTCTCCGGCAGCCCCATCACCATCGGCCGCGCCGAAAGCAGGCGGCTGCTGGCGCAATCGGCCGCGATGCGCTGCCTTGCCGCCTATATCTACGCCGCGGCCGGCGCCGGCGAGAGCACGACGGAGCTCGCCTGGGACGGCCAGGTGATGATTTTCGAGAACGGCGTGCTGCTGGCGGAAGCGGAACGTTTTCCCACCGCGGGCCGTTTCATTACCGCCGATATCGATTTGGATTTGCTCCGCCAGGAGCGCATGCGGATGGGAACCTTCGACGATAATCGCCGCACCCACGGTGCCGCGACGGACGATTTTCGTACTGTGACGTTCAGGCTGGAGCCGCCGCAGGCGGATTTCGGCCTGCACCGGCCGATCGAGCGCTTTCCCTTCGTGCCCGCTAATCCGGCCCGGCTGGAGCAGGATTGTTACGAAGGCTACAACATCCAGGTGGCCGGCCTGGCGCAGCGGCTGAGAGCCACCGGCATGAAGCGTGCGGTGATCGGCATTTCCGGCGGGCTGGACTCCACCCACGCGTTGATCGTCGCAGCCAAGGCGTTCGACCTGCTGGGTCTGCCGCGCAGCGATATTTTGACCTTTACCATGCCAGGTTTCGCCACCGGCACGGAGACCAAGGGCAATGCCTGGCGGCTGATGGACAGCCTGGGCACCACCGCCCGCGAGATTGATATAAGGCCCGCGGCCAAGCAGATGCTGGGGGATCTGAAGCATCCCTTCGCTCTCGGCCAGCCAATCTACGACATCACCTTCGAGAACGTGCAGGCCGGCCTGCGCACCGATTACCTGTTCCGTTTCGCCAACCAGAATGATGCGCTGGTGATCGGCACCGGCGATCTTTCGGAACTGGCGCTAGGCTGGTGCACCTATGGCGTCGGCGACCAGATGTCGCATTACAACGTCAATGCCGGCGTGCCAAAGACGCTGATCCAGCATCTGATCCGCTGGGTGATGGCGACCGGCCAGTTCTCGGCCGAGGTGGGAGAGACGCTGCAGGCCATCCTGGCGACCGAGATTTCGCCGGAGCTGGTGCCGGCGGCGGAAGGCGAGAAGCCGCAGAGCACGGAGGCGAAGATCGGCCCTTATGCGCTGCAGGATTTCAACCTGTATTACACGCTGCGCTTCGGCTTCAGGCCCTCGAAAATCGCCTTTCTGGCGATGCACGCCTGGAGCGATGTTGCAAAGGGCGAATGGCCGTCGAACTTTCCCGTGGACAAGCGCGGAGCGTTTTCATTGGGTGAGATCCGGCACTGGCTGGAGATTTTCCTGCGCCGTTTCTTCGCCTTCAGCCAGTTCAAGCGCTCCGCCATGCCCAATGGTCCCAAGGTCGCCGCCGGCGGATCGCTATCGCCGCGCGGCGACTGGCGCGCGCCTTCCGACGGCAACGCTATTGCCTGGCTGGAGGAACTGGCCCGCAACGTTCCGGATACATGAGCAGGCCGGCCTGGGACCGGAAATTCCGTTTCTGCCGGTCCTGCTTCGGCCATATCGCCGGCGAAGTCGGCGTAGCGGTCGCGCGGCATGCGATGCATCATGGATATTTGCGGCGCGGCACGGGGGAAAAGCGGCTGCAGATCACGGCCGATGGCGTGGACTGGCTGCAATCGATCGGGCTTGCTGACGTAAAGCCCCGGCACGCCACGATCTGCATCGATCTGACCGAGAAACAGCCGCATTTGGCCGGACCGCTGGGCCTGGAACTGCTGCGGCACTTCAGACAGTCGTGCTGGCTGGTGCCAAGCCCGCGCCTCAGAACCTTGCACATGACAGAGGCGGGGCTCGGCGCCCTGACGCGTCATTTCGGGCAGCGATCTAACCTGTTGCAAACATCGTGTTTGTCAGACTAGGCTGGCGCCCCACAACCTGAGCGTGTTCCGGAGTCGACGTCTAGATGGGCAACCCAGAGGCGAAGCTGCTGACCGAAAATATCGATACCAATCTGCTGCGAACCTTCGTGACGATCGCCGCAACCAAAAGCATCACCAAAAGCGCCGAGAAGCTGCTCAGGACCCAATCGGCCATCAGCATGCAGGTCCGGCGCCTGGAGGACGCGCTGAACTGCAAATTGTTCTACCGCGCCGGCACGGTTCTGCACATCACGGAAGAAGGCAGCATCCTGCTGAAATACGCCCATGATATCCTGTCGCTAAACGATGAGTTGCGGCGCAAGGTCCGCAACGATTCCCATCATTACGAGATCACCCTTGGCACCTCGGATGACTATTCTGCGATTATCCTGCCGAAGATACTGACCGGGTTCATGGAGAAGAACGAGAATTGTCACGTCGTCGTTTCCTGCCGCAACAGCGACGAGAATCTGGCGCTGCTGAATGCAGGGGAGCTCGATTTCGGGCTTGTGACCTACGAGCATGGCAAGGCGCCCGTACCGGCGGCCCGGCTGGAACAGCTTGTGTGGATTAGCGCGAAGGATTTCAAGCTGACCAAGGGAGAGCCTGTTGCCCTGGCGGGTTTTCCACATGGCTGCATCTGCCGCAACGCCATGATCAGAAGCCTCACCGACGCGCAGATCAACTGGCGGTTTATCTATTCCAGCAACAGCATCGCCTCGATCCACGCGACGATACTCTCCAGCAACGCCATCTCGGCGGTTGAGGAGAGTACGGTGCCCAAAGGCGCGGTCGTGCTGACCGAGCGTTCCGGCCTGCCGCCCTTGCCGCCGGTGGAAATGGCGGTGGAGACGCGGCACCGCCGGCTCTCCGGCATCCACCGGAAATTTTACGAACATCTTATTCTGGGACTACGCTCGTTTCAATACTGAGAACAAGCAAGAACTTCTTTCTCTGGAAAAATACCGGGCCGCGGTTGGTGCAAAAAGACCTTAGGATCCGGGCGTGGGGCGGATCGTCTCAAACGTCCCAAGCTGCGGCCTTCAAAAGTTCATTGCGCCGGTTTTTTCCAAAAGCGGCCGCTTTCCCGCAGCGCGACGTCGATCGAATTAAAAGCAATTTTTAGACCGTAATGCAGATCCTCCTCCTCGATCACCAAAGGCGGCGTGAATTTTAGAATTTCATCATGCGGCCCACATAACTCCGCGATCAGGCCGCGCTCGTACGCAGCCGCCCTGGCGCAGCCAGCTTGTTCCGCGGTCAGCGAGATCCCCTGCATCAAGCCGGTGCCGCACGGTTGCAAATCGCGCGCCACGCAAAATTCTTCGATCCGCGACGCCATGACCGCCGCCTTTTGCTGGACGTCCGAAGCAAGGCTATCATCCGACCAGAAAAGCTGCAGCGCCGCGGCGGCGGTCACGAAGGCGTGGTTGTTGCCGCGGAACGTGCCGCTATGCTCGCCCGGTGACCATTGATCCAGTTCGGGCTTCATCAGCACGAGAGACATGGGAAGACCAAAACCGGAGATCGACTTGGCAAGCGTGACGATGTCCGGAACGATCCCGTATTTTTCGAACGCGAAGAAGTTGCCGGTGCGGCCACAGCCGGTTTGAACCTCGTCGACGATGAGCAGGGCGCCGACCGAGCGGGCGATCGCGGCGATCTTGCGCAGCCAGCTTCGCGAAGCGATATTCAATCCGCCTTCGCCCTGCACCACCTCAAGGATGATGGCGGCCGGCGCATCCAGCCCGCCTGAAGGGTCATGAAGCTGCTGGCTGAGCAGGTCGGCCGTGTCGATATTCCCGCCAAAATAGCCATCGAAATAGAGCCTCTGCACGCCGTTCAGCAAGGCGGCTGAGGCACTTCGGTGATGGCTATTGGCCGTCAGGCTCAAGGCACCCAGCGAGCAGCCGTGAAATCCGTTCGTGAACGCGAGAATATTGCTTCGGCCGGTTACCTTGCGGGCTAGCTTGATCGCCGCCTCGACGGCATTGGCGCCGGTTGGTCCGGTAAACTGCACGCTGTAGTCGAGGTTTCTTGGCGTCAGAATCAGGCGGCCAAACAACTCCAGGAACCGCTCCTTCGCTTCGGTGGCAAGATCAAGCGCCAACGCGATACCGTCGGACATGATATAGTCGATCAAGGCCTCGCGCATCCTTGGGTGATTATGGCCGTAATTCAGCGCGCCGCAGCCGGCCAGGAAGTCAAGGTATCGCTTGCCGCCGCTGCTAAAGACGTGGCAGCCTTGCGCGGTCGAAAATCGGCCGGGAAAGGCGCGGCAATAACTTCGGACATTCGATTCGATGATGTTGCCGGCCTGCATGTCCATGCTCCGTTTTACTCGGCGGCTAGCCGGTATTTCGCGGCGCGGTTCTGGCTCGCGGTTCTGGCTGTAGCCCAGCGCGATCTCGAGCCCAACGCGATCCCGCGCCCAGCGCGATCTCGAGCCCAGGGCGATGCCGAGCCCAGCGTGATCGCGAGCCCAGGGCGATCCCGCTGACGATAATGATGCCAAGACCGCAGAACACCTGCAGGTTCGGCGCATTATGAAAAACCACATAGCCGAGAATGGTCGCCATGATGATTTCCGAATAGGTGAACGGCGCCAGCGTGCTGGCATCTGAGAGTTCGAAGGCCTTGATAATCAAAATATGCGCGATCGCCGCCACGCCGCCGGTTGCGATCAGCATGAGCCACTCGAACGCCGTGGGCGCCTGCCAGATAAGGGTTATGGCGACGGTGCCCGCGAGGGCGCCGACCAATCCGGTTTGATAGACGGAGACGATCTGCGGAATCGCCGGATCGATAAAACGCGTAGAGAGCAGGAACATCGCGTAAAACATGCCGGAGAGCAGGCCGATGCTATACGCCCAGCGCCAGGTATGGATTTGCGGATGAATGGCGACGAGGATGCCGGCGAACCCCGCGGCGACGATGAACCACTGAAAGGCGGACACGCGCTCGTGCAGGAACAAGGCCGCCAGCGCGGTCAGGATGAAGGGGGCGACGAACCAAAGGGTCAACGAAGTGGTTATCGGCAGAAGATGCAAAGTCAGGTAGAACAGGCCGACCGCGCAGCACAGCGCGCTGCTGCGTAGAACCAGTACTTTCGAGAAATTTGGCAGAAGGTAATTTCTGCCGTGGCGAACATAGGTAATGCCCCCGGTGATGACGCAGTGAAAAAAGAACCGTGCCCAGATGATCTGCAGAACGGGAAGCGTCAGAGACAGATATTTCGCCATGATATCGGAAAAAGGCAAAATCTGTAGTGCCGCGATGAGCAGAAGCACGCCGTTCAAAACGCCGGGCGCGATCACGTGAGCACGCCATCGGCCGGCGCGGGTTTCGCCTGGCGCCGTAATCCCATTCGCCGCACAAATTCCTTTGCCTGGATCTCGCTTGCGCGAGTTGCCGGAAACCGCGCAGGCGGCATGTTCAGCAAGTCAGGTTCGATCAGATAGCGACTGAAGGGTGTCGGGTCGCCGAAAATGTTTCGCAGCCAGCGCCGTGTCTCCATCGTCAGAATGACGCAGACGAGCCCGTTCATGCTATCGACATAGGTTTTTCCGGTATCCCGAAATCCCATGGATTTCAGCGATTTCAGTGGGCTTATGGTCATGTCGCGATGACAATCCGCCAGGATAAGATCGACCTCGTGTTTTAGGGCGTGCTGCAGACAGGCCTTGATCATGCAGCCGTAGATCCCGAACGGCGCGCCCGGAAGCCGCCTGTCGCGGAAATCGGCATGCACCATCAGCCGCTGCACTTCGACGATTTTTGGTCGGAGGCAAGAAATGCCGTCGAGATGCACGGCATCCGTGATGTGAAAGCCGGGCCTCTGGGCATCGACGATACGCATGGTCGCCGCCGGCAGCATCGTGTTGGCATAGCTCAGGTAATAGGTCGAGCGTTCATGGTAGCCATCGGTTCGCGGATCGGCATCGGCGCCCAGCCAGCCGAATTCGCCGCCATAGACGCAACGCCATAGCGCTCGCACGGCCAACAGATCGTCATCGCTCGTCGCCTGCTGCGTCTGTATCCTTAGCCGAGCGCGGCTTCGTGTTTCTGGAGCAACGAGATGCATTTTGCACGATCCTAAAAAAGACCTCGGTCCGCGACCATTCACGCGGGCAGCAGCGAACCTATGCTGCCGAAATAATCCGCAAATTCATTCTCGTTGACGAATTCGCCGTTGAATTCATAGACGCCGCATTCCAGGGTCGAGCCATCCATCCAGAGGTAAGACGGCATGGGCGGAATCGCCGTGGCGTAAGGCGGCTTGTCCATGTCCAGCAGGATAAGTGCCGCGCGCGCAACGATCATGTATTGCCCAAGCGTCGGCGCCAGCGACAGGATCGGCACGTTGCCGTTCTCCCGCATCCAGTCGTACAAATTCGCCTTGCTGGGAAAGCGCGGCAGGAAGGAGGCCTGCAGTTTGACAAGCCGGTCGACCACATCCTCGGTCTGCGTCGCATCCGGCGGGATTTGGTAGAAATCCTCCAGTGTCAAGCCGTCTTTCGTGAAGTGGTACACGTTCGCACCCCAGCCCACCACCGTTCCGGCCACGCAGCTCTTGCAGGTTCGGCTGGCGCGGAACGCCTTGTGCATGTCGTAGCGCTCGTCGATGCAATAGAAATCCACGCAGTCGATCAACAAATCGCAGCCATTGAGGAATTCCTCGGCGACATGTTTTTTCATCCCCTCGGGAAAGATCTCGACCGTCACATCCGGCATCGTTTCATGGACGAGCTCGCCCACCACGATTGCCTTGTTGCGGCCGATCGCCGCCGGTGCGGCGCCGAGTTGGCGGTTGATATTGGAGATTTCGAAGCTGTCGGGATCGCAGATCTTAATATGGCCGACGCCGAGCCTCGCCAGCATCATCGCGATGCTGCCGCCAAGGCCGCCGCCGCCGGCAACGCCGACCACGGCGTCTGCCAGGATCTGCTGCGATTTTGCCATCTGGGCCTTGGTGGTGCCCAGGAAAAGCTCATTGCGCCGGGTCCGCTCTCTATAGAAAGCGGTATCGCCATTGCCGTCAAATCTGATGATGCGCGGTCTTTTATACATTTTTCAATCCTCCGAAAGATGCCGCGTCAGTCGTACTCGCGTATGAAGGAAGCGGTTTCCCGATACAGTGTGTGGCGGCATTTTTCGTACATCATCGAATGCGTCCCCTCGGATAGCTGAACGTAACGTTTGACGGACGATCCGATCTCCTCGAACATTTCCTGGCAGCTCTCGGCCGGGGTCAGCACATGATCCCATTCGCCTCGCAGGATCAGGGCCGGCATGGTGATCAGGCGCTCGTCGAAATAGACGCCGCT
The DNA here is from genome assembly GCA_965198835.1 of Acidocella sp. Lineage (GTDB taxonomy): Bacteria > Pseudomonadota > Alphaproteobacteria > Acetobacterales > Acetobacteraceae > Acidocella. The sequence continues at coordinate 323,970 of OZ240675.1, read as the reverse complement.
CCAGGCGTTGCAGATATCGAGCGCGAATCCGATAGGGGCCAGAACCGGCAGATCGACGGCGGCGCGATCCCCGTGCGCCCTTTGGCTGTAATCACCCACCCAGCAGGCGGCGAATTCAGGCTCCAGCGGTGAGATCGTTCCCAGCGGTTTATCATCCCGCAGAAGTTCGAAGCGTTTCTCTGCACTTAGAGCAAAATGCGAGATGTTCGGCAGCTCGGTGGTCCCGAAATATTTCGCAAGCAGGGCGGTAACGTTCTGTTCTTGCCGGGTGATCGGGCCATGAAAGGTCAGCGACCGGATCTTCGCAGGATAGGCGGTGGCGTAGTAGCCGGCCGGGATGGCGCCGCGAGAAATTGCAACGATATGCAGTGAATCCGCGCCGGTGGATGCAAGGATGCGGGTGACTGCGTTGTCGATGTCATCGACCAGGGACGCAGCGACTCCGTAATCGTTCGGATCGCATTCATTTTCGGTTAGCGACTGCGCGGGGTAGGAGTCGGATTCGCCATAGCCAAGCAGATCCAGCCCCCAGACTGAGCGCGCATCCATGGAGAGAAAATCGAACCAGGACAATCCGGCGATCCGGTAGGCCGCGGTCATCAAGGTCGGCACCGTTGCGCCATGAAAAAACAGGATCGGGCGCTTACCGCTTTGCCGAAAGCTATCCAGCCTGCCCGTCATCAGCAAAGCCAGGCTGGCGGCGTGGCTGACGCTGCGAATCGGCTTTATATGACATCCGGAGAGGCGGTCGAATCTCGGCTTCACCATATCGGCACCTATGCGTTATCGGATGCCGTAATTAATAAGCGCAGCTTCAGGCCGGTGAGGAATTCCTTTCCCTGATGCCCCATTCAATATTATTGATGCGGCTTGTCGCGGCATCGTCGCTATCAAGGCCGGATTTTGGCGTATTACTGAGCCGGCCGTTCGAGATAACTGTTGGGACAGGCGGTCACTGGACAGGTGGTCACTGGACAGGCGGTCGCTGGACAGCCGTTACGCAGCGGCCATCCTGTGCGTCAATCAAGTCTTTATCGGTGTAATTATGCCGTAACCATTGTGCGCGTGGGCGCTACTCGCTACAGCGCGAGTATCGAAGCAAAACGGATGCGGATACGGAAGTCTCATGCCTGGCAACGCCAAACAAAAATCGGGCTTCGAGCCGATGGTCGCCTCCGGCCTCGCTTGTGTCCTGCTGTTTTTCCTGTTCAGCGGTATCATTGCCTTCCACAACCTTCGGACATTGCGGGACGATAATCAGGCCATCGGCCATTCCGGCGATGTTATCGTCGCGCTCGACCAATTGCTCTCCGCCGCGCAGGATGCGGAGACCGGCCAGCGTGGCTTTTTGCTGACCGGCAACGAGGCTTACCTGCAGCCCTATAACGCTGCCTTGGCCGCGATACCGGCGGATTTCGAACAGATCGGGGGCCTGATCCACGACAACCCGGCGCAGCGAATACGGATCCCCATTCTGCAGGAGCATGTCACGGCCAAGCTGTCGGAGCTGGCCGAGACGGTCGCCTTGCGCCGGACCCAAGGCCTGGCCGCGGCGCTGGCGGTAGTCAATACCGATCGCGGCAAAGTGGAAATGGACGCGATACGCGCCGTGCTCGCCTCGATGAACGAGGAAGAGGCGCTGCTGCGCGAGCAGCGGGTTGCGGAGATGAGCCGGGCCTATGGTTCGGCGCTCGGCAGCGGCATCCTTTCCGGCCTGTTGGGTATTTTGCTGACAATGGTCGTCGGCTTCCTGATCCGCAGGGCGAATCTGATCCGGATGAAGGAGGAGTGGCTGCAGGCCGGTCAGGTTCGCCTGGCGAAGGCCATGCTGGGCAACCAGGGCATAGAGGAGCTGGGCAGCAACATCCTGAGCTTTCTGGCCACTTATCTCGGCGCCGTCGCCGGTGCTGTTTTCGTGCAGGAGCAGAGCCAATATCAGCTTGCATCGACCTACGGGGTGCCGCTGGGCGCCAGGATCCCGCAGCGCTTCATCCTGAAGGAAGGGCTGCTGGGCCAGGCCGCCTGGGAGAACCGGCATATGGTCCTGGCCGATGTGCCGGAAGGCTATCTGGCCTTCGGCTCCGGGCTGGGCCAGAGCTCGCCAAGACATCTGGTCATCTGCCCGGCCAAGGTGGATGACGTTGTCAACACGGTGCTGGAGCTGGGTTTCATCCGCCCGGTCGATGACGGCATAGTTCTGCTTCTGGAACAGGCTGCCGCGGCGGTTGCGATTGCCGTTCGCTCCGCGCATTACCGCAACGAGCTGCAGACCCTGCTCGGCGAGACCCAACGCAAATCGGAAGAACTGCAGGTGCAAGGCGAGGAATTGCGCGTCTCCAACGAGGAGCTGGAAGAGCAGGGCCGGGCGCTGCGGGAAAGCCAGTCGCGGCTGGAACAGCAGCAGGTCGAGCTGGAGCAGACCAACTCGCAGCTGGAGGAACAGGCGCAGCTTCTAGAAGCGCAGCGCGACGGCCTGGAACGCGTCAACGCCTCCGTGCAGTTGAAGGCGCGCGAGCTTGAGCAGGCCAGCCAGTATAAGTCGGACTTCCTTGCAAATATGTCGCACGAACTGCGCACGCCGCTGAACTCCTCGCTGATCCTGGCGAAACTGCTGGCCGATAATCCGAATGAGAATCTTAGTGCCGAGCAGGTGAAATACGCCCAGACGATCCAGTCCTCCGGCAATGACCTGCTCAATCTGATCAACGATATCCTCGATCTTTCCAAGATCGAGGCCGGGCATGTCGAAATCCGCCCGGAATCGGTCGCGCTGGCGCAGCTTGCTGGCAATTTGCGGCTGATTTTCGACCCCCTGGCGCGGGAGAAGCAGCTGGAGTTCGTCGTCGATATCGCGCCGGAATGCCCCGCCCTCATTACCACCGATCTGCAGCGTCTGGAGCAGGTGCTGAAAAACCTGCTCTCCAACGCGTTCAAATTCACCGAAGCCGGGCGGGTCGAGATCGGCATCCGGCGGATCGCCTCGGGGCGGATCGCCTCGGGGCGGATCGCCTTCAGTGTTACCGATACCGGCATCGGCATTCCGGAGGCGCAGCAGCAGAGCATTTTCGAGGCGTTCCGGCAGGCGGATGGCACGATCAGCCGCAAATATGGCGGCACCGGTCTTGGGCTCTCGATCTCCCGCGAACTCGTCCGCCTGCTGGGCGGGACGATCCATCTGCAGAGCGGCTTAGGCGAGGGCAGCGTGTTCACGGTCGCGCTGCCGGAGCATTTCGATCCCGCGCTGGTCGGCACGCCCGAGCGTGCGCGCGTGAAACTGGCGGCGGCGGCGGCGGCGGCCGGATCAGCCTTGCCCGAAGCGCCTTCCACAGCGGCATCGAATACGGCGCCAAGGCCGGCTTTCCGGGTCGAGGACGACCGGTATTCGCTTGAGGGTGCGCGGCGGGTGTTGCTTATCATCGAGGATGACGCGGTGTTCGCCGGCATCCTGCGCGATCTGGCGCGCGAGATGGGCTTCAAATCGCTGGTGGCGGGCAACGCGGTTGAGGCGTTGAAGCTGGCCCAGCTGCATTCGCCAAGTGCGGCGATCCTGGATGTCGGGCTGCCGGACCAGTCGGGCTTGTCCGTGCTCGACCAGCTCAAGCGCGACGTGCAGACGCGGCATATTCCCGTGCATGTCGTCTCCGCCAATGATCATGCACAAACCGCGCTCTCGCTCGGTGCGGTCGGCTACATGGTCAAGCCGGTAAAGCGGGAAGCGCTGGCGGAGGTGCTCGCCAAACTGGAAGCGAAACTATCGCAGCGCATGCATCGCGTGCTGATCGTCGAGGATGACCGGCTGCACCGCGAAGCCGTCGGCAAACTGCTCAGCTCGCACGATGTCGAAACCGTAACGGTAGGGACGGCGTCGGAATGCCTTGAACGCCTCCGGCAAGAAAAGTTCGACTGCATGGTGCTCGACCTTTCGCTGCCCGACACCTCCGGCTATGCGTTGCTGGAAACGTTGGCGCGAGAGGATGTATATTCCTTCCCGCCGGTCATCGTCTATACCGGCCGCGATCTGTCGGCCGATGATGAGCAGCGGCTGCGGCGCTATTCCAAATCCATCATCATCAAGGGCGCCAAATCGCCGGAACGGCTGCTGGATGAGGTCACGTTGTTCCTGCATCAGGTGGTGGCGGAACTGCCGCCGGAACAGCAGCGCATGATCCTGCAGGCAAGAAATCGCGATGCGATCCTGGAAGGCAGGCGGATCCTGATCGTTGAGGACGACGTACGCAACGTCTACGCGTTGACCAATATCCTGGAGCCGCGCGGCGTCAAAATGGAGATCGCCCGCAATGGCCGGGAGGCGCTGGAATTATTGCACAAATCCGCGGCGTCGGGCGCGCCGGTCGACCTGGTGCTGATGGATGTGATGATGCCGGTAATGGACGGCCTGACCGCGACGCGCGAGATACGCAAAAATCCGGACTGGCGGAAATTGCCGATCATCACGCTGACGGCGAAAGCCATGCCGGATGACCAGCTTCTCTGCATCGAAGCCGGCGCCAATGACTATATGGCAAAGCCGCTGGACGTGGAAAAGCTGCTTTCCCTCGTGCGCGTGTGGATGCCGCGATGAGGCATGAATTTGCCTGAAAAACTCGAGGATCTGGAAATCCAACTGCTGCTGGAAGCTTTGTACCGGCGCTTTCATTATGATTTTCGACATTATGCTGCCGCATCGATCAAGCGGCGTTTGCGCCAGGCGCGCGAACAGCTCGGCTTTGTAACCTTTTCGGCGCTGCAGGAGAGCCTGCTGCACGATGCGTCGACGCTGCCGCGTCTGCTCGGTTATCTTACTGTGCAGGTGAGCGAGATGTTCCGCGATCCTTCCTATTTCCTGGCCCTGCGGGAGAACGTGGTGCCGCATCTGCGCACTTATCCATCGCTGAAAATCTGGGTGGCTGGATGCGCGGAAGGCGAGGAGCTGTATTCGCTGGCGATCCTGTTCCGCGAGGAGGGGCTGGAGGAGCGCACCTTGTTCTACGCGACCGATATCAACCAGGATGCGCTGATGCGGGCCGATGCCGGCGTCTACGCGCTGGACCGGATCAAGCTCTTTACCGAAAATCACCGTAAATCCGGCGGCAAGTCTTCCTTGTCCGATTACTACCAGACCGCCTACGGCATGGCGTCGTTCGACAAAACTTTGCGCAGCCGCGTGGTTTTTTCCGACCACAGCCTGGTCACCGACGCCGTGTTCGCGGAGATGCAGCTGATCTCCTGCCGCAATGTCATGATCTATTTCGATCGGGACCTGCAGGACAGGGCCTTGGCGCTGTTCCGGGATTCGCTGGCGCATAAGGGTTTCCTCGGACTCGGCGCCAAGGAGAGCCTGCGCTTCTCCGCCCATGCCGGGTCGTTCTCCGACTTCGTTCGGGACGAAAAAATCTACCAGAGGCGGGTGGAATGACCCGGGGAAAAAGCGAGGCCGTGGTGATCGGCGCATCCGCCGGCGCGCTTGAGGCGCTCTCGGCCATCCTGCCGGCGCTGCCAGCGCAATTCCGGCTGCCGGTGCTGATCGTGGTGCATGTGCCAGCTGACCGTCGCAGCATCCTGGCCAAATTATTCCGGGAGAAATGCAGTATTTGTGTCGAGGAGGCGGAGGACAAGGCGCCGATCCGTCCCGGCACGGTGTATTTCGCGCCGCCGGACTATCATTTGCTGGTCGAGGCGGACAGGACCATTTCGCTCTCCAGCGACGAGCCGGTGCTGTATTCCCGCCCTTCCGTCGATGTGCTGTTCGAGAGTGCCGCCGATGCTTACGGTCCGGCCTTGACCGGGGTCGTGCTCACCGGCGCCAGCCAGGACGGCGCGCGCGGGCTGCGGGCCGTGATCGAGGCCGGCGGCGAGGCGATCGTTCAGCAGCCGCAAGGCGCCTATGCTTCTTCCATGCCGGAGGCGGCGCTGGCGAAATCTCCGCAAGCCCGCGTATTAACGCTTGCGGAAATCGCCCGCTGCCTGCAAGCCATCGGAGAGCCATGAGCCCGGTCGCAAGTCCCGTTTATTTTCTGCTGGTCGATGACCTCGAGGAAAATCTCCTGTCGCTGGGCGCGCTGCTGCGCCGGGACGGGCTGGTGCTGCTGAAGGCGCGTTCCGGCGACGAGGCGCTGGAATTGCTGCTGCGGCACGACGTGGCGCTGGCGCTGGTGGATGTGCAGATGCCGGGGCTGAACGGGTTTGAGCTGGCCGAGCTGATGCGCGGCAACGAGCGCACCCGCGGCGTGCCGATCATCTTCGTGACGGCCGGTAACGCCGACAGCCAGCGCAAGTTCCGCGGTTATGAGGCCGGTGCGGTCGACTTTATTCAAAAGCCGATCGAGGCCGATATTTTGCGCAGCAAGGCGGAGGTTTTCTTCGAGCTCTACCGGCAGCGCCAGCAGATCGCGCTGCAGCGCGACGCGCTGGAGGCCAATGCCGAGGCGCTGCAGGCGGCCGACCGGCGCAAGGATGAATTTCTGGCGACGTTGGGCCATGAGCTGCGTAATCCGCTGGCGCCGCTGCGCCACGCGCTGGATATATTGCGCAAGCGGCCGGACCGGGAAGACGCCGCGGATATTCTGGACATGATGGACCGGCAGATGAGCCATCTGCTGCGGCTGATCGACGATTTGTTGGATATCTCGCGCGTCAGCGAGGGTAAGATCGAGCTGCGGCGGGAGCATGTACAGGTTTCAGAGGCGGTTCGGCTGGGGTTGGAAATCAGCCAGCCTTTGATCGAATCCGCGGGCCATACGCTCGATGTCGATCTGCCGGCCGAGCCGCTATGGCTCGATGCGGATCTGACGCGCATCTCCCAGGTTGTCGGCAATCTGCTGAATAACGCCGCCAAGTATACCCCGGAAGGCGGCGTGATCAGCCTTGCCGTGCGGGCGGATGCGGCAGATGCGGTGATCCTGGTGGCGGATAACGGCATCGGCATTCCGCCGGAAATGCTCTCCCAGGTATTCGAGCTTTTCACGCAGGTCGATGCCAACCTGGATCGCTCGCGCGGCGGCCTGGGGATTGGCCTGGCGCTGGTGAAACAATTGGTGGAACTGCATGGCGGCGAAATCTCGGCGGCGAGCCCCGGGCTCGGCCGCGGCGCAGTCTTCACCGTACGCCTGCCGCGCGCAGCGCCACCGCTGCAACCGGCGGCGCCGCAGCCCGCGCAGCCTTCGCAGGCAACGCAGCGGCTGAAAGTCCTGGTGGTGGATGACAGCCTGGAGATTTCGCACACCCTGGGCTGGATGCTGGAAGAACTCGGGCATGACTTCCAGCTCGCCCATGACGGCAAAACCGCCCTGGAAACAGCGAAAGCCTTCATGCCGGACACCGTCCTGCTGGATATCGGCCTGCAAGGCATGGATGGCTACGCCGTATGCAAGGCGTTCCGCCGGGAAGAAGCCTTTCGCGGCGTTCCCATCATCGCCCATACAGGCTGGGGACAAGGGCGCGACAAGTCACGGGCGGCCGAAGCCGGGTTCGACCATTATTTGGTCAAACCCGTGGCGCTAGGCGATCTTGAAAAGCTGCTAGCCCGCATCGCCGGTGACAAATGTATGGGGCAGGCTTAGCGCCGGATGATTTCGAACCGGATCGCTTCGCGCATCGTTGCGCGGCGGGCGTTGGTCCCGGCGGCGTGCGGAACCGCGCCTATAGCGCCGGCCATTATCGTCCGCCAGCAAGGCAAATGGCCGTATCGGATCATACCGGAGTAGCGACCGCGCCGCGACGGCGCAAAACGACGGCGCAGCAAAACGACGGCGCAAAACAAGGTGACGGAAATCTGGAGCGGGCGAAGGGATTCGAACCCTCGACCCCGACCTTGGCAAGGTCGTGCTCTACCCCTGAGCTACGCCCGCGCTCCGTGAGCGCTCTTTACGCATCCTGCAGCTGGATTGCAACCCACTCAAGCTGGTCCCGCCGTGCTGGTTTGCATGGCTCATGGGCGCTATAGCTCGGCTGAGGGCTGTGAGCAGCGCTTGCGATACCATATAACGCCCAGGACAACGCCAGGACAGTTTGGATGGCCAAATGAACACGCTTCTTACTGAAAACGCCGACGCCGCATCCCAGCATCAGAATGCCGGCGCGGCGATGATTATGGATGGCGATCAAGCCAGTTTTGTGGCCGACGTCATCGAAGCCTCCCGCAAAATCCCCGTGCTGGTGGATTTCTGGGCCAGTTGGTGCGGCCCATGCAAAACGCTGACGCCGATCCTGGAAAAGGTGACCAAGGCCGCCGCCGGCCGCCTGAAGCTGGTGAAAATTGACGTCGATAAAAACCGCGCGCTGGTGCAGCAGCTCAGCCAGATGGGACTGCCGTTGCAGTCCATCCCGACCGTCGTCGCTTTCTGGCAGGGCCAGATCGCCAACGAGCCCTTCCAGGGCGCGCTGCCGGAGAGCGAGGTGAAGCGCTATGTCGAGGCTTTGCTGAAACTTGCCGGCTCCAGCGCGCCGGCCGCGGATTACATCGCCGAGGGCAAATTGCTGCTGGAGCAAGGCGAGGCGGAAGGCGGTGCGCAGATGTTCGCGGCGGCGCTTCAGGAAGACCGGCAGAAGCCGGAAGCCTGGGGCGGGCTGGTGCGCGCTCTGCTCGCCATGGGCGATGAGGCGCAGGCCGCGGAAGTGCTGCAGGAGGTGCCGGCCGAGCTCGTCGAACATGCCGAAATCTCCGGCGCCAGGTCGGCTTTGGCGCTCGCCGCGGAAGGCCGGCAGGCGCAGGCGGCGCGTGCCGGGCTGGAAGCCAGGCTGGCCGCCGATCCGAAGGATTTCGAGGCCCGCTACGAGCTGGCGACCGCGCTGAACGGCTCCGGCGAGCGTGAGGCCGCGGCCGGCGCGCTGCTGGAGATCATCCGCGTGCAGCGCGACTGGAACGAGGACGCGGCCCGCCTGCAATTGCTGAAATTCTTCGAGGCCTGGGGCATGGATGACCCGGCCACCATGGCGGCGCGGCGCAAACTCTCCGCCATCCTTTTCAGTTAGCGGGCAAATGAAGGAGCTTCGCACCAGGCTGGAGGATCTGCCGGAAGAATTTCCGGTGTTTCCGTTGGGCGGCGCGCTGCTGCTGCCGCATGGCCGGCTGCCGCTGAACATCTTCGAGCCGCGCTACCTTGCGATGGTGGAAGACAGCATGGCGCAAGGCCGGCTGATCGGCATGGTGCAGCCGGACAAGAGGCTGGGCGATGGCGATACCGGCCCCGGCCTGTACCGCACCGGCTGCCTCGGCCGCATATCCTCGTTCAGCGAAACCGAGGACGGCCGCTACCTCGTCACCCTCTCCGGCCTGATCCGCTACAGCATTGTCGAGGAAGTGGAGCCGCAACGCGGCTACCGCCGGGTGCGCGGCGCCTTTTCCGGCTTTGCGCCGGACCTGCAGGCGCAAGAGACCGCGGCTGCGCTGGGCATGGACCGTACCGACCTGCTGGACGCGCTGAACCGCTATTTCACCCATACGGGGGTCGAAGCCAATTGGGAGGCGATCGACGCGATGTCCAACCCCGCTCTGGTGGTGACCTTGTGCATGGCCTGCCCGTTCGATGCGGAAGAAAAACAGGCGCTGCTGGAGGCGCCGAACCTGGCGGAGCGCGCCCGCGTGCTGCTGGCGCTGCTGCAGATCAACGCCTTTGACGACAAACGCGGCAATGATTGGAGAGCAAGCTGAGCGATGAATGCGACGTCCGATAATCACACGCCGGTCGATCCGCGGCTGCTGGAAATCCTGGTCTGCCCGCTGACCAAGGGGCCGCTGGTCTATGACCGTGAACGTAACGAGCTGGTGAGCGCGCAGGCCGGCCTCGCCTACCCGATCCGGGACGGGATCCCCATCATGCTGGCGGATGAAGCGCGCAGCCTGGAGCCTTAAGGATGCCGGCTGTACTGAACCCGCCGGGCTAGACAATGGATAGCATACCCGCAACTGAAATCGAGCCGGTCACCAGTGACAAGCGGATGCGGCTGACCGCGCTGATCGTGGCGACGGCCTTGTTCATGCAGAATATCGATTCCACCGTCATTGCGACCGGCCTGCCGGCGATGGCCAGAAGCTTCCACGCCGACCCGCTGCATATGAGCGTGACGCTGACCTCCTATCTGATCAGCCTTTCCGTCTTCATTCCGGCCAGCGGTTGGGTGGCGGATCATTTCGGCAGCCGCCGGGTGTTCCGCGCCGCCATCGTGATCTTCACCATCGCCTCGGTGCTTTGCGGCCTGGCGCCGTCGCTCTGGTTCATGGTCGCGGCGCGTATTCTGCAAGGGCTCGGCGGCGCCATGATGGTGCCCGTCGGCCGGCTGGTGCTGCTGCGCTCGGTATCGAAAAAGCAGATGATCGCGGCGATGTCCTGGATCACTATGCCGGCGCTGGTGGGTCCCATCCTCGGGCCGCCGCTCGGCGGCTTCGTCGTCACCTATTTCTCCTGGCGGCTGATCTTCGACATCAACGTGCCGATCGGCGTCATTGGCGCGATCGCCGTCACCCTGTTCATCCCGGAAGTGCGCGAGCCCGATCGTGGCGGCCGGCTGGATTTGAGCGGCCTGCTGCTTTCCGGCCTGACCATGGCGGCGCTGATGGCGGCATTCGAGACGATCGGCCGCAATCTTATCCCCTTGCCGTGGACGCTTGGCGCCTTTGCGCTGGGCATCGCCGGCGCCATCAGCTACGCGTTGCACGCGCGCAATCATCCCCATCCGGTGCTGGATTTTTCGCTCATGCGGATCCCCACTTTTGCCAATTCCATGATCGCCGGCAGCCTGTTCCGCATCGCGGTCGGCGCCATGCCGTTTCTGCTGCCGATGATGCTGCAAATCGGCTTCGGCAAGTCGCCGATGCAAAGCGGGCTGATCACCTTCGCCTCCGCCGCCGGCGCGATCGGCATGAAACCGGCGGCCCAGCCGTTGCTCCGGCGCTTCGGCTTCCGCTCCACCATGGTGATCAACGGTGTGCTGTCGTCTGCCTTCATCGGGCTCTGCGCGCTGTTCACGCCAGGCTGGCCGGCCTTGCTGATCAGCTTTTTGCTGCTGCTCGGCGGGTTTTTCCGTTCGCTGCAGTTCACCGCGTTCAATACCATTGCCTATAGCGACGTGCCGCGCGCCAGGATTTCCGCTGCGACCAGCCTGTACTCCACGATCCAGCAGCTCACGCTGACGCTCGGCATCGTCATCGGTGCGGCTGTGCTGGAGGTTGCCAGTACGCTGCACCGGCACGCCCACGCCGCGGCGCCAGTCGATTTCGCCATTGCCTTCCTGCTGGTCGGCCTCATCGGCGGCCTCTCCGTCCCAATCTGCGCGAAGCTCTCACCGGAAGCAGGCGAGGCAGTAAGCGGCCACCACGCGCTGCATTGAGGAAAAACATAAGAGGTTCTTTTTCTGAAGAAAAAGAACCGGGCCGCCGGTGCGGCAAAAAGACTTTTTAAACTGGGGCAGGAGCGGCCGGCGAAATTCGTGCGGAACGGTCCTGGTTCCACCGGCAACACCTTGATCCCCGGCGGTTCAACCTCCAGCCTGATCGCGCCGGAGAGGCCTTCGACCGCAAATTCGGTCGCGTAATCATAGCCGGCGGGGGCAAAGCTCACAAACCCGCCGATAGAGGAGAGGTTGACGATGTGGCCGCTATGTCTTGCCCGCATGCGAGGCAGCACGGCTTTGATGCGTTCGACGAGGCCGAAGACATTGGTGTCGAACATCTTGCGCACCGGTTCGTCCTTGCCTTCCTCGACCGCGGCAAGGTAGCCTTAGCCGGCATTGTTCAACAGCACATCGGTGTGTCCGAACCTGGCATGCGCCTGCGCGACCGCATCTTGAACTGATCGCTTGTCCGTAACATCCAAAGCCAGCGCCAAAGCTTTTTTTCGTGGCCTGCGTAAGAACGCTCAGCTTCGACGGATCGCGCGCCGCAGCGGCGACCCTGGAACCCTGGTCGAGCAATAGTTTTGCAAGTTCCCGGCCGAAGCCGGTCGAGCAGTCGGTGATCAACCAGACGGGTGTTTCCCGATTGTCGTGGCATGAATTCCTTGGCGCGAGGCTGAAGCGTAACGCCATAGGGTCGCGGCCGGATCGCTTAAATTCTCACGGCTTACGGCGAATCAGGTTGGTTGTGGCGCCTTCCTGGCACAGGATCAGAGAGGGCAGGCGATCGATGATGTCTTTCAACTGCGCGTAACGCGGCGGCTTGAGAAGATAGCCGGCGGCGCCGAGTTTTTGGGCACGAAGCTGATCCGGTACATGGTCGGAGCCGCTGCACATCACGATGGTGATAGTCTGCAATTGCGCGTTTTCCTGCATCCGTTGCATCAGTTCGAAGCCGTTGACGTCCGGCATATTGATGTCGAGCAGGATCAAATCGACCGTAAAACCGGAGTTGGCGAGGAAATCGTAGGCTTCCCGTCCGTCCCGCGCGATATGGATGTTGCAGCGCAATTTCGGGCGTCTGAACAAGGCGATTCGGGTCATTTCCAAATCCTCCTCGCGGTCATCGACGAGCAGGACGTGGGCCAGCATGGGGTCAGTCTTCTGGTTGAACGCCTTAGTCAAGCTTAGACTGTTCAGTAGCCGGTAGAGAGAAGATGAAGGTTGCACCTTGTCCGCGAGAAGATTTGCAGCTGATTTCGCCGCCATAGAGTTCAACGATGCGGCGGCAGATCGGTAAGCCGAGACCGGCGCGGCCCTGCAGATGGGTAAGCCGGCGGAACGGCTGGAATATCTGTTCCGCCTGGTTCTGCCGTAAGCCATCACCGTCATCGCTGACGAGAAAAATCGTGTGACCGCCTTCCGTGACATGGCGAATGGTCACCGTTACAGGGCGCTGGTTGTGCAGCACGGCGTTGCTGATCAGGTTCTGCAGCAGCTCGGTTAGATGCGCCGGATCGGCTTGCAGGCGCGGCAGGGTTTGAAAGGTCAAGGTCGACTTATGCTGATCCAGAAGCGCCGCCAGATTGGCGCGCACAACTTCGGCGATTTCATCGAGGTTGCAGTCTACCTGCAGCGGCTGCGAAAGCTCATCCAGGCGCATGTAGCGGGCGACGGCGCTGATCAACAGCTCCATCCTGCCGGATGCATTCTGGACATAGGAGAGATAGGCGGCCTGAACGTCTTTTGCCGGCTCCTCCCGCAGCATTTCTGAATAGGAGAGCAAGGTTCGGACCGGCTCTTTCAAATCATGCGCCAAAGCCGAGGTAAAGACCTCCAGGCTGGCGTGCTGGCGTTGAATGCGGGCCTGCTGCGCTTCCAGCGTCTGCACGTAGTGTTGCGACGCGCTGTAAAGCTCGGCGTTTTCCAGCGCGACCGAAGTGGTGTCCGCCAAGGCCTGCAGGATGGCGACTTCCTGCGCCGAAGGCACATAATTCTCCGACCAATAATTGCCGATGGCGCCGACCGGGGCGTTGCGGCGGATCGGAACCATCGCCAGGCTTTTGACAAATGTGGCCCGATATGCTTCCGCGGGCACGCGCGGATCCGCGTAGATGTCGCCGATGATGGCAGGTTCGGCATTGAGCATCACCCAGCCGCTGACGCAGACGGCCATGGGAAAACGCTTGCCCTTCCATAGCGGTGCGATCGCGCTCTCATCGGCATAATAGCACTGCGTGCCGTCCCGCAGAACAAAGGTGGCGCCATCGGCGCCGGTAAGATCACGTGCCGCATCGCCTACGATGGCGGCAATCTTGCTTACATCCCGCGCCTGCGAAAGCTCCCGCACGACGGCAACCAGACGCTCCAGCGCGGACGTGTACCAAAATGTTTCCTGCGGCACGTAGTCGGCCATTTACATCTTCCAGGTTAACGCGATTGGGACAGGGTTTCAGTCATGATCGGATATTGTTAATGCAGGCTGAATCTTGGTCCAAAACCTAGGTCGGCTGTAATTCATCATGCGCGTGCCCAACTCTACTTGCGCCATCCGCCCGGTCCTTTTGAAAGTCGCAACATGCCGGATTACCAATTTTATTACTGGTCCGTTCCGTTTCGCGGACAGTTCGTACGCGCTGTCCTGGCGCATGCGGGTAAAAGCTGGACCGAGGGCGGCGACGCGGCAATCGCTAAGCTGATGGAAAAGCCGGTTTCGAAAATGCCGGTGCCGTTCATGGGGCCGCCACTGCTGATCGACAAAAGAGCCGATTTCGCCATCGCCGAAATGCCGGCCATACTCCTCTATCTTGGCGAGACGCTGGAGCTGCTGCCGCCGACCCCCGCCTTGCGCGCCTTGACCATGAAGATCGTCAACGACGCCAATGACGTGATCGACGAGATCACCCAGGATGGCGGCAAGCAGATGTGGACTAAGAAACGCTGGCAGGATTTTACGCCCCGGCTGAAGAAATGGATGTCATTCTGGGAGGAAACCGGCCGCCGGCATGGCCTGACATCCCAATCCGGCTTCCTGCTGGGCGGCGAGGCGGCTGGAATTGCCGACGTCGTGACGGCGACCTTGTGGTCGACCATGACCGAGCGCTTCCCGAAAATCAAAACGATGCTGGAGGAGACCGCTCCAATGACCGCCGCTCTGGCGCAACGCGTCTCAGCTTTGCCGAAGCTTGCCAAACTCGCCGCTAAAGCCCGCAGGGATTACGGCGACGCCTATTGCGGCGGCCAGGTCGAAGCCTCGCTACACAAAGTGCTGGGGGCATAACCTAGCCGCTTTTTGTGACGCGTGGCCGCTTTTCGTGACGCGTGAACGGCTCAAACGATCTTTTTTCGCGTGATGTAATCGCCGAATCCTTCATCCTGTTCCCGGCTTTTTGCGTAATCGGCGAGTAGCGGCGACAGCGTCTGCAAGATCGTCGCTTCATCCGCGTCCTCCACCAGGATCCGGTTGAGGCGGGAGCCATCCGCCGCACCGCCCAGATGCAGGTTGTAGCGGCCGGGACTGCGGCCGACAAAGCCGATCTCCGAAATATAGGGCCGGGCGCAGCCATTCGGGCAGCCGGTCATCCGCACCGTAATTTTTTGCCCGCCAAGCCCGTGTTCGGCCAGCAGCGTGTCCAGTTTGGTGATCAGATCAGGCAGATACCGCTCGCTCTCCGCCAGCGCCAGCGCGCAGGTCGGCAGCGCGACGCAGGCCATCGCGGCTTCACGTAGCGTGGACGCGCGCTGCGCCACGCCGTGCGACGCAAGCACCGCCTCGATCGCGGCGCGCGCCTCGTCGTCGGCCCGGGCGATGATCAGGTTCTGATTGGGCGTGAGGATGAAGGCAACCGGATGCGTCTGCGCGATGGATTTCAGCGCGGTCTTCAGCCGCCACGTGCCGGCATCGGCAACCCGACCGTTCTCCACGAACAGGGTGAGGTGATGCAGCCCGTCCGGGCTGGTGTGCCAGCCCATCTTGTCGTTGTTGTCGGCAAACTTAAACGGCTGCGCCGGCTGCAATCGGTTGGCAAGCCTGGCATTTACCTGGTCCATGAAGAAGTCCAGGCCGCGATCCTCGATCGTGTATTTCAACCGCGCGCGCCGGCGGTTGGATCGATTGCCGTAATCGCGCTGCGTCGTCACCACCGCCTCGGCCACCGCAACCGCGTCATTCAATTGGCAGAAGCCGACGACATCGCCGAGCCGCGGATGGGTTTCCGCGTCGCCATGCGTCGTGCCCATGCCGCCGCCGATCACGATATTGTAGCCGATGACCTCATCGTTTTCGACAATCGCAATATAGCACAGGTCATGCGCGAACACGTCGACATCGTTTTGCGGCGGCACGGCGATGGCGATCTTGAATTTGCGCGGCAGATAGGTCGGCCCATAGATCGGCTCGGCTTCCGGATCGGTGGTGATCTTCTCGCCGTCGATAAAAACCTCGCGCCAGGCGCCGGTACGCGGCAGCAGATGTTCGCTGATCGCACGGCCCGTCTGCAGCACCTGCTCATAAACGGGACCGGCGAACTCATTGGGCGTGCACATCACGTTGCGGTTGACGTCGCCGCAGGCAGCGATGGTGTCCAGCAGCACGCTGTCGATCTGGCGCAAAGCGGGCTTCAAATTCGTCTTGATCACGCCGTGAAACTGAATCGACTGCCGCGTGGTCACGCGCAGGGTATGATTGCCACGCTCGTCGGCCAGCCGGTCCATAGCCAGATATTGTTCGCGCGACAGCACGCCGCCAGGCACCCGCAGGCGGGCCATGAAGGCATAGGCCTTGTCCAGCTTGCGCTTGGCGCGCTCCGCCCGCAGGTCGCGGTCATCCTGCAGGTAGATGCCGTGGAACTTGATCAGTTGCTGATCGTCCTCTGAGATCGCACCGGTGGCGAGCTCAGCCAGGCCTTCGGCCAAGGTGCCGCGTAGAAAACGGCTCTTGGTCTTGATCGTCTCATTATGCGCAAGCTTCGGCGTGTCGGTCATAGTTAATCCAGTGGTGTAAAAAGCAGCAGCTTTTTTGAAAAAAAGCTGCGCAAAAAACTTTGCTCCTTTGGGCTGGGATGTTTTCGCCCAGCGCCCCGGTGCCCCAGCGCCCCAGGCCTAGAGTCACAAAAGTCTTATTGCTTCTTTTTCTTCAGAAAAAGAAGCGCTTACTTTCTCTAGGCAACTGCGGCCTTTAGGCCGCTGCGGCCCGGCGGGGCAAATGGATGCCGCATTCGGTCTTGTCCAGCCCGGCCCAACGGCCGGCGCGCCGGTCTTCGCCGGGGTTCACGCGCTGGGTGCAGGTGGCGCAGCCGATGGAGGCGTAGCCTTGTTCCTGCAGCGGATGGCGCGGCAGATCGTGGCGCTCGAAATAGGCGTCGATCTGCTCGGTGTCCCAGAAGGCGAGCGGGTTCACGGTGATGCGGCCGTCGGGGCCGATATCCAGCATTTCCATATCGGCGCGTGTCCCGCCCTGGCTGCGCTTGCGGCCGGTAATCCAGGCCTCGAAACCTTCCAGCGCCTCATCCAGCGGGTTGGTCTTGCGGATCGAGCAGCACAGATCCGGATCGCGCTGCCACAACCGGCCGTCCGGGTCATAGGCGGCAAGCTGCGCGCCGCTGGGGCGGATGGCGCGCATATCGGTCAGGCCAAGCCGTGCCACCAGCGCGTCGCGGTAGGTCAGGGTCTCCGGGAACAGCTTGCCGGTATCGAGAAAGATCACCGGCGTCGCCTTGTCGATCTGCGAAATCATGTGCAGCACGATCGCGGATTCGGTGCCGAAGGAGGATACCAGCGCGATCCTGCCGGCGAAACGCTCCCGCAGCATCGCTTCCAGCACGGCTTCGGCGGAGGACGGGGTGACGATGTCGAGCATTTAGTAGACATCCTTTTTATAGCGGCCGGCGGTAACCAGCGCGTCGAGGGCCGCCTGGCCCGAGGCGGCATCCCTACCCTCGCCCAAAATGCTTATCAGCGTCGCATCGACGTCGCGGGCCATGTGCTTGGCGTCGCCGCAGAGATACAAAACGGCGCCATCGGCCAGCTGGCGGCGCAGCGTCTCGCGCTGTTCCCACAGCACGTGCTGTACGTAGCGCTTCTCCGGCTGGTCGCGGGAAGATGCCAGGTCAAGCCGCGACAGCACGCCGCTCTTGAGCCAGTCCTGAATCTCCAGCTGGTAGAGAAAATCGTAGAGGAAATGCCGGTGCCCGAAGATCAGCCAGGAATTGCCGGCGGCGTTGGTTGCTTCGCGTTCCTGCAGGAAGCCGCGATAGGGCGCGATGCCGGTGCCGGCGCCGATCATGACGATGGGCGCGGCACTGTCCTTCGGCAGGCGGAAATGCGGGTTGGGCTTGACGAACACGCTCAAGGCGCCGCCGGTCTTGCGGCGATCCGTGACCAGGGTGGAAGCCACGCCCGCGCGGGGCCGCCCGGCGCTATCATAGGCCAGCCGTGCGATGGTCAGGTGCGCCTCATCCGCCACCAGCTTCTGCGAGGAGGCGATGGAGTAGTAGCGCGGCGCCAAAGGCCGCAGCAGGGAAGTGAATTTCTCCGCGGCGATCTGGTGCGGAAACGCTTCCAGCAGATCGATGATCTGGCGGCCCGCCAGAAACTCGCCGCGCTTGCCGGCATCTTCGGCGAGCGCCGCGAGCCTGGCATCGCCCGTCAGCCCGGCATAATCCTTCATTTGCCTGGCGGTCAGGGTGTTGATGTCGTAGCGGGTCGTCAGCGCGTCCTGAACGCCGGCATCGTTCTCCAGGCCCGTCGCGCGCAGTATTTGCGTCACCAGTTCGGGATCGTTTTCCGGCTGAATGCCCAGCGCATCGCCCGGCTCGTAGCTCAAGCCAAGGCCGGCGAGCGAGAGTTCGACATGCACCGTCTCGCTATCAGCCCGCTCGGAGGTCAGCTTGTGGTGCGCGGTGATCTCGGCAGCGACCGGGCTGGTTTTCGATGCCGGCGCGGCGCTGGCGGGCTTCTGAAAATCGACATGGATAACCGAGCCGGCATCTTTCGGCGCCAGCAGTTCCAGCGTCGCGTTCAGCCAGGTCTTGGCCGGGGCTTCGTAATCCAGGTCAAGGTCGATGCGCTCGACGGCGCGGCTGGCGCCAAGCGTGGCAAGACGCTCATCCATCAGCCTGCCGGTCTCGCAGAACCGCGCGTAGGAGGAATCGCCCAAAGCCAGCACCGCGAATCTCACGCCGTCCAGCTTCGGCGCGGCATCGCCCATCAGTGCCCGGTAGAAGGGTGCGGCTCGCTGCGGCGGCTCGCCGTCGCCCCAGGTAGAGACGATCGCCAGGATGGTGCCAGCGCCTCTGAGCATGTCGACCGAGGCATCGCCCATATCCAGAATCCTGGCGGCAAAGCCGCGCTTGCCGGCATCCTGCTTGACTTTGGCTGCCAGGGCTTCGGCATTGCCGGATTCGGTGGCGTACAGGACCAGCAGCTTCGGTTTATCGGCTGTTGCCGCCAGCGGCGCCAGGGCATCACCGGGCAACAGGTCAGTGCGCCCTTCCGCGGCGTCCAGCCCGGCCAGGAAGCCGGAGAGCCAGGCGCGCTGCACCACCGAGGCGGCGCCGATCACCTGGTCGAGGGCAGCAATCTGTTCCGGAGCGAAGGGCGCCGAGTTGGGCAAAGTGGTCGGATTTGACATGTATTCAAAGCCTCGGAAAGCCTGGAGGAAAATGCGTTCAGTGCGCGTTCTGGCAGTGCAGCCAACAACGCTCGGCGGCCAGCGTTGCGATCCGGCGCGCCGCCTCGGCCATGGGAATGCCTGCTTCGCGCCAGCCGGCACGCAAGGCGGCCACTTCTTCCACCCGTTCCGCCCATTCCGGACCGAAGCAGGTTTCCAGATTTTGCCGTATCACCCCGGCAAGGCCTGGCGCCTTGCCATTGGTGGAAACGGTCAGCAGCAGATCCTTGCGCCGGATTTCGGCTACGGAATGAAAATCGCAGTATTCCGGCCGGTCTTCGCTGTTGACCAGAACGCCGGCCGCGCGCGATGCCTGCGCCAGATCCGCCGCGGCTGCCTCCGGCAGGTCGGCGATCCAAATGGCATGCAGGGCGGCAAGCTCGGCAGCTTCCGGCAGGCGGCGATGTAAATAATTTCCGGCCAATTCAACCAGTGCCGGCACCGGCGCATCGGCAAAAACCTGAATCGTCTCGGCCCCGGCCAGGCGCAGGGCCTGCAACCGGCGGAGCGCCAGTTTGCCGTTGCCGGCGATGCCAAGGCGGCTATGCCGCGGGTCAAGGGCGATTGGAATCATGGGCTTAAGAAGATGATTTTTCCAAGGACTTCAATCGCACGGCAAAAATAAGTTTATTCTGCTACCACGAGCCCCGCTTGGCAAAATTTTTTGTGTCCCGGTTGCGATTGAAGCAAAGCCAATCTAGGAAATGCCTACGCAATCAGTAGATTTTATTGTTCTGGCTATCGAAGGCGCAACTCCACCCTCAGGCGACGGGTGTTTCTTCCGGCAATTCCGCCGGCAGCGACATCGTGAAAATGGCCCCGTTCGGCCCGGTATGGCGTAGGATAAGTTCGCCGCCATGCGCCCGGATCAGGTCGCGCGCAATTGCCAGCCCAAGCCCGGCGCCTCCGTTACGGCTGGTGCCGGTAAATGGCCGGAACAGATTGCCGACGACTTTGCCGGGCAGGCCCGGCCCGTTGTCAGCGATTACCAGAACCGCCATGCCATGGTCGCCTTCCAGCCCCAGCGTGATGCGGCTGGCGCCCGCTTCCGCGGCATTACGCAGCAGGTTGACCAGCACGCGATAGATCTGGTTGCGATCCAAAGACAGGACCAGGCTCTCGGAAATGCGGTTCTCGATCGCGATACTGCCATCGGTAGCGCGCAGCATGTCGGCAACTTCATTCACAAGCTCGTGCACCACGACCGGGAAAACATTGAGCGAGGGCGGTCCTTCCTGCGCGAAATCCACGGTGCGGCTGACCATTTCGACCGCCCGTTCCATCGCCGGGATCAGGGTGTTCGCAGCCTGTTTCACCAGCGCGTCGCCATTGCGGTGAACCCGGTCTGCGGCCAGCAGCGCAGAGGTCAGGATGTTGCGCAAATCATGGCTTACTCTTGCGACCGCCGTGCCCAGGGCGGCAAGCCGGGCATTGCGCCAGAGTGCGGCGCGCAGCTCTTCCTGCATCGCAACCAGCTCCCGCGCCGCCCGGGAAATCTCGTCTTCGCGGCGGCCGGCCAGCCATTTCAGCCCGCTGAGCCCAACATGGCTTGGATTGCGGCGGAACCCGGCGATGCTCTGGGTGATCACCTGCATGGGCCGCACCAGCAGCCGGTTCAACGCCACGAAGGTCAGGCTGGCGGTGACGAGGGCCAGAATGCCGCCGAGCGCGGCGGCACGCGCCACTTCGAACCTTAACCGGCTCCCCATCAGCCGCCGCGAGATGACGATCTCGATGGTTTGTCCCGAAGGCGGTGCGTCGGACGCGTCGATCCGGGCATAAGGCGCGGCCAGGTTGAGTATCGCGGTGGCGGCCCGCCAGATGCTGGCCGGCAGGCTCTCTTCATCCAACTGGATCGCCGCGGCGGGCAGCGCCGGCATCCTCTGCGGGCGCAGCGATATTTCGGCGCCACCGCCGCTCAGCGTGATCGCCACGGTGCGTGAGAGCCGCAGCATCGTATCCTGCATCTGCGGGCTTATCGGGCTGGCTTCACTGCGTATGGCGATCGCCACCAGTTTCGCCTGCCGCATGCGTTCCCAAAGCCAGTTTTGCCGCGCCTTGCCCATTTCCGGCAGCACCGCGAGTACTTCCACCAGGATGCAGACACCCAGGATCATCCAGAAGACGCGCGCCGCCAGACTCTGCGGGGTCAGCGCCCGCAGCATCAAGCCGTCATCGCTTTGACCGCCGCCTGCCTGCCGGCATCGAAAAGCTTGGCCAGGAATTCGCGTTCCGTGTTCATCTTCGAAGTCAGCGGATGCTGTGCGAGCGCCGCGTCGGCCGAGATATCATGCAGACGAACCGATTTGGGTAGCATCGCCAGCTCCGCATCCAGCGGCGCCTGAAACGCGATCTCATGCAGGCGGTGCACGATGTCGGCCGTGCTGTTCGGCACACCCTTGCGCACCCGCGGCTGGGCGCGGATCAGCACCAGCCGGTCCGGCAGCTTCTGTAATACCGGGGCCAGTGCCGGATTGCAGGAATAGCCGCCATCCCAGTAGTGCCGGCCCCTGATGTTTACCGCCGGGAACATGATCGGAATGCAGGAGGAGGCGAGCAAAACGTCGACGCTGATCTCGTGGTTGCCGAAGATGTGAGCCTGGCCCGATTCCACATCCGTCGCCGCGACGTAAAGCCGCGGCGCGGAGGGGTTGCGGATCGCCTCCGGATCCAGCAGCTTTTCCAGCAGCGGCTGCAGCGGGTTCTGGCCGAACGGGTTGAGCTGGCCGGGGCTGAACATGCGCAGCACATTGGTCAGGCCGGCCCAGGCCATCTCATTGGCCTGCTCCAGCCCTTTGTCCCAGCCCCAGAGCCAGTCCATCGAGGAATTCACGGTCCCGAATATATGCGCTGCGGCGACCTCTTCCCAGAGTTGCCGGATCGCGGCGCGCGCGCCTTTCGGGCCGTCATGCACAAAACCTTGCACCGCCATCGCCGCGATGATGGCGCCGGAGGAGACGCCGGTGACGGCGGAAAAAACCAGCCCATCCTCGATCAGCCGGTCCAGCGCGCCCCAGGCAAAGGCGCCGTGCGCGCCGCCGCCTTGAATGGCCAGGACTGTATTGAGTCGATTCGAGGTGGTATCGGACATGGCTTCAAGCTGCACGTTGTCACGCGCCGCGGCAAGCGGAACGATGCAACCGCATTGCAACCACAGGGGGCTAGTGCGCGATACGCAGTTGACCGCCCGCCCAACTCAGGCAAAGGGAGGCCAGATATTTTGCAAAGGCACGCAACATGACTGAACCCGTCACACCGGTCATTGGCATTCTGGGCGGCTCCGGGCTGTATGAGATGGAGGGACTGGAGGAGGAGCGTTGGGTAAAAGTAACGACTCCCTGGGGCGAGCCTTCGGATGAGCTGCTCACCGGCAGGCTCGCCGGGATCAAGTTGGTGTTCCTGCCGCGGCATGGCCGCGGCCATAAAATCTCACCCAGCGCGCTGAACTACCGGGCGAACATCCATGCGCTGAAATCGCTCGGCGTCACCGATATCGTCTCGCTCTCTGCCGTCGGCAGTCTCAAGGCGGAATTGCCGCCGGGTCATTTCGTTATCGTCGACGATTTCATCGACCGGAGCTTCGCGCGGGAGAAATCATTTTTCGGCGAGGGCTGCGTCGCGCATGTTTCGATGGCGCACCCGGTCTGCGCGCGCCTTGGCGATGCGCTGCACGCGACCGCGACCGAGCTCGGCCTGCCGGTGACGCGCGGCGGAACCTATTTGGTCATGGAGGGCCCGCAGTTCTCCACCCTCGCCGAGAGCAATCTGTACCGCAGCTGGGGCTGTTCGGTGATCGGCATGACGAACATGCCGGAAGCAAAACTGGCGCGCGAAGCGGAGATCAATTACGCCACCGTCGCGATGGTGACCGATTTTGATTGCTGGCATGAAGATCACGACGCGGTGACGGTGGACGCGGTGGTGAAAGTGCTGTTCGACAACGCCGACCGGGCGCGCAACCTGGTCAAGTCGCTGATCCCCAAAATTGGCGCGCCGCGCGAGCTCTGCCCATCCGGCTGCGAGCGGGCGCTGGAATATGCCATCATCACGGCACCGGATGCACGCGACCCCGCAATGCTGGCGAACCTCAAGACAATCGCGGGCAGGGTGCTTTAGGCAAGGATAAGCAAGCAGTTCTTTTTCTGAAGAAAAAGAACCAAAAAGACTTTTTTGGAAGCTGGGCCCGGGGCGCTGTCGGCATCATGCTCCAGGCCCCGCATGACAAAAGTTTTTGCGCCGCTTTTTTCGAAAAAGCGGCTACTTTGTTCAATCCTGCAGCAGGATCGGTTGCAGCGCCTCCCACACATCTATCGGATCCGGATTTTCCGGCGCCGCCGATCCGCCAAGGTGGCGGATCGTGCCGGCCACCGCGTTCAGTGCGGTGGTGACCGCGCCTTCCGCCCAGCCCGCGGTCCAGGAGATGTCGTCGCCGGCCAGAAAAATGCCGCGCTGATGCGGCGGCAGACTGTCCTGCACGAAGTGGCTGTAGAGCCGGCGCTGGTAGCGGTAATGGCCCGGCAAATTGGCCTTGAAGGCGCCCATGAAGTTGGGGTCGGATTCCCAAGAGACCGTTATAGGCGAGCCGATGATGTGTTCGGAGATGTTCACCTTCGGGTAGATCTGCCGCAGCGAGTGCAGCATCAGCCGCACCCGCTCATCCATCGGCAGCGAGATCCATTTTATGGCGTCGTCATTCCAGGTGTAGGACAGGCAGATCACGCCGCGTTTGCCGGGGCCGTTATCCATCAGATAGGTGCCGCGCGTCAGGCGGTCGGAGAGCGTCATGCTCATCTTGTCGCGGCCGGTCAGCTTATCGACGTCGCGCCAGAACGGCCGGTCCACCATCACGAAGGTTTTGGAGGATTGCATGTAATGGCTGCGCTCCATCGCCATCCACATGTCGTGGTGAAACAGCGATTCTGCGCAGTCGATGCGCGCGGAGAGCAGCCAGACCTGGCAGGTGACGATCGCCGCGGCGAATTGATGGGTGTTGTTGTAGCGGTCGGTGACGGCGATGCGGTGGTTCTCGCCTGGTGCGATTCTATGCACCGCCGGCCGCGGCGTGTTGCCGTGCAGGCGGCTAAGCGATGTGCCGGCCGGCCAGTGCGCGCAATGGTCCGGCGCGTGTTCCCATAGCCGGCGCGGCAGCTGCTCGGTGCCGCCGGTGATGGCTTGATGGTCATCCTCCGCCCCGGTTGCGACCACCCGCAGGATTTCCAAAATGGAATTCGGGTAATCCGTATCCCAGCCGCCGGTGCCGAAGCCGACCTGGCCGAAAATTTCGCGGGCGCGGAAGCCGAGGCGTTTGAAGGCCGTCGATTTGGCGATGAAGCCGTAGAAGCTTTCCTCATCCAGCCGGGCAACCAGCGGGTTCCAGATCGATTTGATGGCGTTCGCATTGCGCGAGAGGATGGCCGCCTGCAGCGCCGCGAAATGCGCGCCTTCGTCCAGCGCGGCGGCCCAGGCCTGCTCGACCTCCTGGAAGATCACCGGCAGGTCGCTATTGCGGCGGGCATAGTATTCCTGGCCGCCGAGCTCGATCAGGGTGGAATGTGCTGCGGCGGAGAGCGGGTTGGGGAAAGGTTCGGTCTGCAGCCCGACCTTGTCGATATAGTGGAACAGGCTGGTGGAGCAGGGCGGGAAGCGCATGGCGCCGAGCTCGGCAAAGGCGCCGTCGCCATCCTTGAAGGGCTCCGAGCGCAGCCTTCCGCCGATGCGGTCGGCTTCGTAGATCTGCGGCCGCAGCCCAAGCTTCATCAGCTCATACGCGGCGACGATGCCGGCGATGCCGGCGCCGACCACGGCAACTTCGGTGCCGTGCATCTGCGCGGGGAGGCTGCCCAGACCAGCGGGATGTTTGAGAAACGCGTCATAGCCGAACGGAAAATCCGGCCCGAACATCGTAATTGGGCGGCCCGCCACCGGACGCGTTATCGGGCGAGCGTGGCGTAGAGTTCCGGCCGGCGGTCATGCAGCAGCGGATCGACCTCGCGCACCTTGGCATGATGCGCCGGCTCGGCCGTGGCGTAGATCAGTTCCTCGCCCAATCCGGCGGCGGCCAGAACCGCGCCGTCCGGCCCGCAAATGCTGGAAAGCCCGACATAGTCCAGCTCCCCCTCGCTGCCGGAATGGTTGGCATAGGCGATGTAGAGCTGGTTTTCATAGGCGCGGGTAGGGATTAGAAGTTTGGCGACCTGGGTGTAGGGCTGCATCTGCGCGGTCGGAATGAAAAGCATGTCGGCGCCGGCCAGCGCCAAAGCACGCGCGGGCTCGGGGAATTCGATGTCATAGCAGATCAGCAACCCTATTTTGCTGCCGTTCAGTTCGGCTATACCGAAGCTGTCGCCGACGGTGCTGAACATCGCGCGGTCGAGCGTGCCGAACAGATGGGTCTTGCGGTAGTTGAGCAGCAGCGCGCCATCCGGCCCGATCAGCGCGGCGGAATTGGCGACCTGGCCGCCGACCAGCTCCGGATAGCCGAAAACCAGCGCCAGCCCAAGTTTTTCGGAAATGCGCCGAGCTTTGTCCAGGCCCGATTGCGGCAAAGCCAGCCGGCGGGCAGTTTCCGGTCCAATATTGTAGCCTGAGAGGTACATCTCAGGCAGCACCAGAATATCGGCGCCGCGTTGCCTGGCCTGTTCGGCGGTTGCCGCCAGATGATGCCATGCCGCTTCGATGTCGCCCGATATTCCGGGGCCCTGATACAGCGCTATCTTCATGACCGAAGGGTAGAGCAGGTTTTGGAAAAACTCTAGAAGGAGGATCACAGGTGCATTTCACGGAAATAAACCCAGATACAGGCGGAATGGCAGCAGGGAGAGCTTGAATGACAACGCCAAACCAACAGGACGCGCCAGCCGGGACATGGGTGCGGCGCGATGCCGCGGAGATATCGCCGGCGCAGAATTATACCAACCTGGTGGCGGCACTGCTGCTGTTTGCCGGCGGGCTGTTCACGCTGAAGGATTTTCTGCCGGCGCTCGCCTGGGCGGGGGTGTTCGGGATTGCGCTGTTTCCCTGGTTCAGGCAGCTCGCGCGCCGCTGGCCGCGGCATAAGCGGGAATTGCTGCCTGCGTTGTTCGTGTTGGCCGTCGTGCTGATCTTCGTCGTGCCGCTGGTGATGATCGCGGTGCCGGTCGCGTCGGACGCGCATGACGCGCGGGATTTCGTGACCCAGGCTGAGCAGAACGGCATCGCGCCGCCGGATATTCTCGGGCGGCTACCGGATGGCGCCAAGCTGACGAAGCTGTGGCAGGATAATCTCGGCCAACCGGAGCAGATCAAGAACCTGACGCATGGGGCGGTGCATGGCGCCATCCAGGGCGGGGGCGCGAAGGTGGCGCGGCGGATCGGCGTGGAGACCATCCACCGGGTGGTGCTGGCGGGATTCATGCTGCTGGGCCTGTTCTTCCTGCTGCGCGACGCAGACACCGTGGTCGAGCAGTTGCAGGTGGGCAGCAGGCGGGCATTCGGCGCCCCCGGCGAGGATATCGGCCGGCAGCTCATCAGTTCGGTGCATGGCACGGTGAACGGGCTGGTGCTGGTGGGCCTGGGCTTCGGCGTCTTGATGGGCATTGGTTATGTGGTGGCCGGCGTGCCGGACGCGGCTTTGTTTGGGCTGCTGACGGCACTGCTGGCAATGGTGCCCTACGGCGCCACGGTAGCGGTACTGGTGACGGGCGGCGTGCTGATGGCCAGCGGCAGCACGATCGGCGCGATCATCATTGTGGTAGTCGGCCTCGTGCTGGCTTTTGTCGCCGATCATTTCATCCGCCCGGTGCTGATCGGCGGCGCCACGCGGCTGCCGTTCATCTGGGTTCTGCTGGGGATCCTGGGCGGGATCGGCGCCTGGGGCCTGGTCGGGCTTTTCGTCGGCCCGGCGATCATGGCGGCGCTGATCTTGCTCTGGCGGGAGTGGGTGGGCTCGCAGAAAGGGCCGATGAACCCGGAACCTGAGGCGATCAAGCCGGTCGAGTCGTTAGACTCCGTCGCGATCAGGGGCGCTTAGGGCAATGTGCGGCGAGGTTGTCTGGGTGATCCAGCGATAGAAGCCATTGATCATGAAGGCGAGCGCGATGTAGGAGACCCCGCGGGCGAAAACCATCACGCCGAAAAAGCTCCAGAAGCCGCCGAAAAAGTCGAGCAGCGCCGTGAAGCCCAGGGCGGCCAAAGAACGATGGCGCTCGAAAAAGCCGAACCAGGGCGCGAAGACGAGATAATAATGCAGCGCGATGGCAAGCAAATAGATCAGACAGCCCAGGCAGAGAAGCCGGCGGGAACGCGTCTGCGAGCTGCGCAGGCCGCCGATGAGAAGAACGAGCGTGAGCAGGTCGATCAGCAGGCAGATATGCATGGAGAGCCGGCGCTCCTGCGGGTTTGACGGGTTCTCCTATGTATGCGGCTCAAAGCCGGTTTACGACCGGCGATCGGCTTGCGGCCGCCGGCGCGGTCGGGGTTGAATGCCGCCTTTGCGAAGGGCAATGCATGCAGCCTTGCGGCCAAAGGGAGGACAGAATTGACGGAAAATCAGACAGCGGCGAAGAAGGCGGGGCCGATCATGGCGCTGACGGCGCTGGGCATCGTGTATGGCGATCTGGGGACCAGCCCGCTTTATACCATGCAGACCGTCGTGGAGGATGCCGGCGGCCATGTCGATCCGACGCTGGCGCTGGGCATTCTTTCGCTGATTTTCTGGACGCTGGTGATCACCATCTCGATCAAATATTGCGGCTTCGTGATGCGCGCCGACAATCGCGGCGAAGGCGGCATTCTGGCGCTGATGTCGCTGATCGGCCGCAACAGCTCGGAGACCGGACGCGTTCTGGTCTATTGCGGGCTGTTCGGGGCGGCGTTGATCTACGGCGACGGGATCATCACGCCGGCGATCTCCGTCTTGAGCGCCGTCGGCGGGGTGGATGCCGCGACCAAGGTGCTGGACCCCTACGTTATGCCGCTCTCGGCGGTGATTCTCGTCGCACTTTTCAGCGTGCAACGCTTCGGCACGGCGCGGATCGGCAAGTTTTTCGGGCCGGTGATGCTGGCCTGGTTCGCGCTGATCTCGGTGCTCGGCATCGGCGGGATATTGCGGCATCCGGCGGTGCTGGTCGCGGTCAACCCGTATTACGCGCTGGCGCTGCTGGCGCATAAAGGCTGGGCGAGTTTCATCGTGCTGGGCGGCGTGTTTCTGTCCACCACCGGCGGTGAGGCGCTGTATGCCGATATGGGACATGTCGGGCGCACCCCGATCCGCTTTTCCTGGTTCTTCATCGTGCTGCCGGCCTGCCTGCTGAATTATACCGGCGAAACCGCCTTGCTGTTCGGGCCGATGCAGCCGGGCGCAAACCCGTTTTTTCTGCTGGTGCCAGGTTGGGCGCTGTATCCGGTGGTGGCGGTCGCCGTAATGGCGACGATCATCGCCAGCCAGGCGATCATCACCGGCAGCTATTCGCTGACGCGCCAGGCCATGCAGCTCGGCTGGTTTCCGGGGCTGAACATCCACCAGACCTCCGACAGCGAATACGGGCAGATCTACGTTGCTTTCGTGAACTGGATCATGATGGCGCTGACCGTGCTGCTGACGGTCACGTTCAAGAGCTCGGACAGGTTGGCGGGGGCGTATGGCACCGCGGTTTCCACCACCATGCTGCTGACCACGGTGCTGCTGTACACCGCGATGCGTGAGCGCTGGAACTGGTCGAATTTTGCGGCAATTCCGGTTGCGGGGTTGTTCCTGGTGGTGGATCTGGCGTTCTTCTCCGCCAACCTGCTGAAAATCGCCGCCGGCGGCTGGGTGCCGCTGACCTTCGGCGCGGTGATTTTTACTTGCATGACTACCTGGCGGCGCGGCGTGCAGCTGCTGCGGCAGGAGCTGGCGAAGCTGACTGAGAAGCCGGCCGACTTCCTGCGCCAGCTGGAGGCGCAACAGATTCCGCGGGTGAAAGGAACGGCGATCTTCCTCAGCAGGTCGGAGGCTCCGGTGCCGCCGATCATGGCGCGGCATGTGTCGCAGTTCGGCGCCTTGCCGGAGGTGGCGGTTACGCTGACAATCCTTTTCGAGGAATATCCGCGGGTCGAGGGGGCGGAGCGCGTAAAGGTCGAAAAAATCGCCGAAGGGGTTTGGCATCTGATAATCCGCTTCGGTTTCGTCGAGGTGCCGAGCCTGCCGCGCGCTTTGGAGGAAGCGCATGTGCAGGGCTGCCCGGTGGATGTGGCGCATGCGCTGTATTTTGCCGGCCGGGACGACGTGGTGCGCGGCAGCGGCAAGACGCGGCTGGCGGCCTGGCGGCATCTGCTGTTCGGCTTCATGTATCGCAACGCCGTGCACAGCGTCGACCGCTTCAGCCTGCCGCCGGAACAGGTGGTGGAGATTGGCCGGCAGGTCGAGGTTTGATCCTTCCAATCAACATATCAAAAGCTTTTTGCGCCGCTTTTTTCAAAAAAAGTTGCTACTTTCTTTTCTACATCAGGCATACTTGGGCGTTGTGTCTCCAATGCTAGAAGTTTCCGCGTTCGTCCGCAGGCGGCGAAATTTTGCTGTCCTGTTGCTGGTGATTGCCGGCTGCGTGAATTATTTGGATCGCTCGGCGGTTTCCGTGGGCAATCCGGAAATCCGGCACCAGCTGGGATTTTCCTATACCGAGATGGGATTGCTGCTTTCGGCGTTCGCCTGGAGCTATGGGCTTGCGCAGATACCGGCGGGGCTTGCGGTCGATAAATTCGGCGCCCGCAAGGCCTTGGGCGTTGGCCTGCTGTTATGGTCGGTGGCGCAGATCGGCGCCGGGTTCGTGCGGTCGCTGCCGCAGTTTCTGGCGGCCCGGGTTGCGCTGGGATTCGGGGAATCGCCGATGTATATTGGCGGCACCAGGATTTGCGCGGACTGGTTCGAGTTGAAGAGCCGGGCCTTGCCGATTGCGATTTTCAATTCGTCCTCGGCTTTGGCGCCGGCTTTGGCGCCGCCTTTGCTGACCTGGCTGATGCTGGCGTTTGGCTGGCATGCCATGTTCATCGTGGCGGGGCTGGCGGGATTTGCGGTGGCCGTGGCATGGGTGGCGTTTTATCGCAGTCCGCAGGAAGCCGGGGTTGCGCCGCAGGAGTTGGCGCTGATCCATGCAGGCGATAGTCCGGATGTCACGCAGGTGGGCGTCGCGCAATTGTTCTGGCTGCTGAAATTTCGCACGAGCTGGGGGATGTTTCTGGGGTTTTTCGGCGTGGTGTATATTTACTGGCTCTACGCCACCTGGCTGCCGGGCTATCTCGAGACCTCGCGGCATCTCAGCATCGCCAGAGCCGGCATCGTCTCGGCCATCCCGCTTGCCGCTGGATTTGTCGGCGCGCTTGCCGGCGGGGTGGTGAGCAATGCGCTGGGCAAGCGGATGGACGCGGCTGCCGCCTGCCGGTGGCCGGCAATCGGTGGGCTGTTGCTGACCGGGGTTGTCGTATTGGGCGCGGCTTATGCGCACGGTACCGCGGTTGCGATTTTGCTGATCTCGATCGGGCTGTTTGCGGTGAATGTGTCGTCGAGCTGCGGCTGGGCCTTGGCGGCGGTGGTGACACCTTCGAATACGGTGGCGACGCTGGAGGCGGTGCAGAATATCGGCGGCTCGCTTGGCGGCGCGCTGGCGCCGTTGATCACCGGGGCGATCGTGCAGGAATCGGGGTCATTTCTCCCCGCGTTTGATCTGGCGGCGGCGGTGGCGTTTGTGAGCGCGGGATTCTACATTACGATGACAAGACAAAAAATTCGGGTTTGAATGCTTTCAGTCAGGTCCGCAAAAAAGCCGTTTTATTTAAAAAACGCGACGTAGAACTTCTTTTACGGCGGGCCTGGGGGGTATCGCCATGCCCCATGTCTAAATCTCAACAGTCTTTTTGGTTCTTTTTCTTCAGAAAAAGAACTCCTTTCTCTATCGCGCCAACCTTATACCGGTGAATTGCCAGCGCGTGTTTGTCGGGAAGAAATTGCGGTAGCTGGGGCGGGAATGGTCGGCCGGTGTTGCGCAGGATGAACCGCGCAGCACGTATTGGTTGACCATGAACTTGCCGTTGTATTCGCCGACCGCGCCGGCGGCCGCGACGAAGCCCGGATAGGGTGAATAGGCGCTGCTGGTCCACTGCCAGGCGGTGCCGAACATCTGCCCAAGCGGTTGCGCGGCGGCGGCGGCGTATTCCCATTCCGCCTCGGTCGGCAATCTGGCGCCGGACCAGGCGGCATAGGCCGCGGCTTCGAAGTACGAGACATGCAACACGGCCTGATGCGGCTGCAGCTTTTGCAGGCCAGACAAGGTAAAACGGTGCCAGTCTTCGCCAACGCGCAGCCAGTATAACGGGTGCTCCATACCCTGCGACTGAATCCAGTCCCAGCCTTCCGAGAGCCAGAATTCGGCGCGCTTGTAGCCGCCATCCTCGATGAACGCGCAATATTCCTGGTTGGTGGCAAGCCTGGTGGCCAGCGCGAAACGCTCTAGAAACTGACGATGTCTAGGTGTTTCGCTATCAAAACAGAAAGCCTTGCCGGCATGGCCGATCTGGGTGATGCAGGCCGGAAACTCGCGCCATTCCAGCTTCTGCTGCTCTGCGTCGGCAGAGTCGAAATCCAGGCCATAGCTAGGATGCACCGGGTTGAGCGCAAGCATATGCTTGGCATCGGTGATGATCAGTTCCTGATGCTGCTGCTCGTGCTGCAGACCAAGCTGCACAAGCGCCGCGATCTCCGCCTCGGCAGGCGCATTTTGCAGCAAAACTCTTATCCTGCCATCGACATTGCCGCGATAGGCCAGCACCTCGGGCAGCCCGGGCCGGGTCAGCAGGCCGCGCTGAGCGCGGGTGAATTTTTCGCCGATGCCGTTGTAGTAGGAGTTGAACAGCATGCGGAAGGCAGGTTCGAATGGTTTGAAATCCGGCTCGAACCGCTCCAGAATGAAGGTCTCAAAAAACCAGCTGGTATGCGCCAGATGCCATTTTACCGGGCTCGCGTCCGGCATTGACTGGACCTGACAATCCTCTTCGGAGAGCGGCGCGGCGAGGGCAAGCGATGCCGCTCTTATCGCGTCGAAGGCAGATAGCAGTGCAGAGTCGGGCGCTGATTGCGGTAACTGTTCAGATCGCTTGAGCATGGCATACCAGAAACAGATTTTCGCTATCGCTCCAACAGGCGGTCTTGCCAAAGCCTGCGTCGGTCAGCAGGTCGGCAAAGCGCTGTCGGGTGTATTTGTAGCTGTTCTCCGTGTGAATCCTCTCGCCGCGAACGAAGCTCCGTTCGCCGCCTTGCCAGTGGACCGTCACATCGTTGAGCGCTTCCAGGTGCATTTCAATCCGGCTTTGCGCTTCGTTGAACAAAGCCACATGGCGCCATTGCTGCAGCTTGAAGTCGGCGCCGAGGATGGCATTGGCGTGGCGCAGGATGTTGCGGTTGAAGGCGGCGGTGACGCCCAGCGCGTCGTCATAGGCAGCTTCCAATCGCTTGCCGTCTTTGACCAGATCGATCCCGATCAGCACCGCGCAATCTTCGCCGCCGGCGCTGCGCATGCGGCCGAGAAATTGCAGCGCCTGCAGAGGCGTGAAATTACCCAGGGAAGAGCCCGGATAGAAGAACAGCCGGCGATCCTGACGCACCTGCGGCGGCAAGATGAGGCGTTCGGAAAAATCCATGCCGAGCGGCAGGATGGCGAGTTCGGGATGCTTTGCCTGCAGAGCGGCAACGGCACCGTTCAGGAACGCCGCCGAGATGTCGATCGGCACGTATTGACGCGGCCGCAGGCTCGAGAAGAGCCGTGCCGCTTTTTCACAATTGCCGGCGCCAAGATCGATCAGGGTCGCTGCCTGGCCAGCGCGCTCGGCAATATCCGCGGCAAAGCTTTCGAAGATCGAAGCCTCGCTGCGGGTCAGGTAGTATTCATCGAGCTCGCAGATAGCCTCGAAAAGCTTCGAGCCGATCCTGTTATAGAAATACTTCGGCGAGATCTGTGCTTGCCGGCCGATCAGACCGGCGGCAATCTCGGCGCGCATTTGATCGAACATGTTTTCGACGGGCGCGAGTGCATGCGGGACGACTATTTTTGCCATCTAACCTGTTGAACCTTCCTATTGCTGCAACGTGAGACGCGCGACTTATTTTCATGCAGCCGAGTTTCGAGACACAACGCATATCGGGAGGCAGGTAAAGAAAAGCAGGGTCGGCGGCATAGCGTTACGAAATGTTCATGGAAATTGCGGCCGCCAAGGCTGCTGGATCGTGAACTTGCCTCAAGCAAGTGCCGACCGGCTTGTTTAGCAGGTTGCATTGGCCAAATCCCCTGCGTCCAAACGCGCAGAAGGAGACAGGATGATGGACCGGAATCCCGTGACGAAATATCCAACCCCGCCTTATCCCAGCCAGCAGCAAGCGGCGCCAGGTGCGACGGCCAAGCTTGATCCGAAGCCCGATCATGGCGAGACGAGCTACCAGGGCCATGACAGGCTGCAGGGCAAAAGCGCGCTGATTACGGGTGCGGATTCCGGTATCGGCCGGGCGGTCGCCATCGCTTTCGCCCGTGAGGGCGCGGATGTGGCGATTTCCTACCTGAATGAAGACGAGGATGCGCGGGAGACTGAGCACTGGGTGCGCGAAGCCGGCCGCAAAGCGCTGGTTCTGCCTGGCGATATCCAGGATGCCGGACACTGCCAAAGCCTGGTGGAGAAGACGGTCTCGGAATTTGGCAAGATCGATGTTCTGGTCAACAACGCAGCTTTTCAACGCACGCATCAGGATATCTCCGAAATCAGCGACGCGGAGTGGGATGAGACGTTCCGGACCAACGTCTACGCCATGTTTTACCTGAGCAGAGCGGCACTTCGGCACATGCAGCCGGGGTCGTCCATCATCAATACCAGCTCGATCAACGAGGACAGCCCGAGCCCGGCTTTGCTGGCCTATGCGACGACCAAGGGCGCGATTGCCAATTTCACCGCCGGGCTGGCGCAGTCCGTTGCGAAAAAGGGCGTTCGGGTGAATGCGGTGGCGCCGGGTCCGATCTGGACGCCGCTGATCCCGGCCACCATGAAGGATGTGGAAGAGTTTGGGAAGAACACGCCGATTGGGCGCGCGGGACAGCCGGTGGAAGTGGCGCACGCCTACGTGCTGCTGGCTTCGGACGAGGCGAGCTACATGACCGGCGCGCTGGTGCCGGTGACCGGCGGACGGCCGATCCTTTGAGCCGCGGGGGCTGCTAGAGCACTTGCAAGACGATTCCGCCTGCCTACGTCAACCGGAAATGCAAAGGTAATTGCCATGGCGAAACCTCCGAAGAAACATGTCATCGATGTCGAGGATGACGGCGAGATCCCGCTGGATATCGATCCCGCTGCGGTCGAATTCATCATCCTGAAGGCGCGCGCCTTCGACGTGAAGACCGCGCCGGTCGAGCCCGATCCAGGCACCAACGAGATCGACGATGGCGAGCGCGGGGTGCTAGAGGATTATCCGTCGGATGAGACGCAGACGGAGTTGCGCGATGCGATCGAACAGCTATCCGACGACGCCGCCATCGACCTGGTGGCGATGCTGTGGCTGGGGCGCGGCGATTTCAGCCGCGAGGAATGGGCCGAAGCCCGGGCGGCGGCGGCGGAACGGGCCGATAGCCCGTTGGCGACGTATCTGATGGGTGAGCCCAATCTGGGAGATTTTCTGGAAGAGGGGCTGACCACTCTTGGCTACGTGCCGCAGGAATACGGACCAGAGTGAGATGCTCACCTGTGCAGCGATTAGGAGATGCACGATGCCGAAGGGCGATAAAAGCGAATACACCGGCAAGCAGGAACGTAAGGTTGAACACATTGCCAACTTCTACGAGAATTTGGGCGTGCCTGAAGGCGAAGCGGAACGCCGGGCCTGGGCGACGGTGAACAAGGATGACGGCGGCGGCAATGCCGGCGGTTCGGGCGTGGGTGCACATACCGGGCACCCGGCGGCGCATAAAGGCGGCAAGCTGGCGGCGAGTAAGCGACAAAGCGGCTAGCGACTGCTAAGCGTGTGAGGCCGTAGTGACTAGATGAACCCAATGCAGCTATCGGCGCTGTAGGTGACATCCGCGGCTGCGAAAAAACGCCGCTACGCGCAAGCGCAAACAAGCTTCCAGAGTAGACACTGAACGGCGTTGTTCAGCGTTCGGAGCGCATCACTTTCCGAGTGCCGTCATCAGATGAGCATGATGCGGATGGCATTTTCAGGCTTTGCTGCCAATCCAGCCAGGAGCCGTTTTTTGAAAAAAAGCGGCGCAAAAAATTTTGGTTGCGCCTGAGCCGGGAGTTTGCGGCGCGCCGGGCTTGATTTCAAAAGTCTTTTTGCTTCTTTTTCTTCAGAAAAAGAAGTGCTTTCTTGCCTTCCTAAAACCCGCCTTCCAGCGCTATCTCGGCCACGGGTTTGCGAGGGCTGGGAAATTCGCGTTCTTGCAAGAACTCGGGCAACAGCGTTTTGGGGCCTTGCTTGCCGATGGCGATCGCGGTTTCGACGCGATAATCGTCCGGCACTTGCAGTTCAGTTTTTACACGATCGAAATCGACGCCGACCATGCCGTGGGTGTGCCAGCCGAGCAAGGTTGCCTGTAGCGCGAGCGAGCACCAGGCGGCGCCGGCGTCGAATGAATGGCTATACGAGGGGACCGGCGCATCCTTGCCTGGCGAGAGCATCGTGGTCTGGGAGACGACGAATACCAAAGCGGATGACGTCTTGGCCCAGCTCTGGTTGAACTCGATCAGCAGATGCAGGAATTTATCCCAATGGGCATTGCCGTTGGTGGCGTAGAGGAAGCGCCAGGGCTGCGAGTTGTAGGAGGATGGCGCCCAGCGGGCAGC
The DNA here is from genome assembly GCA_965198835.1 of Acidocella sp. Lineage (GTDB taxonomy): Bacteria > Pseudomonadota > Alphaproteobacteria > Acetobacterales > Acetobacteraceae > Acidocella. The sequence continues at coordinate 288,146 of OZ240675.1, read as the reverse complement.
CTCGAACAAGGTGTAGAGCACCGATTGCGGAATTGGTTCGCCGGTAAAGGCGCGGGGCGACCAGCGGTCGGTGAACATTTTCTCAATCGGGTGATCGGCAATACGGGGCTTTTCGGTGGTCATCGGTTCTTGCCCTCCTGGCTGGTGGTGAGCCTAGGATAGCTGGCCAGGAAAGAACAGGCGGCCGCGGCATATCGCGGGCATGGGCGGCAACGATGTAGAGAGGCCGGCGCGAGGCGGCAATTACGCGCGTGGCCGAGCTTGCCGCCAACATCACCCGACGCGTTCTCGGCTCGCGCATCTGCGGAGTTTAACTGCTATTAATCTCCTGCCCCGTTCTCAACCCGGACGCGACCTTCTAATTCAGTCGCCGGACTGCGGGACGCAATGATTCATAATGTGTTCGCGACTGAGAGGTAGGGCATGAGTGCAATCACGCGTCGGATGGAAGCCTTGAAACAGGAGTCCATCAGTTCGGCATATGCCCGGCTGGCGCGTTATTATGACCTGGTGTTCGGTCCGTTGTTAGGATCCGCGCGTAACGCGGCGATCCGCGCCGTTAATGCATTGCCTGGCCGTGATGTGCTGGAGGTTGGTGTCGGCACCGGGCTGGCACTGCCTAAATACCGGTCTGAGAAGCGCATCACCGGCATCGACATGTCTTGCGAAATGCTGATGAAGGCGCGGCAGCGCACCGCCGAGCGAGAACTTGCAAATGTGGAAGCTCTGCTGGAGATGGACGCGCAGGCCACCGGCTTTGCCGATGGCCGGTTCGACATTGCGGTTGCGATGTTCGTGGCTTCGGTGGTGCCGGATCCGCGCGCCTTGCTGAAGGAAATGCGCAGGGTGGTGAAACCCGGGGGAACGTTGCTTTTTGTAAACCACTTTGCGCGCACCAACGGACCTGCGTGGTGGCAGGATTTCGCCGCGACAGCGACTGCCCGTCTTGGATGGCGTGGAGACTTTCGCCCCGAGGATATTTTCGATGCATCTGATCTTGCGAGAGCCTCACGGGTTCCGCAAATTCCACTGGGACTTTTTCAGCTTGTCACGCTGCCGAGAGGCGAAGCTTGAGCCTTAGCCGTGCAGGAAGCCCAGCAGGTCCTCATTCAGCCTGTTCTTGGCCGTGACATGCAGCCCATGCGGTTCATTCTCGTACTCGACCAGCGTTGCGCGCGGAATCAATTTGGCGGCTTGCAGCGCGGAGGAGTCGATCGGCACGGTCTTATCCGCGGTGCCGTGAATGATGAGGGTTGGAAGCTGAAAAGCCTTCATGTCCGACCGGAAATCGGTGAAGGCGAAGGCTTTTACGCATTCCAGCGTGGCGCGGTAGGAGCCGAACATGGCGACATTGAGCGACCATTGCAGCGTCTCGGCCGAGACCGGCCGCTCGATCAGCCCCTGGCCAAAAAACTGCTTGCCGAAACCGGCGAGGAAATGCGGCCTGTCCTGCTGCAGCCCTGCCAGGATTTCATCGAAGACCGACTGGGCGACGCCGGCGGGATTGTCCTCCGTCTTCAGCAAAAACGGCGTTACCGCCGAGACGAGAATGGCCTTGGAGACGCGGCTGGAGCCGTATTTAGAAAGGTAGCGCGCCACCTCGCCGCCACCCATGGAAAAACCGACTAGGGCAGCGTCGCGAAGATCGAGTTTTTCCATAAGCGCATTCAGATCCGCAGCGAGCGTGTCATAATCATAACCTTGCCAGGGCTGGGAGGAGCGGCCGAAACCGCGGCGGTCATAGGCGATGACGCGGTAGCCGCGTTCGGCAAGATAGACCGCCTGTTCGGACCACATATCGCTGTCCAGTGGCCAGCCATGGATGAGGACGACAGGTTTGCCGCTGCCCCAGTCATTGTAGAACAGCTGGACGCCGTCCTCGACTTGCAATTTCGCCACGTTGCATCTCCTTGTCTTATCCTTCGATACTTGGCGCAACCGGCGCAACATCCAAGGCGAGGGTGCATCTCTACGCGTGATGATTTCGTAAGATGACGGTATGACAGTCATCAGGCCATGCTTTCATGCTAAAGCTTGCCTTCGCCTTGCTGATCTTCGCCACGGCACAATATCCAGGAGGCGGTAGAAAATCGGTCCACTGATCATGTCTCATACGTACATCCCACAGCTTAGTCTCGCCGACGGTTCAAGAATTCCTGCGCTTGGGCAAGGCACCTGGAATATGGGTGAGAAGGCAGGACAAGAAGCTGCCGAGGTAAAGGTGCTGCGGGAAGGCATAGAACTTGGCCTCACCTTGATCGACACCGCCGAGATGTACGGCAAAGGCGGCTCCGAGCGCGTTGTCGGCCAGGCGATCGCCGGCCTGCGGGAGCAGGTGTTCCTGGTCAGCAAAATCCTGCCGGAGAATGCCTCCGCCAAGGCAGTCCTGCGCCATTGCGAGGCCAGCCTAAAGCGGCTCGGTACCGAAACGATCGATCTTTATCTGCTGCACTGGCAGGGCCGGCATCCGCTGGCCGAAACGGTAGCGGCGTTCGAAGCGCTGAAAGCGCAGGGCAAGATACGTTACTGGGGCGTTTCGAACCTTGACACAGATGAAATGGATGCGGTTCTGAATTGTCCGGGCGGCGCGCATTGCGCAACCGATCAGGTACTCTACCATCCCGGCGAACGCGGGATCGAGTTCGACCTCGGCCCCTGGTGCAAGAAGCACGAAATGCCGGTGATGGCCTATTCGCCACTCGGCCAAGGCGGCAAGCTGCTGCGGTCAAAGGTATTGCATGACGTGGCAAGCCGGCATGACGCGACCCCGGCGCAGATCGCACTGGCCTGGTGCCTGAGAGAAGGCAATACCGTCGCGATCCCAAAATCCGCAGATGCGGCGCATCTGCGCGAAAACGCGGCAGCAGCAAAAATCCGCCTGACGGCGCAGGATCTGGCGGAAATCGATGCAGCGTTTCCTCCGCCGCGACGTAAAATGCCCTTGGCGATTCTTTGAGAACGCAGCCGCTTTTTGAAAAGAAAACAGCCGCTTTCTGAAATAAAGGCACAAAACTTTCGTTGCTTTTGCGTCGAAAGATTTGGCTCCGTAGGCCGGTTCTAAAAGTTTCCCGCTTTTTTCTTTAGAAAAGAAGCGATCCCTTGCTTTTTCTTGCTTCACCCTCCCGTTTCCAGTCGCAGCCGCGCTGCTGCCGGTTCGCGCAGGGCGCGGGCGGTGGCGATGAAGCCGAAGATCAGCATCATGCCCATGCTGGCCAGAAGGGTGGTCAGCATTATCAGCGGTTCGAAGTGCCAATCGGTGTGGAAAACCTGGGCGATGGTCAGTGCTGCCGCCAGAGTGCCGAGCAGGGCCGCGGCGAGGCCCGCGAAGCCGCCGGCGATGGCGAATTCATACGCCCAGGCGCGGCGGATCTGGGCGCGGCTGGCGCCCAGGGTTTTAAGCACCACGGCTTCAGCGATGCGCGATTCCTGTTCGGCGGCGATGGCGCTGGCGAGTACTAAGACGCCGGCCAGCAGAGCGATCAGCCCCATGGCGTTGACTGCCGTACCGATCTCGCCCAGCAGCCCGCTGAAGGCGCGCAGGATCTGCGCGACGTCGATGGCGGTGACGCCGGGCAGCCTGTCGGTGACTGTGGTCAGTACGTCGCCTTCGCGGCCGGGGTCGCATTTTACCTCCGCGACCAGCGTGTAGGGCGCGCCAGAAAAGGGGTCGGGCGTGCCTACCATCAGAAAGTTCAACTGTAGGGACTGCCAGCGAACCTTCCGGAGATTGGCGATTTTGAGGTTGAATTTGCGGCCCAGCACATCGACGGTCAGGGTATCGCCCGGTTTTATGCCCCAGTCGCGGGCGATGCCGGCGTCGAAGGAGACCAGCGGAGGCCCGAGATAATCCGGGGCCCACCATTTGCCCGCGGCGAGGATGGTGCCGGGCGGCGGGGTGGCGGCGTAGGTGAAGCCGAGATCGCTGTTCAGCGGCCAGGCGCTGCGCCCCGGCGGGTGGAACTGCTCGGTGGGGGTGCCGTTCACCGCCAGTATGCGGGCGCGCAGGCTGGGCAGAACGTGCACGTCATGGGCGGCGTGGGTGGCGGCCAGTGCAGACTGGAAGCTTGGCAAATCTGCCGGCTGGATATCGATGAAGAAGAAGTTCGGCGCCGCGGCCGGCAGCGCGCCGGAGAATTCCGTCAGCAGATTGCCACGGATCTCAGCCACCGCCACCAGCACGGTGAGTCCGGCGCCGAGTGAGAGCATCATCAATGGCAGCGGTGAGGCGGGACCGCGCAGTCGCCGCAGCGCCAGTGCGAAAGCGGCGTCGCGCGGCGGGTTCAGCTGTGCAAGGCCGTGCATCAGCAGCTTCGCCAAGCCGCGCAGCAGCAGCAGGGTCAGGATGGCGCCGGCGCAGAAGCCGAGTGCGAGGTAAGGCGCCGGCACTGCGCACACCGCCAGTGCGGCCAAAGCGAGGCAAGCGACCGCCTGAATGGCAGCCGCTTGCCAGGTAAGCGCGATCCGCACCGGCAAGGCGGCGGCGCGGAATAGCGACCCGCCGGAGATCGCCGCGGCGCGCCGCAACGGCGGCAGGGCGCAAACCAGCCCCACCAGCAGGCCAAAGGCGGCCGCCAGGGCCAGCGGCAACGGGTAGGGGGCGATATGCGCCGGCAAGGGCAGCTTGCCGCGCAACAAAGGCAGTAGCAGTTTCGGTACGCCGGCGCCCATCGCGATGCCGAGCAGGATGGCGGGGATACCCAGCACCAAAAGCTGCATGCCGTGGATCAGCCAGAGCAGGCGGGCAGAAGCGCCGAGGCAGCGCAAGGTGGCGATGCTGCGGGCGCGCGCCTTCAGCCAGGCTTCCACGCCATTGGCGACGCCGATGCCGCCGACCAGAAGCGCCGCAAGCCCGAGCAGCGTCATGAACAGGCTGGCCTGCCCGACGAAGCGGGTGAGGTCCGGCGCGGCGTCGCCCAGAGTGCGGAGCCGCCAGCCATTATCGGGAAAAGCCTCGCGGAAGGCGGCGGTGATGCGCCGGACGGAGGTACCGGGTTTCAGCAGAATTTGCAGGCTGAAGGTCACCAGCCCGGTCGGCTGCAGCAGCGGCGTATTAGCGAGTGCTGAGAGCGGCGCAAATGCCTTGGCGCCGAAAAGTTGGCTATCTGCCAGTGCGTCCGGCGAGGACAGAATGCTGCCGCGGTAAGCCAGTTTGACTCCGCCCAGGCTGACCGGATCGCCCGGCCGCAATTGCAACGTGGCGGCGGCGGATGGGTCCAGCAGCAGGCCGGGGCGTCCTTGCGGGCGGCCGGCCAGTTGGGCGAACTGGCCGGCCGGCGTGCTCTGCACCGCGCCCACCATCGGCCAGCCAGGTCCGACCGCGCGCACCGCGGCGAGGAGCCGGCGGCCGCTAGGCGCGATCAGGATCGAGCGCGTGTCCACCGTCTGAGTGACCTCAGCGCCTTGGGCGTTGAACCAGGCGGCAACCGCGGGCGGAAAGGCCCCAAGCCCGGTCGAGAGCGCCAGGTCGCCGCCCAGAATGCCGCGGCTATCTTCGGCGATGCCCTGGTTCAAGGCGGCCCGCAATGATCCGATGCCGGCGATCGCCGCGACCCCGACGCCAAGGCAAAGCAGCACGATGACCAGGCCGCGCTTGGCGCCGCGCAGATCCCGCAGCGCCAGCCGCCATGCCAGCCTTATCACGCGCTGAATATCACGTGGTGACCAATCCTTCCCCCAGGCGCACGCTGCGGCCGCAGCGTGCCGCCAGCGCCGGGTCATGCGTGATCAGCAGCAAGGTGGCGCCGCTGGCGCCGCAAAGCTGGAACAGCAGATCCATCACCGCGCCGCCGGTCTCCTGGTCGAGATTGCCGGTCGGCTCATCGGCCAGCAGCAGTTTCGGCATCGGCGCGAAGGCGCGCGCCAAGGCGACGCGCTGCTGCTCGCCGCCGGAAAGCTGCGCGGGAAAATGGGTAAGGCGGTGGGCCAGCCCGACCCGCTCCAGCGCCGCGGCGGCGCTGGCGGCGGCATCGGCGCGGCCGGCGAGCTCCAGCGGCACGGCGACGTTTTCCAGCGCGGTCATGCTGGGGATCAGATGGAACGCCTGGAAAACGATCCCCAGCGTCGCCAGCCGGAATTTTGCCCGCGCATCCTCATCCAGCACCGACAGATCGGTGCCTGCGACCTCGATGCTGCCGCCGCTGGCGCGCTCCAGCCCGGCCAAGAGCATCAGCAGGCTGGTCTTGCCGGAGCCGGAAGGGCCCAGAATGCCGATCGTCTCGCCGCGAGCAATGTCCAGGTCGATGCCGCGCAGGATGTTGACGGGGCCGGATGCGGCCGGGATGGTAAGACGCAGCGCGCGGAGCCGGATCATCGGCCCGGTGGAAGCAATCTGCGAGGATGTGAGGATCATGCAGAACCTATATGGGTCGCTGGCGCGGCCAGGCCAACGCACGGTGGTGGTACTTCTGCTGGCACTTGGTTTGTTTTGCACCCCCGCGCAGGCGGCGGCGCCGATGCAGCTGCTGATTCTGGGAGATTCGCTGACCGCCGGCTACGGCCTGCCGATGCAGCAAGGTTTTCAGGCAAAGCTGGCGGCCGCGCTGAAAGCCGCCGGCGCGAATGTGCAATTGGTGGATGGCGCCGTCTCCGGCGATACCTCGACCGATGCCGCGGCGAGACTGGACTGGGTGCTGGCGGGCGGGCCGGTGAACGCGGCGCTGGTGGAGCTGGGCGGCAATGACGCGTTGCGGGGGCTGGATCCGGCCGCGATGAACCGAAATTTGTCGCATATCCTCGATGTGATGGCGGCGGATCATATCCCGGTATTGCTGAGCGGCATGCTCGCACCCCCCAGCCTGGGGACGGATTACGGCAACCGCTTCAAGGCGGTGTTCGCCGGGCTCGGGCGGCGCAAGGGGGTGATCTTCGATCCGTTCTTCCTGCAGAATGTCGCGCTGCATCCGGCGCTGCTGCAGGCGGACGGCATTCATCCCAATGCCGCAGGCGTGGATATCGAGGTGAAGCGGCTGCTGCCGCTGATCCTGCAGCTGATCGCCGAGTCAAAAAACTAATTCATTCCGGCTGCTTAAGATGTCTCGCCTCCAGCGCTTGCCAAAGCAGCAAGCTAGGGGTGCCGATCGAGATGTCGCGGGCGCGGCGGATGAGCGACAAGGCAAGCGAAAGCGACGCTGGTATCCCGAAGATGCGGCCGATGCCGGCATAGGTCAGTTCCTGCACGCCAAGCCCGGCCGGGAACAGAAAGCCGACGGCGAGCACGCCGCTCAAAATACTCTCGATGGCGAGCGCATCGAGCACGCTGGGTCTGGCGCCGAGCAGATGATAGATGATCCAGGTATTGCCGCCGCCGCCGAACCAGCTGAGCACGTGCACGCACGAGCCGCCCGCGACCCTGGTGTAACGCTGGAACAGGGTATCGAGGTCGTGCTCGATCTCATCGGTCTTTTCCGGGGCGTGCTTGAACCAGCTTTTTGAAAGTTTCGCTGCGCCGTTGCGGATGAGCTTGCCGATGCGATGGCGCAACAGAATTGCCGTGACGCCGCCGAACAGCAACAGACCCAGGCCTAAGACCATCAATAAAATGAGCAATCCGTGAGCGGGGCGCGTCAGCAGCATAACAAGGCCGAAGCCCAGAAACGGCACCAAGCCGATACCCTCGCAGATCAGGTCCAGAATGCTGGAGGCGGCGGCGCGGGCAAAAACGACGCCGCCCAGCATCACCGCGCGGGCGCCGAAGACAAGGCCGCCAAGTTCTGAAAACGGCAGGCAGGTCACGCCGCCTTCGCGCACCAGCCGGCCCCAGATGAGAACCAAAACGCCGGAACCGGGGCATACGATCCACCAGGCAAGGCCGAGCAGAATATACACCAGCAACTGCCAGATGATGACATAGAAAAGCCCGGGCCAGCCAATTTTTACGATGGCATGGAAGATCTGCCCGGCGCCCAGCCAGATGACGGCGCCGGTCGCAAGCGCCAGCCCAACCAGCGCGATGCAGATGATGACGGTTTTTTTCAAGGCGGCGGCGCTACAGGATCGGCCGGGCTTGTCTTGCCCGAACTATGTGCGGTCGACCGGGTCGGTTGCGCGCATACTGTTTTCGCCCGCCAGGTCAAGGTCGTCGTTCAGCAACTCGGGTTGGCCCTGCGGCGGCTCTCGTTCAGCAAATTGCCGGAATTCGGCTTCCCGGCCAGGCGGCCGTCCTGCGAGAACCCAAAGATGATAGGCAGACCTGCCGAATTGCCGGCTTTTGTCTTGCTGGAGCTGCGTCATGTTATCCTTTCATTCGCGGTTTCAATCCAGCACGTTCGCCAAATCGCGACCGCGCCTGGGACAACGCCGTGCCCTGAACGTATGATCTTGCCAAAGCCATAACAGGCCGCCGAAAATGGCGGGCAAGTTTCGAGTTCGAAATTTTCGCCGTTGCACGCGGCTTAGCGCGTGATGGGAAGTTTCAGGAGCTCCCGGTCCACGGCATCGAGTTTTTCGACGCTGAATATGTCCGGCGCGAAAGAACGTATCCTGCGCAGCGTCATGCTTTTGGCCATGCCGATCCGAGAATCGCTGCTGACGCCAGGAAAATGCCTATCCAAGACGGCGCGGGCGGCGGGGTCAGCGAGCAGGACGCTGAGCTTGGTGTCGGCTGTCGAATAATGCGTCGGCGCCGGCACTTCCACCTTTTTGCCGAAGCCGAAAAAGCCGGTCTTCTTGGCGGTCTGAGCGGCGGTCTGAGCGGCGGGTTTTGCGGCGGCGGCCAGCGCGGCGGATGGCTTGAGTTTGAGGTTGAGCGTTGCCAGACCGCGAATAATGAAGCTCGCCTCAAAATCCAGTTTCCGGTTGCCGCGCGGGCCATGCACGCGCTCGTCCAGGTCGATCTCTGAGGTATGCTCGAGGAATTTCTCGAGGATCACGCGCACCTCGGTCCGGGCAAGCGGGGCGCCGATGCAGGCATGGGCGCCGCGGCCGAAGCCGATCTGTTCCTTGATGCGCGGCCGGTTGAGAATCAACCGGTCGGGGTTCTCCCAGCGCCGCGGGTCGCGGTTGCCGGCGGAGAGCGCCAGCAGCACCGGCGTGCCGGCGGGGATGGCGAGGTCGCCGATCGTGGTATCCTTGCGGGCGAGGCGGGAGGTCATTTTCACCGAGCCTTCCAGGCGCAGCACCTCTTCCAGCAAAGCCGAGACCAGCGAGGGATCGTCGCGCAGCTGTTTTTGCAGGCTGGGTTGATCGGCGATGAAGCGCATGGCGTTGCCGAGCAGTTTCGCGCTGGTGTCCTGGCCGGCGCCGAACAGGAAGGTGGCGAGGCGGACGATTTCCATCGCGTCCGGCTGCGTGCCGTCGGGGAACGGCGCGTTGGAGAGTTCCGAGAGTATGTCGCTGCGCGGGCTGGCGCGGCGCTCCATCACGTATTCGGCGAAATACATGCCCATGAGCACGAGCGGCTGATTCTGCGCGACCAGATCGTCGCTGTTCAAACTCCCTGGCGGTGGGCCGGCTTCGATTGCGTCCATGAAAATCTGCCTGTCTTCAACGGGCACGCCGAGCAGATCGGCAATCACCATGGTCACGTATGGCGTGGAGATCTCCTTGATCAACTCGCAGCCGCCTTTCGCGACGGCGTCGCGTACCAGCTGGTCGGAGTATTCGGCGATGAACTGTTCATTGGCGCGCAGGCGCGAAGGCGTGAACAGGCCGCTAATCAGCGAGCGGGAGAAGCTGTGCTTTTGGTCGTCATAGGCAACCAGCAAATCGCCGCCGATGACGCCGGCGCGGCCGGCTTCGATCTGATCGTTGATGTCCGAGCCTTGCGGTTTGAACGGCAGCGGCGCTGCGGCGCCTTGGGTCGCGTTCAGGGACGAAAAATCCCTGGTGTTGTTAAGGACGGCGACGATCTCATCAAAGCCGGTGATGACCACGATGCCGCTGGACGGAGACTTGTAGATCGGGCCTTTGCCGCGAACTGCCTCGAAATAGCTGTACGGGTCCTTCAGGATGGAATGGTCGGTGAAATAATCACGATCTTCCAGGGCTTGAACTTCAGCATTCATCGATGCACCTCCGTACTTATGCGACACTGTGTCTCATAAAACCGGCTTTGTTGACTGTCAAATGGAATTCCACGTGACGATTTGGCTCAAACACCGGCAGCGCAAATCGCCAACGATGTCCTGACGGCTTATGAAACGCGTCTGACCGGCATATCCGGCCTGCCCGCCCGCTGAAGCCCTTCGGGTTGCCTAGAAAAGCGGTCCTTCCTACCTGCGCAAAGCAGACGTCGCATCGGAGATAGCGCTGATCCACCGCCAGCGGCGAGATCGGCTCATGACGCAATGCACAGGCGTCGATCTCAATTTAAAGGAAAAAGGTAAGCAGTTCTTTTCCTGAAGAAAAAGAACCAGAGAGTTTGGGAATGTCGCGGTGACGTTCGAAAATCCTGGCTTCAGGGTCAGCCAAGTTTTTGCGCCGCTTTTTTCAAAAAGCGGTTGCTTTCTTTCAGGTTACTACCCTTCCGCCGTTCACGCCGATCGTCTGGCCGGTGACGTAGCTGCTGGCTTCCGAGCTCAGCCAGGCGCAGGCGTTGGCGATATCGGCGGGTTCGCCGAGGCGGCGGACAGGGATGGTTTTCGTCAGCAGTTCCGGCGGGAACTGGAAGCGTTCCCGGTTGGCCTCCGACATGATTGTGCCCATGACGGAGCCTGGCGGGATGTTGTTGACCGTGATGCCGTGCGGCCCCAGTTCCTGCGCGAGTGAACGGGTCAGCGTTACGATGGCGCCTTTCGATGAAGAATAGGTGGCCATGTTGATGGCGCCGGTTTGCGCGCTGGAGGAGGAGATGTTGATGATGCGCCCCCAGCCGGCGGCTTTCATATCCGGCAGCACTTCCTGTGTCATCAGAAAGGTTCCCAGCACGTTAACGCCAAATACGAATTCAAACTGCGCCTCGGTGATTTCCTCGAACGGGGTGAAGTCTGTTACGCCGGCGTTGTTCACCAGGATAGTAATGGGCCCGAGCGCCTCGCGGCATCTCGCGACGGCGGCGTTGACCTGTTCTCGTTCCGTAATGTTGGCGCCAAGCGCGATGGCTTTGCCGCCGGCCGATCGAATAGCTTCAACGGTGCCGGCGCAGCGCGCCTCGTCCAGGTCAAGCACTCCGATCGCAATTTCGTCCTCTGCCAGCCTTAACGAACAGGCGGCGCCAATGCCTGCTGCCGCCCCCGTCACTAATGCAACCTTACCTGACATTTTCATCCGCCTTTCAAAATATTAGCCGGGCCGTGATGGGACCTTCACGAGCCATTTCGCCGGCGCCAGCGGTCATGCGAAGGCCTCTTCACCCTCCAGCTTGGTGCGGTGCATCAGGCGGCCGCTGGTGTGGTCATAGGCTAGAGCGCGATGCATGGTTCCGGTATTGTCCCACACCACCATGTCGCCCAGGGTCCATTTGTGCTGGTAGACGAATCGCGGCTGCGTCGCCCAGTCGCGCAGGCGCACCAGCAGCATTTCGCTCTCCCAGCTATCCATGCCTATCACCTGCAGCGCCGTGGCGCCGAGCACCAGCGATTTGCGGCCGGAACGGTGCTTCCAGACCAGTGGCAGGGTTTTCTTGCCGCGCGCCATCCAGCCTTGCAGTTCCTTCGCACTCGGCTCCGGCTTCCAATAAAGCTGCGAGCGCCAGACGGCGTGCACGACCTGCAGCTCTTCCAGCTGCGCCTTTTCATCCTCCGGCAAAACGTCCCAGGCGGCGTAGGTGTTGCAGAACTCGGTCTCACCGCCGACCTTGGCCAGCGACCTGGCGCTCATGATGGAGGCGAGGATCGGCTTGTCGGACATGGTGCCGTCCAGATGCCAGTAGAACGCGCCTTTCAGGTAATCGGCAATCGGGTTGATACGGGCATCCATCGTGATCGGGTAAACCACGTCCTTGCCGCCGGCGCCTTCGCCGTCTTCATGCGCGAAAATGCCCAGCGTGTGCGTGAAGGCGATCTGTTCCTCATCACTCAGGTTGATTGCCGGAAACACCAGGACGCCGCGCTTTTCCATCAGCTCGCGGATCTCTTTGGCCTTTGCGCCGCTGAGCAGGGTTGCCTTGTCGGTACGTACTTCAGCACCGATGCTGGGTGCCACATCGACGACTTCAAATCGGGTCATGCTTGAAACGCTCATCCTCGTCTCCTGGTTTTTTCCCGGCAGGTTGATGCAAGCGCGCGTGGACGCGCAGGCCAGGCTTTTTTTGAGCAACAGGTTCCTGTTGCTGAACGATTGATCAGTAAATTGGCTTGAACGGATGGTCAAGACCGATAAAATGGAGCGCCATCGGCAGGTCTTCGATGCACTTGCCGCCGGGTTCGATGCCGGGCTGGCCAGAGAGATAGCCGCGCAGCGCGACAAGGGGGGGGAAGTGAAGGAGCTGGAAAAACTACTGGCGATCGAAGAGATCAAGCGGCTGAAGGCGAAGTATTTCTACGGCATCGACACGAAGGATTGGGAGCTATGGCGGCGTGAGGTTTTTGCGCCCGATGGCCGGCTGATCGTGCCCGAAGCAGATTTCGAAGCGGCGGGGATCGAGGCCATTATCGAAACGGTTGCGCGCCGCACCGACAAGCAGGATTCCGTGCATCACGGGCATATGGCGGATATCGAGATTTTGTCGGACAGCACGGCCCAAGGAATCTGGGCGATGGAGGACCGGCTGTACCGCGCGCCGGGACATCCGATGGAGGATGGCACGATCTATCTGCACGGCTTTGGCCATTATCATGAAACCTATATTTGCCTGGCGACCGGCTGGCGCATCCAAAGCACGCGCTTGAGCCGCTTGCGCGTCGAGCGCCGGAAGGAGCCGTAAGCATCTCTTTTTCTGCAGAAAACAATTGGGCCGCCGTGCGGCAGAAAGACTTTTATAACTGAGCCTCGGCGTCCTTGCTCCCCAGGCCCATATCCACAAATTCGCGCCGCTCTTTTTCAAAAAAAGCGGCTGCTTTGTTGCGCCCCTTGTAAAAATTTCAAGCGGCGGCTTAATTGCGGGCGGAGGAAACAATCATGCATCGGTTGGCTGGTAAAGTTGCCATCGTCACGGGCGCGAGCCAGGGCATCGGCCTCGCGCTCGCGCGGGCTTTTGTTAAGGAAGGCGCTGCGGTGGTTATATCCGCGCGGCGCGGCGATGTGATTGAGGAGATGGCGCGCAATCTGTCGGCGGATGGGGCAAAAATGGTGCCGGTGCAGGCGGATGTAGCGAAGCGCGAGGACGCGAAGCGCACCATCGAGGCGGCGGTGCAGCATTTCGGCCGCATCGACATTCTGGCCAATAATGCGCAGGCGACGCGGCAGGCTAAGATCGAGGACATCACGGATGACTCGATTGCGCTGACATTTGGATCGGGGCTGTTCGGCACTTTGTATCATATGCAGGCCGCCTTTCCTTATTTGCGGGAACGCGGCGGCTCGGTGATTAACTTCGGCACGCGCCAGGGTATTTACGGCGAGCCTGGAGATGGCATTTATGGCGCCAACAAGGAAGGCGTGCGCGGGCTCTCGCGCTCGGCGGCGCGTGAATGGGGGCGGTTCAAAATCCGTGTGAACGTGATCAACCCGGCGGCGTTGAGTCCGGGGGCAGAAAAATTCGTCAAGGAAAATCCTGAGCGGGCGAAGATTTACACTGACGCGATGGCGCTGGGCCGGTTTGGCGATCCCTATGAGGATGTCGCGCCGGTTGCGGTTTTTCTGGCAAGCGATGAGTCGCAATATGTGACCGGCCAGACGCTGAACGTCGATGGCGGACAGATCATGCTGTAGGTTTGCAAGATGCGGCAGCACAGCCGCATCGCTGGAGGAAATAAATGGCCGACGAAATGCCGAACCCGAACGCGTTTAGCGGATTGTCCCGCAAAGTGCTGCAATACAGCGCGGGCTTTGTCGAGGTCGTGAACCGGCTGAAGGCCGGCGCCGCGCCGGAGAGCGCCTGGACGCCGCTTGAAGAACTGATCGATGTCGCAAATTTTCAGCGCGAAGGCGTCTTCGCCGGGGCGGAGGCGGAGGTGATCGGCTGGGAAACCTATAAATCCTACATCTCGCAATATGCCGGTGCCTCCTCATGGGAGGGCAAGCTGCGCCACATCACCGAAGAGCCGGGCCGCGTGATCCTGGAGCTGGAGGAGCGCAACGCCCAAGGCGGAAGAACGCATGTTTCCAATACCGTAACGATTTATGAATTTAACGAAGGCGGCAAGCTGCGTCATCTCGACGTGTACGTGATGCCGTTGCGCTGGCAATGACCGACCTTGAAACCCTAATCGAGCTGCAGGCGATCTACAAGCTCAAAGCGCAGAGGGACCATGCTGTCGACCAGAAGGATTGGGCGAGCTATGCGGCTTTGCATAGCGACGACTATGCCGCCATGTCGATCGAGCAGCAGCAGATCATCGGCGGCAAGGCGGCCGCGAATGCGCTGGCGGTCCGGCTGGCGAATGTCACCACCGTGCATCACAGCCATACGCCGGTGATCGAGTTCCAGGACCAAAGCCACGCAGCCGGCGTTTGGGCGATGGAAGATAATCTGTTCTGGAAGCGCAATGGCAAAAAGCAGTGGCTGCGCGGATACGGTTTCTACCCTGAGAATTACGTGAAAGGAGCGGACGGCAAATGGCGGTTCAGCTATCGCAGGCTGGAGCGCACGCATGCTGAAACATCGCCAGGCGCCAGCAGCATTGCCGCCGATTTTTCGGGCGAGAACGCGATCGTCGGGGTTAGCTGAAAATGGCAACCGACGAATATGTTCTGGCCGAATGCGGCGTCCGTCTGGCGCAAGCGCGCTATGCCGATGCTGTGTTCCGGAAAGATTTTGCAGCATTTGCGGAGTGCCTGACGGAAAACAGCGAGTGGCGGGTCGGCGGCAGCGTCTTTCGCGGCCGTGCCGAATGCACGGCTTTTCTGCAGGACCGGCTGATCGAGTTGCGCTGGGTGGCGATGACGTTTCGTACGCCGATCCTGGAATTGGGTGAGGGCGTTGCCAGCGGCCGCACCTATGTCACCGAGCAGATGGCATTTTTGGATGGCCGCAACAATGCGTCGGTCGCGACCTATTATGAGCGCTTCGCCCTGGCCGGCGGTGTCTGGCGTCGCGGCTTTGCGTTTTTCCAGCTGCATTATTTGGGACCGCCGGATTTCTCCGGCCAGTTCTTTCCGCAGCCTGATTTTGGACCGCCGCCGGCCATGCCGCCTTTGGATGCGGTGGCTGCTACCTCGCTCCGCTGAGCCTGCGATAGCCACCCCCCCGCCACCCCTTGACTCGTGCGGTGTCAGGAACATATCGTGAACAACCTGAAGGTGATCACGATGGACCCAACGCTTTCCGCCAAACTTCGCGTCCTGGCCGATGCGGCAAAATACGATGTGTCCTGTGCCTCCTCCGGCGCGCCCAAGCGTGCGGCCGGGGTTGATGGGCTGGGTTCCACCACAGGCTCGGGCATTTGCCACGCCTATACCCCGGATGGCAGATGCATCTCGCTGTTGAAAATCCTGCTGACGAATTTCTGTCTTTTCGATTGCGCTTATTGCATCAACCGCCGTTCCTCAAACGTGCAGCGCGCCCGCTTTACGGTGGATGAGGTCGTCACCCTCACCATCGAGTTCTACAAGCGCAATTACATTGAAGGCCTGTTCCTCTCCTCCGGCATCATCCGTTCGCCGGATTACACAATGGAGCAGATGATGCTGGTCGCCAAAAAGCTGCGGCGCGAGCATGGGTTCGCCGGATATATTCATCTGAAAGCTATTCCTGAAGCCAATCCCTGGCTTATCGAGCAAGCGGGTCTTTTTGCGGACCGGCTGTCGATCAATTTGGAATTGCCTGATCAAAAAAGCCTGGAGCGGCTGGCGCCGGAAAAAAAGGCGCCCACCATAACATCTGCAATGGGGCAGATGCATGAGCGTATCCTGGAGGCCAAGGAAGAACGCCGGCGCTTCTCGCCGGCCGGGCAGTCGACGCAGATCATCGTCGGCGCGGATGCGACCACGGATAAGTCGGTGCTGACGACCAGCGCCTCGCTTTATGACAGGTTCGCGCTGCGGCGGGTGTATTACTCCGCCTTCAGCCCGATTCCGAAAGCAAGCTCCATATTGCCGGCCAAGGCGCCGCCATTGCAGCGGGAAAACCGGCTCTATCAGGCCGATTGGCTGCTGCGCCATTACGGTTTCGATGTCGAGGAAATAGCATCCGGCGGCGAGAACGGCATGCTCGATCTGGAGATCGATCCGAAGTTTGCGTGGGCGCTGAAGAACCGCCATTGCTTCCCGGTGGATGTGAACACCGGCCCGCGTGAGATGCTGCTGCGTGTGCCGGGGCTGGGTAAGCGGGCGGTGGACAAGATCATCGCCGCGCGCCGGCACGCGAAGTTGCGGCTTTCCGATATCGCCCGGTTGACTGCGGGTTTAAAACGCGTGGCGCCCTTTCTCATCACTTTGGATCATCGGCCGACACGGCTGCTCGACCGTGTGGATCTTCGCAGCCGTGTGACCGCGCCGCTGCAGATGAGCCTGTTCTGATGCAGCCGGTGCAGATCATGCTTCGGAAAGGCGCCGATGCGGCCGGCTTCCGCGCCGCGGTGCGCAGCCTGATCGCGCGCGGCGTCGCGCCGGAGGCTGTGCATTGGTCATGCGGTGACGCGCCGGAGCTTTTTGCCGCAAATTCCGCGGCGCCGGCGCCCGCAATCGCGCTGCCGCGGGCGGTTGCGGCATTGAGCGATCTGGTAATCTGCCACCGCGACCCGGCACGCTATGCGCTGCTCTACACGTTGATCTGGCGGGTCCTGCACGGCGAGCGCGCGCTGCTGGAAGTGCAAAGCGACAAGGTCGTGCACCGGCTGGAGATGCTGGCAAAAGCCGTGCGCCGCGATCTGCATAAGATGCACGCGTTTCTGCGCTTTCGTCGGCTGCAAGACGCCAATGGGCAAGAACGCTTCATCGCCTGGTTCGAGCCGGACAATTATATCGTTGAGGCGACCGCGGATTTCTTCGTGCAGCGTTTCCGCGGGCTGGTTTGGTCGATCCTGACACCTTTCGGCTCTTTGCAGTGGGACCGCGAGCAGCTCACTTTCGGGCCGCCGGGAAGCAAGGCGGATTTACCGGAAGGCGATGGGTTTGAAGCCGGTTGGACGGAATATTACGAGAGCACCTTCAATCCTGCCAGGGTAAACCCCACACTGATGCGCAAGGAAATGCCGGTGAGATACTGGCGTAACCTGCCGGAGGCTACTGCGATCTCCCGGCTTATCGAAACCGCGCCGGCGCGCGTTGAGGAAATGATCAGGCAGGAGGCGGCGATAACATCCAAACGAAATCCGGGAAAGGCCGTGGCGGCGATGGCGGATCAAAATCCGCGCAATCTGGAGGAGCTGAACCGCATTATCGCCGCGTCCGAACCGCTGGTGCCAGGTGCGACGCGCGCCGTGCTGGGGGAAGGGCCGATCGGCGCCGCCATCGCCTTTGTCGGCGAACAGCCGGGCGATCAGGAGGATTTGCAGGGCAAGCCTTTCATCGGCCCGGCGGGGCAGTTGCTGGATGGCGCTTTGGAGAAAGTCGGCATCGATCGCCGCCGCGTCTATGTCACCAACGCCGTGAAGCATTTCAAGTTTGAGCTGCGCGGCAAGCGGCGCATCCATCAAAAGCCCACCGCAGGCGAGGTGAAGCACTATCGCTGGTGGCTGATGCAGGAGCTGGATTTTGTGCGCCCGGGCCTGGTGGTGGCACTTGGGGCGACCGCAGCGCTGGCGCTGACCGGCAAGGCGGTTTCAATTACGCAGGCGAGGGGGGAGGCGCAGTTCGGCGATCTTCGCGGCTTTGTGACGGTGCATCCTCCGTACCTGTTGCGCCTGCCGGATGAAGCGGCGAAGCGCAGCGCCTATGCGGCTTTTCTGGAAGATTTAATGCAGATTGCGGCGCTCGCCATGCAGACCGAGCCGGCCAGGCGGGCCGAGCCGGTTTGAGCGTTCGAAATCTGGTTCTTGTGCTGGGGGACCAGCTTGATCCGCAATCGGCGGCTTTCGACGGATTCGACGATGCCGCCGACGCCATTCTATTGGTGGAGGTCCGGGAGGAGGCGAGCTATGTGCGGCAGCACAAGAAGCGGCTCGTGTTCTTCTTCGCGGCGATGCGGCATTTTCGGGATGAGCAGCTCCGCCACGGGCGGCGCGTCTTTTACAGCGCCCTTACCGATCCGCAAAATCGGGGCAGTTTTGCACAAGAATTTCCACGCTGGATCGCCAAGCTGAAGCCGCAGCATGTCAAAGTGCTGGCGCCTGGCGATTGGCGGGTTTCTTCCGAACTCGAAAAGCTGGAACCGGCTATCGAAATCTGCGACGACCGGCATTTTCTCTGCAGCCACGCGGAATTCGAAGGATTCGCAAACGCGCATGCGCATCCGGTGATGGAGAATTTCTATCGGATGATGCGCCGCAAGCTGGGCATTCTGATGCACGGCAAGGGTGAACCCGTCGGCGGTGCATGGAATTTTGATAAGGACAATCGCGCCGCCTTCGGCAAACAAGGTCCGCCGCTGCATGAGCCCTTGATGCGTTTCAGCCCCGATGCCGTCACGCAGGATGTAATAGCGATGGTCGCGCGCGAATTTTTCGATAGCCCTGGTAAACTGGAAGGCTTCGATCTGCCGGTTGAGCGGCAGCAGGCGGAGGTTGCGCTTGCAGACTTCGTGGAAAATCGCCTGGCGAGTTTCGGCCGCTACCAGGATGCAATGCATAGCGGCGAGGCTTTTCTGTTTCACTCGCATCTCTCCGGCCTGTTAAATCTGCATCTGCTCGACCCACGCGAGGTGGTGGCGCGCGTGCTCGAGCATTCCGAGAAGGCGCCGCTGAACGCCATCGAAGGCTTCATCCGGCAGGTCATCGGCTGGCGTGAATTCGTGCGTGGCTATTACTGGCGCGAGATGCCAAATTATGCCGAGCTGAACGCGCTGCAGACCGATCTGCCGGTGCCCAAATTCTTCTGGACCGGCGAGACGGAGATGCGTTGCCTGGCAGAGGCGATCGGCCATACCATCGACCATGCCTATGCGCATCATATCGAGCGGCTGATGGTGCTGGGCCTGTTTTGCCTGCTGCTGGGCGTACGGCCCTACGACGTGCATCTTTGGCACATGTCGATGTTCTGGGACGCAATCGACTGGGTCTCGCTGCCCAACGCGCTGGGCATGAGCCAGTATGGCGATGGCGGCATGGTCGGCACCAAGCCTTATGTCGCCTCCGGCAACTACATCAACCGAATGAGCGATCACTGCCGGCATTGCCGCTATAACCCGGCAAAGGCGACAGGCAATGATGCGTGCCCCTTCACCACGCTATACTGGGATTTTTTGGCGCGGCATGAAAAACGCTTCGCCGACAATCCGCGGATGTGGCAGCAATATGCCAACCTGCGCCGCAAGGACAGCGGCGAGATGCAGCAAATTCGATTGCAAGCAAGCCGCCTGAAAACGGCGATGAGCTAGAGGAGAGGAAGGAAGCCGCTTTTCGAAAAAAAGCGGCGCAAAAACCTTGATGAAATTAGCCTGCTGCGCTGACGCGAAAACGCCCAAGGCGCAAATTCAAAAGGAGTCTTTTTGCTTCTTTTTCTTCAGAAAAAGAAGCGCTTGCTTGCTAACGATCGGGGCCTAGTCGGCGTTGATTTCCTGCAGCACCTCGAAACCTTCGAATTCCGGATGGGTCAGCGTTGAAGATTTGCCCGAACCGGCGCCTGCATGGGCGGCGCGAAACTGCTCGGAGCGCGTCCAGGCTTCGAAATCGGCGTAACTGCGCCAGATGGTGTGCGAGGCGTAGAGGACATGGTCCTCGCGCACCGGGCCGCGCAGGAGATGGAAGCTGACAAAGCCCGGCACGGTCTTCAGATAAACATCCCGGTCCAGCCAGCGATTGGTGAAGGGTTCCTGTTCCTCCGGCCGGACTTTAAAACGGTTCATGGCGATAAACATTCTGTTCTCCTCCTATGGGCGTTCCAGTTAGGCGATTGTACCAGAATTCGCGGCGCAGGCACGCCCCGTTTCTTGGCCGCTGCTCTGCAGCGCATGGTTCATGTTGCGCAGCTTCGATAAACATCGCCAGTTGCCTGTTTATCTTGGTCATGCTCCGCTGAATCCTTGCGCAAGGCGGCCTGGCCGCGCTCGGCTAGGCTCCAGCCCATGCGCCAGCGCCCGTTGCGCCTTGATCGCCTCCGCGATCGCGTCCTTGTCGAGCCGGTAGGCCTCCAGCAGCCGCATCAATTCAATGGCATCACGCGCGCCCGGCAGCCACCAGCCGACCTCGATCAGCTTGCCCAGAATTTGATGCCGGGCGCCCGCTTGCGAATACGGATGCAGTTGCGAGCCGAGCAAAAGCCGCATCAGATAGCTCAACAGGATGAATGCCGACCGACCAGCCGGCGCGCAGCCATACCGGCCATTGCATGCCGCTGCGGAATGAACAGGGTGACAAAGATCAGGGCGGTCGCCGGAAACGACAACATTTGCGGGTCCGTCATGCTATCCCCGATCACTAAAATTTGCCCCCGTAGCGAAGCTTTTATGATAACACTTTGCAGCGAACGGGTAACAATTTGAATAGCTTTGCGGGCGCTGCCTTTTGATAAGGAAGAGCCTGGCGGTCAGGATAGCAAAAACCTCTTTTTATTTCGATGTCGGAGGTTCGGAAACGATAGCCAGCACCAAGATGTTCGTTGACAAGACCGGCATTATCTCATTAATACATCCATGCTTGAAAAAACAGACAGCTCCATCCGTCTTAAAATCATCGCCGAGATCGAGCGCGTCGCCAAGCTGCAGAATAAGAAGCTGGCGCCCCTCAGCGATGACCTTCCGCTGCTGGATTCGGGACTGGATTCACTTTGTATCGCGGTTCTGGTCGCGAGCCTTGATGACGAACTGGAATTGGATCCGTTCTCCAGCGATGAGGATCTGCCATTTCCAGTGACGCTGGGCGATTTCGTGAAACTTTATGAGGATGCGGCGGTCTGAGCGCCGGCTTCTGTGCAATTTGCTTGCTATCAGTAACGAACGCAGCAGCGTGAGCGCGTCGCTTTGGGAGCAGACGGGAAAAGCCGAGCCCGTCTCTGATCGTTTTCTTTCCGATCGCCGCGAGCGCCTGCAACTCTCCGCGCTTTTGACCGCAACTTCGCTTGGTATCGACGCCGGCGAATTGCGGGGACGCACCATCCTAGTGCATGTCACGCGGCAATTATCGGCCGCACTGGCGCTGCTGGAACTCGACGGCATTGCCGGCCGCATCGTTCTCTGCCCGCCGGACCTGGCGGCCGCGCAACTACCGGCGATCATGGAAAGAGCTGGCGTCGACGTTGTGCTGCACGACAGTTTTCCGCCACCCAATCTCGATGTCACGCGGATCGTCTCTTGCGGGCTGAAGCTGCGGCCGGCAGAGGTGCCGTTGCGGGATCGTCAAACCGAGTGGCTGCTTTTCACCTCCGGTACAACCGGCGTTCCGAAAATGGCGGTTCATAGCCTGCGGAGTTTGGTCGGGCCGGCGCGCCCAGGCGCGGATGTGAACAATGCTGCGGTTTGGAGCAGCTTTTACGATATCCGCCGTTATGGCGGTCTGCAGATCCTGCTGCGCGCGCTCACCGGCGGCGGATCGATGCTGCTATCCGACGCGGATGAAACCGTGAGCGATTTTCTTCACCGGATCGGTCAAGCCGGGGTAACGCATATTTCCGGCACGCCCTCGCACTGGCGGCGCGCTTTGATGAGTACGTCAATCGGCCGGATCTCGCCTGAATACATAAGGCTTTCGGGTGAGATTGCCGATCAGGTCATCCTGAACAATCTCAAAACTGCCTTCCCGTCCGCCGATATCTCCCACGCTTTCGCATCGACCGAGGCCGGAGTCGCTTTCGACGTACGTGACGGTCTGGCGGGTTTTCCGCGCGCCTGGATCGGCGACTCGCAGCAGGGCGTTGAGATGCGGATCAAAGCGGGATCCTTGCTTATCCGATCCTCGCGCTGTTCCAGCGGCTACGCCGGCGAACCGACGCGACGCCTGCAGGATGACGAGGGTTTCGTGGACACCGGCGACATGGTGGTCTTGCAAGATGAGCGCTATTTTTTTGCCGGACGGCGCGAGGGCGTCATTAATGTCGGCGGGTTGAAGGTGCATCCCGAAGAGGTTGAGGCGGTGATCAATCAGCATCCCGGCGTACGCATGTCGCGGGCCAGGCCAAAACGCAGCCCGATTACCGGCGCCGTCGTGGTCGCCGATATTGTATTGCAGGATCCAGCAGGCTTGACGGAAGAGGCGCTGCACGCGATGCGGGAGGAGATACTGCAAAATTGCCGGGACATGCTGCCGGCTTATAAGGTTCCAGCCCTTTTGCGCGAAGTTCCGCACCTGGAGCTCACCGCGGCGGGCAAGCTGTTGCGGCAGCATGCGTAGCGTGATTGTCACCGGCGGCAGCCGCGGATTGGGTCTTGGAATTTCCGAGAAGCTGGCAGGCGATGGCTTTCAGGTCATCGTGATTGCCCGCACCCAGACCAACGCCTTCGAAGAAGCAGCTGAGCGGATCGCAGCCAAGAGCAGCGGCGCCATGCTGTTCCATGCGGGCGACCTTACGGATATCGAGGCGATTTCCGCGATGGTAAAAAGCATACGCAGCAAACACGGCAAGCTATATGGGCTTGTGAACAATGCCGGCATCGGCACCAGCGGCATGCTCACCACCATGGGGGATCGCGCCGTGGAACAGCTGTTGCGGCTTAATGTTCACGCGCCGATTACGCTGACAAAATACGTGGCGCGCGCGATCATAACTGGAGGGGAAGGGCGGATCGTCAACATCTCATCGATTGTCGCCTCGACCGGCTATAGCGGGCTTTCTGTCTATTCCGCGACCAAGGCATCTTTGATCGGCTTTACCAAATCACTGGCGCGCGAGCTGGGGCCGCTTGGCATTACCGTGAATGCGGTGGCGCCCGGCTTTGTGGATACCGAGATGACGCACGGGCTAGCGGGTATGGCGGCGGAGAAAATCAAGCGCCGCAGCTCACTGAAGCGGATGGCGGAGATTGACGATATTGCCGAGGCGGTTGCGTTTTTGTTCAGCGAGAAAGCCCGCAACATCACCGGAACGGTAATGACGGTGGATGCCGGCAATACCGCATGAGGCGGAGCTGGTCGCCTTTAGGCTGCGAGGCTCAGCGGCGTTTTGCGGCCAATGCCGCCGGCTGCGATCCATTCAAGCCGGCTTGCATCGCAAGGCGAAAATAAATCTGCGGCGCTGTCATAAACCCAAACCGATGTACCGGCCGGGACATCCTGATATCCCTGCGATTGCAGCGTGTGCTTCTGTAACTTGAATGTGCCGGTCGCTTCGAGTGAGTCGCAAAATCTGACGAAAAGCGGGCGGGCATAGGCCGGCAGATGCTGCTTTATGAACGCGCGCAGCTTGTCGAAGGAAAACTCGGCGTCGGTGGTGATGGCCGCCATGCCCGCCTTGCCTTCATTACCCGGCACCGTCACGCCAAAGACCACGGCCTCGCTAATTCCGGGAGCGGCGTTCAAAATGCCCGCAACCTCGGTCGTTGACACATTTTCGCCCTTCCATCGGAAACTATCGCCCAGCCGGTCCAGAAAATAATAATAGCCCGCCTGGTCCTTGCGCATCAGATCGCCGGTCCTGAACCAGCGGTCGCCGGTTGAGAAAACATTGCCGATGATTTTCGATTCGGATGCTTGGGCATCTTCATAGCCGTCGAATTGCGATTCCATGGTCGCCTGGATTTTGCCGATCGCCTCGCCCGGCTCATCGACGGCGCAGGGAACGCATCGCCCTTGCGCATCGCGCAGAACCTCGCCGGTTGCGATATCGCATTTCACCAAAGCGACGGGGAAGCGGTGACTAAGATACGCCGGCACTCGGCCAATCGCGCCTGGCGTGCCTTCGCAATTATAGAGCGAGACATTGCCTTCCGTTGCAGCATAGAATTCCAGAATGCGCGAAATCTTGAAGCGGCCTTTAAAGGCTTCCCAAACATCGGCGCGCAGGCCGTTGCCGCAACATAGCCGCAGATGGTGTAGCACCTCCTGCGGCTGCGGGCTGGTCAGCAGCAGATAGCGGCAAAGCTCGCCAATATACTGAAAGATCGTACATTCACTACGAACGATATCGTCCCAAAACGATTTTGCCGAAAATCGCTCCCGGATGACAACGGAGCCGCCGCGCACCAACATTGCGCCGATGGCCACCACCCCGCCAACGCTATGATACATCGGCAGGCAATTATAGAGCCTGTCGCTGGATTGCGCATCCATCATACCGGCGAACCAAGTGCTCCACTCCATGATTCGCCCATGCGTTACCTTTGCCGCTTTTGGCATGCCGGTCGTGCCCGAGGTGAAGATCAACAATGCCAGGTCTTGTAGGGAAGGGTTCTGCCGTTCCAAGCCTTCTTCGGCCGCTTCTGGCCAAGCATCCGCGATATCTATCCTTGCGAATGGGTTGGGGACGCCTTCGCCATGCACCCAGTATTCGATGGATGCGGGCAGCGACTCCTTAACCTCAGACAGTAAGTCCAACAGGCTGGAAGCAATGATAACATGGCTGCAAGACGCGGCCCGAATGCAATGCTGCAGCCCCGGCCCGCGTAAATTGCCATTAAGTAGGGCGACAACGCCGCCTGATTGCGTGATACCGAGCCATATGGCTGGATACTCCGGACAGTTCGGCATCAGCAAGCCGACGCGTTCGCCTCGCGCCAGCTTCTGGCAAGCCGCCCAATTAGCGTAATGCTGCACGCGGCCGGCAAGGTCGTGGTAGCTCAGCGTTTCATGCTCGCCCAGCAATGCAGGTTTGCCGCCTTGGCTTTGTGCAACTTCCTGCACCAGCAACGGCAGCGTCAGGCTGGGCCGCGTCTGCATGATCTTGATCGATTCCAGCGCGCGCAGCCATGCTTTAGCCGCCCCGTTCCGCATCTTTAGGTCTCTAGATCCAGTTGCGGAAATTGCACGAGATAGGGGGGCGGCATTTGCCCCATCAGCTGCTGGTCATTAGGCTCAAGCGGTTGCAGGCCCGGCACAAACTCGAGGAGCATCTGCCCAAACGCATCCCACAGCGGTTCGATGTCCTCATCGCCGGTGATATTCATGCTAAGCGCGCCATGCCCATCGACTGGGTCACTGTCAAACCTGATATGCTCCAGCATAAAGAAGCGGAAAGCCGCAACCAGCTTGTTCTGGTAAGGCGGAGCTTGCAGCATGGCCTTGAACAGCCGTTCCAGGCCGCCGCTTTCGTAATTACCGATGCTGAGCGCCCGGGCCTCTTCGCTCATTGCTCTGATTTCTTGCAGATATTGCAGGCCACCGGCCTGGAATCTGCACGCTGTCTCCTCGGGGATCGGAAACAGTGCCAGCGCCCGGCGCATGAACTCGTCATGGTCCAGTTTTTCACCGACAAAAGCGATTTGCGGATAGGGCGAGAGATTCGCAGTGTTGCACTCCTCCCGCTTCAACCGTTGCAGATTATTGTCATCGGAGAAGCGATCACAGGCGATTTCCAGGTTTTCCCGGAACTGAATGGAAAAGAAATAATAAGCCCAGGCCGCGCAGACCACTTCGAACTCTGTCAAATCGCGCCAGTTCAGTTCGCACAGACCACCGATAATCGTTGAGCCCTTGTATCGCTCAAGACATTGCACGCCCGACATGTGTAAAGCTCCCGAAAATAAGTTGCCGATCCGTCGCTGGCCGAGAGAGACTCGGCTTTAGGTAACTAACGCAGCCACCCAGCTCGGCCACGCGGCCTAAGGGGTGTGGGATGTTGATTACCTGATTCTCAAAAAAACTCCAAGTGGATATTTTTAAAACAAAGCATGCTAAGCGCCTGTCGCGCATATCTTGATAGGGGAGCTATTTGCAATATCATGCCAACCTCCCTGTCTGACGGCGTAAAGCATTGATTTTACCAAAGACTACGAGAACCGAAAGGAAGGCGGGCAGTTTATCGATCGGAAGAAACTTACCATAAATTAACTATTTGCCCAATTTTTTGGGAATTGTAATCACAGATGTTATCTGCGTATATATAATCATGAGTTAAGTCTATTAAAAGAGATGGTAATACTAGTCATTGCGGCACAGACGGTCCGGCGATGACGTGGCTTTATGGCGATTTACGTTATTCTAGCGAAGGAAGTCGATGCAGATGCGAACCGAGACGATTGCCGTGCACGGCGGTTATGATGGCGATCCCGCAACGAATTCAGTCGCCGTTCCAATCTACCAGACCGTTGCCTATGAATTCGATAGTGCCGAACACGCCGCCGCGCTGTTCAATCTGGAGACGGACGGCTATCGCTACAGCCGCATCAGCAATCCCACCGTCAACGTGCTGGAACGGCGCGTCGCCGCGATGGAAGGCGGCGTCGGCGCGCTGGCGTTAAGTTCCGGTCAGGCGGCTTTGCACAGCGCCATTCTCAGCCTGAGCGAGCCGGGATGCAATCTGGTTTCCGTCTCGCAACTCTATGGTACAACCCACACGCTTTTCGCGCATGTGCTGCCGCGTTTCGGTGTGACCACACGCTTCTGCGCCGCTGATGATGCCGCCGGTATCGAGGCGCTGATCGATGCGCGAACCATCGCTTTGTTCTGTGAGAGTGTCGGCAACCCTGCTGGCAATATCTGCGATATCGAAGTTCTCGCAGAGATCGCCGAGAGAAATGGCCTGCCGCTCATCGTCGACAATACCGTCGCATCCCCGGTTCTGCTTCGCCCCATCGAATTTGGCGCCCATATCATTATCCATTCTCTGACAAAGTTCATGGGTGGCCATGGTACCACCTTGGGTGGCGCCATCGTCGATAGCGGAAGGTTCGACTGGGCCAGGCATGCCCAGCGTTTCCCTGCCTTCAACGAGCCCGACCCATCGTATCATGGGCTGGTTTATGCCAAGCATTTCGGCCCGCGCGCCTTTATCGAACGCTGCCGCAACTTTGCGCTGCGCACCACCGGTGCCACGCTCTCACCGCTTTCCGCTTTTTTGCTGCTGCAAGGCGTTGAGACAGTGGCGCTGCGGGTGCAACGCCATATCGAGAATGCCCGGAAGGTTGCAGAGTTTTTGCGCGACGATCCGCGGGTTTCCTGGGTCAATTATGCAGGATTTCGAGATAACGCTTATTATCCGCTTGCGCAGAAGTATCTCGCCGGCCAGGCTTGCTCGCTGCTTACCTTTGGCGTGCATGGCGGGATTGAACATGGCAAAGCGTTCTACAACGCATTGGCTTTGATCAAACGCCTGGTAAACCTGGGTGATGCCAAGACGCTAGCCTGCCACCCTGCCTCCACCACCCACCGGCAAATGAGCGCGGCGGAACAGAAGGCTGCTTGTGTCTCCCCAGATATGATACGTCTTAGCATCGGCATTGAGCATGTGGATGATATTATCGCTGATCTTGATCAGGCCTTGGGAGATATGCCGGCCCCGCGTCTTGAGAAACTAGCCGAACTCGTCGGTTGATATCCGGAGCGCTGCATCGCTCAACGAAGCCTGGGAACATAACCTTGGGTGGCATACCGAAACCTGAGATCGTCATCGGGCTGGTCAACATCATGCCGGCTCCGGCAATGCGCGCCACCGAAAACCTGTTCCGCAGCTTGCTGGGTAGCATTGCCCGTAGCCATGATGTTCATCTGCGGCTTTTTGCGCCGAGTCATTATTCTGAAGGGATTGCAAGATCCGGTGCGGCGCAATCCTATGAGTGTCTAGATCGTCTCTGGAACGATCTGGGGGAAGCGCCGCCGATCGACGCGCTGATTGTAACCGGCACGGAATCTCAGGCCCAGTTGATGGAAGACGAGCCGAGTTGGCGGCATCTGCAACGCATCTGCGATTGGGCGGCGGAAAATACGATTTCCACCATCTGGTCCTGCTTTTCAGCGCATGCTGCGGTGTTGCATATCGACGGCATCCGCCGGCGCCGGTTGGAAGAGAAGCTCTCCGGCGTTTTTCATTGCCGCAAAGCCGCCGACCATTTTCTGACAAACGATCTGCCGGCACAGTTCCCGGTGCCACATTCACGTTATAATGGTATTTCGGAAGCGGAGTTGCTCGCACGCGATTATAAGATTTTATCTCATAGCAGGCGTGCCGGCGTGGATAGCTTTACCAAGCGGCATGGCAGAAGCCTGTTTGTTTTTCTGCAGGGTCATCCTGAATATGGCGCCCAAGTCCTGCTCGGCGAATATTGCCGGGACTTCAGGCGCTTCATCGCAGGTGAACGCGCGCAATGTCCCAACCTGCCGGAAGACTATTTGGACGAAAAAAGCCTGCGCGCTATGGTCTGCGAAGATCGGCCGGCCGGCGTTTTTGCGGACGATGCGGCTCTGTCGGCGTTTGCTAAAGCAGCGGCGGGGCGGCTGGAGCATCGCTGGCGCGAGCCGGCGCAACAGCTTTATGGCGCTTGGCTCAGCCACATCGCAGCCGAGAAATTTTCTAATTGGGCCCGAAATCTTGCTTACATCAACCAACCCGAAGCTGCCCGATAACAGCGCGCTGTTTCCGGCGCCGCAAACGCGTCTTGCCGTAGAGCAGCAACTTGTCCTGATGCTGGCTGAGGCGCAGCGGCAAATGGCGTTGCAGCCTGTGACGCCGACGCTTGATATGGAAGGTTTCAAGGCTGAGCTTGCGGCTTTTGACTTCGGCGCGGAAAGTCCGCTGGCTGAGTTGCTGGCCTGGTCGGTGGCACGGCTGCAGACTGGTCTTGTGCAGTTGACCCATCCGCGCTATCTAGGGCTGTTCAATCCGGCGCCAAGTTTTGCTTCGCAATGCGCCGATCGCGTCACGGCCAGCTTCAATCCTCAGCTTGCCTCCGCAACCACCTCGCCGGCGGCGGTTGCCATCGAGGCGCATGTCATTCATGCAGTTGCCTTGCGCGCCGGATTGCCGGCGCACGCCACCGGTCATTTCACCTCGGGTGGGTCGGAAGCGAACGCCACTGCGTTGATTTGCGCACTTACACAGGCTGCGCCGGATTTCTGCTCGATCGGCAGCCGCGCATTTGTGGGTCAGCCGGTATTCTATATTTCGCAGGATAGCCACCTGGCATGGATCAAAGCCGCCCATCAAGCCGGGATCGGTCGGCTGGCGGCGCGCATGGTGCCGACCGACGGCGCGGGCCGCATGTGCATGCGGGCGCTAAATGACGCAATCTGCGCCGACCGCCTGGCAGGTGCTACTCCTTTTATGGTGGCGGCTACGGCCGGCACCACGGCCGCCGGCATGGTGGACCCGCTAGGGCCCTGCGCTGAAATCGCCGCGCGCGAAAAACTTTGGTTTCATGTCGATGCCGCCTGGGGCGGCGGCGCTATCGCCTCGGAACGCTATTGCTCCCGGCTGGCCGGAATCGAGAATGCCGACTCCGTTACGATTGACGCGCATAAATGGTTTGCAACCACCATGGGCTGCGGCATGTTCCTGACGGCCAGGCCGCGGATCTTGTCAACGACCTTCGGCGTAGCAGCGAATTTCATGCCGTCCTACGCGCCCGACATCGATCCTTACACGACCAGCATGCAGTGGTCGCGGCGCTTTCTGGGTCTTCGGCTGTTTTTGTCCTTGGCTTCCGCCGGATGGGCGGGTCACGGTGCGCATGTCGAGCGCAGTTTCATGTTGATCGAGCATTTGAAGGATGCGCTCGTTTGGCGCGGCTGGTCGGTCGCAAATGGGCAGGACGCGCTCGCAGTCGCCTGCCTGCGGCCGCCGGCTGGATCCAAACCTGTTCGGGAAATAGCAGCCGCAGTGCTGCGCTCAGAAACCGCCTGGGTCTCGGCCGCATCTTTTGAGGGCAGCGACGTAATCCGCGCCTGCGTTACCCATGGCGAAACCTCGGCTGAGGATATCGAAAAAGTTGTCATGGCGCTTGAAGATGCGCGGCATGGCTGAGCTTAGTCTGGCGGATTAGACGCGCTTTCGGAGGCGGGGAAAAGTACCGCTTTAGACAAAGCCGCGCAAGCAGCTGTTTATGATGTACTAAAACATTACGTTATCGTGCCGGCAACGTCGCGATCGCTACGCGACGTGAAGCGTCTTGCATTGCCGCTCGCCTGCGCCATCCACAGATTACGCGATAGCATCGGCGGGTAGTGCTATCAAAGGTTGTAGGCAATTCTATATCCCTCGAGAATTGTCGGATAAATTGCCACATTTTGTTACTTAAACAAAAATAAATCTCAAAAAACAGCAATTGCTAATTTATTTACTTGCGCTGCGGGTTGGTCGCAGATAGTTAGAAATCCTGGTCGCTGTGCCGATTGAGCCGACAAACTCTTTTGCATGGTATGCTCGAAATCGTCGTTAACAACTTTCTTTCTCGCATTTCGCACGTCTGCCGGCGCAACAGTAATGCCAGCGCCGAGCACTTATCATTTGGCAATGGAGCTTCGTACCGGTGTTGGAGAATTCCGCTGACTCGTCGACCTGTTATAGTTTGGGTTCATCTTCGTTCTATGATTGCGAGCACAAATCGCGCTTCGGGACAGAGGAGCCGATGCTGCGTCGATCGGCGAAACGCTCGCTAAGGCATTTTCCAAAATTCGTTATGCTGGCTGATCTTTTCTATTTTGTGGCGAGCTTCTCCTATCTGGGCTACAGTTCACAAGCGGTATTTAAAGAAGATCCTTTCGCCGCCGTCCTTTCGCTCCACCTGATTCTAACGTCCGCAGCTCTGGCACTGCTGGTTGTCACCGTTCTTCAACTCAAGAAAATTTATCGAATCGAAAATCTTGTCAGTCTTCGATTTTTCTACTCCAGATTGTCGTTGGTCTCTGTTGCTTTGTTTGCAGCCTATTTTGCAGATCAAAATTTGTTGGGCGCGCGGGATCTTGTGGCTTCTGTGGAACGGCTGGTTTCCCCACCCTCTCTTATCCGGTTTGGGATTGTAACCGGGCTGTTGCTGCTGCTGCACCACGCTACCGCACAGACGTTCCAGTTTTTGGCGGCGAGGGGATATGCCAGCCGTGAGATTGTCGTACTGGGCACAGCGCGTGCAGCCGAACGCTTTATCGAAAAAGTTCATTCGGCGGGCTTGGGCGTTTCGGTCGGGGCCGTATTTGAAGAGACGCGCACGCCGTCCTGCGCTGCAACTATTGGCGGCGTCGCGGTTCAGGGCGGTGTTCACGCTTTGCTGCAATACGCGCGCCACCACCCGCTCGATATGGTTGTCATTGCTTCGGAAGATCTAGGTTTTTCCCATCTTGAAGCACTGGTGGCGCAGATCGCGGTTCAACCGGTCAGAATTGGAGCCGTTGTGCAGGAACTAACATGGGTTGAGGAATCTAAAGCGCCGGTATTGGGAAACCCTGCGCTTACAAACGCCCTGCCGGGCGTTGATTTGGCAATTCTTCGAGATGTTCCGATCCGTGGTTTCGCCTGCTTACTCAAGTTACTGCTGGATGTCGTAGTCGCCGCTACCGCCTTGGTTCTGTTCGCCCCAATAATGTTGGTCTGCAGCATCGGCATTAAGTTGACGAGCCCAGGTCCGATCCTGTTCCGGCAATACCGCGTGGGCTATCGCAACAAGCCTTTTCTAATCTGGAAATTCCGCACAATGCATGCGGGGGAATGCAATACCGCCCGCCTGACGGTTCGTGACGATCCCCGCATTTTCAAGTTCGGTGAGATCCTGCGTAAATTCAGTTTGGATGAACTTCCGCAGCTTGTTAACGTGTTGAAGGGCGACATGTCTCTGGTTGGGCCGAGACCGCATATTCCCGAAGCGACTGCGGCTGGAATTCCCTACTTTAACGCGGTTGCAAATTACACCTCTCGGCACCGGGTAAAGCCAGGTATTACGGGTTTGGCGCAAATCAAGGGCTGGCGCGGGCCGACCGAGACGATCGAACAAATCGAGAATCGCGTTCTCAGCGATCTGCATTATATCGATAATTGGAGCATCGTCCTTGACCTGAAAATTCTGGTCAAGACAATCTTTCTCGGCTTTTTCGGCGAGAATGCGTTCTAGATATGAATAAGAATTCTAAATCACCGATCGCTGCCGATGCTCAGCCGGATCCTCAATTGCGAATTGGCGTGGCCATCGCCTCAATCAGGAGGCCTGACGAGATCGGGCAGTTGCTTGAACATCTCTCAGTTCAGTGTTTGCAACCCTGCAGGATTGTTTTGTCCCTGGAGAACCGGAGTGACGCTCCGGCAGATCTTGGTCCGGAGGTTGATATGCTATTCGGGCCCAAGGGCCTGACAGCGCAGCGCAATCGCGCAATTGATGCCCTGGTCTCCGTTTGCGACGTCATTGTGTTTTTTGATGATGATTTCGTTCCAAGTGACAATGCCTTGGCAGGAATTTCTGCGCTGTTCGGGAAAAGGCAAGATGTTATCGGTGCGACAGGGCGCGTGTTGCAGGATGGTATAACGCAAGGCGGCATAAGTTACGCAGAAGCGCTGCATTCCATTGAGGTTTATCAGGCCAAGCAAAAGTTTGCCGCTTTCGATTGCCAGGACATCGACGAGCTATATGGCTGTAACATGGCGTTCAGGACCTGTGCCGTCAAAGACCTGCGGTTTGACGAGAATCTTCCCCTCTACGGTTGGCAGGAAGATGTCGACTTCGCAGGCCAATTACTTGCCAAGGGACGCATTGTTAGAACGAATGCGTTTGCCGGCGTGCATCGCGGGGTTACCCGAAGCCGAACAGCCGGCACTGCACTCGGCTTTTCGCAGATGGTAAACCCAATATACATGGTGAAGAAAGGCACAATGCGCCGGGCCAAGGCGCTGACGCTCATGAGCAAAAACTTCCTTGCCAATCACCTCAAATCGGTTCGGCCGGAAGCCTATGTTGATCGTCCTGGTCGTGTACGAGGAAACTGGCTTGGCCTTCTGCACGTTATCACCGGAAAGTCCGATCCACGGCAGGTGTTGCGTTTGGTCAAGTAGTTCGCTTTCCCGAGTTTACGAGATTAACTCGGCATAGACCGTATCCATTTCCCGGCAGACACGTTGAACGGAAAAACGTTCAACATTTATTTCAGCAAGCTCGGAAAAACGGCGCATGTTTTCGGGGCTTTCCAGCAACTGCTCGATAGCCCGCGCGAGTTGTTCCGGTTGCGCAGGAGGAACCAGGATTCCGGCCTCTCCATGATCCAGCATCTCCGGTATTCCGTCCACGTTAGTGGCGACGATGGCGCAACCTGCATTTCGTGCTTCTGCAATCACCAAAGGGCCCGGATCTGAATGCGATGCCAGCACAAAGATATCAGCAGGAAAAAGATACTCGCGTGGATCCGCGCGATAGCCAAGAAAATGAACCCGACCGCTCAACCCCAATGATTTGGCAAGCGCTTCGTACTCCGCTTGCGAAGGGCCTTCTCCCAAAATATGAAGCTCAGCCAACGGAAACCGGAATGAGACAAGTTTGAAGGCTTCGATAAGATCCGCCACGCCCTTGCGGTGGTGCAATCCACACACGGTGACAATCGAGGGACTTTGCAGGGACGCAGGCGTGAAGTGCTGAGGAAGCCGCGGTGATCCGACGGTGCCGTTAAGTACCGTTCTGACGCGGTTTTTGTTAAAACCGCGCGCCCTCATAGCGCTTGCCCCTGCGTAGCTGACCGTCACGATCCGCGATGCCAGGCCCATCAACCATACCGAGCGATCAAATTCATTATGAACTGTCGTAACGACCTTGTAGCCAAGTAGCCGAAGCGGCTGTGCCAGGATGATCTGCGCCGCCATGTGAACGTGAATAATATCCGGCCGGAAGGCCTTTACGGCCCGCCAAAGCGAACGGTTGCCAGACAGGAACTGGCGGATGTTTCTATGCGGTTCAGCCATCTCGAACAATTTCACACCGTGTTGTTCGAGCAAGGAAAGATAATCGCCTCCTGAACAGCAATAGGCGACAGCGTGACCGGCGCCGGCTTGCGTGCAGGCCATATCAACGGAGACGTTCACATGTCCGTTGGCTTTGCCGCAGTGGTTGATCAAATGCATTATGCGCATCGTGCCGTCATCTCCTTCAATGTGCCCGGCGGCGAACCCGTTAGCTATACGCTGAAATCTTTGCTCGCGTCTCTGGTAAGGCATTTCATCACCGCATTTTTATGTTAAAGCGGTTTGCGCGCCCGGGAGAGTTTCCATTTTTAGCTGCAAACGATGGATAATCAGATTTGCTAATTTCGTCCAGATGACGATGCATGGCGATGCTATGACGGTTCTTGGGTTTAGGCCTATAGACCGCCCTGCGGCCACCGGATGCCGCTATGGTGGATAGATGCTGTTGTTTTACGACCGATTCCGGCTACTTGTTTCCAACCGTGCTCAGCGCCATTCAGGCTCGCAAATTTTTAGATCATGATATTGCTGATGTCGTCATCATGTTGTTCGGGGCAGACCCTGTCGCCTTAAAAGTGTTCTCAGAGATTTGTCAGCGCAACGGGATCAGGCTGATGGTCTGCGACCCTGAGATGCTGCAGGGATACAGCACGATGTATGCGAGGCTGTTCTTGAGCAAAACTCTCTCGCAGAAATACCTTCGCGTTCTGTATGTCGATGGCGACACCCAGGTTACTAGGTCCTTAAACACGATTATGCAGGCGGAATTGCCGAATGGTCATGCATTCGCGG
The DNA here is from genome assembly GCA_965198835.1 of Acidocella sp. Lineage (GTDB taxonomy): Bacteria > Pseudomonadota > Alphaproteobacteria > Acetobacterales > Acetobacteraceae > Acidocella. The sequence continues at coordinate 253,553 of OZ240675.1, read as the reverse complement.
CCGTGGCTGATCCAATGGCGGTTTTGCAGGCGAGTAAATCCGGCGACGCAGCCATCCAGTCTTATTTCGATGGTCTGGGCGTTGAGAATTCGCCGGCCAGACCTTATTTTAATTCCGGTGTGATGCTGATCGATCTTGCGCATTGGGCGGCGATCGAGCGTGATGCACTTGCCTGTTTAAGAGACCGGCCGGAGCTATGTCTTTTTCAGGATCAGTCGGCGTTAAATTTTGCCGGGCATCAGAATTTCAGCTCAATGTCGTTTCGGTGGAACTTTCCGATTTTTTTTAGAAATTGCGGCGTGGAACGCACTCTCAGGCCGCGGGTTTATCATTTCATGTCGAAGCCAAAACCGTGGCAAGGCGTTTTTCCTCCCTGGAACCGAAGCTTCGCAAAGCCGTACAGAGATCTCATCGCACAACATCCGGAAACGATGCCCTTCTCAGAACCGCTTTCGCTGCCCCGGCACATCAGGTATCTCCTGCAACAGAACATCAAACGCCTGCAGGAGACGGTGACATGGCGCTACTCACGCCGGCGGGAGTTTATCCTGGAATTTGACGCCGCCGCGAAGCTGTAGGCCGATCAATTCGCGGCGCCCGCATTTGCGTTCACTGACAATAGCGCGAAATAATCGCGTCCATTGCATCGCCTGCCCGGCGCCACGTCATCGCCTTGGTGTGCTGCAGGCCGGCTTCGCGCAATTGCGCTTGCCGTGGTTTGTCCTGCAGAAGCTGCAATACTTTTTTTGCGATGTCCAGCGGCGATGCCGGGTCACAAAACACTGCCTCTTGCGGGAATAGTTCCCGCAAAACCGGTATGTCGGCGGCGACCACCGGGCAACCGCAGGCCATGGCCTCGGCAACCGGCAGGCCAAATCCCTCATATCTCGAGGGGAAGACGAAACATGCAGCTTCCTGGTAGAGCGCCTTTAGTTCTTCATCGCTCACGCGGCCGATATATTTCGCAGGCTCGGGCAACGCATTCTGCGAAACCGCGCGGAATGCCCGGCCGCCAAACCCACCGGTGATAACAAGCTTGACGCCAATTTCCGCCAGGGCCCGTGCCAGTGCGCCAAGGGCTGACAGGTTTTTGTGGGCGGCGAGATTCCCCACGACCAGCACAAATCTCCTCGCCTCCAGGCCATTGGTGAGAAGAATTTTTTCGTCCTTTTCAACCCGCGTGATGTGGTCGGCGCCTTCGCTCATCACCCAAACATCGGCCGGGTTCGCACCCAGGTTCTGGATTATTTCGCTCCGTGCGAATTGCGATACCGTGACAAGCGGTGTTCGCCGTAGAACCAGCGCCTTTTGCATGGCTTTGTACCAGGTGCGCAGCTGCCATGGGTATGTCTCCGGGGTGCTGAACACGCCGGCGTCATGAATGACGACGATCTGGCGATGACCCAGTACCGGCGCCGTGTTGCCCAGGTTCAACAACAATCCCTTTGAGGCATGCAGGGGAAGTTCAAGCTGCTCCCAGATTTGCCCGCTCGATCGCCCGACCTGCCGCCGCTGCGGGATCGTCGACGTATTCTGCCCTTTAGGCACCAGCAGCCCGATCTCATCCTTGCGTAGTGCCTGCAAGGCAAGGGTGATTTCGGTCGCAAAACGCTGGACGCCGGAGAATTTCTGCGTCGTGAAACGTCCGTTGATAAAGACCGGCGGCATGTTCTAACCTCTTAGATGCTTGACTGCTTGCCAAAAAACGGGGCGGATTGTTGCAGCTGCATCGGAACCAGGCTCGCATCGTAACGCACTTTGCCTGCGGTCGCGATAAGCAAGGCAAGCAACAGATAAAAATCTGGCGAGGATAAGGTTGGTGCGGAGATCGATGCGGCAACAAGGGTGCCGACGATCGCGCCGCTGCAACCATGCATGATTTTCCGATGTTCATCGGAGGCCGCAAGCTGATGGGCGATCCTGACATGCTGGATGACGGCAAGGCCGAACCATGCCAGCCCTGCCAACCCAATTGCTCCCACGCCGGCAAGCAAGCCTGGAATGAGGCTGGAAGACCGGTCGCTTCCCCATCCGACGCCCAAGCCATAGCTTTGTACCGCAGCGCGAATGCTGTCCTTATCTGCGCCGGTCCGGTCGTTGTATGAGGAGGATTGTTGCTTGTTGAGCGTGGCTTTCGTGATGTCCGCCACCGTATGCGCAACGCCGGGAAAAACGACCGGAACCGTGATAACGCAGGCGAGGATCGCCATGGTAATTGCGGCGAAACTCAGCACCGTGCGCTTGCGCAGTCCGGCTGATCCGCTCAACGCAGCGTAAAGCGCCAATAAACCCGCCATCAACATAAGCGCCAGGTAGCCAGTTGTCGAAGTGCTTAGGAGGACGATGGTAGCTGCCAGGCCAAGCGTTATTCTCGGCAAAGCGCCGTTATGGCCATTCAGGATCAACCAGCCTGCTCCGCCTACGGTTCCGCAGAGATAGGAAGCTAGCGCGGAGGGCTCGCTGAAGGGTCCGGTGATCCGGATGATCGAGCCAACGCTTTCATCAGAAAGCAGGGCCCAGCCGGGATTTGAGAGAAAGAAAGCCGTAGGAAACCAAAGCCCGGCAAAGTTGCTGACGAACTGCCATAGAGAAATAAGCGACACCATTATTCCGCTAACAAAGTAAGCGTTCAATAGCCGGCCGAGATCGAAGGCGCTGCGCGTTAGATAGATTGCAGCCAGGACCGCAAGTAAAGCGGCTGCCGCAAGATAAGCATCCTGCGTGTAATTTCCGGCATTCGGAACAAGCGGGGAGATAACCAGAAAGTTCGCGGCTTTCTGCGGCCATACAAAGATTTCTGACTCGAACAGCCTTGGCATGAGAAAGGAGCCAATCAGCGCCCAGGCCACAACAAGAATGAAAGGAAGCAGTATCCTAAGAACAAGCCGTTCCGCCGGATATCTGGTTCCAAAAATGAGTTTGAGCGTGACAAAGCCAATGAACATTGCCGTCGGAATCAAACCTGGCCCAACTCCATAACTGCCCAAGGCGATGACGGCCGCAGCCGCAAACGCCGATCCGATGAATATGAGTTCAAGCAACCGGGCAGGGTTGCTGGAGAAAAATATACATAACGGGAGAAACAAAACGCCCATGCCGGTGATCATGCTTGCGGTTTATCCTTCATAAAGCCACTAACCAAGTGGTAGACAAGCGTTGCCTCGGCAGGGCGAACGGTGACGGGACCCCAGCCTGGGATCGGCTAGAAGTTTCGATGCTGCCATTCGAAATCGCGATATTTTTCGTCCATGTCAAAAAATTTTGAGATATGTCTAGTCGAAAGTAAATATCTACGGTAGTATCGACCGACTACAAATATATACTTTACTCTTTTTTTAGGCAATCGTGCGGTATAGACGGCTGATGACATCTGTGACTGGAGGCCGTCCCTCGCGGCGGGGGCTTTGGCTCGCTCTGACCCTGGTTAGTGCGTTAGCAGGCTGCGCCGCCACGCCGGTACAGCCTGCCCAAGAACAGCAAGCGGCCGCAGCTGCCCAAGCTGCTTCATCGGCGATTGTCTCGTCCCAACTACAGACGCTCTCCCCCGAGCAACTGGCCCAGGTTATGAGCGCCAATGAACAAACTGCCTATACGCTTGGACCCAACGACATCATTTCGGTGTCGGTCTACGGCCATCCGGAACTTTCAGCGCCGCCACCCGGAACTACGACCAGCACTAGCGGTATTCTCATTACCAGTGACGGCTCCATCGACATGCCGCTGATCGGTCAAGTCAACTTAAACGGAATGACGATCGCACAGGCGCAAGATGCCATCACGGCGGATTACGCGTCCATGGTCCGGCAACCTAATGTCACCGTCCAGTTGGTCGACCCGCAAAGTTTGCGCTATTATCTCCTCGGCGCGTTCACCTTGCCCGGGGTGAAATATCCCGGGCATGTGATGACGCTTCTGGACGCACTAGCGCTCGGCGGAAGCGTGGATATCGCGAACGCCGACCTTTATCAGGCCTATGTTGCAAAAGGCAGAGTGAGACTGCCGGTCGACCTGCACGCGCTGCTCGTGGAAGGCGATCTTAATCAGAATATTCTCCTCGGCTCCGGCGACGATATCGTCGTACCGCCTGCAACGGACGAAGATGCTTTTGTTTTCGGCGCAATCGGCAAGCCGGGCGCCGTACCTTTCAGGTCGGGGGCGCTTTCGCTGCTGCAAGCACTCAGCTCGGCCGGGCTTGATTTGCCGAATTACACCGCGGCGCGGCTGAGCCAGCTGCACCTTATACGGGCGCATGGAACTTCCGCGGATTTACTGGTTCTGGATGCCACGAAGATCATGAATGGTACCGTGCCCGACTTTCCGTTAGCGCCTGGGGATATCATCTTCGTGCCCCCCAGTGCCGTCGCATCCTGGAACCAGGTTCTGACGATGCTTACGCCCTCGCTGGAGACCATTTCCAATCTGCTGAACCCCTTTGTTTCCATCAAATATCTTTCGCAATAGAACCATTCTGGGGAGTATGTGACTTGGAGTTACCGGTACACATCCCGTCAAGAAAGGCGGCGAGCGATACGATAGATTTCGCCGAGATTACGGCGCTGCTGCGCCGGCGGTTCTGGATAATTCTTGGCTTTTTCCTCGCCGGAACATTGCTGGCGCTTGTCGATCTGCTGATCGCGGTGCCTCAGTTCACTGCACATGGCGCGTTGTATCTGGGAGACGCGCAGAGCACCGGCGGTAATGCCACGGATTCGGGAAACCTGGGGTTTTCGCAAAACTTCTCGTCGGAAAGCGACATCGAGACCCAGATCGAGATGATCACATCAAGGGCCATCGTTCAGGAAGCCTTGCTTGAAACCGGCGTTAATGCCCAGATCGTGCCGGCCGGTGATGCAAAACTTCGCTTCTGGCGATGGAGGATCAATGATCGCGGGAAGATCACGGCCTTCTTGCGAGGCCGGCAAGGATTGCAGGCGCTCTACGCTTCGGTGCCGGGCAATTACGCGGTTGTTCTCGGGGAACATGGCACGTACGGGCTTTATATGAATACCGGGTTGTTCGACGCGTCGCCAAAGCCATTGCTTACCGGTCGCCTCGGTCAACCTGCATCGGGCGGCGGCATTCAACTGCTCATCAAGCCGCTCGCCCCGAATTTTCAGGATGTTCCCGGGAAAATCTACAATCTAACGGTCATCGAGCCTGGCGCGCTGGCGGATTATCTTCTCGGCAATCCCATCTCGGTCACGGCTGGCGGGTCGGTTGATCAGCCGACAAAGATTGCGTTCCTGCAGTTCCGGTGGTCCAACCCCTATCAGGCGCAAGCTTTGCTCAATCAGATCATGCAGGATTTCATCGCTACCCAGCTGGATTGGAAGACGCAATCCGCCTCGACGACCGAGGCTTTCGTTGCGAGCCAGTTGAAGAAAGTGAGCAGCGCCTTGGCGCAGGCCGACCAGAATCTTGCGCAGTACCAGGCGAAAACCGGAATTATGGAAGTTCCGCTGAACGCCCAGGCGGCGCTGCAGACCCTGACGCAATATTCCAGCCAGCAATCCACGTTGATGTTGAAAATCTCCGCGTTGCAGCAATTAAACAAGGATCTCAGATACAGCGCCGGCCCTTTGAACCCCTATCTGGCCAGCCAGGCGGATGATACCGTGCTCTCCACGCTTACCAGCAGCCTGGCGGCTTCCTACGTCACCCTTGCGGCGTTGGAAGCGCAGTATTTCGATGGCGCGCTCGAAATCCGGACGCAGCAAGCGCAGATTGCGCGGCAGCAGGAAGCGATCAGAGCGATTGCACGAAATGATCTAGCGACGGCGCAGCAAAACCTTTCCAGCCTGAACAGGCAGATGGCGCAGTTCAAAGCCGCGATTGCCTCGCTGCCCGCGGACTCGCTGAAAATGATATCGCTGCAGCGCACCGTCGACGTGCTTGGAAAACTCTATGTGTTGCTGATGGAGAAGGAACAGGAAGCGGAGGTTTCCAAGGCGGAGACCATCGTCGATACGCGCATCATCACGCCGGCAACGCCACCGAACGCGCCGACCTCTCCCAAAGCCGCGATCAGTGTCATCTTCGGCGGCTTCGCCGGCCTTGTGGCGGGGGTTGTGCTCGCCTTCGGCAGGCACGCTTTTTCCGGGCGGTTCGAGAGCGAAGAACAAATGCGCAAGGCAATCGAGCTTCCGGTATTGGCGGTGCTGCCAAACCGTACCAAGCCGGAGACGAACGAAGCATTGCGCGATGAAAGGGGCAACCCCGCGTTGGAGGCGTTCCGCCTGCTGCGCAGTAGCCTGTACAGAATGCGAAAATCGAAAGCATGCACAGTCATATTATTGGTTTCGGCCGAAGCAGACGGCAATTCCACGATCGCAAAACACCTTGCAGGCGTTTTGGCGGATGATGGTTCCCGTACGGCGCTGATCAATGGCGACCTGTACCGTCCCGATGCCGAGGAGACGATCAATCACCAACCGCAAATGGCTCTCTTTGCCGGCTCCAATGAAGGCAAATCGGCGCTGGCAATCGATGCTGTCAGCCGGATCGTCAATGTTGATCTTCCCAACAGGCCGAACGAGATCGTGCTGAAAAATCTTTTCGTGTCCTTGCGCAAGAACTTCGATTTCATCATTCTCGACAGCCCGCCGCTGCCGGGCTTTGCGGATGGCATGACGTTGGGTATTTTTTCCGATGTCATCCTGTCGGTCGTTAGTCTCTCAAAAACATCGCGCCGGAGCTTTGCAAACCACACCCAGCTCATCGCGACGCTGAACCGCAATCATGGTATTATCATCAACCAGGACGTCAAGCGGTTGCCGTACAAAGCACGCCTTGAAAAGCTTTTCGTTACGACGTTCGCGGACTTCCAGACCCGTTTTCGAAAGGTAATATACCGAGGCCAGAATGGGTGATTATCTACACCGGGTGACGGATGCATTATTGGCCAGCGAATTTATGCCGGCATCCGTGCGGATGAAGCTGATGCGAAGATTGGGCTATGATGTCTCGCCTGAGGCATGCATCTGGGCCGGCGCATCATTGCGGTCAAAAAAACTTTCCATCGGCTCCGGTGTGTTTATAAACGTGAAGTTTTTCTTCGATGGTTTTGATCGTCTCGAGATTGGTGACAATGTTCGCATTGGCCAGAACGTAAGGATTATAACCGCAACGCATGACATTGGGCCCTCATCGCAGCGCGGCCTGATTGAGGTTGTCGGCAAGCCGGTTGTCATCAAACGCGGCAGCTGGATCGGCTCCGGTGTCACGATCATGCCAGGTGTTACGATCGCCGAGGGCTGTGTCATAGGCGTGAATAGCCTGGTCAACAAATCCACCGCAGCAGATGGTTTATACGTCGGCACGCCGGCGCGGCGGGCGCGAGATCTTGAGCCGTAGTGCAGACGAGTTTCCACAATGCTAGGGCGTAAGACTGCGTTCAGCGGCAGCTTGATGGTCGTTGCACGGCTGATCGCACGCGTAATGGACCTGCTGACCATGCTCGTTCTGGCGCGCCTGCTCTCGCCGGCGGATTTCGGCTTCGTCGCCATTGCGATGATCGTGGTTTTCATCACCGAGGCTGCGCTGGAGCTTCCTTTGAGTCAGGCTCTGGTGCGCCTGCCAAAGATCGAGGACTCGTATTACGATACCGCCTTCACGCTTGGCTTGTTGCGCGGCCTGGTCCTTTGCGCGATCATCTGCGCCTGCGCGGTTCCCTTTGCCAGATTCTACCATCATCCCGGCTTGGCACCGTTGATTTGCGCGCTCAGCATCGCGCCGGCGGCACGCGGATTGTTAAATCCCAGAATGGCGAAATTCGCCAAGGAACTTAACTTCAAGTGGGAGTTCCTGTTCGAGCTCTCGGGTAAGTTTTGCGCGTTCCTGCTCGGCATGACGATAGCCCTGCTAACCCGCAGCTACTGGGCGATTGCCATCGGCACGATCACTGCGCCTGCGGCGACGACAATCCTTTCGTATTGTCTCAAGCCTTTCCGGCCGCGGATCACCTTGTCGGATTGGCGGGTGTTCGTCGATTTTCTTGGCTGGATCAGCGTCTCGCAGGTCATTATGGCGGTAAATTGGCAATCGGATCAGCTCTTGCTCGGCAAGCTGATGCGGCCGGCGCAGCTCGGCTTGTTCAGCACGGCCAACAATGTCGCCAATATTCCGCTGCTTGCGCTTTTCGCGCCGGTTTTGCGTCCGCTTCTGTCTGCCTTTGCCATGGTCAAAGACGATCCCAAACGGCTGCAGCGCGTCTACCGCGAAGCTTCAACCGCCATCGTAACAATTGGTCTGCCGCTGATGGCCTGGCAAAGTCTGGCGGCCGGGCCGATCATCCGGCTGTTGCTAGGCCCCAAATGGGTAAACGCGATCCCGATGCTGCATTGGATGTCGATCAGTCTGATCCCGGTCTTTTTTGGTGTTCCCATCACGCCCCTTGGCATGGCGTTGAACCAGACCAACCAGTTGGCTTGGCGAAACTTCGTGCAATTCTGTGTCAAAATTCCCTGCGTTGTGGTCGGCGCCTTGATGTTTGGCTTTGCAGGCGTCATCGGCGCGCGGCTTTTGTCGGAGACCGTTGGTTCGATCTACTGCATGATGATCGCACAACGCTTGATTGATGTGTCGGTGATAAGCCAGGTAATAAATTGCTGGCGCAGCATAATCTCGACCATTCTGATGGCGGTGGTGTTAAGCGCGTCCGCCCCGTTAATCGCGTTAGGAAACACTACGGCCATGCTGGTTTCGCAAATTGTGCTGACGGTCCTGATCGGCGGCGGGGTGTATTGCGGATGCGTGTGGCTTTTATGGATTATCGCAGGCAGGCCGTCGGGGGTCGAATCCACCGTTTTGCGCTTGGCCTCCCATTCGTGGCAGAGCTTGCGAAACGGCCGGCTGGAGGCGAGGCGTTCCTGAAGCTTGCCGGTTCTGGCGGCGTTTGCTTAAGTGCCGTGTTCGGATTTCTTGTTAAAGAGCTTGGTTCAACGTGCGCTCTATCGCATCACGGAACGCGTGACGGAAAACCTCAAAGCTAAAGCGTTCGGCGGATGCCCGGCATGCCGCGGGGTCGATGTCGATCGATTCAAACCTGGCGATAGCCTCGATCAACGCCGATGCGCTTTGCTCTTCAAAAAATACGCCTGTCGGCGGCAGACCTTGAAGATTTTCAGGTCCAATCACGGTCTCCATTGCGCCACCTTTGCCAAAGGCGATCACAGCTGTTCCGCAGGCTTGGGCTTCTACCGGCAATATCCCGAAATCCTCTTCAGCGGCAAAGATAAAAGCGCGGCTGCGCTGTAGGTGGTCACGCATCACGCTGTTGCTTTGATATCCCATAAGCGTGACATTCGGGCCTGCAAGGTTTGTGATTTTTTTCATCTCCGGTCCGTCGCCTATCACGATCAACCGACGATCCGGCATTGCGGCGAAGGCCTCAACGATAAGATCGATGCGCTTATAGGGCACCATGCGGGAGGCGGCGAGGTAGAAATCCTCCTTGTCTCGATGCAGCTGAAACTGTTCGGTATCGACGGGTGGAAAAACAACCTCCGCCTCCCGCCCAAACGCCTTGCGAATTCGCCTGGCGACGTAGGCGGAGTTGGCGAGGTATTTATCGACGCCGGACGCCGTCCTGGTATCCCAAATTCGGATATAGTGCAGCAAGATGCGCGCGAAGATACTCTTGAAACCCCGGTCGAGCCCAGCTTCCCGGAGATATTGATGCTGCAGATCCCAGGCGTAGCGGATCGGCGTATGGCAATAGCATATGTGGAACTGGTCGGGACCCGTTAAGACACCTTTAGCCACTGCGTGACTACTGGAAATCACCATGTCGTAGCTTGAGAGATCCAGCTGTTCGATCGCCAAGGGCATCAGCGGCAGGTAGGATCGATACTTCTTCTTCGCAAACGGCATCCGTTGAATGAAGGTCACGTTTGATCGCTTTCCCATCAACTTGGCGCGGTCGTCGTCACTCAGAAAATCCACGACCGTAAAAAGATCCGCATTTGGGAAAAGCTTGAGAATCTCCGCCAGTACCCGTTCCGATCCGGCGAAGGTCACCAGCCATTCATGGACGATCGCCACACGGCCCTGCCAAGGCCGGCTGTAAGCGACCTCAAGAGCCTCTCGCTTCTCTAATTTCAAATGCTGATCCCGTCGGAGTGGTATTGTTGAAGCAGGACATAACCCGCCGCGCAATCAGAAAGGCCTCACTTTGCCTTAAAAACTGTTAGAATAGGTCTACGGTGGTTTTGCGTTTCTGCTCGAACCGCACTGGCTGCCTGGGACGAACGGTACTTCAGCTCAACGGGTATCTGCCAGGAACGTCATCATGCGCTCTGCCGCCGTAGTACGGCCATAAGCTTCTGCAAGCGCTTCGCCAAGGCGTGGAATCATTTGAACTTGCGTACCTGTGAAGGCTTTCAAACCGGATCCGCCTTTGCCAAAGAGACTCTCTATCTCATAGGCGCCCGGGTTATCGGGGTCATAAAGAAAAAGCGTCCTTGTTTGACGATCAGCGAGGCGGCCCATGATTTTGCGTGCGAACAAGCGGGGGTCTGTCAGTTCCGAGGCTTCATCGGCAACAACTGCCAGCCTTACGCGCTTTGCCAGGCGCAGGATCTGGCCCGTCATGATGCCGACCAGGTCGCTCTTGCCGCTTAGCAGCCTGCCCCAGCGCTTGCCCTCACGCAATTTCTTTGCATAGTGGCCCAGCGCATAGGATCTTTGTTTGGAATCGGCGATCAGGTCACCGTTGCGCCAGCAGAACAATGGCAGGTTGACAAGCAACAGCGCCTTGATCCGGCTGTCCCGAGCCGCTGCATGCAGCGCGTGGTACGCGCCGGAGCATACGCCATGAACGGTGAAGTTGCAGAAGCCGCGTTCTTCAAGGGCGGTGATTGCAGCGGAGACGTCCATCAGGCGATCATCCTCGAAAACATCGCTCCGCATATTCTTCTCGGGCGGGGCGCCAATACTATCGCCAAGTCCGGCGAAATCCATGCGCAGCGAAGTGATGCCGGAAGCCGCCATACGGCGCGCAAACTCGACGCCAAATCGGCCAAGTCCGGAATGAGGGTTACGCCCGGTATTGACGATGATGACGGCAACGCCGCTTGGCCCAGTTTCAGGCTGGCAAAGGATGCCAAATAGCCGGTCATCCGGGCCAAAACGCAGCGGCGTTTCCATGCAGCCATGTAGCCGCAGCGTCGCATCACCTTGGCGCATTGCAGCTTGGCGCATCGCAGCGTGGGCAGGCCGGGCTTCGTTTGGGATGACCCGTCTCATCCAGTCTATTATCGGTCTCGAATCTGCCGGCACCTTATAACCCTGTGTGTCCGAACAGGTTAGCGGTTCCAGGCCGCCAAAGGGATGACATTCAGTTGCTGCGCCAAGTCGTTCCCATGCCGCTAGCGTTTCCGCGATCAGGCGCGACGATGGCTCGTGGAAGATCGCTACCTTGACCCCCTGCTTTAACTTGCTCTGCCGCAAATCAACGTCGTTGATCATCTCGATCGCCTGCTGATCAAGCCGTAATTCCTGAAATTCAAGACCGGCCGCCTTTGAGGCTGCCTTGTCATGCTGCAGAGCGCCTTGAACTTGCAGCTGCCGGAGGTAGGAACGTCCGCGCATGACCGGCGCCAGCAGGATCAGGCCGGCGATATCGCTGCGGCGCTCCGCTGTTAGCACGGCAAGCGTGGCGCCGATGCGAATTCCACATAGGATGAGGCGCCGGGCGCCGGTAATCCTGCGCAGGCGGTCGGCTGCCTCATTTATGTTTCGTTGCCAGATGAGCCAGTGCTGCCCGCAAACCGCATCGTTACCCAGGATATCGGAAGAATCGCCTTGTCCCGAATAGTCGAATCGCATCGTTGGATAGCCCGCAGCGGCAAAATCACTTGCCAGGACCCGCAGCGAATGATGTGCATCCAGCGCTTCCCGGCTCAGGGCGCCACAGATCAGCACCGCCACTTCGGCCCCTGCACCGCCACACGGATGCATCCATCCAAACATACCATTTTCGATGAAAGGTCGCATTACAGCTTGGCCGTGCGTTGGAACGTCCACTTCAAATTCACCTGGGTTTCGCTCAAGCGCGATGGGAGGTGGCGTTAACTGATCCATGTCGTTATTCTAACAAAATTTCCGCAAATGCCAAGCGTGCCGGCTCTATTTGTGCAAAAAATCTTAAAAATTATTCAAATTTGATTGTAATGGCGGATGGTTGGGTGTAGGTGACTTCAGGGCAGGCGGCTAAAACGGCCGCTCCAAAAATATACGCCGAAGTTATGGGTGGGGAAGCTTCGCGTGGCGGCAAGTTTCAGAAGATGACGGGTTAACGACGCAATGGTGATGTCACAGGTTTTTGGCGGCGAGCATCCCGGCGGGCAGGCGGTGACACATGCGCGCTATGCGAACGGCCATAGAAATCCTGACATGAGCGGGACAAAAATCGCCTTCATGCACGAATGGCTGGTGACCTATGCCGGGTCGGAAAAGGTGTTGGCGGAAATGCTGAAAGAATTTCCTGAGGCGGATATTTACTGTCTCGTTGATTTCAGCAGGGGGAAATTCAGTTCTCACTATTCCGGCAAGAAGTTCCGTCCCAGCTTTCTGCAAAAATTCCAAAGATTTCCGGCGATTTATCGTTATCTGCTACCGCTGATGAAATTGGCCGTGGAGCAATTCGACCTGAGCGGCTATGACCTGGTCATTTCCAACAGCCACGCAGTTGCGAAAGGCCTTATTACGGGCCCGGATCAGCTTCATATAAGCTACTGCTATACGCCGATGCGCTACGCGTGGGACCTGCAACACCAATATCTTAAGGAGCAGGGCTGGAACAGCAAGCTGCGCGGCATCCTGGCCCGTATCGTGCTCTACCGGGCGAGGATGTGGGACCTGCGTACGGCAAACGGCGTGAACCATTTTATCGCCTGTTCCAATTACATCAGCCGGCGTATTTGGAAGGTCTATCGCCGCAAGGCAAAGGTTATCTATCCCGGCGTCGATACCGATTATTTTCAGCTGGGAAACCAAAAGGCGGAATTCTACCTAACCTCATCGCGGCTCGTACCCTACAAGAAGGTCGGCCTCATCATCGAGGCGTTCAAGCATATGCCTGATAAGCGCCTGGTCGTCATCGGCAGCGGCCCTCAGTACAAGACCCTGCGGCGCAACGCCGGTGCAAACGTGACGATGATGGGCTTCCAAAACGATGCGGTTTTGCGAGAACATATGCAATCTGCAAAAGCGTTTATTTTTGCCGCAGAGGAAGATTTCGGGATCGGTCCGCTTGAAGTGCAGGCCTGCGGCACCCCGGTTTTGGCCTATGGCCGCGGGGGCGCCTCCGAAACCGTGATTGATGGTGTCACCGGCATGCATTTCTGGGAGCAAACCGCCGAGGCGGTGCGCGATGTGGTCAAACGATTTGAGACCTCAACCATTATCTTTGATCCGCAATATATTCGCCAGCACGCGAAGTCTTTCTCGCTTGCCCGGTTCCGTTCGGAATTCGGCGCATATGTGCGGGCCTTATGGCAGGACCATTGTCGTGCAGAGCACGCCCGGGAAGAGGAGCATGTCGCTTGAAGACCGCGTTTATCAGTGGCATTACCGGGCAGGACGGCGCCTATCTGGCGGCTTTACTTCTTACAAAGGGCTACCGCGTTTTTGGCGGTCATCGGCGGACGAGTTCGCCGTCTTTTTGGCGTCTGCAGGAGCTGGGCGTGCTCGATGATGAGCGATTCACCCTGTTGGATCACGACCTTACGGATGGCGGATCCAGCATCCGGGCGATCAACCGGGCGGAGCCCGACGAGGTCTACAATTTGGGCGCGCAGAGCTTTGTTAGTGTTTCGTTTTCGGAACCATCGGCTACCGCGCAAATCTCCGCAATTGGCGCCTTGCAGCTTCTGGAAGCGGTAAGGATCGTGAACCCGCAGATCCGGTACTACCAGGCCTCTTCGGCCGAGATGTTCGGCAAGGTCCAAGCGGTGCCGCAGGATGAGAACACCCCCTTCTATCCACGCAGCCCCTATGGCTTCTCCAAGCTCTTCGCGCATTGGGCGACGGTGAATTATCGGGAATCCTACGGCATGTTCGCCAGTTCGGGCATCCTGTTCAACCACGAATCGCCGTTGCGGGGCCCGGAATTCGTCACCCGTAAAATCAGCCTCGCCGCGGCGCGCATCGTTCTTCGCCAACAATCGGTGCTGAAACTGGGCAATCTCGACGCAAGGCGCGACTGGGGTTTTGCCGGCGAATTCGTGGAAGGCATGTGGCGCATGCTTCAGGCGGATGCGCCGGATAGCTATGTGCTTGCAACCGGCGTCACAACCAGCGTGCGGGAGTTCACGAGCTGGGCGTTCGCCGCGGCCGGCATCAACCTTCGCTGGATTGGCGAAGGGATCGACGAGGTCGGCCGCTGCACGGCGACGGGACGGGATCTGGTGGTGGTGGATCCGTCCTTCTACCGGCCGGCGGAAGTCGATATGCTGATCGGCGCACCCCGCAAGGCGCAAAATGAGCTGAATTGGAAAGCAGGCCTGCCGGTCAATGAGCTATGCCGCCTCATGGTAGAGGCGGACATCGCCCGGGAAACGGCTTTACGAAGCAGGCGGCTGCAGGCCGTCGCTTAAGCGAAGGGAATGTCATCGCGCTCTAAAGAAATGCACCACCAACATAATCAATCCGGCCCATAACAACAGGGAAACCGCCAGCATGAGCCTGAGCGCAATGCCGGGGGGCAGGCGCGTTGTTGAAGCGCGAACCGGCACAAGACACATGCCAAATCTCCGGCCCTTGAACTCGGTGAAAGCAGAGCTCGTGGTTTTGCTAGGTTTCAAGGGTGCTGCTCGGCACGTGCCTTGAGAATGAGCCATTGCAGGGGTGATGAAGCCAAGCCCATGGATCCCGATCTTCCGCCTTCAGTCAATTGCCTGTCTAATGAGACCCTCGTTCATTACGCGAATTGCCCGACACGGCAAGTTTTCTCTTGCTTCAATACGGTTGGAGCCGCTTTTCCGGCCCTTTCGCCAAGACGGGGCGCGCGGTTTCCATAGCCTGGTTGCAGCGGCGCCGCTTGCAACGCAGCGCTTGATGTTTACCGCTTCCTCGCGCTGCGGATAATGAATATGACTGGCACAAGGATCGAAGTCAGAAGAGCCGCAACGGCGATCACATCCACCGCCAGGGTTGATTCCAGGGTTGATTCAGGTCAGCGAATGTGCGGCCATCCGACAATCGGCGGGCGGCGGAGCACCCTCATAGCGGGTCCAAATGCGGGTGGCGCCCAGCATTTGCAGTAGCACAAAGCCGCGCAATCTCAGCTGATCTGGCGATAACAGCCGCAAATCGACGCCATAAACATTGCCGCTTCTCGGGTTGATAATCTTGCCGATCCAGGAATCGCCATGGTCATGCAGATAGCGAATTAGGACAAAGTGGCATTGCGGCTGATGCTCCCAGGTCTCCGGCATTGCATCGCTGGCATGGTCCATAGGAAATCCGACCAATTCGCCGCACAGCAGATTGTCGCCGCAGCTGTAGATCTGCGTCACCGCCTGGTTTGCGCCGGTTGACCAGTAGCCGACCAGGTTAGGTGCGGCGGCAAAACATGGCGCTGACAGGCCGGCTAAAACGAGCAGGCTGGCTAGGGCCCGCGAAACAGGGTTGCTCATGGTTCTCCCCTTGGAGAAGAATTTCGTGATCGGGCTGTAGTTGGCTGTGATTTGGGGTGACTGCATAATGCGTGCCGACGTTGCAAAACTTGAGTAGGCAAGGCGTTGCTTACAATGCGGCGCCGCAGGAGAGGGCTAATTTCCCCGCATTTTTTTCATCTGAAATCACTTTAGCGCGCCTTGATGCCAGGAAACTCCGCTGGCGCCAATTCAGATGATCGGATACCTGCCTATTGTAGAAGTGGCTTTTTCAAGAAACTTCGCCGGTCGGCTGATTTGACGCGCATCCAGGCATCGCGGCCGTTGCGCACGATCCTTATCGGAATCTCCGTCCCCGCGGCGCCGCACTTCCATACCTTACGATAGAAATCCGCCAGATCGGCGACCGCGCCGTCCCGAACATCCTTGATGATATCGCCCTCGCGAAAACCAGCCCGGGCCGCAGGCCCTGTCTCTGCAACGCTCACAACAACGACCTTGCCATCGCTATCGGCGGAGAAAACGCCCAGCCAGGGCCGGGGTGGCTGGCCGGCATGTCCATGGTTCAGCATATTCTCCAGAATTGGCGGCAGCAGGTTGATCGGCACGACCATGTTGATATCGGAATTCGCGTCGGCCTTGCTGGCTTCATCACGCTCGCTCGTCTCCAGCCGCAGCGACCCGATGCCGAGGAGCTTGCCGCGCGCATCCACAACCGCGGCACCGCCCCATGACGGATGCGCGGGCGCGGTCAAAATCGCTGCCTCCAGCAGATACTCCCAATACCCGGCAAATTCCTGCGTCCCGACAATGTTCGCCTTCACGACTTGCCCGGCGCCGTCCGCCAGCAGGACGGGATCGCCGGGCTTCACTTTAGCGGAGTCGCCTAATTTCAGGACCGGAAGGTCCAACCGGCCCAGCGCCTGCACCAGCCCAAATCCGGTCTCCTGATCAATAGCGAGCGCATGGCCGGGAACCACCCGGCCCTCATGCGTCGTCAGCCAGATTTCTTCTGCCTCCGTAATCAAATAGCCGATCGTGAGCACTAGGCCGCCTTCCCGAATGACCACACCGCTACCCTCTCTAAGGGTTCCCAGGGTCGCCGCGGTGAACGCATCATCAGGGATCACGGCCCGCAGGGTCACGACTGAACGCAAAAGCTGATCTATATCCATTCTTGTTCCCACCATCTGGCGTTAAATGTTAGCCGATGCGCGAAGCTACAAGCCCCCGAGCCGGGAAGGGAGCCTGCCGGTTCAGGTGATAATGGCCATGCATCTAATCGGTGATCTCGAACTGCAGCCGGGCCAGGCGGGCATAGGTTCCGTGCTCTTGCATCAAGGCGTCATGCGTTCCGTTTGCGACGATCCGGCCCGCTTCAAGAACCACGATGCGGTCGGCGTTGCGCACGGTGGCGAGCCGGTGGGCGATGACGATGGTCGTCCGGTTACGCGAGAGCGCCGACAATGCCATCTGAACAGCCTGTTCCGATTCTGCATCAAGCGCGCTGGTCGCCTCGTCCAGCAGCAGTACCGACGGGTCGCGCAGGATCGCCCGGGCGATCGCGATGCGCTGGCGCTGTCCGCCCGAAAGGCGCACGCCCTTTTCTCCTAGAAACGTCGCGTACCCCTCAGGCAAAGCCGCAAGAAAATCCGCGGCATGGGCCGCATGCGCCGCGGCCATGATCTCCGCCTCGCTCGCCTCCGGCCGGCCAAAACGGATGTTTTCCCAGGCGCTGGTGCTGAAGATGACCGGATCTTGCGGCACGATCGCCATGCGCTTGCGCAGTTGCGCCGGATCCACCGCGGAGATGTCGATCCCATCCAGACGCACGACACCCTTTTGCGGGTCGTAGAAGCGTAGCAATAATTGCAGCATTGTCGTCTTGCCGGCGCCTGACGGGCCTACAAGGGCGACCGTTTCTCCGGGATGGACCTGGAAATCGATCCCCGCCAGCGCCGGGACCTCCGGCCTCGCAGGATATCTGAAGGTGACATGCTCGAAACTTACCCGGCCTTCGGGCCGGCGCGGCAACAAGGCGGGAAGGGCGGGGGTCGAAATGGTTGGGCGCTCATTCAGCAATTCCTGCAGGCGATCCGCCGCACCGCCGGCGCGTTGCAATTCGCCCCACAGCTCGCTCATCTGCGCCGCCGCCATCGCCAGCACGACCGCGTAGAACAGGAAAGCAGACAGCGCGCCCGCGCTCATCCGTCCGGCGATCATGTCCCGACCGCCTATCCACAGGCTCAGAATAATCGCGCCGAAGCCGAGGAAGATGACGCCGAACAGCAGGGTGGCCCGGCTCGCAATCCGGCGGGTGGCGGCTGTCACCGCACGTTCCACCTCCGCGGCAAAGCGGGCGCGGTCCAATGGTTCATGTGTAAAAGCCTGCACCGTGCGCAACGCATTCACTGTCTCCTCCGCATAGGCGCCCAGATCCGCCACCCGGTCCTGGGCCGCACGCGACAGCCGCCGCTCCCGCCGGCCGAATACCACGAGCGGAAGCACGACGAACGGGATCACCAGAAGGATCAGCGCGGTCAATCTTGGGCTGGTGGCGATCAGCAGGCCGAAGGCGCCGATGAACAAGATGGCGTTGCGCAGCCACATCGAAATTGCCGACCCGATCAAAGCTTGCAGAACCGAGATATCGGAAGTCAGCCGCGTCAGGATGTCGCCGGTCCGAGCCGTCTCAAGAAAAGCGGGAGACAGGGAGATGACACGCTCGAAGATGTCGCGGCGCAGGTCACCGCCGATGCGCTCGCCCAGCCACGAGATCAGATAGAAGCGGCTGAAGGTCGCAACCGCCAGCAGGGCGACAACGCCGAACATCCCGAGTGCTGCGGCATCCAGATGCGCCGCGCTATCGCTGGCGAAGCCAAGATCGATCAGCCTTCGAACGCCTTGCCCAAGCGCCAGCAACAAGGCCGAACTCGCCAGCAAGGCGGCGCCCGCGCCAAGCGCGTGCCTGCGGTACGGCCGCATATAGGCCACGAGCAGATTTAGCGAGCTGATACGGGAGTTCCGGGCAACCTCACCGAAGCGTCGTTGAAGTCCTCGCGCAACTGCTGAGAGCTCCGCCGGGGTTGGCGTCATCGAGGTTTTGCTTCGTAGGCGCCGGTGAAGAACGCGACCACGGCGCCAGGCGCGCTTTCCGGCAATAAAGCGCAGGCGACCGCCAAAGGAGCGGCCTCATGGATCACCGCGGAGATACATCGGATGTGCAGGAAGCAAGCGAGGACGAGGCCGCCAGGTTCGGCACCCTCGATCCTGGCGGGCTTGCGCATTGCCGACGCCGGCGCGTCTTCGGGTCTTCCTTAATCGACGGCCAAGGCCTCGCGCTCCGTCAGGTCTTGATCGCCGGATTCATTCGGCAGTTCGGCCTCAGCCTTTTCTGCAGCCTTGCGGCCGCGCCGTTTGGCGGGTTCTACCGCAGCCAAACCTTTGACAGGGGATTTTTGCTGCGTCACCGATTTCTTCTCCAGCTTCGCGAGCGTGGCTTCCAATTCGGCGATTTGTGCCGCCGATGATTTGGCTGCACGGGTTGCTTCGCGTGCCTTGGTGCGCAAGGTGGCGATCGTCGTCTGCGATTTTTCCAACTGAGCGCGAAGCTCGTCTTTGCTGACCGCCGGCGCCTTTACCGAAGGTGATTTTTTCACCGAGGCTGTTTTTTTTGTCTTCGCCGCAACCGCAGGACGGCCTGGCTTCGCTGGCTTGGTCGACGGTTTGGCTTTTTTCTTCGTTGCGGCTCTCGCCATGTTTTGGCAATCCTTCTCAAAAAACTGTTTGCTGTCAGCCAAACCCACCAGCGGAATGGCGACAGATGCAGTTGATACAGGAAGCATGGTCGAATGAAAACCGCGAACCTTTTTTTGTGGCAACATTCAAACGTTTCGGAAAACGCTTGCCATTAGCGCAAATTAAGCTTCTACGTCATGCAAGCGGCGTGCGGCAGATTTAGGGCATGACGCCCAGCCAGCTCAGGCCGTAGCCGCCTGTGCAATCTCCGAAGCGAATGTCTGCAGAAACGCCTCGCGGGTGGTTTGCCCCATATCGACGGATTTGGCATTTCCACCGGCAATGACTGTGACATCCTCGATGCCGATGACCTTGAGGATCAGCCGCAGATAGCTGGTTGCGATGTCGCGGTCGCGGATGGCAGAACCTCGCCCGTAGACACCGCCGGATGCCATCAGGATGGTGCAGGCCTTGCCGCGGACCAGCCCTTCACCGGAAAATCCGAGCGTTCTGCCCTTGCGTACGATATGGTCGATATAGGCCTTCAACACCGCGGGAATATTGTAATTATAGACCGGCGTGCCAATGGCGATGTGATCGGCCGCCAGGATCTCGTCAACAAGTTCGTCGGACAGCCGGAGCATATCCTTCATTTCAGAGGTGAGCTGTTCGGCCGGTGCGAAATAAGCTGCGAGCCAAGGCAAGGTGACGAAGGGAAGATTGCTCTGCATGAGGTCGCGCTCGACCACCAATCCTCCCGGATGGTTTTTCATCCATTGCTCGGCAAACAGGCTGGTGAGACCGCGCGACACCGAGTGTTCGCCGCGCAAGCTTGATTCGACAACGAGCAAAGTTGGCATGAAACGCTCCTGAACGGTGTTGGGCTTCTCCGATCCAAGGGGTTAGCCGAAGCGGAAGCCCGAGACTGGCTTGCCCATTGCATGGCCATGGAAATCGATAATCGCCGTCTCGCCCGGCGCAGCCCCGGCTGCCACCATCAGCGGCAAAAGATGATCCTCGCGCGGCTGCGAATCCCGCGCGCCGGGCGCCTGTTCCCAATCGATCAGAGATTGTTCGCGCGTCTGCGTCTGCGTCACCGCCTGCCGCAGCCAGGCGTCAAAAGCATCACCCTTCAAGTCCGCTCCCGCGCGGAAGAAGCCGCGTATGTTGTGATAGCTCTGGCCGGTGCCGATCAGCAGCACGTTTTCCCGGCGCAACGGCCGTAGCGCTCGGCCGATTGCCAAATGCGCTGCCGGATCAAGGCCGCGCTGCATCGAAAGCTGCACTACAGGGATACCGGCATCGGGAAAGGCGACCTTCAGCGGAATGAAGACGCCGTGATCATAGCCACGGCTCGTGTTTGCAGCGCTCGGAAGTCCAGCGTCATGCAGCAAGTTCCGCACGCGTGCGGCGATCTCTGGCGCCCCGGGCGCCGGCCAGTTGAGCTGGTATGTATGTTCGGGAAAGCCCTGGTAATCGAACAGCAAAGCCGGCGCGGGTGCGGCATTGACAGTCGGCACCGTCTCTTCCCAATGGGCGGAGATGACGAGCAGAGCGCGCGGCGGCTCCTCAAGGGCGGCGGCGAAGCCGCGAAGATAATCCTCCAGCGGCTTCCAGGTGTCGCGCATTGGTCCAGGGGCTAGGAAAAAGCACGGGCCGCCGCCGTGGTTGATAAAGAATGTCGGTTGCATTCACGCAAGATAGGCCTTAGTAGCCTGCTGTGAAACCGATTAAAATGTGATGGATTCCATCACGTTGGGAGATGGATATTTTAGGCAGTCTGACGCTGGATCAGCTCCGCGTCATCGTGACCATCAGCGATACGGGAAGCTTTTCCGCCGCGGGGCGATCGCTTGGCCGGGTTCAATCGGCAATCAGCCAGGCCGTGCGGATTTTGGAGGAGACGCAGGGCGTCGAGCTGTTCGATCGCAAACGCCAGAAGCCGGTTTTGACACCGGTCGGACGCGCGCTTGTCGAACAGGCGCGGATGGTGCTGGCAAGCGCGGATCGCTTTGCCGCAATCGCCGCCGGCACCCGGATAGGACTGGAACCGGCGCTGACCCTGGCGATCGATCCGCTTGTCCCTACTGAACCTTTGATCGAAAGCCTGCGCGCGCTTGCCGGCAGATTTCCCAATCTGCCTGTCTCCTTCTCCACGGAGGGACTGGGCGGCGCCGAACGGCGCTTGCGGTCCAATGCTGCATCGCTGGCATTTTGTCTGTTGCTGCCTGCTGTTCCTGACGACCTGACGGCTTACCCGCTGATCGATTTGACGCTCATCCCCGTAGCCGCTTCAGACCACCCGCTCGTGCGCCTTGCACGAAAGCTGGAGCGTGCCGATCTGGAAGCGCATGTGCAACTGGTCCTTTCGGATGGCCTGAATACCGGGAGTGCGAGCTACGGGGTGATCGGCAGCCGACTCTGGCGGTTCGCCGATCTGGCGCGCCGGCTCGACTTCCTGCTGGCGGGTTTCGGCTGGTGCAAGATGCCGCCTTTCGTCGTCCAGCAATATCTTTCGGATGGCAGGCTGGTGGAGCTGGATATTTCCGAGGACAGCATTTCGCGGCGGGAAACGCTGCCGGTTTACGCGGCGCATGTCCGCGGCCGACCTTTGGGGCTGGGAGGAACCTGGCTACTGGACGATCTACGGCAACGGCTTACCAGGTAAATCGCGCGAAACTGCTGGGCCGCCTGCTTACGTAAAAACAGTTCTAAGGATGACACCATGCCGCCAGAAATCAAGTTTTATGGAAGCTGGGCGTCGCCCATATCCGCCGAGGCCCTCGCCAAAAACGCGATCGGCATTTCAGGTCTTTGTGCAGCCTCGGAACGGCTGTACTGGCTGGAATCCCTGCCCGAGGAAGGCAGCCGCCTGGTGGTGATGACGGGCAACGCGGATGGCTGCCATCGGGTCACCCCGGATGGGTTCAACGTCCGCACCCGCGTGCATGAATATGGCGGCGCCGCCTATGTCGTCGCCCGCGAAACCCTGTATTTCTCGAACTACGCCGATCAGCGTCTGTATGTTCAAAATCCCGCAGGCTCGCCGGCGCCCCTTACACCGCCGGGTTACCGCTACGCCGACTGCATTGCGGCGCCAGGCGGCTTGATCGGCGTCCGCGAGGACGGTGTTCGCGAAGACCATACCGACCCGGCCGACATCAAAAACGCGATCGCTTTCATCTCGTCCGAGCCCGGCGATGCCGGTCGCATTCTTTTTGGCGATAGCGACTTCGTGGCTTATCCCCGCCTGAGCCCCGATGGCGCCCGGCTGGCGTGGATCGCCTGGGACCATCCCAACATGCCCTGGGATAATACCAGGCTCTACACGGCCGCGCTCGGCCCTGCCGGGCTTACCGATATCCGCATCATCGCCGGCGGCGCGGGATCGAGCGGAGAATCGGTCATGGAGCCGCAATGGGGCGCCGACGGCGCGCTCTACTTTGTCTCGGATCGCTCGGGCTACTGGAACCTCTACGTCCATCGCGGAGCGGCGATCAGCGCGCTTCTGCCGATGGACGCCGAGTTCGCTGGCCCATTATGGGAACTCGGCCAGTCCAACTACGCGCTCGTAGACAGGGGCCGGGTGCTCGCGCGCTATAACGATAAGTCGGGCGCGCATCTTGCGGTTATCGATCCGGCTTGCGGTTCGATGCGTCAGATTGCGACGCCGTTCACCAGCATGGCGGCAATTCGGAAGCTGAACGATCGTGAAGTCGCCTTGATAGGTGCATCGGCTGTTCAGAGTCCCGCCGTGGTTACGATCGATATCAAAACGGGTTTGCCAACAATCATCCGCCATCCGGCTCCGGTCACTCTTGAGGCGCGCCACATCTCTTCGCCGCAAGCAATTACCTTTCCCGGCCATGCAAGCCGCGATGTCCACGCGCTTTATTATCCGCCGCAGAATGGTGACTTCGGCGCGCCCGCCGGCGCGTTGCCGCCGCTGATCGTACAAATCCATGGCGGTCCTACCAGCCAGGCATCCGCCGCCTTCAATCTGGTGAACCAGTTCTGGACCAGCCGAGGCTTCGCGATCATCGATGTCGATTACGGCGGCTCCTCCGGCTATGGACGCGCTTACCGGCAACGCCTTGAAGCAAACTGGGGCATTGTAGACGTTGCCGACGTTATTGCGGCGGTCGCTCATCTAACGGGGCAAGGCTGGATCGATCCGGATCGGGTCGCCATCCATGGCGGCAGTGCCGGCGGGTTCACCGTTCTCGCCGCGCTGTCTCAGAGTAACATTTTCAAGGCAGGTGCCAGCTTCTATGGTGTCGCGGATCTGACGGCGCTGGCGCAGGACACGCATAAGTTTGAGAGCCGCTATCTCGATAATCTAATTGGCCCGTATCCTGCAGCAAAGGCGGTCTATGAGGACCGCTCGCCGATAAACCATCTTGATGGGTTCCGTGCGCCGCTGATCATTTTTCAGGGCGCGGACGACCCGGTTGTGCCTGCCGCCCAGGCGCACATGATCCGCGACGCTTTGCGGGAGCGCCGGCTACCGGTTGCGTATTTAGAGTTTGCGGGTGAATCCCATGGCTTCCGGCGGGCCGAAAATCTGATTGCCTGCAAAAAGGCCGAGCTCTATTTCTACGGCCGGGTTTTTCACTTCACGCCAGCGGACGAGCTGGACCAGGTGCCGATCGAGAATTTTGACGCGGCGCAATAGGATGCACCAAGCCACGTCGTGCACCGGCCGCGCGGCGTGGTCACTCTTCCGGCTCGGTGGTGAAGAGCAGCGGATATCCTTTTTGTCTCGCGGCGTCCGTCGCCCGCGTCGCTTTTGTTTCGGCAACCTCCTGAGTATAGACGGCGACGACGCAAGTTCCACGTTTATGGGCAGTTATCATGACTTGCTGCGCCTGCGACTCGTTCATTCTAAACTCTGCCTTGAGTATGAATACGACGAAGCTGCGTGGCGTAAAATCATCGTTCAGGAGCATGACCTTGTATAGCTTTGGCCGCTCCGGTTTGAGGCGTGTCCTTGTTTGCAGATTGGTGTCGTAATCACCCGACATGGCGTAAACCCCCAACCCGTTTGATGCTGGCAAACCTGATGGTACCGCCAGCCAGCAAGCTTAGCCATACCGTCAAGCAGCCTATGTGCTCAAGGGCCCACGTAGCGGCCAAGCTTGCCCGAAGGGTGGACGCCTTAGCGCGACGCATCGGATGCAAGGAAGAGCGCGGCGAAGGCGATATCGTCCTGCAGCCCTACCGAGCCAGCGGAAACCGGCCAAGCACGGCCTCGGTAATGGCCTCGTCCTGAAACCCGCGGGGCTCTTCTCGCCGCAGCAGATGGCGGCCAGCGCGAGCTTTTTGCTCTTCCCAACAACCGGCCGCCGGCCTTGATCCCATCCTTTTGCAGCATCGCGAACTGGTCTATGATCGGCACGTCGCACTTCCGATGGATTTCTGATGGAATCGCTTGCCCAGGCGCTGGATCCGGAACGCGGCCCGATATTCTGCACTCCCGATCCGGACTGGAGCCAGACGCTATGCTATGCTGAACGGATGCAACGCTGGAACAAGGCTCCCGCCGCCATCAAACAAGTGACGGAGCGGCTATACCGCCCGGACCTGCTGCACCTCGCCGGCGGCACAGCATGATAATTCCCGGCGAAGCCGCTGTGCGGCGGGTATTTCTGGTGGGCGCGGGCCCAGGCGACCCGGATCTGCTGACCGTGAAGGCGCTGCGCGTGCTGCAGCAGGCGGATGTGATTTTGCACGACTCGCTGGTAAGCGCGGAAATTCTGAGCCTGGCAAAGCCGCGTGCGCGACTCATCGATGTCGGCAAACGCTGCGGCCGCCATTCTGCGAGCCAGGAGACGATCTCCGCCCTGCTGGTCCAGGAGGCGGAAGAAGGCGGCGTGGTGCTACGGCTGAAAGGCGGCGATCCCATGATCTTCGGCCGCGCCACGGAAGAAATGCAGGCCCTGACGGCGCATGGCATCACCTACGAGGTCATCCCCGGCATCACCGCGGCAACCGCGGCAGCCTGCGCGTTAAAAATTTCGTTGACGCAGCGTTACGTCTCACGCGCAATCCATTTCATTGCCGGCCATTCCGCCGAGGGCCGCATCCCAGCCCATGATTTCGCAGCACTCGCTCAGCAGGGCGGCACGCTAGCCATATATATGGGAGCCGTGAATTTCGACAGTTTCGCCGCCCGTTTGATAGAAGCCGGACTCCAGCTTGCAACACCCGCCATCGCCCTCGAAAACGTCTCTACCCCGTACGAGAAAATCCTGTTCGGCGACCTTGCCACGCTACCAAAACGACTTAAAATCGAGACCGGCAGCGGGCCGGTGCTCATCCTGATCGGCGAAGCGCTGGCGGCAGCGGTTAAGGAAGAGAAGGCAAGAAAACAAGTAGCCGCTTTTTGAAAAAAGCGGCGCAAAACCTTTTGGACGCCATGGCCCAAGAGTTACCAAAGTTTTTGCTTTTTTTCCAAAAAGAAGCACTTCCTTCAATGGCAGGACCTAGCCGGACTTTGGAAACGCGGCCTGTTTATCACGCATGGCGTGCAGCTGCCGGCGCAAGTTATTCGCGATCGTTTCAGGTGCGATCGGAATAGCTGGATGTTCAAGCCCGGCAGCCCGAAGTAAATGCGTTCAGGTAAACACTATCCGCGGCATGTAGAAACCAACGACAAAATTGGGCATATCGACAATCTCGCTGATCCGCAGGTCGCCGGCCACGCTGCAAAGCATATACGCGTCCATCGCGCTCATTCCGCGTTGCGCACTTAAGAGATCGATCATGCCGGAAACGGCGTCTCTTGCGCACTGCAGCAGGTCCGGCCCGATCCCGGTCGTCACCTCATAGCCTTGCGCATCCAGATGATGCGTCGGCGGCGCCGGGATGGTCATCCTTGGGAATTTAAGCGCGGCATTCTTGATAAGGTCGAAGGTCAGGGTCACGGTCATCGGGCTCTCGATGGCGGTACCGCAAACTTCCCCGTCACCTTGCGCCGCGTGGGTATCGCCCACCGAGAACAGGCCGCCCGCAACTTCGACCGGAAGATAGAGTGTCACCCCGGCGGCAAGGTCGCGCATATCCATATTACCGCCGCAAGGGCGCGGTGGCACCACCGAATGCAACCCGGGTTCCGCCGGCGCCAGACCGATGGTGCCGGCAAAAGGTTTAAGCGGCACCCGGGCAAAGCGGCCGAAGGCAGCGGGCGCCATCGCCGCCGGATCATAATGCCACAGATGCAACGCCGGATCGGGAAACTGATCCGCCAGCAATCCAAAGCCGGGAATATTCGCCGTCCATCCCCAACCGGAAGGCTCGAATTGCTCGATCCTTACGACCAAAGCATCGCCCGGCGCGGCGCCGTCGATGAACACCGGCCCGGTTACCGGATTTACCTTGCCGAAATCCAGCCCGCGCAGCGTCTCCAGCGTTGCCGCCGGTGAAAGCTGCCCGCCGGAGCTATCGACCGTTTCGAAGGTGACGGTATCGCCCGGCGCCGCCCGCATGACCGAAGGGAAGGCATTGTTCCAGCCATGGTGGTGATTGTTCCGGTGGATGGTGTGATTGCTTGCCATTGATTGTGTAGGACCTAAGCGGATTTGATAGGGCGTGTAAATCATGTCGAGGAACCGGGCCATCTGCACGCTCGCGGGCAGCGACTTCATCAGCTGAGTAGGGCGCACGCGCCGATGTATAACGCGGTCAGGTTGCACGGCCCACCATGCCCGGGGCCGGAAGTTCTAAACGAATATGCCCGCGCTCCACAGGAAGCTAAGGCTGTAGTTCGTGCTCCTGCATGCAGCTCAGATTCCGTATCCGCCCCGGAAATGAACCTTAGCAACATGCGCCCAGGGTCCAGCCTCATAGCGCCATAGCGAAAGCCCAAGGACTTCGCCTCTCCACGAGAGATATCTCGCCTGCAGATCCCGAAGCAGAGCCTTTGCCGCCGCAGGATCAACCTTATTCTGCACCGTCACGTGTGGCCGAAATCCTTGCTTGTCCTGGGGTGTCAGCCAATCCTGCCATTTCGCTGCCAATCTTGAGCGGATGGCGACCACCTCCGGCATGTGCAGGTTGTAAGCCACCCCCCGGCCAAGATAACGAAGGCCGCGAGTCTCGAACTCGACGGGCGCTTGTAGGACGCAAATCATGTTAAGCTCGCGTGCGATATTTTCCGCTTCATCGCCTGGCAAAGCATGGAACAAGGTCACGTGTGCCGAAAGGAAGTTCCTTGTTTGGGGAAAGTATTGCTGCCGTTCATTGTTGAAGCGCGCTTGCGATGTTGCGTCCAGCAGCGCCGTCACGATCAGCGCTTCAGTCATGCGCCGTTGAGGTTTTGCTGAGGGCGAGGCGGGACCGGGCGATGCGGCAGATGCAGATGGAGCGGCGACGATTGGAACCGAGCTACCATCCGACGATCTCCATCTGTGAATCGTTTGCCTTCGCCGGCGGGCGCGACCTGTGACCGCCTATCGGAGGATTGAACCGACTATGCCAGAACCGCTCAAGAAACCCGAATTTCTATACGTTTAGTCGTTTGGATCGCCAGGGCCAGAAAGCGTTCAGTCGGTTTTTTAACGCCTGTCGCGGCAATGGCAAGGGTTGTAAAGTTCCAGGCGGCGCCTGCTGATCCACCGCCGATGTGGCGATGAAGATGAGGCCGGGATGGCTCGCTCCCGGCTTTTTTCATTTACTATATCGACTCAACATTTTAGCGCAGTCAGTACACCCAGTGCCCCGGAATCCAGTATCCGCCGATATTGTTATGACCCGGGATCCAATAGCGGCCCGGCGGCGGGGGATAAACTACGACCGGCGCCGGGACATAAGCCGGTGCGCCGACATAATAGCCGCCGCGCCATCCCCATCCGCCATGCCAGCCCCACCCAGGCCCGCAGCCCCAGCCGCCGCCATGCCGAACTCCCCAGGCTAATGCAGGGGCCGGTGATAGCATTACAATCGCAAGCGTGGCCGCAATGGCACCGCCGGCCACGAAGCGTTTTAGCTTGTTTTTCATTCAATTACGCCCTTCATGCCATATTGTCCTGGACGGCCCAATCGAGGAATTTCTTATCGGAAAAACTGCAACACTCAATACGCAAATTGTAACAAAGATTGCAGTACAGTGGCGGAGAATAAACACCAGCTCAGGCCGCTTGGCCGAAGCAAATCCACGGGCGTCTCCGCCTGCATATTGCCTCGTGTCGGACAGCAACCCTGGAGTGCCCCGTAAGCATTGAAACCATTGGCGTCCCGTAGGCGGTGATGATGAGCACTACGTTAACGTCATAGCTCTATAATCTTTGAGGCTGACGCGATTAACATCTCACCAAGCGCGGGCTGGATAAATTATTCGAAAATACGCTTGATAATGGAAAAGCAGGCCGTAGCCTGCTTTTCATTTTGTGCGCCTCCTGTGGGAGGCACTTGTTAACAGAAGACCCGCATTCCCCCATCGGCTAGAACACTTGGCTTCTCATTAACAATGTTCCAACTTTGGCGGGAAACGTCAAGTGGGGTGTCATGAAATATCGTCTCGGTCTCGACATTGGTGCAAATTCAATCGGTTGGATCTGCTTGACGTTGGACGAACAGAGCCAGCCATGTGGCGTGCTGGACCTGGGCGTTCGCATCTATCCGGCACGGGTTTGCAACTGACGCATTGCGCGCAAATCAGACGCGGAGTTATAGCCGATGGGGGAATGCGGGCCAACTGCAACCAATTTCATCATCGGTAATTTTTTTCGTTGTTATAGCCGATGGGGGATGCGGGCCAACTGCAACACCGCTCGTAAACACCATCACGCCCGCCTGTTATAGCCGATGGGGGAATGCGGGCCAACTGCAACAATCCGATTTTGCCTAAGCCGGGCAGCAAAGTTATAGCCGATTGGGGAATGCGGACCAACTGCAACGAGCCGACATGATGCCAAGAAACTCCGCATGTTATCCAACTCCTGCAACCACCGACAGTAGACCCTCCGGAACAGATCGTGACTGAGGGTTTCAGCTGGCTGGCCCGCCAAGGGGATTGTTTTCTAAAAGGTCACGCCGCCTTCCAGGACGCCGGTGAACTGGCTCTTCCCGTCATTGTTCGAGCCGTAGCCGTAGCTGACGCCATCTGCCTTGTTGTTGGTTAGATACATATAGCCGAAATTGACGCGCGCGAAGAGATTTCGGCGCTGCCAGGTGGGCGCCACGGACACGCCGACCGCCGCTGCGTTCGGACCGATGAACCAGGTGTTGGAGGTGCCATGGGCGACCGCGTATTCCAGGAAACCACCGATCGAATAGGGCGATTGGCCAAAATTATATTGCGTCAGCAGCAGCAGACCGAGGTTTTGTGATTCCTTGTAGATGCCGATCTGCGCATCCGCTTTCACCCATTGGAATTGCACTTCTGGCACCAGGCTGAGATTGCCCTGGGCGGTGGTATAGCCGCCGACATAGGCGCCCACCATGTTGGAATTATACAAGCCGGCATATTCCGAAGTGGGGCCATAGGCTCCGGTGGTGTTGAGCCCGGAAACGCCAAGATTGATGCCGCCATAGGTATCCACATAGACGCCGTTGGCGAAATTATAGCCGAGCAGATATTGTAAATAATTGAACACGCCGGTGCGGTAGCCATCGCCGAATTCCACCGTCGCGTTAATGGTGTCGAAGACGTTGGTATAGGAAACCAGGGCGCCACGGCTGACGGTATTCTGCGTGTAGTAGAGCAATGATGCCAGCATATTGGCGTTGGTCCAATCCGGCAGCGCTTCATAGCCCTCCTGCGAGGGGATCTGACCGGCGGAAATCGTCCATTGCGAATTCGGTACGATCGAGATGTAGCTCTCATAGAGCGGGCTGATGCCATCGAAGCTGGCCTCGAAAGGCTGGGTACCGAGCGAGAACGAGCTGGTGCCGCCGACCTGAATGGTAAACTGAACCTTACCAGTGGTTTTTTGCATGGAGAACAGATAATTCCCCAATAAAATGCCGGTCGGTTTATCCCCGAGCTGGCAATAGATATCGAAATTGCAGGCTTCCTTGCTGCCGGTGCCGGTGATGTAATAGCCAAATCCATCCGCGCCGCCGCTGATATCCACGGAACCCAACGGGCCGCCATCGATTTCG
Source organism: Acidocella sp. (assembly GCA_965198835.1). Classification (GTDB taxonomy): domain Bacteria; phylum Pseudomonadota; class Alphaproteobacteria; order Acetobacterales; family Acetobacteraceae; genus Acidocella. Next base: position 223,095 of record OZ240675.1, on the reverse strand, counting down.
ATGCTTTGCGGACCGTTCAGCGCAACTGCCGGCTGCGCCGCCAGCAGGGTGGCGCACAGGCCGGCGCAGCTCGCCAGAAATTTCTTTTTCAATGCTTTCAAGCCTCCGTCGAAATATTGTTGTGTTGGTTGGCAGGCGCGTGTGGCGGCGCGTTTATGTTTCTGTTGCGTTTCGGACATAGTGGTGGAATTGGTGCACGACATATTCTTCCGGCATCAATACGCCGGTTCGAAAGGCCGCGGATCCGAGGCCCTTTTGGTTCAGCGCGCAAAGCGCCGCATCCTGATCCATGACGAGATTGGTGAAATCGATCGCCGGGGTCGGGTCGAAACCATCCGCCGCGATCGCTTCCGGCGAAAACAGCCATTCGACATGAAGCTCGGTCCGCTTCGGCCCCAGCGGGCGCATGCGGATCACCCGCACGTAATCGATATGTCCGGCCATCATCATGGCGGGAAGCTTGATGACATAGGTCTGGCCAGCGGCGCGCTCGGCCTCGGTCAGCTGGGCAAATACCGGGCCGTGCGGTTGGCCGTCCGATGTCCAGGTCAAGGCGCCGGCTCTCAACCCGCCTTTATAGGCCGGATCATTTTCGCCGCTATGTGCTCGCCAATGCAAATCGTCCCGTTCGTCCTGAAAGGCGCGCTTATAAATCGGCACCAAATCGCAAAGCTCGGGATGCGTGCCCGGGCAGTGCAGGCATTCGGAGAAATTCTCCCAGAAAATTTTCCAGTTGCATTGCAGGATTTTGGTGGTGGCGTGCACCGCACGCAACGATTCCAGAGGCCAGTTATCGAGATTACCGGAATCGAGGTCGAAGCCAGGAGAGAAGGGCGCTGCTTGATCACCGGCGAGATTGACGAAAATGAAGCCGCGCCAATCCTGCACGGCGATGCGGTGCAACGGATAATCCGATTTATCGAAACCGACCGCGGGATATTTCGAGCTGACGCCTTGCAATTGCCCATCCAGCCGGAACGACCAGCTATGATAGGGGCAAACCAGTAATTTGGCGTTCAGCCGTCCGGACGGTTCACTGCACAAAATCGAGCCGCGATGCCGGCAGACATTGTGGAAGGCCCGCAATATGCCATCGCCATCGCGAAGCAGCAGGATCGGCTGCGTGCCGAGCTCGAAGGTCCGGTAGGCCAGCGGTCCCTCCAGCGTTTCCGCCCGGCAAAGATACACCCATTCCTGATACCAGATTTTTTCGAGCTCTCGCGTATGCTGCGCGATATCCGTGTAATAGGATCCCGGCAGGCCGGCGGGTGCATGGGTCAGGCCGTTATAGAGCGGCTTTTCGATTGCGGGGCTGTTCATTGGCGTTGCTCCTTGGAATTCAAGCCCGGGCCGGCATTGCGACGCTGGCGATTTCATCGAAAGCGAGCTGCTCGTCGAGCAGGCGCCGGCGTTCGCGCTTCTGCGAGACGATGCCGGCGATGATGGTGCCGATGGTCACCAACGTAATCAGGATCGTCGCCATCGCGTTGACATCCGGCTTCACGTCCAGCTTGACCTCGGAATAGATCACCAGCGGCAGCGTGGTGGAGCCTGGGCCGGCGACGAAACTGGAGATCACCAGATCGTCCAGCGACATGGTGAAGGCCAGCAGCCAGCCGGACATCATGGCGGGCGCAATGATCGGCAGCGTAATGTCCAGCAGCACCTGCAAGGGCCGGCTGCCGAGATCCATCGCCACCTCTTCCAGCGCGTTGTCCATGGCCACCAGCCGCGACTGGATGATGATGGCGACATAGGAGGTACAAAAAGTGATATGGGCGATGGCGATGGTCGTCATGCCGCGCCGCTCCGGCCAGCCGAACAAGGCGGCCATCGAGATGAACATAAGCAGCAGCGAAATGCCGGTGATCACGTCCGGCATCACCAGCGGCGCGGTGATCATGCCCTGGAACAGCCCGCGCCCGGCGAAACGGCCCATGCGGGCCAGGGCGTAGCCCGCCATGGTGCCCAGCAGCACCGCGCAGCTGGCTGCGATCAGGCCGATCTCCAGGCTGCGCTGTGCCGCATCCAGCATCAGCGTGTTGTGCAGCAGCACGCCGTACCATTGCGTCGAGAAGCCGCCCCACAGCGTCACCAGCCGGGATTTGTTGAAGGAGAAGACCACCAGCGTGACGATCGGGATATACAGGAACACAATCCCCAAACCGAACATGATGCGGGAGAACGACAAGGTTCTCATAACGCATCCATCTGCCGGTTCTGCAGATACTGGAACAGCATGATCGGCACCACCAGGGCGGCCAGCAGCGCGATGGCGACGGCGGCGGCACCCGGCCAGTTCCGGTCGGAGAAGAATTCGTCGTACAGCACGCGGCCAATCATCACATTGCTGGCGCTGCCCAGCAGATCCGGGATGACGAATTCACCGACCGCGGGAATGAACACCAGCAGCGAGCCGGCGATGATGCCAGGCCAGGACATCGGCAAGGTGACATCCCAGAAGACCGAGGAAGGCTTCGCGCCGAGATCGGAAGCCGCGTCATCCAGCGTTCTGTCCTGCCGCTCCAGCGTCGCGTATAGCGGCAGGATCATGAACGGCAGATAGGAATAGATGATGCCGAGATAGACCGCGAACGGCGTGTAAAGCATCGTCAGCGGCTGGCTGATCGCATGCGTCCATTCCAGAAAGCGATTGATCAGACCGTTCTGGTCCAACAGCCCCATCCAGGCATAGACACGCAGCAGAAACGGCGTCCAGAACGGCAGGACCACCATCAGCAGCATGATATTGCGCCGCTCCGGCCGTGCCCGCGCGATTGCCAGCGCCATCGGATAACCGATCAGCAGACAGAGAAAAGTGGAAATCGTGGCGATCACGAGAGAGTTCAGATAGGCTTTGATGTAGAGATCGTCCTGCCAGATTCCGGCGAAATTATCGAATGTCACCACCAAGCTGAAATGGTCCGCATCCGGCCAGCTGAACAGCGGCGTGAAAGGCGGCCGGGCGATGATGGAATCCGCCAGCGATATTTTCAGGACGATGAGGAACGGGATCAGGAAGAACAGCGCCATCCAGCTATACGGGATTAGCAACAATACCGGCTGCCAGATGCGCGTTGCAGTATTGGCGATATATTTCCTGAACTTTTGCATTTTATTCGGTCAGCAGGATGGCGCAGTCGGCGCGCCAGGAAAGGCTCACTTCGGCGTCCCAATCGGTGCGGCGGTTCAGTTCGCGGCCGATATTCGTCATGTTGACCGCCACCATTTTTCCGGAATCCGTGACCATCCGATAGGCGGTGACGCCGCCAAAATAGCCGAGGTCACGCACTTTGGCGTTGACCGTATTCGGCGCGCTCGACGGCGATAACGGCGAGACCGAAATTTTTTCTGGCCGGATCGCGACGCCGACCGGCGTGCCGGCCGGCAGCGCCGCGCCGGCATAGCTCACCAGCAATCCGTTCGGCAGTTCTGCGCTGCGCACTAGGATCTGGCCGTCCCGGCAATCCACGATATGGCCGTCGAAAATCGTCATGCTGCCGATGAAACCGGCGGTGAACCGGCTATTCGGATATTCATAAATCTCGGTCGGTCGGCCGACTTGGCGGACCTGGCCGCGATCCATCACCGCGATCCGGGTGGAAAGCGCCATCGCCTCTTCCTGGTCATGAGTGACGACGATGAAGGTGATGCCGACCTTATACTGGATGTTCATCAGCTCGTACTGGGTCTGCTCGCGCAGTTTTTTATCCAAGGCCGCCAGCGGCTCATCCAGCAGCAGCGCTTTCGGGCGTTTCACCAATGCCCTTGCCAAAGCCACGCGCTGGCGCTGACCCCCGGAGAGCTGATGCGGCTTGCGCCCGGCATAGGGAAAAAGCTGCACGAGATTGAGCGCGTCTTCCACCCGCTCCTTGATCTGCGCCTTCGGCACTCCTTCCTTTTTCAACCCATAAGCAATATTCTTGAAGACATTCATATGCGGGAACAGCGCATAGGACTGGAACATCATGTTGACCGGCCGCTCGTAAGGCGGCGTGTTGGTCATGTCCTGGCCGTCGATCACGATGCTGCCATGGCTGGGCGCCGAGAAGCCGGCGATCAGCCGCAATAGGGTGGTTTTGCCGCAGCCGGAACCGCCCAGCAGGGAAAACAGTTCGCCTTTGTAGATTTTCAGATTGACGTCCTGCAAGGCCGAGAATGCGCCGAAGCTTTTGCTGACATTCTTGATCTCGATGAACGGCCGCTCGGTCGCCAAAAGCCAGGGCTGATCCGGCGGCGCGTTCAACTCAGGGATCGGCACCTGCATATCCATCAGGTGCCGGTTTTGAACTGGGTGAAGGTGCGGGTTTCGGCGTGCATCGCGGCCGGGTCCGGCGGCGATTCCGCAAAGCAGCGCTTCAAGGTTTCGCCGTCCGGGTAGATCGCCTTATCGCCGGTGATGGAGGGATCCACCAAAGCGGTTGCCGCCAGATTGGCATTGGCGTAATTGGTGGTATCCGATGCATCGGCGATCACCTGCGGCCGCATCATGTAATTGATGAAAATGAGTGCCAGATCCGGGTTCGGCGCATCCGACGGGATGAACAACGAATCGAACCACAGCCCGGAGCCTTGCTTCGGCACGGTATAGGCCAGATTGACGTTGATCCCGGCACTTTTCGCGTTATTCATCGCCGTCGCGAAATCGCCCGACCAGGTCATCGCGATGCAGACGGATTTCTCCGGAAGGGCGGTGAGATAATTAGCGTTGTCAAAGGTTCTGACGTAGGGACGAACCTTGGCAAGCATGGCCTCAGCCTTGGCGTAATCCGCCGGGTTCTGCGAATTCGGATCCAGACCGAGATAGCTGAGCGCCATCGGCATCACATCGGACGGGCTATCAAAAAAGGATACGCCGCAATCCTTGAATTTTGATACCACCGCAGGATCGAACAGCATGGCGAGCGAGCCTACCGGCGCATTCGGCATGCGCGCCTTGATCATGTCCACATTATAGGTGAAGCCGGTGGTGCCCCACATATAGGGCACGCCGTATTGCTCCCCGGGATCGTATTTATTGAAAAAGGCAAGCACCTTCGGGTCGAGATATTTGAGGTTCGGCAGCTTGGATTTATCGAGCTTCATGAACACGCCAGCCTGAATATCCGGCGGACCGTAGGTGGAGGCGGAATGCACCACCACGTCATAGCCGGTATCGCCGGCCATCAGCTTGGCCTGCGCGGTCTCGGCGGAATCATAAGTGTCATAGACCACCGAGATTCCGGTTTCCTTGGTGAAATCGCCGAGCGTGTTGGCGCCGATATAATCTGACCAGTTATACACGTAAATCAGTTGCTGAGCAGCCGGCTGCGCCGCCTGCGCCAGCGGCGCCAAGGCGGCGGGCGGCATACAGAGAGGCAATGCAAGCACGAGACTTAATACACTTCGCTTCATGGCGTCAGGCCTCCTGATGAGTCTGGAATAATATCGTTTCGTAGGTCATGCCGGCAGCATCGCGAATTCGCCAGGAAACAGCGCCGCCAGAATTTCGTCGACATTTTGCCTTGCCGCCTCCCGGTCGATGCGACCGCCGCTGAGCAGAATATCCAGCCACATGCCATCGGTCAGCGCCGCCAGATTGGTGGCCATGCGGTCCGGATTCAAATGCCTGTATTTGCCGCGTTTAATGACTGCGGCGCAGAGTTTGCTGAGTGCCGCGTGATGTTCCGCCTCATTGGCGGTGCAGCGGTCGCGGTAAGCGGGGCGGGCCCGCGCCTCGCCGTAGAAGGCGTGCCAGACCGCCAGCCTTCGCCTAGTGCAAACTATGGGGTCGAAATCCGCCATCATCATTGCCTGCAGGCGGGCTGCCGGATCGTCGCGGGCCGCCTCGATCGCGTTACGCCAGCAGGCGGAATATTCTGCCGAGAGATAATCAAGCGTCTGATCCAGAAGCTGCAGTTTTGTAACAAAGTGAAAATTCACCATGCCGACGGCAACCCCGGCGGTTTTCGCAACGTCGGAAAGCTTGAAGCTGGCGAGGCCGCGCTCCGCAATCTCGGCGATCGTCGCCTCAATCATCTGCTGCTGGCGCACTTCGCGGGACGCGATCCGTTCCGGAGCCTTACGGCTCCGCGGCGTCGCGGCTTCGGTGGCCGCGCGCGCTGAAGTTTTCTCGCTCGAAATTGGCACAGCCTTTGGCCTCATCGCGATCCCAGTGTTGAACGGTAATTCTATTAAAATTGATTAAGACAAAATTCCATCGATGAAATCAAGAACAATCTGTAAAAATCGACTGAATGGACATTCAATAGTTGTGGACAGGGCGGCGCGGCTTTGTTACGGTTCTCTGGACCTCAAAATATCGGCAGGTACATGCTTAAAAATTCTACAAAGCGCTGTCTGGCGCGCAGCAATGCGCAATTCGCCAAGGCGCGGACCCGTTTACCTCTCGGCGTTTCTTCCAGTTTTCGTTACTGGGGCGATGACAAAACCATCTATATCCGCGAGGGCAAAGGCGGCCGGATCTGGGATATCGACGATAATGGCTATGTCGATTACCGCCTGGCCTATGGCCCGGCGATCCTCGGCTACGCAGATCCGCGGGTGGATGCGGCGGCGATGGAGGGGATCCGCAAAGGCGGCGTCTTCGCCTTGGCCACCGAGCTGGAGTATGAGGTGGCTGATCGCATCCATCGCATGGTGCCGGCAGCCGAGCTGGTGCGGTTTTCCAATTCCGGGACCGAGGCGGTGATGGCGTCGCTGCGGCTGGCGCGCGGCTTCACCGGGCGCGATTCCTATATCATTGTCGAGGGCAGCTATCATGGCCTGTTCGACGCCGCGATGTGGCAGGTGGACATGGATGGCTGGTCCGGCGAGGGTGAGCCGGCGTTGGAGACCTATGGCGAAGGCGTGCCGCGGCAGCTCGGTTCCCTGGTGCATCTGACGCCGCTGAATGACCTGCAGCGGCTGGAGGACGTGTTCAAACGCCAGGGCGACAAGGTTGCGGCGTTTCTGGTTGAACCGATCATGGGCAATTGCTGCGCGCTCACCGCAACGGTGGAATTTCTGCGGGCGGCGCGCCGGTTATGCGACCAATACGGGGTGGTGATGTTGATCGACGAGGTTAAAACCGGGTTTCGCGTCGCCAAAGGCGGGGTGCAGGAACTGTTCGGCGTCCACGCCGATCTCTGCACCTTCGCCAAGGCGATGGGCAACGGCTATCCCATCTCCGCCTTCGGCGGGCGCGCCGATATCATGCGTATCATCGAGAATCGGGTTCGGCATGGCGGCACCTATACCGCGCATTCGGTTTCCATCGCTGCCGCCAACCGCACGCTGCAGATCCTCGATGAGACCGATGCGCTGGAGCGGATCAAGAACTACGGCCTGACGATGCAAGCCGGGATCACCAACATTTTGAATGATTTCGGCATCGCCCACTGCTTCACCGGCCATCCCAGCATGGGCGGGCTGTTTTTCCGGCGCGAGCCGCCGACCAATTATCGCGACTGGAAAAGCAGCGATTACAATTTCTACGACACTATGGCGCCGATCCTGCATGACCTTGGCGTATTGGTGGAGCCGGATTCCCGGGAGCCCTGGTTCGTCTGCGCCGCGCATGACAGCGCCTGCATGGAGGAAACATTGTCGGGCTTCAGGATCGCGGTGGCGGAAACGCTGGAGCTGGTCGCGGAAAACAAGGAGGCGCTCTCGGCATGAATCAGATTTCCAGGACCGCTGAAGCAGCACCCGCCATGCTGGGCAGCGCGCGCGCGGACCGCGTCCATGATGTCATTGTCATCGGCGCCGGCCATAACGGGCTGGTGAATGCCGCCTATCTCGCCCGCGCCGGGCTGGATGTGCTGGTGTTGGAGAAAAATCCGCATATCGGCGGCGCCGCCACCAGCCTCTCACTGTATGAAGGCTGGGTCTATTCCAACTGCTCCTATGTCTGCAGCCTGTTCCGCCCGGAGATCATGCGGGATTTGGAACTCTACAAGCACGGCCTGCAGGTCATCCCCTATGAAGGCGGGATGACCATGATGCAAAACGGCGAGCGCTTCCATACCTATTACAATCACGAAGTGTTCCGCGCCGAAATTGCCCGCTTCTCCAAAAAGGATGCCGACGCCTACGAAGCCTATTCGGTGGCGGTAATGAAAATGTGCCGCTGGATCAAACCGCTTCTGCTGCGCACGCCGCCGGACCCTGCCTCCTTCAAGCCGCGCGATCTGGCGGAGCTGGTCTATCTCGGCAAGCATTTCGCCGGGCTCGGCGAGCGCGACATGGGCGAGCTGATCCGGTTTTTCACCTTGTCGATCGCGGATTTTCTCGACGAGTATTTTGAAACCGATGTGGTGAAGGCGCATTTCGCCGGCTCCGGCATTATCGGCACCGCTTTGGGTCCGTATTCGCCCGGCACCGCCTACGTGCTGCTGCACCATTACATGGGCGATATCGACGGCAATGTCGGCGCCTGGGGCTTTGCCCGCGGCGGCATGGGGTCGATTAGCAGCGCCTTGGCCGGCGCATTGCGGAAATTCGGCGGCGAGATCCTCTGCGACGCACCGGTCGACCAATTGCTGACCCGCAATGGCGAGGCGGTTGGCGTGGTGCTGGAAAACGGCGATGTGCTGCGTGCGAAAAAGATCGTCTCCAATATGGACGTCAAACGGACCTTTACGGGCATCGTGAAGCCCGCCGATCTGCCGCCCGAATTTCTCTCCCAGGTGAAGAATTTCAAACTGCGTGGCTCTTCCGGCAAGCTGAACATCGCGTTGGACGGCATGCCGGATTTCACCGGCGTGCCCGCCAACCATCCGAGCCTGCGCGGCGATCTGCATTTCACCGACAGCATGGAGCGCATGGAGCGCGGCTATGACGATTGGAAGGCCGGCAACTGGTCGGCGGACCCCTATATGGACATGCTGCTGCCGACGCAGATCGACCCAACCATGGCGCCGCCCGGCAAGCATTATATGAGCGTGTTCGTGCAATACGCGCCGCCAACGCTGAGCGGCGGCCGCAGCTGGGACGGTCCGGCACGGCATGAATTCGCCGAGACGGTGATTTCGCAGATCGCCGCCTACAGCCCGAATTTTCGCGACCTGATCCGGCATTACGAGGTCCGTTCGCCGTTTGATATCGAGCGCGAGACAGGATTGACCGAAGGCAATATTTTTCAGGGCGAACTGACGATGGATCAGTTGATCTTCAACCGGCCGATCCCCGGCTACGCGCAATTCCGCGCGCCAATTCGTAATTTCTACATGTGCGGTTCCAGCACGCATCCGGGCGGCGGCGTGATGGGCGCGCCGGGCGCCAACGCGGCCCGCGAAATCTTACGCGATTTGAATAAAAAAGGCTTCGATCCGCGCCAGGAGGCCGAGATATGAGCTTCGACCATATCGTCATCGGCGCCGGGCATAACGGGCTTACCTGTGCGGCCTATCTGGCGAAATCCGGCGCCAAGGTGCTCGTGCTGGAAGCGCGCGGCCTGGCCGGCGGCAGCGCCGTCACGGAAGAAATCGCGCCCGGGTTCCGCATCTCCACCTGCGCGCATCTGCTCTATCAGCTGCACCCAAAACCGGTCGCCGATCTCGACCTCATGCGGCACGGGCTGGAATTCGCAGCCGCCGACATGCAGACCAGCGTGGTCGGGCAGGGCACATTGTTGCAGATGCGGAGCGAAACCGTCACCGGCGACATCTCGGCGAAGGACGCACAAGCCTGGCCGGCATTCTGGCGGCGGCTGCTCAAAATGGCAAAACATCTGCGGCCGATGCTGCTGACGGCGCCGCCGCGTTTGGCCGAACGGGATTTTGCGCAAAACCTCGATCTGCTGCGGCTCGGCTGGTCGGTGCGCAGCCTGGGCAAGACGGATATGCGGGAATTTCTGCGGATCATCGGCATGAATGTCTATGATCTGGCCAATGATTATTTCGGGTCGCCGCTGTTGAAAGCGCGACTCGCGGCGGATGCGGTGCTCGGCACCAATCTGGGCCCGCGCTCGCCCGGCACGGTGCTCACGCTGCTTTATCGGCTCACCGGCGAAATTTCCGGCATTCAAGGCGCGCTGGCATTGCCGAAAGGCGGTATGGGCGCGGTCACCGCGGCACTGGCGCGCGCCGCGCAATCGCATGGCGCGGAAATCCGGCTGAACGCAAAGGTGGCTCGTATCGTCATCGAAAACGGCAAGGCCGCGGGCGTCGCGCTGGAAACCGGTGAAGTCATCGCCTGCAAAAATGTGATTTCCAATGCCGGACCGGCGGCGACGTTGGTGGACATGGTCGGGCCGCGCCATATCGATGCCGGGTTCCAGCGCGATATCTCGAAAATCCGCAGCAAGGGCGCGGCGGCGAAATTGAACCTGGCCCTTGCCGCAAAGCCGGTCTTCACCGGCGTGCCGGAAGCCGCTTTGGCGGACCGGCTGGTCCTGGCGAACAGCGTAGAGGAGATCGAGGCGGCGTTCGATCCCAGCAAATATGGCGGCTGGAGCAAAACCCCGATGCTGGAAATCGTGCTACCCTCGATCAGCGATCCGTCGCTGGCGCCGGCCGGCCAACATGTGCTGTCCGCCATCGTGCAATATGCGCCCTACAAGGTGAAAGGCGGTTGGGAGGCCAACCGTGAGGCGTTCCTGCAGGATGTTCTGGCCCGGCTGGAAAGTTTTTCTCCCGGAATTTCCGCCAGCATCATCGCCCATGATCTGAAAACCCCGCTCGATCTGGAAACGCAATTCAGCCTGCCCGGCGGGCATTGGCATCACGGCGAACTGGCAATCGACCAGTTGTTGATGCTGCGCCCGGTCGCTGGCGCGGCGCGCTACGCAATGCCGGTGGAAGGCGTATATCTCTGCGGCGCCGGCTGCCATCCCGGCGGCAGCGTGACCGGGGCGGCCGGCTATAACGCCGCGCGCGCGGTGCTTGCAAAAAAGGTGGCGGCATGAACGAGATGTTCCAACCTCGGGTGAAATCCGGCCAGATCCATATTGGTTTGAAGCCGACGCCGTTCATCGATCGGCTGCGGCCGCTGAACAAATTCGAATCGCTTTCCTTCTGGCAGGGCTATTGGGCGCCGGCGGATTTTGGCAATGCGGAGCGGGAATATTTCGCAATCCGTAATACCAGCTCCGTCTTCGACTTATCGCCGATGACGAAATACCGCATTACCGGCCCGGATGCGGTGGAATTTCTGCAGCGCTTGATGACACGCAATATCGCCAAGCTGAAGCAGGGCCGCGTAATCTACACGGTTTGGTGCAACGACGAGGGCAAGGTGATCGATGACGGCACCCTGTTCCGCCTCAGCGCATCTGAATTCCGGCTCTGCTGCCAGGAACATCAGCTGTTCTGGCTGCAAACCTCCGCCGCCGGCTTCGACGTGACCATTCATGACGAGACCGATGAGGTCGCCGGGCTCTCTTTGCAGGGGCCCACCAGTTTCTCGGTGCTGCGCGCACTGGGGCTTGCCGGCATCGAGAAGCTGAAGCCGTTCGAGCTGCGGGATTTCGACTTTGCCGGCGGCAAAATCATGGTCTCCCGCACCGGTTTCACCGGTGACCTCGGCTATGAATTATGGGGCGCGCCGCATCAGGCTCTGCCGCTATGGGACGCGCTGCAGGAAGCAGGCAAGGATCTCGGCGGCGTCGAGCCGGTGGGTTCCACCGCGTTGGACATGACCCGCATCGAGGCCGGTTTCATCGGCGCGCATCTGGATTTCATGCCCGCCGATCAGGCCGTGCGGCCGGGGCGCGCCGCCTCGCCGTTCGAACTTAATCTCGGCTGGCTGGTGGATTTCGAGAAAGGTCATTTCACCGGCAGGCACGCGCTGCTGCGGGAGAAGCAAGATGGCTCGCCCCGCTTGCTGGTGGCGGTGGACATTGAGGGCAACAAGCCGGCCCAGCACGCGCTGATCTACCACAATAAAAAAAAGGAAGCCGGCCATGTCAGCTCCGGCATCTGGTCGCCGACCGCCAAGCGTAATATTGGGCTGGCCATGCTGGACGCGCCTTACAGCACGCGGCTAACCGATAATCTTTGGGCCGAAATCTACGTGATGCGCGAACTGCGTTGGGAAAAGCTGATGGCGAAATGCACCATCGTGAAAGCCCCGTTCTTCGAGCCCGCCCGCCGCCGGGCGACACCGCCGCAGTCATCTTGATGCGTGGCTTCGGCAACGCCGTTTGAACGAAAGAAACGCCGTGTCCACTCCAAAATATATTCTCACCCTGTCTTGCGTAAATCGCACCGGCATCGTCGCCTCGGTTGCGAACTATCTGTTCGAGCACGGCGCGGATATCCGCGAATCCCAGCAATATGAAGATGCCGAGAGCGGCAAGTTCTTTGCCCGCATGGGCTTCTCATTGCCGGACGGCATCGGCATCGACGCGCTGCGCGAAGGCTTCCCGGCGATCGCGGAAAATTTCAGGTTCACATGGAAACTCTCCGACCCTTTGGTGCCAGCCAAGGTGCTGCTGCTGGTCTCCAAGTTCGATCATTGCCTGGAAGACCTGCTGTATCGCTGGCGCATCGGCGAGCTGGAGATGCAGCCGGTCGGCATCGTCTCCAATCACGGAATCGAGCATTATAACGCCCACAGCTTCGGCCCCATCCCATTCCATCATCTGCCCATCACGGGCGATACCAAGATGGAACAGGAAGCGCAGATCTGGTCGATCGTGAAGCAAAGCGGGGCCGATCTGGTGGTGCTGGCCCGCTATATGCAAGTTCTGTCGGATGCGCTCACCCAGAAACTGCTAGGCCGCTGCATCAATATTCACCATTCCTTCTTGCCCGGCTTCAAAGGCGCCAAGCCCTACCACCAGGCGCACCGCCGCGGCGTCAAACTGATCGGCGCCACCGCGCATTACGTGACGCCGGATCTGGACGAAGGCCCAATTATCGAACAAGACGTGGAACGCATCACCCACGCCGACACGCCGGATGATCTGGTGCGCAAAGGCCGTGACATTGAGCGCCGAGTACTGGCGCGTGCCGTCAGGCACCACTTACAAGACCGCGTCATCCTGAACGGCGGCAAGACCATCGTATTTTCGAGTTAGGAAAGAAAGCGCTTCTTTTTGGAAATAAGAAGCAAAATACTTTTTTTTTGGGTCCTTTGCGCCAACACATCCCGGTTCAAGAATAAAATAAGTTTTTTTGCGCCGCTTTTTCTCAAAAAAAGCGGCTGCTTGCTTTCTAACTCCCGTCCATTGCCGCGTTGCGCGCGGCCACGGTGCCCAAAGGCGGGTGGGTTGGGAGTTTGGAAACCGGGATTGCGGCGCGAATCCAGCTTTGGAAGTCAATGACCACGGCTTCCTTTTTCGACAAGATGCCGGTGGTATAGGCGCTGGATTTCAGGCCGCTTTGAACGGATCGCACCAACCCGTCATCCTCGTGCTGCACCTGGCCGTTGATCCGGAAGTTCAGCCAGCGCGTTGCGCGGCCCTGGCGGGATTCCAGCTGCTCGGGCAGCACAAAATTCTGATAGCGCAGCTGCGATGCGCCGGGTTTGGTCGGGATCACCTGAAAATGCCCAATCACATCCGGATACACATCGAAGGAGAGTAGCGGGTACATGAAGAAATAGGTCCAATTTTCCCGCAGGGATTCCGGCAAATGCTGTGGCCGTTCCATCAGTTTCTGGTACATCCGGCCGGACCAGCTATTGCTGGCGCCATCCCGCAGCGAATGGCTCAGCCGGCCCACGCGCTCCGCTGGGTTTGTTCCGAGATCGTATTGCCCGCTCATCAGGCCGGCGAGGCCGGGATGGCCAATGTTGAAATGATAGCCTTCCAGGTAATTATCCCAGACATTTTTCCAGTCCGCGCCGGTTTCCTGGAAGCTCAGCTCGCCCACCGGCACCAGTTCGTCGAAGCGGTAATGCTTCAACTCTTCGGCGTAGGGCGCCAGACGTTCCGCGACCGACATGCCTTGCCTGGCGAACCGGATGAAGACGAAGCCCATGAAGACTTCCGTATCCACGGTGGCCAAGCTGAATTCGTTACGGTCGAATTCGGCGAAGCTGTCCGGCGAGGCGACGCCGCGCAATTTGCCGTTCAGCTCATAGCCCCAGCCGTGATAGGGGCAGGTGATCACGCCCGGGCATTGGCCGGCGCTTTCCGTCACCAGCGCATGCGCTCGGTGGCGGCAGACGTTATGGAAGCCGCGGATCACCTTGTCGCGTCCGCGGATCACGAAGACGCGTTCATTCAGCAGCTCGAAGGTCCGGTAATCGCCGGCATTGGGGATTTGGTTCGCATGGCAGACAATGTGCCATTCCTTCATGAAAATCCGTTCGGTTTCCAGCGCGAAGAATTCTTCGGAATTATAGGTCCAGGCCGGCAGGGTTGCCGGTGGACCTTCCAGGTGCCTCGCTTCATCCTGGCCGTAGCGGCCGGTCTTCAGCGCCACCACTTTCGACGATTGCGCCGGCGCCGACGTTGCGTTGGTAAAGGCCGAAGCCTGGGCAACGGCCGAAGCCTGGGCAAAGGCCGAAGCCTGGGCCGGGAAGATGGTGGCGAGGTAGCGCAGGCAGGACAGAGCGGCCGCGGCGCGGTCGAAATTTTCGCCTTCGAACAAAATGTCCTGCCAATAGCTTTCCAGCAATCCGGCGAAGCTGCGGGCCAGGATGTCGGAGTCGGCGGCGGCGGCGGCCAGCGGCGCCATCAGCAATTTGATGGCCTGCATATAGGCCCTGTCGCGTTCGCCGCAGAGCTCGGTATAGCTTTGCCGCCAATGCGTCTCGGCCTGGAAGGCGTACCACACCGCGACTTTCGGGGCAGAGGAAATCGCCGGATCGAGGCTGAGCGCGATGATCGCCGCCAGCCCCGAAGCGGGATTAGCGGTGCCGGCGGTGGCTTCTTCCAGTTTCGCCGCGAACTCCTCGGAGAGGATGCGCAGCGTTTCGATCAGCAGCGAGTCCTTGGTTTCGAAATGGTGGTTGACAATGCCGGCGGAGAGCCCCGCTTGGGCGGCAACCTTGGCGAGCGTCGTGCCGCTCAGCCCATTGCGGGCAATGATGCTGATGGCGCAATCGATCAGTTCGCGCCGCCTATCCTCACGGGTGCCGCGCTCTGCCCGCACCAAATTTCCCGTAACCGGCATCACGTCCATCCTATATAATGGTATAGTATACCTATATCACCGTTCAGGAGTAAGCAATGCCAAGATTCAATAGATGATGCGGATGCTAAGCGACGTCGTGATGGTCGCGGATCGCCCCCCAGCCGGGCCGCGCCGGGCCGGCATTGACAACGCTGGCCGGTCGAGAGTTGCGCGACGCATATCGAGCAATGAAACAATAGCCCGCGATCCATCGACGCCGGGACGGCGCCGCAAAACCGTGCCCGGGGCCGAGCGGGGCCTTCGGGCCCCGTTTTCATTGGGTTTACTTAACAGACGATCCAACATTGCTACTCTAATCTCTTGTGGCTTAAAATGGTTGCGGATACGGTAAACACCTACATCTGATTGGAATTGGATTGATCGCAGTTCTAAAGGTCGCTGATATCACAAACGGCCCGGTAATTCTCACAGAACGGGAAATCGCTGTTCCGGTAATACTGGTGCTGTCCTCACAAATATGCAGTCATTTCCTAAATCGGACCTAGAGAGCACTTGGACTCTTGACTTAGCCATTTGAGAGGGTCCCGGATCACGAGTCGTGCGAATTGATCTGCCGCCGCTCCCAAGCAAACGGGACCCCGAGGATGAACCGAAATTTCTGGGCTACTACGGAACTCGGCTCATTTGGTTTCAAGGAAAGCTTTTTATGAGTGAAAGGCATCCTCAAAATGGGAGTGAAATTGAGGAAGTAGTTCTTCGGGTCAAAAAGTTAGGGGCTGGCCTAGCTAAGCGTTAGTGGATTGTTTGCTTCGGTTGGTTTGGCCAAGACCCGAAACCTGGGGATAACTGGCTCGCTGGAGCGACCGGCAACGAGTCTGGCGCAGGCGAGCCAGTTATCCCCAGGTTCCGTGCCACCACAGCATCCAAAGATGTTTTGATCAATCTTTTATTCCTGCCCATTGGCTCAAACTGCTCAGTAGACGGCTTGCAGGCCGATAGTTGAACCGCCACTCGCACTCTTTGAGGTACAGGTGGAAATGTTGCCTCGGAACACCATTGTAGCGACGCAGGTGGCGCTTGGCCTGGTTCCAGAAATTCTCGATCCCGTTGATATGATTGTGCCGCTTGGCAAAGTGCTTTCGGTGATTGATCCGGTGATGCTGAAATTCTGAAACATCAATTATCATAGGCTTTATAGCTATCAGTATAGACCACGCTGTCAGGCTGCACGTGCTCTCGGATAAGCCCGATCAACGTTTTGGAAGTGCAGTTTGCCGGCATTGCCGTATGCACCTTGCCGGCACGTTTGAGCAGCCCAAAGGCTATCGACTTCCCTGCAGCGCCTCGGCCTCGCTTGCCCTTGCGGACGCCTCCAAAATAGCTCTCATCGACCTCGATCTGACCGCCAAAAAATGGCGCCTCCATGGCCAAATGCGAAGCAATCAGTTCACGAAGCTTCTGATAATAGAGCGTTGCCGAATGCCGGTTCACGCCAACCAACTGTGCCGCAGTCCGGGCAGGCGTACCCGCCACAAACTGCACGATTAAAGCACGCTGAACCATGTTAGTTAGGCGACTTTTGCGACGACTTGCAACCATCTGATAAATAAGCCTTAAATGGCTTATCTAGGCCAGCCCCAAGTTATTTTACCTGGAACGTGATGAACTGATTAGCCTAAAGGCTTCCGTTGCAAATTTGGAAGCAGCACTTGAATACCAAAAGTCTGGACCGATGCGAGAGCCTATACCGGAAGACGTGAAGGTTCTCGTTTGGGCGAGAGGTGCAGTTTATACATTCGGTGCCGCAGCCGAAAAGATTTGCATTTTGACCATATAATTCCGGTGGTCAAAGGGGGGCAACCTAGCTAATAATATTCAGATTCTTTGTCGGACGTGCAACCTCAGAAAATCTGATAAAATCGCTTTTTGACAAGTGTCTTGAGTCGACTGCTGCGGCCTGCATGGCGAAACGAGGCCTGGAGCAATCCCCGGCCTTTTTCATGTTCCAGCGCGCAGGTGGTCATCTCGACGCCAAGTCCTGTTCTTGAAAATTAACCCGACCTGACGGTACGTGCGCTGCGGGCTGAACTGATTGGCCGTGGCACCGCGGTCAGCTATGGCGCGGTTTGAGAGTTTCTCGCAAGCGAGGGTCTCACCTATAAAAAAACTCTGCAGGCCGCCGAACAGGAGCGGCCGGACGTGGCGCGAAATGACGTGCTCCCGAATTTGTATCTGGTCAGCTGTAGAGTCCTGCCCTTTCATGCTTGATGGTTGAAATGATGGCGGCGAATTCGGCAGGGGTCATCCCGCCGAGTTTGGAATGAGGCCGGACGGTATTGTAGTCTTGGCGCCAGGCGCCAAGGACCATTCGGGCATGCCGCAAAGAGGTGAACAGCGTCTCGTTCAGGCACTCATCCCGTATCCTCTTGGGCATGAACAACCGCATCTCGCTTAGCCCCAGGCGCTACCATTTTTTCGCCGCGACATCTTTCAATATCGCGTTGTCCAACATCGCCTCCGCAAGCAGCTTCTTCAGCTTGGCGTTCTCATCCTCAAGCGCCTTCAGCCGCTTGGCATCAGAAACTTCAAGGCCGCCAAATTTGGACTTCCATTTATCAAACGTCGCCTCCGAGATCCCGTGCCGCCGGCAAACATCCGCCGTCTTGCCCGCCTCCTGCTCCTTCAAAATCCCAATAATTTGCTCTTCGGTGAAACCTGCTGCCCTTCATAAGCCTGCCTCCTCGAGACAGACTCTACTTCAAAACGGATACATTTCAGGGGAGCACGTCAGTCAGCCGAGGTTTGCTTTGAACGTGGCGCCGCAAGGCGATGGATGACCTTGTTCCATAATGAGCTGCCCAACCTTCTCATACAGCGCCGAGACATGCGCGCTGTCCGCCGCATCGACGTAACCGCCTTCTTCTCGCGCCAAACAGCTCTTTCACCCTTCCTGCACCGTCTTCTTCCAGGCATTCACTTGGCTCGCTTGAACCGCGTATTTGCTCGAAATTTCGGCAATCGTCTCTCCTCACGGATCGCCGCCATCGCCATCTTCGCCTTGAATTCGCGCTGTGCTTCTTTCTAGTGTTAGTCAATGTAACCCTCCAGCCACTTGTCATCCATCGTTCGCACTACCTGATCGCAGCTGACGTATTTTCGACGAAGGAATTCTTCGAGCAGAAGGTTGATCGGATGTGCTTTCAAGCTGGAGCTCCAGACGGGTGTAATCCTCCACCTCCTCCCGGCCGTTCATCATCGGACGCAATGCGGTCTCCGGCTCTGTTTGTTCGACAATGGCAGCCTCTTCCGCCTCGCGCGCTGCGGCTGCAGCGAATAATGCCAGCGGTTCGTCCCGCAAGCCTTTCAACGCCTAGAGCGCCTCCCAGCGTGCCTGTTGCATCGAAGCCGAAAACCGTCCGCCTCCGCAATCTGCACAGGTGTTTCGGCCGGAACGCCAGCACGCCGCCAAGTTTCGTCGACCGATACGAATGAGCAGCTGCCGCGGGCAAGAGATCGCCAAAGGATTGCACCGCTTCGAGACGGCTGCTATATCAAAATGGGCTGGATATGATGCTGATGGCGCGTTCGCACATCGACCCGGTGAAAGGATTCCGCTGCCACTCCTCTGAATATGGGCGAGATCACAATCGGCATTAATCGAGTTCGCTGTGCAGTTTATCCGGTTGCAGCAGCTTAGCTAAGACCGATAGGTCGGTGCCGGCAAAATCTGTCGAAGTACTAACCGGAGCCCACTGCGTGGCGTCTTTCTGCCGCGCGGTGTCGGCGGTTTGGCAAACAAACAATGCATCGCTGCCGAGTAAAAGATGCGCGGGCAGTGTCTCGCGCGTGGTCAAATCAACCACGAGTTTTGCAATCTTCGTTGGATCGCCGACCTCATTGCCGCGATAAGCCGTTAGCATTTTCAAGGCGGCTCCAACGCTTGGCTCATAGTCGGGCATTAACTCCGGCGCGGCACCGCTCGCGATAAAACCCCAATCCGTGCGCATCCCACCGGGTTCAAGCGAAATCACCCTAACGCCGAAGGCGGCAACCTCCTGCGCAAGGACTTCCGTAAAGCCGCCGACGGCCCACTTGGCTGCCTGATAGGCACTTAAGCCCGGTGTGCAACTGCGGCCGCCCACGGAGGAGATGTTTATGATGTGGCCGGCGCGCTGGCGCCGCATCACCGGCACGGCAGCGCGGGAGAGATTGATCACACCGTAGAAATTCGTTTCAATCTGCGCACGGAAATCCGAGGCACCGGTCTGCTCGAATGGAATGACATGGCCATAGCCCGCGTTATTAACCAGAACATCGAGCCCTCCAAAGATTTCGACCGCCAAATTGACCGCCGCCTGCGCCGCTGACTCATCCGTCACATCAAGGACGAACGGACGAATTCTATCACCATATCTTTGTTGCAAATCGCCAAGCGATTCCAATTTTCGGGCGGTGGCGACTACGCTGTCGCCAGCTTCTAATGCGGCCTCCAGTATCGCGCGGCCAAGACCCCGGGCGCTCCCGGAGATCAACCAAATTCTGTTCATCGATAGCCTCCTTCACTACAACTATACGCACTAAGATGTTTGAGATACGTAATCAACGCGCAATGCCGCTCCAAAATATCTTGAAACCGGCCGTTTTGTATGCTGCAGCTTTTTCAGGCTCGCGGGCAATGAAATCAAGCGTCGTCTGAGCAACCGTTTCCAACATTGCGGTTAGAAAATCAGGCGATAAATCCTTGAGCAAGCCGCCGTCTTTGAGCCCATCCTCGATCATCGAATTAATTTCGGAAAAAGCTGAATTGCTTTTGGCCTTGGTCGCTTCGGTGATCCGCTCCGAAACAGAAAGGCAGCGCATGGCCTGCTGCATTGCTGGGTGGGCAGCTCCCCAATCAATGTAGCGATTCCATAAATGAAGGATGCGTCCACTGAGGCACGCCGACTTTGGATATGACTCATTTATGGTAGCAGCAAGGCTAAGCTTTATTTTCAAATAGAGTTGGTTGAGTAACTCATCTTTGCTGAAGAAATAGGTGAAGAGAGTTCCTTCTGCCACACCGGCATCCTTGGCAATTCTAGCCGTCGGTGCGCCGGTGCCAACTGCCGCAAATAAATTTGCTGCGGCGGAGAAAATCGCTTCTCGTTTTTGTAAGCTTAAGGGACGTGACATATTGCGCTAGTGAGTGAGTACACAGTCAATTAAGCGGGTATTGCTTCGTTCGTCAAGCCCATGCTGCGCAGCTCGTGGAGATACCGACGGCGTTACCCTTCTGATCGAAAACCGTCTGCTGATTTGTTTGTTGTTTGTGTGATGTATTACTTCAGTATAGGCCGCCAGACGCGCGTCGATGTCGAAAGGAAGGAGGAGGGGCTTGGGTTCGACCAAACAAACGAAATCGCTAAATCACAGTGGCCAGGTCATGGGGGCCAAGGGCTTGAATACCAGGTTGCGGCTGATTGACGCAGCGGTCGGCTTACTCGAGACAACGACGCTGGCCGGGCTGAGGGTTGCCGACATCGCTGCGGCGTCCGGGACATCAACGGCCGCTTTTTACAAATATTTTCCCGATGCCAGTGCTGCTGTTTTGGCGGCCGTCGAAAACTGTCATCAGAGTACCGAAGCGTTGTTGTTGCTAGCATCCTGCGATTGGCAGCCGTCTGAGGCGTTTTCCAAAGCGCAAGCTTTCGTCAAACTATATACGGAAGTCTGGCAGAGCAACGCTGCGATTTTGCGGGTTCGCAATCTGGCCGCAGAGGAAGGGGACGCTAGGTTTAGCGCTGCCCGCGAGCACGCCGTTCGACCGTTGCAGGATGCGCTTGCCGCCCGATTTGCGAAAGCTCAGGCTCAAGGTCAGGTTCCGCGGGAGATCTATCCAAACGCCGCGGCTGGCGCCATTATTGCGTTACTGGAGCGGATGGCGGCTGTATCTCATGTCCCCAGCGAGCAAAAAGCAATAACGCATGAGACTCTAATGCAGGCAACCGCCTTTATTTTGGTGCGTACGCTTCCATCAATAGAGTAAATGGTTCGGAGGCGGTGTATTTATCGTTAGCCGTCAGCGGGTTACCCGCGGTTTTAGTAATACCGGCAACCGGTGGCAAAGGTGATGTTTTAGTTGCGCCGACGCGGTTGGTTCCGATTCAAGCTGTCTGTTAGCCCTCCGGACAATTTTGATGAGCTATCGTCGAGCCAGCTTCGGGAACTGGTGCTCAAATTGTTTTCGAAGCTTACCAAAGTAGAAAAGGTTGTTGCCGACCTGCGGGCGGAGAACGCTCGTCTGAAAGGGCTGAAAGGCCCGCCCGATATCAAGCCGAGCGGCATGGATAAAGGCACCGGCCCGGCAAAGCGCGATCAGCCGCGGAACCGGCCGGGGCGCGGCAAGATCAGACCTCGGGTTGGCGTCGAGGATCAAATTCTGAGCGCCGGAGTGGCCCCTGGCTCTCGGTTCAAAGGCTATGTCTACTATCTCGTGCAGGACCTTGTGCTGTCGGTGCGCGCGATCCGCTATCGGCGGGAACGCTGGGTGAGGCCTAATGGTCAAACGATCATCGCGCCACTGCCTGAGGAGACCGATGGGCATTTTGGACCAGAGCTTCGGCGCTTTATTTTGAGGCTCTATTACCAGGGCCAGACGACGCTGTCGGGATTGGTGACGTTGCTGCATGGGTTCGGACTGGCGATCTCGGAACGCGAGGTTCAGCGCTGCCTGACTGATGGCCATGATGGCTTCCTCGAGGAAGCACGCGACGTGCTTCGCGCCGGCCTGCAAACCTCGCGCTGGGTTGCGACCGATGATACAGGTGCGCGCCATCAGGCCAAGAACGGTTATCGTACACAGGTTGGCAACGAGACTTTCACTTGGTTCGGGACGGTCATCGAAGAGCCGGCTGACCTTTCTTGATCTGCTGCGGGCTGGCCATACCGATTACGTGCTCAACGAAGAAGCTTATGAGTACATGCGCGAACGGGGGTTGTCCGCCACCCTGATCGCCCGGCTGGCCGAACAGCCTGCGTGCGTCTTCGCCGACCAGGACGCGTGGTCGGCGAAGCTTGAATGGCTTGGCTTTACGGAGCTGGCGATAGCTCCTAATCCTGTGACGATCGCCATTGAAGGCGCCATCTGGGGCAGCATCTACGCGCATGAATTCCTGCACGATACGGTCCTGCTGAGCGACGATGCCGGGCAATTCAACATCGGTTTGCACGCGCTGTGCTGGGTGCACGCGGAACGTCTGGTCCACAAGCTGGATACGTTCACCGACCAGCACCGTGTCGCCCAACAACGCGTCCGCGGATTGATCTGGCGCTTCTATGCCGATCTGAAGGAATATCGCCGGGCGCCCACCGCCAAACGCCGTCTGGCGTTGCGGCT
Organism: Acidocella sp.; assembly: GCA_965198835.1. GTDB lineage: Bacteria > Pseudomonadota > Alphaproteobacteria > Acetobacterales > Acetobacteraceae > Acidocella. Next base: position 200,712 of record OZ240675.1, on the reverse strand, counting down.
GGGCTTCGATCGCATCTTCTGTCTGCGCACCGGCCTCGCTGCTTTGGATCGCCTGCTGGCAAGGCTGCATGCCAACAAAGCCGAATTACTGATGGCCTGCAGCGGCCTGAGATCCCGCTTCATAACAACGGCGCCGAAAACGATATCCGATGCCACGTCACAAGGCGAAAAATCAGCGCTGGCACACGCAGCGATCGCGGCCGTGATTGTCGCGACGCCTTCCTTGGACTTAGCAAAACACGCGCCAAGCTCGGCCTGGCATTTTGGGACTATCTCAGCAGTCGTTTCGCGATTCCCGGCAACCCCGGCATCCCACCGCTGCCAATCCTTGTTCGATGCGCGAAAACCGGCCTAAAAACCAACTGCCCCCGGTTTTGCCGGTATTACCGGTATTACGCATTAAACGCGGCAATCGCAGTTCGCCTTAAATGTTTTTCTAGACACCAGCCTTCTAGTCGCCTATGTCAAAGTAACGGTACGTCACTTTTACCGAAAAGGCCGGAAAAGGGTCTTTTTTGCAAATCTTGGAGAGGATGCAATGGAATTAAATGAACTGATCGTCGTGAGCGTGGACGACCATATCGTCGAGCCTGCCACAATGTGGGATCAACATCTTACCGCATCGCAAAAATCCTTTGCGCCGAAATTGCTCCGCGATGAAAATGGCAAGGATTACTGGTTGTTTGAAGAACGCCGGGTAGGAAATATTGGCCTCAATGCCGTGGTTGGCCGGATGCGGGAAGAATATGGTTGCGAGCCGATTTCCTTCGACCAGATGCGTCGTGGCGCATGGGACATCCATTCCCGCATTGAAGACATGAATGCCAATGGAATTCTTGCATGCCTCAATTTCCCGAGCGTGGTACAGTTCGACGGTAGTTTGTTCCATAAGTTCCAGAACCTGGGTAATGCTCTGGCTTTGGTGAAAGCCTACAATGATTGGCACATCGACGAATGGTGTGGCAGCTATCCGGGCCGCAATATTCCGAATGCTATCGTCCCTTACTGGGATATTCAGGAAACGGTCGCAGAAATAAAACGTGTTGTTGCGAAAGGATGTCATGCAATATCGTTTTCGGACAACCCGGCTTTGCGGGGTCAGCCCAGCATCCATGATGAGCATTGGGCGCCGCTTTGGAAGGTTTGTTCCGAGAATAAGGTTGTAATTAATATACATATTGGTTCGGGCGCGGCTGCACCGCATGCCTCATTATTGTCGCCCATTGATGCATGGATCACGACGATGCCGATTTCGATCGTAAATAGTGCTGCTGATTGGCTGTTCTTGAAGGCTATTTTGCAATACCCGGATTTGAAGATTTCGCTGTCTGAGGGTGGAATTGGTTGGATTCCGTATTTCCTTGAACGCGCTGACTTCACCTATGAGCATCATCGCGCCTGGACCTATGCGGATTTCGGCAAAAAGAAGCCGAGCGATGTGTTCCGGGAACATTTCATGACATGCTTCATCGATGATAATTTCGGACTTGCGAACCTTGAGAACATCGGCGCCGATAACGTATGCTATGAATGTGATTATCCGCATTCGGACTCGGTCTGGCCGGCATCCGCACAGAGATTGCTTGAAAGTGTGAATCATTTGTCGGATGACGTCATAGCCAAGATAACGCATGCGAATGCGCTGCGTCTGTTCGATTTCGATGCCTTCGGAAAGATGGGTGGCCGGCAAAACTGTACGGCGGTCGCGCTGCGAAATCTCGCCACCCATGTTGACACAGCGCCGCAGTCGTTTGGTGGACCTAAGCCGTTAGGCGCGGGCGAAACACGCCGACCGGTGACAAGTGGCGACATTATCAAAATGTTCGCGGAAGTAAGTGATAGTGATACGGTTACGAAGGAATTAGCTTGATTTGCCCATTGTGGAGACGGAGCTTTTATACCGCCGGCTGATCGACGTGACATGTCATCCTGGACATGTCACGTCAGCCTGGATGGAAGATAACTTTCACCATTTCGGGGTGCGCATCTCCCATCGAGACGGCGTTGTTACAGATGTTACCGCAGCGACACGGCGGGCGCCATGGTCGACCTGTGGGTCGGCGGCTTTGAAACTTAGATCATTGATCGGGTGCGATGTGGTATCGCGTGCTTCCGATGTCGGGCGATTGCTGGAGATGAGGCAGCATTGCACGCATATGTTTGACCTGGCCGGGTTAGCGCTGGCAGCGATAGCCAACGCTACTGCACATCGCGTGTACGAAGCCACTGTGACGATGCGTCACCCGAAACCGGCTTATCGACGGCCGCACACTGGGCGCTGTACGGCTGTCTTATGGCGGGATCAAACCGAGGTCCTCCGTTGGATAGTAGACGATAATCTGATTGTGGATCCGACCCCTGAGCGTTCGCTACTTGGCGGATTTCGAGCTTGGTCCGAGACGTTGCTGTTGGACGATGGCGAGGCGGCTACAGTTCTCCGCCGCGCCGTGGATGTTTCAGGGGGGCTTTCGATTGACGTCGATAGCATTAAATCGCCCCTGGAATTGAACATGCCATCGGTTTGCCACAGCTATCAGCCGGACGAGGCACTGATTGCGGAACGCAACTTGAAGACCTCCCGAGATTTCTCGACAAGCCGTTATGGAATGCTGGACAAGCTCAATTCACAATTCTCCTAGCGACCGCCGGTCCGCACTTGGCTTTATTGGAAGGAAAATGACTGATGGCGGCACTTGTTGTAACGGGTAGATTTTGGGATTTTAGGCCGAGCAGTTGCAAAAGCGGCAATTAGCCGTGGATGGAAAGTGGCACTAATTGATGTTTCGCCCTACTTGCTCGATGACATGCAAACATCGAGGGAATGACTTGGTTTTTAGGTGTTGATCTGGCCGCTCAGACGGCTGCATCGACCCTATTTAGGGCGATCGACAAGAAATTTGCCGGCCTTGGTGCGTTGGCGAATGTGGCTAGTGGTTTTGATTGGATTGCAGTTGAGCAGGTGGATGCCGCGGTGTGGCTGCGAATGGTGACAGTTAACCTTCTAACGGCGGTGTCTGCGAACCGGGCGGCATTGCCGGCTCTGATCAAAAGCCGCGGAGATACCGACAATGTCGGCGCTTTTGCTGCTTTGAAAGCCGCGGCTGGCATGGCGCCTTATACCGCCGCGAAATGCGGGCGCCATCGGTTGACCGAATCACTTGCTGAAGAACTGCGCCCGCATGGTGTGCGGGTGAACGCCGTATTGCCGACGATTATCAATACGCCGACTAACCGGCGCGATATGCCGCATGCGGATAGGTCCAGTCGGATCGCACCCGATGAAATTGCAGAGATCATTTTGTTTCTTAGCCTCGCCGCAAGCCGGTGCCGTAAATGGAGTGTTGTTGCCGGTTACGAAGTAAATCACAAAAGTTGTAGCTTTCTGAGCTAATACCACTTGGTCAAAAAGAGAGAATGATGGAACGAGGCGTTATTGTTGTTGGTGCGGGCCATGCTGCGGGCGAATTTGTAATCAGGCTACGTCAAAGCGGCTATGCTGGACCAGTGACAATGGTCGGCGCAGAGCGGCATCTGCCCTATCAGAGACCGCCTTTGTCGAAGGCCTTTTTGTCCGGTGAGATTGCGGAGGACGCACTGCTCCTAAGACCGCCCGCATTTTTCGAGCAACACGCCATTGGTTTTTTGGGTGGCCTGAAGGTTGAACGAATAGATCGCGGGCGGCATGCCATTATGCTCGCGGATGGCTCCGAACTTCATTATGACAAACTGGTATTGGCAACGGGCGGCCGCGCCCGGCGGCTCGCATGCCCAGGTAAGGATCTTGCTGGTATATATTATTTGCGCACGATCGACGATGTTGCCGGGATAAGAGAGCATTTTCTGCCTGGTGCAAGATTGGTCATAATCGGCGGGGGTTACATCGGACTTGAAGTTGCGGCGGTTGCAGCGAAGCGCGGTTTGCATGTCACTGTGCTGGAAGCCGCGGCGCGGGTTTTAGCGCGGGTCGCCGGCGCCGAACTCTCGACCTTTTATACCAAAGCGCATACCGATGCTGGTGTCACGATTTGTGCCGGCGCGATGGTGGAGGAGATTTTATCCGAGCCAAATAACTCCAGCGCAGTTGGCGGTGTCAAGCTGGCAGATGGCCGGTGTTTTAACGCGGACTTTGTACTGGCAGGGGTGGGACTGCTGCCGAATATTGAGCTTGGCAGCGCAGCTGGACTACAGGTTGATAACGGAATTTGGGTTGATGAGTACTGCCGCACGGATGATGCCGACATATTAGCAATTGGTGACTGCTCGAATCATCCAAGTGCACTTCTTGGCAGGCGGGTGCGTTTGGAGTCCGTGCCGAACGCACTCGAGCAGGCAAGGGTAGCAGCACAAACGATCTGTGGGACACTTGTCCCCTATGGGGCCGTGCCATGGTTTTGGTCCGACCAGTATGATCTAAAATTACAAGCCGTTGGATTGTCGGATGGGCATGATCAAGTTGTCGTGAGGGGTTCGCTGGAGCAACGCGATTTTGTTGTGTTCTATTTGCGCCAGTCCGTTGTGATTGCGGCTGATGCGGTCAATAGGCCGGTCGAGTTCATGCAGGCGAAACGTATGGTTGGCGCGAAATTGACTATGTCTGCCGAATTACTGGCTGATGAAACCAAATCGCTTAAATCGATTCAGACCACCGCTTAAATTTGTGCCGTAGATTTGCACTTCATAACGATTACAGGCAAGAAAAATGGATTTCAGTTTTACTGAGGGCGACCGGGAATTTCAATCCGAAGTCCGGTCATTCATCCAACAGAATCTAACCGCCGAGATGGCGCGCCGGTTCCGTAGAGGCTGGCGTTGGACACGGCCGGAAACTGAAATATGGACCCGTAAGCTGTATGAGATTGGGTGGTCTGCGCCTAATTGGCCGGTGGAGTATGGTGGCACGAGCTGGTCGCCGATTCAGAAGCACATATTCGAGATGGAGACCTGGGGGGCGGGCGCCCCACCGACACATAATCAGAATTTCGATCTCGTTGGGCCGATAGTTTATAATTTTGGCAGTGACGAGATGAAACGCCGAGTATTGCCGCCGATTCTTTCTGGTGGGTATTATTGGGCTCAAGGTTTCTCCGAGCCGAATGCCGGTTCGGACCTCGCGTCTCTCAAAACGAAAGCGATTCGTAATGGAGCTAATTATGTCGTAAATGGGCAGAAAATCTGGACTACAGATGCGAATGTTTGCGACGGCGTTTTCACTCTGGTCCGGACCGATACGCAAGCCATCAAGCCACAAGCAGGAATTTCATTTTTGCTGATTGACCTAAAGTTGCCTGGAATCACCGTCAGACCGATCGAGATGATGAATGGCGAAATGCATTTAAATGAGGTTTTTTTCGATAACGTGAAGGTTCCGATTGAGAATCTTGTTGGCGAAGAGAATAAAGGCTGGGGCTATACGAAAATTTTACTATCCCACGAGCGCGCCGCAAGTGCGCGGGTGTTTGAATTGAAGCGTGATCTGGCAGAAACGCGGGAATTCGCGGCGCAAGCTCGTATTAAAGGTGGCATGATGATCGATGACCGCGATTTTCGGGCACGTCTTGCGCGGCTTGAGGTAGAAGTGACGGCGCTTGAGTTCACGGTGCTTCGGGTTTTAACCGAAGGCGAGCAGAAGTCAGGCCGTGCTGCGTCGGTATTAAAAATCCGTGGTTCTGAATTATTACAGGCCGTTTCCGAATTGAAGGCGGAGACTCTGGGTTGCTATGCTGAAGTCGTTTACCCAGTGCCAACAGGATGGGACGAGCCATGGGTGGATGCATTGCCCGGACCGGGCTGGGCTTCGGGCACGATGGCGGCGTATCTGCAGTTTCGAGCGGCAACGATTTACGGCGGGTCGAATGAGATACAGCGGAATTTAATCGCCCGCTCAGTGTTGGGACGTTAAACGATGGATTTCAATCTTTCCCCCGACCAAATCATGCTCAAAGATAGCGTCGATAGTTTTGCGCGTGTTTATCTGACGTCCAAGCGTCAGCTCAATAGAGCGAAACCTGAGGGCTTCAGCCGCGAGACCTGGCAGGAGATTGTTGATCTTGGCTGGCTCGGCGTTGAATTGCCCGAGGAGCTGGGTGGCTATGGCGGCTCTGCTGTAGAGACGATGCTGATCCATGAAGGCATCGGGCTTGGCTTGATCGTAGAGCCACTTTTGTCAAACGGGATAGCTGCTCGCCTAATTGGTCTGGCAGGCTCTGAAACACAGAAGGCAAACCTTCTGCCATCGATTTTGGCAGGCGAGCGCCTGGCGGTCCTGGCGCATTACGAAAATGCGGGCCGCGGCGATCCGACGTTTATTGAAGCAACGGCCGTTCCGGCAGCCGATGGTTGGGTCCTTTGTGGTCGAAAGGATATGATCCTTGATGCCCCGAGCAGTCATTATTTTGTTGTTTCGGCGAATCTGGCTGATACTGGGCAGTTGGCGCTCTTCGTGATGGAGGCGCAGCGGGTACATGGGAAGATGATTGTTTGCAAAACCATCGATGGTCTCCATGCCGCAGATGTTATACTTGATGGGGTGTATGTGAGTGTCGCGGATCTGATGTCGGTTGGAAGTGGTGCCGCTGAATCTTTGAGTGACGCCTTCGGCCATGGCATTATTGCTATGGGGGCAGAAGCGTTAGGCGCGATGGATGCGGCCTTGGCCATGACAATTGATTATCTGGGCACGCGGAAGCAATTCGGCGTTACGATCGGGACATTTCAGGCCCTCCAGCACAAAGTCGCGGATATGGTGGTAGCGGTGGAACTGGCGCGATCAATTTTGCTGTATGGCGCATCAGGCCTGCAAAATTCGAATGCTACTGAGCGGGCTAGGGCGGTGTCGGCGGTAGCCTTACGAATTATCGAGAGTGCCGGCGTCATTTGTACGCACGCGATTCAGCTTCACGGCGGGATCGGCGTCACCGAAGAACATATGATCAGTCATTACTTTCGAAAGCTCACTATGCTCAAAAGACGGCTTGGCAGCGTAGATTTTCATATACGGCGGATATGATCACCGGATTATCGCAGTAAGGCCGCCATCGATCCTCAGGTCACATCCCGTTATAAAGCCAGCTTCTTCCGAGATTAGGAACCCGACCGCATTTGCTATATCCGAAGGCGCGCCCCATCGCTGAAGTGGTGTTATGGCCAGAAGCCTCTCGGCCTGACTATTTTGCTCCACTTCAAGACGTCCCATCGGTGTATCGATCAATCCTGGAGAAATCGAAACGAGTCGGGAGCCGCGGGCGGCCCACAACCCAACCTGTTGCTCGCATCGTCTGAGAACGCCCCGTTTGGCCAGTGCATAAGCCAGATGCAGGTCCGTAGGGTTCAAATAAAGCCGTTCGGAAAGCTGCGATATTGCTGCTTTTAGCTTTTCTGTGAAATCATCCTGTAACGGCTCGTCAATCAATCGGTCCAAAGCAGGATCGTTTGGGCACATGTAGGCAGCCATAGAGCCCAGGCAGATGGCGATGCCGCCTTTTGATGCCAATGGTAGAAATGCATCGAGAAGTCGTGCGGTTCCCACAAGATTGACGTTAATAATTTCCGTCCAGCCGGCCAGTCCTGGGGAAACCCCCGCAGTGTGGACGAGGGCGCCGAACCGACCAGTTTCGGCGACGGATCTTGCAACCTCGGTTATTCCGGATCCTTCGGCGATATCGCATTTCGCGATACCGACGACTTCAGCGCCAGCTGTTCGTAAATACCGTGCCTGTTCCTCCAGCCGACTCTCGTCAAGGTCAATTAAAAATAGATCGTGGCTGTAGCGAAGACGCAAAGCGCACGCGCTACCCATGCCGCCATTCGCGCCGGTTATGACCGCGAGTGGTTTGCACGCTGGCTTCACGAGAAACACATGGAGTATCGCTACCTGGGCGCGTTAATTCCAGACGAGTGGCAAAGCATCCAGTCCTAGCACGTCACCGACATGCGCTGTGAGTTGCACACCATCTTTGATCTTGAAGGATGGAATGTGTTTCAGCCATTCCTCCAGCATGATCGGCAATTGCGCCCGGGCCAGTGATGCGCCAACGCAGAAATGCGCGCCTGCGCCGAAGGCGATGTGACGCGCCTGGCGGTTCATGACCATATCCTCCGGACACTCGAACTTTCCCGGATCCATGCATGCTAGCGGTGTCGATAATAGGACATTGTCACCTACATGCAGTGTGACGCCGCCCATCTCGATGGGTTTTTTTACAAAACGATTTGTTGATACAATTGAGTACCGGCGGAAAATCTCTTCAAAAAAAACTGGGATCGATTCCGGAGACTCAATGAGTTCCTGGCGCTTTCCCGGGTTCATCGCGAGGTAGCGCAGGGTCCAGGCGGTCGTGGCTCCCATCGTGTCCATTCCTGCGAGAAACATGAAAAGGATCAACCCGGCACATTCCGATTCGGTCGGCGCTACGCCATCGATGGAGCTATTTATAAATTGCGAAATCAGACCATCGCTTGGAAATTGTTTGTTTTCTTCATATAATTCTTTCATCGCGGATAGCATTTCGCGCGCACAGTTGAGGCGCACGACGGGATCATACTGATGGATCATCTGCTGGAGAAATCCGATATAGATGTCAGATTTCTCAATCGGCGCCCCCATCAGCGCGCACCAAACGGTGGACATCATCTTGAAGCCATAAGGAACCAAATCAGCCTCGCCTAGAGGCAAGATCTCTTGGATGACTTGAGTGACACCTTGATGCATGACATTGCGCAGATTTTTGATTGCGGTGCCGGTGAAAAACTTGTTGAGGAAGCTCCGGTATTTTGCGTGATCCGGCGGATCCAGCTCGACCGGTATCAGCAATGCATCAATATTGGCGATAATGTTAAAACCAGCGATGCGGTTGCTGGTGAAGTGTTCAGTGTCCGAGAAGGCCTTACGGATATCATCATATTGCGTCAGAACCCAGGTCCCATAGGGGTTCCGATCATTAGCTGGTATGTAGAATACCGGCGGCCCGTCATAAGTGGAAGCCAGGGATGCATTGGGATCGCCGGCATCGTCTTTTAAGCCGTACCACCCATCATGGCGGACCAGGTGTGCAGGAACATGTTCGGGTATCGTGGCTTGCGACATGGAATTCCTTTGTCTTTACTGGGAGGCTTGCGCCTGCATTTCCTGGTAGATCTCGGTCTGTATCTCTATCTTACTTTTCTGACCGGAAGCGGCCCCTTCAGGCCACTGCCGCGCAATCGCTGCGTCAATTTCTTTCCAGCGCTGCTCGGCTATGTCCCGTACATGGGGGTGGGGTGGATAAAGAGGTAAAACTCCTTGTTCCCGACGGCTTTGACAACGTGGGGCCCGACCAGTTCCAGACTCATGCCAAGGGTGATTGCTCTGGCGCTCACGGGTCGCCTTTGCATTCTCCACCATATTCGGCGGGACGGTTACGTCCGGCGTCCCATAGGTCGGTTTTCACGATCCCTGGGCAGATAACACTGAAACCAATTTTGCCGGCGTATTCCATGCGAAACGCATCGGTAATGCCGAGCACGGCGTGCTTCGTCGCCGTGTAAATCGCCGTTCCGATGCTGGCGACGCCGATTCCATTTTCCGAAGTGGTGTTGCAGATCCAGCCTCGGATTCCTCGGGCGAGAAAGCGACGCACGAATACTGCGGTTCCGTACCAGATCCCGAATGCATTGACACCGAACGTCCAAAGCAGATCCTTCGATGAGGCTTCAACCGCCATGCCGGTCGCCACCACGCCGGCATTGTTGAACACCAGCTCGGCATGTCCCATTCCGTTCCAGGCAAAATCCGCCAAAGCTTCGAGAGACGCCTCGCTGGTGACGTCACATTTAAATCCGGCACCACGGCGGCCAAGCGTCTGAACCTCATTGGCGACCGCCTCGGCACGAGAAATGTCGATATCCGCGATGACGACATCGGCGCCCGCTCGGCCAAGGGCAAGGCCTATGCCGCGGCCGATCCCGCTTCCGCCACCGGTTACCACCGCAACCTTGTCAGCGATCTCCATTCCTTGTGTCCTCGCTTCGCGCCGCAGTTTTTCAGATTAGGCGCATATTTCCATTGTCACTTTGTATCAAGCAATATCATCTATATGATCAACGTCAAGATGAGTAATGGTCGGAAGACCGGTCATCGAATGGCGAATTGCTTGGCTCCCGCCATCACAGCCTGGCGATTGACCTGTGGTATGCCAAGTGAATTACCGATCTGCGTATATTTGAGGGCGTTTTGCAGGGCAGCGCTACGCGGCAGGTCCATCGACTCCCAAATTGCCCTGACCGTTCCCTGGGTGGCGATAGTTGGTTTGGCAGCGATGATGGCGGCGAGCATGTGGGCGCGGTCCCAGAGGGCGTCTGGCTCGGTAATCTCGGAGACCAGGCCGATGCGCAAAGCAGTTTCGGCGCCGACACGTTCATCGTTTCCAAGGAGGGCTATTCGGAGAACGTCCCCCAGATTAAGGCGATATTTAAGGCCGATCGGCTCACACGAAGCCGTCATACCATAAGTCACGTGTGGTTCGAAAAACTGCGCGTCAGATGAGCAGATTACAATGTCGCTCTCATTGACCCAATAGAAAGCGCCTCCCGCGCAAAGACCGTGAATGGCGGTGACAACCGGCTTCCAGCATTTGTTGTGCTTAGGACTGAGTTTTTCACCGGGATCCACATGGTCCCAGATATTCGGCTGCGGGTCAGGGAATGAGGGGTCTTTCACATCCACGCCGGTCGAGAAGGCGCGGCCTGGCGCTGCCCGCAGCACAACGGCGTGGATGGCATCCGTTGCGCGGATATGCGCCCATAGGAAGCCAAATTCATCGACCATCCGCCGGTTGAAGGAATTCATGGTGTCAGGCCGGTTTAGCGTGATCGTGGCAACGTTATCTTGTCCCGCGATAAAGGTCACGGCTTCAAGTGTGTCCAGATTTATCATTCTTTTTTTCCCTTTACAGATTATGGCCGCAACAGCGCGTTAATTTGCCCGGGCGGCCGGCACTCGACTATTGGCTTTTGTAAATTTATTGGGCCGGAGTATTAGCTAGACTTTTTTTTCGGTGCTATCGTATAGATCATCATTATAATTCTGTTTCGTCTAAATTGGAACAGCGATGGGGGTGTCCGTGGCCGCTAAGCCGGCGATTGTTCCGACAATTCAGAACCAGTATTTCTGGGAAGGCGCTAATTCTGGGCAGCTCGTCGTACGGCGCTGCGACACTTGCGGATGGCTTGAGCACCCCCCTGTGGCAGCGTGCCCAAACTGCGGAGCGCGTGCGTGGAAGCCCGCTGGGCTGAGCGGTAAGGGCACGATTTATACCTTTTCGATCGTCAGGCGTGTGTTCCATCCAGGTTTTACGGAGGACGTTCCTTACGTGATTGCGCTGATCGAATTGCAAGAACAGCCTGCATTACGGATTTTGTCCAGGATTATTGATTGCTCACCCGACGCGGTGGAAATCGGTATGCAAGTCGAAGTTAATTTTCAGAAAGCCGGAGCATTCAATCTGCCAGTTTTCCGGCTGGTTCCGGAAAAGGGGAAACCATGAACAAGTGGGGGCGCCCTGTCGCGGTGGTCGGCGTAGGTTATTCCAGCGCCTTTCGCGGGCCAAGTCCGAGCGTCGAAGACCTCACCGTTGATGCCTGCGCCGCGGCAATCTCAGATGCGGGCCTCCGGCCGCATGATATCGATGGTATTTTTGAGTACCAGATCGGTCATGAATCACCGAAATGCCATTACATTCAAAGGGCGCTACGGACCGGTGATCTAGCAGCCTACACCGATATCATGGGTACGGGAGCGTCCGGTTTGGCGGCCGCGCTGGCCGCTGTCGACGCAGTGGCTTCCGGTGCCTGCGAAATGGCCCTCGCGTTCCGCGGCATGCAGCAACTCGCGGGCAATACCGGGTCCGCAAGCGGTGATCCAGTGTCGGAGGCGGGAAACTCACCGCTGCATGACGAACTGGTGGCGCCGTTCGGACTGTTCGGCATCATTCCTGTCACCGCAATGAGGATGACCCGGCGGGCGTTCGAGCTTGGCGGCAGGCCGGAGGATTATGGCTATATCGCTATAAACGCAAGGCGTTGGGCAGCGCTAAACGAGCGCGCCATTCAGCGCAAGCCGTTGACCATGGGCGACTATCTTGAGTCGAGGATACTTTGCGACCCGCTCCGTCTGCTAGATTGTGATTATCCTGTTAGTGGTGCTTGCGCCGTGATGATTACTACGGTCGAGCGTGCCAAGGATATTCGCAATCCGGTGGTCGAAATTGTGAGCCATGCACAATCGACGGGTGAAGGCGATTGGATACATGGTCCAGATTTCTTATACGGCGGTGCGCCGCGTTGCGCTGAGCGGCTTTGGGAGCGATCTGGGCTCGCGCCGACCGATATGGATTTCGCGCAACTCTATGATGGGTTCACCTATGTCACCTTGACATGGCTTGAAGCACTGGGCTTTTGTGGATTTGGCGAAGCCGGGGCCTGGCTGGACCAGGGCCGGATGATTGGGCCGGGTGGCAGGTTACCACTAAACACCACCGGCGGACAGCTTGCCGAAGGCCGGTTGCACGGGTTGTCATTTCTGGCGGAGGCTGCGCTGCAGTTGCGCGGTGATGCAGGATCACGGCAAGTGAAAGATGCGCGCCACGGTGTCGTCGCGGTTTCAAATGGACCCCAGTGCGGCGGCATGATTCTTCACCGACAATGAGTCCGTCCGCGGCGGTCAGGCCCACGACCTAGTCGGTGCCGATCAGCTTTTGCCGGGCATGAAGGCCGATTTACTCATCGCCGACAAGGCGTTCGACGCCGATGAGCGGGTTATCACCATGCTGGCGGGCAAGAACAAGGCTTTCGTAATTCCACCGAAAGCAAACCGGAAAATTGCGCGGACCTACGACCGTGACCGCTACAAAGCACGACACCTGATCGAGAACTTCTTCGCAAAACTCAGGCAGTACCGGGCAATCGGCACTTGGTACGACAAAACAGCCAGAAACTTCCTCGCCGCTGTCCATCTCACCGCAAGCGCCATCTGGCTCAATTGACCGCACGCCCTAAATTCGATCATCAACTTACCCGTAGCCGCCCGAATAACCCGTCGGGCGAGTGTGCCGGGCTGTCTGAAACACGAACGCGCGGGCGCTGCGGATTGACGAGAGTTGAAACGCGATGATAATAGGGAGATAATATAGATCAACTATATGATCTTGGGGATAACGAATGGAATTTGGGTGGAGCGAGGATGAGCGGAAGTTCCGGGACGATATCCGAACTTTCATCCGTTCAGAGTTGAAAAACACCGTTACGGATTTGGTGCCTGGTGAAGACCCCTATTCCGATACCAGCATAGATTTCTGCAGGAAACTCGGGGCAAGAGGCTGGCTGGTGCCGCATTGGCCGGTTGAGTATGGCGGCAACGGTGCGTCACCTTGGATTTTTGCCATTCTGAGTGAAGAGCTGTGGCTCGCGGGGGAGCCGCGCGGATCGCAGTACATGAATGTCAATTGGATAGGTCCGGCCATTATCAATGCTGGAACCCCGGAGCAAAAGCAGGAGCATTTAACGCGGATATCGACGGGCGATGTATTCTGGTGCCAAGGGTTCTCGGAGATCGAAGCCGGTTCTGATCTCGCCGGTATGCAGACTGCAGCCGTGCGTGACGGTGACGACTATATCATCAACGGACAGAAAGTCTGGACGTCCTACGCCTCAAAAGCCGAATTTTGTTTTCTTCTTACCAGAACGGCAGAAGATGGAATCACCATATTTCTTGTGCCAATGAATACTACGGGTGTAAGTGTTGAGGTTATTCCCACGATGCTCGACGTCCATGTCATCCATCGGCTTACATTTGATAATGTACGTGTTCCGATCTCTTGCAGGCTTGGCGAGGAGAATTCAGGATGGTCGATTGTTCGCGAGGCTCTCTCCGATGAACGTGTGGGCACGCCGCGCTTTGCGAGAGCTTTGACGGTGCTCGACCGCGTTTTGGAGCTAGGCCAAAAAAACGGTACGGCCCTGGATGCTGGAATATGGCGCCGCGCGGTGGAAGCGCGTGCGGCTTGCACGGCTGCGCGCGTGCTTTCCTATAAAGTACGCCAAAGCCGTGCGTTGGGCCAAGGTGCTGGCGCGGAAGCCTATGTCGGCAGGGCGGCCATCGTGCGTGCCGAACGTGCTGTCGCCGACCTCGCAGTGGATATTCTTAGTGAGGAAAGTTTGGTGAGCGGTTCGATTGCCGATGGTGAATTTCGCACCTCGATGATCGCCGGGCTCGGCGGCGGCAGTTATGAAATGCAGTTGAACTTGATCTCGCGTTTATGGCTCAAACTGCCGAAGGGGCCTTGATCAATGGATCTTGATTTTAATGACGCCGAAAAAGCCGTCACTTCCAAGCTAAAAGCTTTGTTGGCCGATTTCTTGGGGCCGACTCCCGACCCAGAAGCGGCAACGCTCGATGCTCGCCTGCTCAACGCTTTGGCCGAAGGTAATTTTCTAGGGTTGGCCGGGTTGGGAGAGGCCGGACGGGTTCAGGCAATGTTGGTCATCCAGGAGGTCGCGCGGGCCCGAGCTTGCGTACCAATCGGCGTCCAGGCGATGTTAGGGGCAATTGTCGCAAGCAAAGACGCTTCTGAGATAATTGCAATCCAGCGGGAAGGACGCCAAGTGCCATTGCGGTTCGCGGCGCAGGCCGGTCTGCTGGTGGTCTTGGGGGTACGGGAAGCCCTTGTTTACCGCGTCGGGCCGGGCGACGCAGAGCCCGTAAAGGCGAATTACGGATATCCGTTCGGTAGATTTACGCTGCCGACTGCACAGGCGCCGATTGCGACATTGTCGGCAGACCTTGTGCGCCGCCGCTGGCAAACCGCCGTAGCAGGTGAAATTGCCGGTGCGATGTCAGGAGCGCTTGAACACCTTGTCCAATATCTATCGCATCGCCGCCAATTTGGTCGTGAAATTGCGATGTTCCAAGCCATCCAGCACCGCCTGGCGGAACTGGCTGTGTCGTTGGAAGGGGTTCGGCTCCTGGCATTTGAGGCAGCCTGGTCAGATTCTTCGGAGTCGGCCGCGGTCGCGGCATGTTATGCGGCGACCGCGGCGCATAACATGTGTCTCGAGGCTCACCAGCTGAGCGGTGCACAAGGGTTCTCAATAGAGTCAGGGCTGTATGCGTGGACCATGCGCTTACAGTCACACAGTGTCGAGGCGGGCGGCGCTAATTGGCATGCGGCGGTTGCAGCATCAGCCACCTGGGGCGTAGCAATAGGGAGTGATTCTACCGGTCCGAATGCCGGTACAGTGAATCATCACGATCTTGTTGCGGTACCGCATGAATAGGAAAACTCTGGTGAGCCCGGTCAAGAGAGAAAATCCGCCTACGGACTCGTCTGCAATAGGGAATGTTGACAGTTTCAACTTCCTGCGGGCGCCCAAACTGCCGGAATTGATGGCAAGCGACGTTCGCCGCCGTATTATGAACGGCGAATTGGATGAGGGCGACGCATTGCCGCCCGAAGCCGAGCTCATGCAGCGTTATAATATATCCCGTCCTTCTTTACGCGAAGCGTTACGCATTCTCGAGTCCGAGGCTTTGATCGTGGTTCGCCGTGGTGGCCTGGGGGGGGCAACCGTGAAACGCCCGACGATGGAAGTCAGCGCTCGCCATTTTGGCTTGTTGCTGCAGGACCGCGGCGCGAAGATGGAAGATGTTTATCGGGCGCGCTCGATCCTCGAACCGCCAGCGATCGGAGATCTCGCAAGAGTGGCGACTAAGGCGCAGGTCGCTGCCCTACGGATACGACTTAAAGAGGCGGGCACGTTCATCGGGTCTCCTGCAAGATACTCCCACGCCATCCGGGAGTTCCGTGAATTTATGGTCGGCCTTACCGGCAATATAACCGTCTCACTTCTCGTCCGGCTCATTGATGAGGTGCTCGAAAAACATCAGATCCAGACAGGCGAGGCGCGTGGTGAAGTTTGGGTTGACCTACAGTGGAAACATCAGCGATCTCTTGAGAAGGTGGTTTCGTTAATCGAAGCGAATGACGATGTCGGCGCGGAGGCGTTCTTTCGGAGGCATCTTCAGGAGGCTGCCAAATATCTTTTTCTCGATGGCAGAGGCGCTTCGGTCATCGACGTTCTTGGTTTTGCACCCAACTCAAGTGGGTTGCAGGCAGCGGCCCCACTCACTGCATCCGCGCCCAAGCCGAGAAAACCTTCTCCTAAGGGCACGAAAACCAAAAACGGAACGTTGAGCTAATGGCCATCGATCAAGCGTCACGCGTGAGTAGTGCTTCCGTTCCACCGCACGTACCGCCAAATCTTGTTGTGCCATACGACATGTTGCGGGTATCCGCGGCCCATGATGACCCGTTCAAAGTTATGCTCGGCTTTCGCGAAAACGGGCCTGTTTTCTACACGCCGTTCCATTTCTCAAATGCTGGCGGTGCGTGGGTTTTGACAGGCGCACAAGATATCCGCAACGTGTTACAAAACCCAACCTTGTTTTCAAGTAAGGGGGTGTCCGGCTTTTCACGCCTGCTTGGCGAGAGCTGGGATATGATTCCTCTGGAGCTCGATCCTCCGCGGCACACGAAGTTCCGGGCGTTGTTGAACCCAAGCTTTGCGCCGGCCCGAATTGCTAAGATGCAAGATGGTGTCAGGAGCTCATGCGTCTCGTTGATCGAGGCGCTTAAGGCCAAAGAAGATTGCGAGTTCATGCGCGACTTCGGCCGGCCGTACCCGGTTTTGATTTTTTTACAGTTGATGGGGTTGCCAGATAGTGATTTCGACCGGGTTCTCCGGTGGGAAGATGCTCTACTTCAGGGCAAGACGATCGAAGAACGGATCGCGGCCGCAGCTTCCATTCGCGATTACTTGAATGAACTGGCACGTGATCGTCGGCTCAATCCGCGAGATGATCTGATCACCTTGGCGGTCCAGGCCAGCGTTGACGGGGTTCCGCTAACCGACGGTGAAATCCTGGGCATTTGCTATCTGCTATTCGTGGGTGGTCTTGACACGGTGGCGTCGTCGTTGGGGTTCTATTTTAAATATCTCGCCGAGCATCCGGAACAGCAAACTTTGTTACGAGAGAATTCGGCACTTATACCCGATGCGGTGGAAGAACTGCTGCGGATTCACTCAGTCGTCATGGTCAGCCGGTTTTTAACCGAGGATACCGAACTTGGCGGCGTATCAATGAAGAAGGGTGATTGTATCGCGATTTATATGACATTTGCCAGCTTCGACGCCGCTGAGGTCGACCGTCCGGACGACGTTGATTTTTCGCGTGTGCCCAACCGTCACGTTGCGTTTTCATTCGGACCACACCGTTGCATCGGATCACATCTGGCGCGCCGCGAATTGATCATCGCGATCGAAGAGTGGCTGGCGCGCGTCCCTCCGTTTGAGATTAAACCTACGGGCGATGTGAAGATGCATGGTGGCGTCGTCTTCGGTGTCGATTCGTTGCCGCTTTCTTGGCACGGGCAGGGCATCAGACAATGACATACGAGTTTGGAGGTTTGATTTGAACGTCATGAGTGGCTGGAATCCCGCGTCCCAGGATACGATCACAAACGCTGTGTCACGTGCAGCACGCGATTGGCCAGACAATCTATTTTTGGACATCGATGGCCGGACTTTCACCTTCTACGAGGTCGACATCGAGTCGAATCGTCTGGCCCACGGGTTTAGGGCACTTGGTGTTCGTCAGGGCGATACCGTCACAACGATCCTGGACAACAGTGTCGATGCGATCCTCGTTTGGTTCGCAATCAATAAGTTAGGTGCTATAAGCGTTCCCGTAAACACCGCCTACAAGGGTGAGTTTTTGCGTCATCAGTTGAATGATAGTGGCTCGAAACTTGTCATTGCAGAATCCGATTATGCGGAACGGGTTTTGATGATCGCGGATGGTCTGAATGATTTCAAGATTTTGCTTCATCGCGGCGCATCCCCTAACGGAGGCGCATCTACATTCGATGTGCGCACGCTCGATGAGGCGCGCTCGAAAGATACCGATCCGCTTGATATAGTGATTAA
Organism: Acidocella sp.; assembly: GCA_965198835.1. GTDB lineage: Bacteria > Pseudomonadota > Alphaproteobacteria > Acetobacterales > Acetobacteraceae > Acidocella. Next base: position 182,697 of record OZ240675.1, on the reverse strand, counting down.
ACCCGGCGATCTCGCTATGTTGATTTACACGGCGGGCACCACCGGTCCCTCTAAAGGCTGCATGATTAGTCATAATTATGCGATAAATCTTGCCCGACAGATTATCCGCGCTTCAGGCCGGACGCAGCAGGACGTGCAATGGACGGCATTACCGCTGTTCCACATGAACGCAACGTCAACGACGATCCTCGCGAGCTTACTGACAGGTGGCAAGGCTGCGGTATATAAACGTTTTTCGGTTTCTAATTTCTGGCCGGAAATGGAGCGGACCGGTGCGACCATTGTCAGCCTGCTTGGTTCAATGGTGCCATTGCTTGCCGAAGCCGCCGACAACGAAGCCGCTGCGCGTTGCTTCGGGCAGCTGCGCGTAGTCCTTGGCACACCGTTCCCACAAGGGTTGCAGGATAAATGGCGTACCCGGTTCGGCACGCATAATATGGGGGTGAATTCTTATGGAATTTCGGAAGCCTCCGTTATCACAACTTTAACCCATGGCATCGTTCCGGCGCCTGACTCGTCGGGCAAACGATCGGAAGATTTCGATGTCATGATCGTGGATGACGATGACAACGATCTGCCGCCCGGGCAGGCCGGCGAAGTGATCTGCCGGCCGCGCAAGCCCCATGTGATGTTTGAAGGTTATTGGAAGCGTCCGGCCGACACGCTGAAGATTATGAGAAATCTATGGCTCCATACCGGCGATATCGGAAGATTCGATGAGCACGGTTTCTTTTATTTCGTTGACCGGAAAAAGGATTACCTGCGTCGCCGCGGAGAGAATATTTCGAGTTTCGAGGTGGAAAATACGTTCAGGGCGCACCCGGCGATCGAGGATGTGGCCGTCCATGCGGTGCTTTCGGATCTAACGGAGGATGATGTTAAAGTGACGGCCGTTCTCAAACCGGGTGAATCGGTTTCTGAAGAGCAGTTATGTCTTTGGGCGGTTGACAGGCTCCCTTATTTTGCGGTGCCGCGATACATTGAGTTCCGGCAGGAATTGCCGCGTAATCCGATAGGGCGAATTTTGAAATATCAGTTACGGGATGATGGCTGCACACCTGCCACCTGGGACCGCGAAAAATCCGGGCTGCAATTGGCCAAACGGTGACGCCAGTGGACGCATTCATTTACGACCACGTGCGCACGCCACGCGGAAAAGGTCGGCCAGCCGGGGCGTTGCATGAGTTGCCGCCGGTTGAACTCGCGGCTCAAGTGTTAAGGTCGTTGCAAACGCGCAGTGGCTTTCAGCCTCAACAGCTCGACGACGTAGTGCTCGGCGTTGTTACGCCAGCGGGTGAGCAAGGATGTAACATCGCTCGCACCGCGGCACTCGCGGCGGGTTACGGCAGATCCGTTCCGGGCGTACAGATCAACCGTTTCTGCTCGTCGGGCCTTGATGCCGTGAATATCGCGGCGGCGCATGTCATGGCCGGCCAGGCGCATCTGGTGGTCGCAGGCGGGGTGGAATCAATGTCGCGCGTGCCGATGAGCTCTGACGGCGGCGCGTGGTACAGCGACCCCAAGCTCGTCTATCAGAATTTTCTGGCGCCGCAGGGCATTGGCGCCGATCTCATTGCAAGCCTGCATGGCTACACGCGGGCAGCGCTTGATGATTATGCTTTGCACAGCCAGCTCCGGGCCGTCCGGGCTTGGGATGAAGGCCGGTTCAGCAAATCGGTTTTGCCTGTAACGGATGAGCTCGGCATCGTTTTGCTTGATCGGGACGAGCACATCAGGCGGGACACGACGGTTGAATCGCTCGCCGGGCTGAAGTCGGCGTTCAGTGAGCTGGGCGAAAAAGCCGGTTATGATTCGGTGGCATTGCAGGTCTATCCCGAGGTATTCAAAATAAATCACGGTCATACCGCGGGAAATTCCAGCGGCATCGTCGATGGCGCGGCCGGGGTTTTGATAGGTGATGCAAAAGCCGGTGCGGAGATGGGATTGAAACCGCGGGCGCGCATACGCGCATTTGCGTCGATTGGTTCCGACCCGACCATCCAGTTGACTGGGCCGATGCCCGCGACCCGGAAAGCATTGAAAAAGGCTGGTATGGCGTTGGAGGACATCGATCTGTTCGAACTGAACGAGGCGTTCGCTTCTGTCGTTCTGTGGTTTATGGAAGAGGGTAAGATTGCGCATAATCGCATCAATGTGAACGGCGGTGCGATCGCGATGGGTCACCCTCTTGGCGCGACAGGGGCGATGCTGCTTGGAACCGTGCTGGACGAGCTTGAACGAACCGGAAAATCAACCGCGCTCGTAACGCTTTGCGTCGGACTCGGAATGGGGACTGCTACAATTATCGAGCGTGTGCACTGATGGCGAATTTGAACTTTGACGTAGGCGAGGACGGTGTCGCAATTCTGACGATGGGGACGCCGGGGCGGCCGATGAATCTTGCCACCCTCGAACTCGGTCGCGAGCTGGACGAGGCGGTGATACGGATTGCCGGAGATCAGGCTATTAAAGGTGCCGTGATCACATCGGCGAAAGCCGATTTTATGGCTGGCGGCGACATTCATGGTATTGTGGCGTCTTTTGATACGCTTGGCGACGCGGCGTCGGTTTACCACAATATTGCTCGACCCTTCAGCGCGGTGCTGCGGCGTTTGGAGACCTGCGGTAAGCCCTTTGTCGCGGCGGTTAATGGATCTGCCCTGGGCGGCGGGCTCGAACTGGCTTTGGCTTGCCATTACCGTGTGGTTGCCGACGCGCCGAGGTTGATCTTCGCGCTGCCCGAAGTAACGATAGGGCTGATCCCAGCTGCGGGTGGTACGCAGCGGCTACCAAGGTTGCTTGGCATCCGTGCGGCCGTTTCGCTATTGCTGGATGGCAAAAGATTGAACCCGCAAGAGGCTTGCAAGGCCGGTATCGTCGATGCCGTTGTTCCGGCGGCGGATCTGCTCGGCACTGCCCGTGCGTGGATTTCATCGATCGGCAACGCGGTACAACCATGGGATAAAAAAGGCTTCGCGGTGCCCGGTGGTGCAGGCTTTTTCAACGCCGCAATTACCGGTTTCTTCAACGCCACCGCCACCGGTATATCGGTCAAAACCCAGCATAATCTGCCGGCACCGATCGCGCTTCTTACCGCAGTCGCACATGGCACATCGGTGCCGATGGACGCGGGTCTAAGGATCGAGGCACGGCAATTCACTAAGCTGCTGATGGATCCGGTGGCGCGCAATATGATGCGAACAAGTTTCATCTCGAGAGCTGGATGCGATAAGCTTGAGCGGCGCCCGCAGAATGTCGAAACCTTCAAACCCAAGTTGATCGGTGTGATTGGCGGTGGCCTGATGGGTGCTGGGGTGGCACAGGTCTCTGCCGAAGCAGGGCTGGATGTAATTCTAATCGACGTAAATGCGGCCCAAGCCACGGCAAGTCAGGCCCGAATTTCAAACGCTTACGCCAAACGCGTTGAACGTGGTTTGCTGACGCGAGAGTGGGCCGACGCGGCATTGGCGCGGATCACGCCCACGGATGATTACGCGCAGCTCGCGCAGGCTGATCTGGTTGTTGAGGCGGTGTTCGAAGATCGTGATGTCAAGCTCGAAGTATTTCGCAAGCTTGCAGACGTCATAAGAATAGATGCTATACTGGCGAGCAATACATCGGCGTTGCCGATCGGTGACCTCGCGGCTGGGGTGTTGAATCCGGAACGGTTTATCGGGCTGCATTTTTTCTCGCCTGTCGAGCGGATGCCGCTCGTCGAGGTGATCAAATCTCGGCATACCTCGACAGCGACGCTGGCGGGTGCGCTGGATTACGTCAAGCTGCTCCGCAAAACGCCAATCATCGTAAATGACGCGCCGGGCTTTTTCACTAGCCGAGTCATCACGGCTTACCTCTTTGAAAGCATTGGTATGGTCGGTGATGGGTTGACGCCCGCTTTGATCGATAACGCAGCACGGCAGGCCGGATTTGCCATGGGCCCGCTAGCGCTTATGGACGAGCTTACGCTTGATCTGACATATCATGCGACCGCTAAGCGCGGCGCGGCGGCCGGACCATCCTGGACGCCGCCCTATGGGTTCGATGTGCTTTCCAAGTTCGTGACGGAACTACAGCGCAAAGACCGCCGCTACGGTGCCGGGTTCTATGCTTATCCGGAAGGCCAGCGTGCACCGTGGGACGGGCTCAAAGGCGTCTATGCGCAGCAGAATAATGATTATGCATTGCATGATCTGAAAGATCGCATGCTCTACATCCAGGCACTGGAAGCCGCACGGGCATTCGAGGAAGATGTGATCGACAATGCCGGCGAAGGTGACGTCGCAGCCGTGCTGGGTATCGGTTTTCCGGCCTACACTGGCGGGGTCTTCTCATTCATCGATACTGTCGGATTGCAAAAATTCGTCGCGCGCGCAGATGATCTCGCCGACAGATTTGGTGAAAGATTTCGGCCGCGCCCCTGGTTGAAAGCCCGTGCGGCCTTAAACCAGCGATTTTATCCTGTCGCGCTCGTGGCTTGAAGAGGTTTGCAGGATGAATTTTGATTTTTCCCCTGAACAGCAAGCCTTGCGGGAGCAGGTCCGGCGATTATTTGCCGATGGCAGGACGCGCGCGCGCAAGTTGATCGAGACTGACACCCTTTATGATGAGGCTATGTGGTCGCAGCTGATTCAGCTTGGCGGAGTGGCCGCGGCAATACCCGAAGACCTCGGTGGGATCGGTCTTGGGCCGCTCGAACTCTGTGTGATTGCCGAAGAAGCCGGCCGTAGCCTCGCACCGATCCCATTTTCATCGTCTGTTCTCTACGCGACGGAAGCGATCAAATTGGCGGCAGGCAGCGCAGCAGAGGTGATTTTGCCACAGCTCGCCGAAGGGTCGATTTTCGGCACTGTCGCTTTAAGCGAGGGAAATGGAAGTTGGGATACGATGCCGCTGGCATCTGTCGCAGGCGGAAAATTATCCGGTGTGAAACATCCGGTGAGCGACCCGCATGCTGCGATAGCCGTCGTTTCCGCGCGTGCGACAGAAGATGGCGATGGGTATGGCTGGTGGTTGGCGCCAGTTGATGGTTGCGGCGTCACCGTTGAGATTTTGCCGGCCTTGGACTGCATACGAAGGTTCGGGCGCCTGAAGTTCGAAAATCTACCGGTGCGGCGGTTGGGTGCGCCGGGTGATGGCGCCGCCATGACCGCGCGCCTGATGGATATCGCCGCCATCGTAACGGCATTTGAGCAAATTGGTGGTGCTGAGGCACAGTTGGAGCGTTGCGTTGAGTATGCCAAGACTCGAAAAGCTTTCGGCGGCCTAATCGGCGTTTTCCAGGCTGTAAAGCATCGTCTTGCCGACATGTATGTGAAAATCGAGCTGGCCCGTGGCCACGCATTATATGGAGCATGGGCGTTGTCGACCGACGCGGCGGAATTGCCGGTGGCTGCGGCCGGGGCGCGCCTGGCTGCGACCGAAGCATTTAATTTCGCCGCCGAAGAGGCCATTGAGATGCATGGCGGGATCGGATTTACCTGGGAAGACGACTGCCATCTGTTTTATCGCCGCGCCCGTACACTGGCGTTGGAGCTGGGCAATCGGAGACGTTGGGCGGACCGACTCGTAACTGCGCTAGAGGCTCGCCCCCAACCGGCAAAGGTTAAAGCCCTGGAGATTGTCGATGGACTTTGAAGATTCACCTCATGAGGCGGCGTACCGGACGCAAGCGCGCGTTTGGCTTGAACGGCATGCGCCGGCTTGGTCTGCCGAACCAGCGAGCCATGAGACCGAAGCTGAGATGATCATTCGCGCGAAAGGCTGGCAGCGGGAAAAGAGCGAAGCCGGTTATGTCGGGATCACCTGGCCTTGCGACGTAGGTGGACAGGGCGGCTTGCCGATCGAGCAGGTCATTTTCGAGCAGGAAGAAGCACGCTATCGAGTTTTCACCATCCCGTTTCAGGTCGGCATGGGCATGTGTCTACCAACGGTCTATACCCATGCGAATCCCGACCTCGCCAAGCGCTTCGTCGGCCCAGCGTTGCGTGGCGACGAAATCTGGTGTCAGCTTTTCTCCGAGCCAGGTGCTGGATCTGATCTGGCGGGCGTGCGAACCCGGGCAATAAGAAGTGCCGATCAATGGATTGTGAACGGACAGAAAGTCTGGACATCTTATGCCAACCATTCCGATTTCGGTTTGGTATTATTGCGCACAGACGTTACGGTTGCTAAGCATAAGGGGCTCACCATGTTCTATCTGGACATGCGTAGCCCCGGCGTTGAAATCCGGCCGATTCGTTCGATGACCGGCCATGCCGATTTCAACGAAGTGTTCTTCACGGATGTTAACATCCCCGATGCGCAACGCTTAGGGGAGGTTGGTCAGGGGTGGAAGGTTGCGCTTACGACGTTGATGCATGAACGCCTGGCGATCGGCCGTGCCCCTGATGCTCCGAGCACCGACGAATTGATAGATCTTGCGCGCGGCATCCCGCACGGTAACGGCACCAGACTGGATGACCCGGAGGTGCGCGAAGCTATAGCGCGGTTCTATATAAATGATGCCGGCCTGGATTTCATAAGGATGCGCGCCCAAAGCGCCATTTCCAATGGTCGGGCACCGGGTCCAGAAGCTTCCATCGGCAAATTGGTGATGGCAAAAACACGCCAGGACATCGGCGCCTATGCGATGGATATGCTGGAATGCGGTGCGATCGAGGCACGCCAGTCAGCCGTGCTTTCTGCTTTCAAATATCATTATATGTTCTCGGCCGGCCTGAGGATCGCGGGCGGCACCGATGAGGTCCTTCGCAATATTATTGCCGAGCGCGTATTAGGGTTACCAGGCGACCGCCGTGTGGACCGGAATGTGCCTTTCAATACACTCGATTAATAAGCAATCTGCGGTCAGTGCATTTTAACATTTTATCAAGGACGTTCCATGACTAAGATCACGTTTATCGAACATGATGGCAAGACTTATGATATCGATGCTACCGACGGTATTAGCCTAATGCAGGTCGCACTTAATAATAGCGTGCGCGGCATCTTGGCGGACTGTGGCGGCGCATGCAGCTGCGCAACCTGTCATGGTTATATCGCCGAAAGTTGGGCCGCCATAGCCGGCCCGCCATCGGAAAATGAAGAGGCGATGTTGGACAGTGCGGTGCACCAGACCTCTGAGAGCCGATTGACTTGCCAAATCACAGTTTCTCCCGCTTTGGACGGCCTGATCATACGGTTGCCCGTTTCCCAACTTTGATCGGGACTGGCTGCCCAAGCTAGAGACACAGCTGGATTTATCTGCCTTGCGCACCTTCCCCGAAGTTGATAGTGATCAAAACAATCATATAGATAATCATACTTAATAATAAAGCTGAGGGAACGTTCGTGACCAAAATATCGTCTGGCCCGAATATATGAATTTCGTGTTCAGGATCAAAAAAATGAGGTTTTTTCAAACCTCTGAGCGAAGAGGCGTTGAGCGTGAATTAGGGAGTTTTGCCAGATGATCTTCGATTTGCCAGAGATGGTTTATATCGCCGGTGACTGGATTAAGCCGCAAGGCGGCGATACCGAGGCGGTCATCAATCCTGCAACGGAAGAGCTGGTTGGATTGGCACCAGTGGCCGGTCTGGCAGAGGCGGAAGCTGCGATCGCCGCGGCCCGGCAAGCTTTTGACAAAGGGGCATGGCCGACCATGCCGACGCGCGAACGCGGTGCTGTGATGCAGAAGTTCGTGCATGCCTTGCAGGCGCGCGAAACGCGACTGCGTGCATTGATCACAGCCGAGGCCGGGGCAACACTGGTTGCGCAGCATGCGCAATATGCCCTGCCTATGCAGCATGCACAGTTCTATGTCGATATTTGCACCAGGGAGTCCGTGCGCGGATTGCCGCCAGCGGTAAACTTTACTGCAATGGGCTCTAAAATGCTGGGCGCGGGAGTCACAGTTCGCGAGCCGGTTGGCGTGGTGGTCGCGATCACGCCGTATAATTTTCCCTTCTTTCTGAATGTCACGAAAATAGTTCCGGCTCTGGCAGCGGGAAATACCGTGGTGCTCAAACCGTCTCCTTACACACCGTTTGAGGGTTTGATCCTTGGTGAGGCAGCTGCTGAGGCGGGTATTCCGAAGGGTGTGTTTAACGTGATCACCGGCGGTAAAGACGTAGGAAGAATTCTTACTACCGACCCTCGGGTTGATCTCATTACGTTCACAGGCTCAGACGCGGTAGGCGCTGCGATTCAAGGGCAAGCGGCGCCAACACTGAAGCGGCTGTTGCTTGAGCTCGGGGGTAAGTCCGCGCTGATCGTCAGGGAAGATGCGGACCTGGAGCAGGCCGCCCAGATTGGAGCATTTAATTTCACCTGGCATGCTGGCCAAGGCTGTAACCTCGCTACCCGTCAACTCGTACACAATAGACTGCGTAAAAAATATGTGAAGCGAGTTGCGGAAATTGTTAGCGCGATAAGATTGGGAAATCCCGCTGACGCTGCTGTAGGAATGGGGCCGTTAATTCGCGAGTCGCAGCGCAAACGTGCACAGAGCTATACCGGTATAGCTCTGGATGAAGGTGCCACCTTGGTCACAGGTGGCAAGACGCCCCCCCTATTTGACAAAGGCTTTTTCTTTGAGCCGACTTTGTTTGATAATGTCCAGAATACATCGCGCATCGCGCGGGAGGAAATCTTCGGGCCGGTTGGAATTGTCATCGGATTTGACAGCGATGAGGAGGCTGTATCCCTTGCGAACGACTCCGATTTTGGGCTGAGCGGTGGCGTTATCTCCGCCGATACCGGCCGAGCTTTTGAAATCGCGCTACAGCTGCGCACCGGCGAGGTGTATTTGAACGGCGGTTCGGGCGGCATGAGTTCTCATGCGCCGTTTGGGGGCATCAAGCGCTCAGGATACGGCCGTGAATTCGGCGAAGAAGGCTTCAATGAGTTTACCTACCTTAAATCGATCGTGTTTCATGCCGGCTAAAGCCGTGCAAGAAGGAGGCTTAAATGGACGGCTCTACAGCAACCCGCGTTGATACGTCGAATGTTCCTACGCACGTGCCGCCCGAATTGATCATCGATCATGATATCTGGGCGACACCGCCCCATCAGGATCCGTTCATCGCGCTTGATCAATATCGTAATGGTCCACCCATTTTTTATACCCCAGTTCATTATTCTGGAACCGCGGGTGCATGGGTGCTGACACGTGCGGAGGACATCGCGACCGTGATGGGTGATCCGGTTTTGTTTGGCAGCAAGTCGAAGTCCGGTTTTACGGCTTTAATTGGCGAGTCGTGGGATTTAGCTCCCCTCGAGGTTGACCCGCCGGAGCACAGGCAACTGCGCGCCGTGCTTGATCCGGTATTTTCGCCAAAGCGCATCGACCTGTTGACGCCCGGTCTTCGGCAATTTTGCCGAAAGCTGATCGACGGTTTTATCAATGACCGCGAGGTTGAATTTGTTGAAGCTTTCGCTCGCCCCTATCCAGTAAAGATTTTCCTTGAGTTGATGGGTTTGCCCATGGACGATTTTGATCAATTCGTCACATGGGGTGACGAGTTGCTTCGCAGCCCGACGTTGGAGGGCCGCGTTGTAGGCGGCAAGGCAATTCGTGACTATTTGCTGGCGCTGATCGAAAAATATCAAAAGATGCCGAAATCAGACGATGTTACGAGCATCGTAGTAAATGCGGAAGTTGACGGGAAACGTTTACCGCCGCACCGGTTGATCGGTATGTTGTATTTGCTCTTTATTGCCGGCTTAGACACGACAGCATCATCGCTCGGATTTTTCTTCAAACATTTAGCAGAAGATCAAGAAAATCAATTGCGATTGCGCAAATCCCCGGAATTGATTCCGGCGGCAGTCGAAGAGATGCTTCGGGCCCATTCTGTTGTCACGACAGGCCGCCATGTGATGAAAGATACGGTGCTGAACGGGGTGCAGATGAAGGCCGGCGACTGGATCGTTATCGGTATGATGCTAGGCAGCCGCGATCCGGTCGAATTTGCACGACCGGAAGTGATCGATTTTGATCGTCCGCAAGCCAGGCATATGGCTTTTGCTACTGGCATCCACCGCTGCCTCGGCTCCCATCTTGGCCGCCGTGAACTCATTGTTGCCTTGGAAGAATTCCTGAAACGAGTGCCGCAATTTGGTATCAAGCCTGGTGACCAGCCGAAAATGCATGGTGGAATTGTTTTTGGAGTCGATTACCTCCCTCTTGCCTGGTGAAGTCCCAGAGCAATAAAAATAATGGAGCGAGACATGACCGAATACACGTCAACTATCGTAGATTTCGCAACGAGAACGCGCTATGAGGATCTGCCGGCAGACGTGATTCACGCGACCAAGCGGATTATTCTCGATACATTTGGTAATGCAGTCGGCGGTTTTGCGACAACGGCGGGAAAACTGGCGCTGGCGTCCAAACGTGAGCTCGGTGGAACGCCCGAAGCCACGGTGTTTGTAACTGGTGAGAAGACCTCCGTTACCAATGCGGCATTCTGCAATGCCACTTTGGCGTCAGCATTGGAGGCGGACGACACCTGTTTGCATCTGGGTCATCATGGACAATGCTCTGTCATGCCCGCCTTGGCAGTAGCTGAACGCTTGGATGCAACAGGCAAGGATCTCATCACGGCGGTTGCACTCGCCTATGAACTTGGGGCGCGTATTGCATCAGCCATGCGGCATGTCGTCGCCAACGATAAAGGTGATTTGAGTTTCAGTCCGTCCGGCGGCGGTGTGAATTGGGTGGTTTTTTGTGCCGCCATCGGTGCTGGCAAGCTGTTCGGTTTAGATACAAAGCAGATGGCCGGTGCGCTAGGAATTGCAGGGCTTAATGCCGTGGTGCCAAATGGCGGAAGGTGGAACCGGCCGAATTGGAATCATCTTAAATATAATCCGTACGCGTTCATGGCAGAAAGCGGAACGTTTGCTGCTGTGCTGTCAAAGAATGGCTTTACCGGCGACCCAAACATCTTCGACGGCGATGTTGCGGAGTTCAAGGCCAATTGGTGGCAGATGTCCGGGGCGCTGGCGTCGAGCCCGGAATCGGCCGTGTCAGGCTTGGGTGAGCGTTGGATGACGCTTGATACCTCAATCAAACCGTATCCTGCCTGCCGTTTCACACATGGGCCTCTTAAGCTCTTCGAACGCATTTTTTCCGATGAAAAATTGAGCTTTGGTGATTTGGAATCGATCGATATTTACTCGGTTCGTCAGATGTTCTCGTACGGAATGGACAAAGCCGAAATTGGTGATGAGGGTGATTGCCAGTTCAGCATACCGCATCAGATAGCGATGCTTGCCTTGGGCGTGCCGCCGGGGCCGAAGTGGGTGGCCACGGAGTATTGGAACGATAATACAATAAATGCGATCAAAGCAAAGGTTCATTGTCATCCCTACGAGGCTGCGGATGCCACCATGGTCGAACAGCTTATGGTCGGTAGGTGGGAAAAAAACCTGCACTCGGTTTCGGTCAAAGCTAGAGGAAGGACGTTCGAATTGAGCGCGGATCATAGTCCTGGCGACCCAACAGATCCGAGTACGGCTATGGATGACGCCGCCTTGCAGAAGAAATTCAAAAACTTCACGCAGCAGGGCCTCGCCGTTCCACATGTTGATTTGTGCATCGAGTTACTCACCAAGCTCGATAAAGTGAAATCTGTTCGTGACATCACGAAAATTCTTTGCTGAGGAACGTACATATGGATGCTGTCATAAAGCCCAACGATTTAGCGCCACTCTTCCAGCCTATTAGTTTGAATGATGGGCAGCCTTTGAAGAACCGCATTGTCATGCTTCCTATGACTCGGGTGCGTGCAGAGAGTGACGGAACACCAAACGCATTGATGACAAAATATTATGCACAGCGTGCAGGGGCCGGATTAATCATATCCGAAGCCTGTGCGGTCAGTCCGTCCGGACGCTGTTTTGTCAATGGACCGGCGATGTATACCACTGAGCATGCTTTGGCGTGGCGACAAGTGGTTGATGCCGTTCATGATCGTGGCGGCAAAATCATGCTGCAGATATATCACGTGGGCCGTGCTAATAATTTGCAGTATCTGAATCGGGCAATTCAGCCTGTGGCGCCTTCGGCCATCCGAATCCCTCGGAATTCGCGAAAAATTACCATCAACATTCCACGTATCACACCTTACGATCTACCACGCGCGTTGGAAACCGAGGAAATACCGCTGATTGCTGACGAATTTGCGCGTGCGACCAAATTGGCCGTCCTGTCAGGTTTTGATGGCGTGCATGTACACGCAGATTCAGGTTACTTGATCCACCAGTTTCTCTCAACCAATGTCAACCAACGCAGTGACATCTATGGAGGCTCGCCAAAAAATCGGGCTCGCTTTGCACTGGAAGTGCTCGATAAGGTGATTGCGGTGAATGGACCGGAATATGTCTCGATCAAATTGACCCCCGGTTTCGAGGTCCATGACATTGAGGAAGATGATATTGATGACAAATATTCCTACATCATTGACGAGCTAAATAAACGGGGCAAACTCTCATTTTTACACCTCTATTTCCATGATATCGCGACCTCAGAGGTCTTCTCGAAACTGCGAAAAAAATTTAAGGGGACGGTTCTCGCGGAAGGTAGCCTGAAAGCCGGTCATTACGCACAAATGGTCCAGGCTGGAGAAGCAGACCTCATCGGTTTTGCGAGGGCGTTCATATCTAATCCAGATCTCGTCGAACGTCTGGCTAGCGGAAAAGAAATTGCTCAACCTGATATGGAAACAACCTATTCGTCTGGAGCAGCTGGCTATACCGACTATCCCAATTCGGACGAAGTACCCCTGCATGGAACGGTACCACTGCAGGAAACTTATGCAGACGCTGAAGATTTGCTTCTGAGAATCAACATTTAAATACTGATGGCCTTATCGCCAGGACCGCACCGGGTTTTTGCCTGCCGAAAGCGTGTAATTGAGTAAATTACAGCGCATCCCACCAAGCAGACGCCTTATCAGTCACATGAGAACTGAACCCGAGCATCGTTGGATGCGCCCGTGTTCTCTTGTCGAGCACTTTGATTGACTACTCGGCAATTAAAGCGGGTTTGAATATTATGCTGACGCCGAAGGGGATCTTGTCGAGATCTCATTCCCGTTGCTTTTCATGAGCATTGATAGTTTTGGTATCGACCACCTCGAGTACGGAATGGTGACGTTCCTGTTGGGCGAGTTCAATTCGAAATGCAGGATCTCTTGAGGTAACCCACATAGGCTTTTGAAGCAGCATAAGTTGCTATGTTCGCCAGCATGCAGCGAGTGCTTTTTGGTGATGCCGGTAGAAGGCCGTCGTCGCCACGCGGAAGGAACCGCTCGCTGAAATGGTAACAGAGAATCGGCAGGGAAATGACGCTCGTCTGCAGAATCATCCAGATTGATTCGGAATCCGATCTGTGAATCTGCCCGAAGTGGCTGAACGTAGCGTCCCCGGTGAAAAACCGTATATCAAGGTACGCGGTTTGCTCATAATCAAAGCGATCAAACCGTCACTCCTGGAAAGTTGTGCCGTGACCAGGTGGGTTTGGTATTGAAGGTGTCTTCCAATTCCCCGGCCAGATTTTCCAGCATTGTCTGGTTACGTGCGACGGGAACAACATTCATGCCGTGCCGCACCACGGATCAGCAAAGCGTTTGCCGATCTCCCTCGACGCACCCATTACGGACGCTCATTTCCGGCATTTTCAGCGAGCCCAATTGTAGTAGCCTTCAATCTTTACGGGCGGCGGATCATACCTCCATCGACGCACCAGGTTTGGCCGGTGATCCAGCCGGCTTCGCTTGATAAGAGGAATAAGGTGGTATTAACAATGTCTTGCGTTTGCCCAAGCCTGGCGAGCGGTAGCTGTGCTACGGTCGCGTTCAATACATCGCTCGGAACGGTCGTCCGTGTTGCCTCGGTATCGATCGGACCTGGCGCAATACCGTTGATACGAACATTCATCGGGCCCAATACCCGCGCAAGTGACATTGTTAGTCCATTCAGCGCAAGCTTAGCCACACCATAATAATCATAACCTATATAAGCGGCCGTCGACGAGCCATTGACGATCGCACCTCCGCCCCTTTTTTCCATCGCCTTATAGACGGCGCGCGTCATGATAAGAGCGCCGTGAAAATTCACATCCATAAACCGTTTGTAATAATCGAGATCGATCGTTAGCTCGCTCTCCATCCGCATGCCGGCGTAAATTGCGGCGTTATTGACCAAGTAGTCGATGCCGCCAAATTCCGCTTCTGTCGCCTGCATCGTCTCGATAGCGGAGGTCTCCGAAGAAACATCGGTTCGAACTGCGATAGCTTTTCCGCCGGCCGCGACAATCTCCTTGGCGACCGCTTGAGCATTCGCGAGATTTATCTCGGCGATAACAACGCTTGCCCCTTCGAGTGCCAAGGCTTTCGCATAATCTGCGCCGATTCCCTGGCCCGCTCCTGTAATAATAGCCACTTTATTATCAAATCGCATGGTGTTTTCCTCCTCTTGGATGACTTATCGGGACCGTATTTCCATTAGGTCGACGTTGAAATCTCGCTTCATCGTCAGCAGATTTTTTACTGCAGATGAGATTGTTTCGGGAGAACCGCCGGCGCCGGTAAACTTGGCATGCCCACTCTGCCGCACGGCGGCCTCCAATTCTGCCGCCGTCTCTTGGGACCAGCTGCGGGAGATGGCTGTTCCGATCACGTTGCCTATGCGCAAAGTGGTTACGCGGATGCCGAGCGGACGTAGTTCATCGCGCATTCCTGCCGAAAAGGCCTCAAGCCCGGCTTTGGTCGCGGTGTATACGCTGAGATGCGGAAAGGGCAGGCGAACCGATTCCGACGAGATATTGATGATATCACCATTTGATGCACGCAGAAACGGTAATGCCGCGCGCGTACAAAAAATTGGCCCGCAAAGGTTTACCGATATTTCAGCAAGAACCTCTTCGTCCGTAGCTTCTTCGATCACGAAAGGTCGGCAGATCGCGGCATTGTTGATCAAAATATCCAACCGCCCGAACACATTCGCAACCTTCCGGAATGCGGCGTCGATGTCACTTGGCTTGCCGACATCGCAAGGAATTGCCAAGGCAGCGCGCCCGCACGCGACAACTGCTTCGTCCAACGCATCCGACGGGCGCGCCAGAAGCGCCACCTCGACGCCTTGAGCGGACAAATCTAGCGCCATCTGCCTGCCGATCCCGCGAGAAGCGCCGGTTATTACAGCGGTCTTGCCGGCAAGAGCAGCGTGCATTCCCTAATTTCCATTCTCGCCATCTGACTGTTCCAGAAAATATGTGACCCGGACAAGTTCTTGTCATATAGATAATATCTATGATATAGATGATTAAAGCGTATTTCGGCAAGACCTGAGGCTGATAAAAGGCGCTGAGCCGTAGGAGGAGAAATATGAAGGTTTCTTTGGATAAACCAAAATGCGTTGGCCATGCCCGGTGTGCGGTGGTCGCGCCGGAAGTTTATGACCTCGACGATAATGGGTATTTGTTGCTTGAGGAAAAGATTGTTTCTGAGGAGCTAAAGGGTCAGGCAATTCGCGGCATGCGTGCGTGTCCGGAGCGTGCAATTTTCATCGCGGATGAGTTACCTGCCGCAATGGGTCGAGGTAGCTATCGCGATGACTGACAGACCACTATTGATCGACCGGAAAGGCGGGGCGGTCACGCTGACCCTCAACCGACCGGAGGCAGGAAATGCCATCGACCTTGATCTCGCGCACGCGCTCATGGAGGCGGCAATTCTATGTGATGAAGATGATGCGATAAAATGCGTGGTGCTGACCGGTGCAGGCAAAATATTTTGTGCTGGCGGTGATGTGACCTCGTTTGCTGCGGCGCTGGATCAGGTTCCGGCTTTGCTGAAGAAAATGACTGGCTATCTCCACATGGCTATTTCGCGATTTTCCCGTATGGGTAAGCCGTTTGTTACTGCAATCAACGGTCCTGCGGCAGGTGCGGGTTTCAGTCTTGCCATTCTCGGTGATTTCGCGCTCGCATCCCGTGGCGCGCATTTCACTCTGGCGTACAACGCCCTCGGTCTGTCGCCCGATGGCGGCGCGACCTGGCTGTTGCCGCGCCTAATCGGTTTGCGGCGCACCCAGGAACTGATTTTGACGAACAAACGTGTACCGGCAGATGAGGCGGTGACGCTGGGATTGGTGACGCGTGCGGTGGATGACACGTTGTTCAACGGGGAGGTTGCTTCACTCACGGGCCAGCTCGCGAGCGCCGCGACCTATTCGCTTGGCCGAGCCCGCAACTTGCTCCTTTCAAGTTTTGATTCCAGCCTGGAGACGCAAATGGAGTTGGAGGCCCGTGCCATAGCGGCCTGCGCGCGCGGTGTTGAAGGGCGCAACGGTATTGCCGCCTTCCTTGCCAAACGCAAACCAGATTTCACCAGCTAACGGGACGAGTATTTCATGGCTGAAGCCTATATTGTGGAAGCGGTATGCACGGCTGGAGGCCGGCGCGGCGGCAGGTTGGCTGGGTGGCATCCGGTAGATCTTGGCGCACAAATTCTCAATGCTCGGGTCGCCCGAACCGGTGTTGATCCGGCGGCAATCGACGATGTGATCGTGGGACGTGTGGGCTAGGTTGGAGATCAAGCATGCCAGATTGGCCGTAGCGCTGTGCTCGCTTCTCAACCTCCGGACAGTGTGCCGGCGGTGACGATTGACCGGCAATGCGGTTCGTCCCAGCAGGCAGTTCAATTTGCCGCGCAGGCCGTGATGTCCGCCATCCAGGATATGGTAATTGCCGCCGGGGTTGAGAGCATGACGCGTGTGCCGATTGGCGCAACGGTGACGTTGGCGGCAGAAGCTGCCCTTGGGAGTGGGCCGAATAGCGAGGCAATCAAAAAGCGTAAGGGCGTTCAGCCAATTTAACGGGGCGCAAATGATCGCCGATAAATACGGTTTCAGCTGAGCGGATCTCGATCACTTTGCGCTGCATAGCCACATAAAGGCGGCGATCGCAACAAAAGCAGGAGCCTTCGAACGTGAAATCGTGCCCCCGGAAATTGAATTATCGGACGGCACGAGTTCCATTCATCGGCTTGATGAGGGCATACGTTATGACGCAACAATTGAGTCGATTGGTACGGTGAAATTACTACAAGAAGGCGGAACATTAAGCGCCGCGAGTGCCAGCCAGATATGCGACGGCGCTGCGGGCATTCTGGTCGTGAATGAAAAAGTTCCTAGAGCCCATAGCCTTACGCCAATTGCCCGGATACATAACTTGACAGTAACCGGCGGCGATCCAGCTATCAAGCTCGAGGAGCCAATTGCCGCAACCCGCCGTGCGCTGAAACGAGCCGGAATGCGTATAAATGATATTGATCTTTACGAGGTGAACGAAGCATTCGCGTCGGTTCTTGGCTTGGCTGCAGGCGGTGGGCGCTAGCCCGGAAAAACTGAACGTCAATGGTGGCACCGTTGCGCTTGGGCATCCTCTCGGCGCCTCAGGTGCGAAATTAATGGCAACATTCATCAATGCACTGCGAACGCGAGACTTCGCTATGGATTGCAGACGATGTGCGAAGGCAGGGAATTGCGAATGTTACAATTCTTATGGCACTTTAGGAAGGTTTAGAACAATGGGGATCAGCATCCGTTTTACCGCGCTAATGGGAATCGAACACCCTATCATGCATGGCGGAATGATGTGGGTTGGTCGCGCCGAGCTGGCTTCGATCCAGCATCGTGTCTGGGTGGGAAGCTACGTTGCATCTGGGCAAGCGCAATGCTTTGGCGTTAAAAGGTTTGGACCACCTAAACTTCGCGCAGGGTTCTAAAGAACGCCCGCAAATCCTCGACGAGAATTTCAGGTCGTTCCATCGCGCCGAAATGTCCTCCATCAGCGACAACGGTCCAACGCTTTAAATTCATATACCGTTCGGCCCAACGCCGCGGCATTCCAATGATGTCGTTCTTAAACAGAATAACGCCGCTCGGTGATTCCACAACGGGAGTCCGGTCATGGCTGGGTTGCCACAGATTATGTGCTGACTCGTAATAGAACCTGAACGAGCTTCCGATACTTTCAGTCAGCCAGTATAACATGACAGTTGTAATCAAATCATCTTTCGAAAAACATCTTTCAACTTCCCCACCACAATCACTCCAGCTACGGCGTTTTTCAAGGATCCAGGAACACAATCCGACGAGCGAGTCGTTCAAAGCATTCGCCAGTGTCTGTGGTTTTGTCGTCTGCATCGCCATGTAGCCTAACTCTGATGTGGCAAATGCCTGGTTCTTCAGGACACGTTCTGCATCTTCAGGTTCGTAATCAGATTCCAAAGCAGAGCCACCAGCAAAAAAGTCCAAGGGTGATGCACCTTGAACGTGGATGCCAATTATCTGGTTAGAATATTTGTGGCCAAGCTGCTCGGTAACCACTAAGCCGAAATCCGCACCGTGCGCGCCATAGCGGCTATATCCCAAAACATCTGTCATAAGTCGAGCCCAAAGATCAGCTGTACGGGCAAAACTCACATGGGTTGTGGTCAGGGGGGTAGAGAAGCTAAATCCTGGCAAAGACGGCACGATAACGTCAAAAGCGTCCTCCGGGCTGCCGCCGTGGGACACAGGGTCTGTCAGCGGTCCAATGATTTTCCGGAAATCCCAAAAGGTCCATGGCCAGCCATGAGAAAGAATCAAAGGAACGGGGGCCGGCCCAATGCCTTTTTCGTGAATGAAGTGAATGGGATTTTCTTCGATGACCACCCGATAGTGTTTATAACGGTTTATTGCCTTTTCCTGGGCACGCCAGTCGTATTTATTAACCCAATGATCGATTAATGTTTTCAGATAGGCTGTTTGTGTCCCGTATCGCCAATCATCATTGGCGAGATCGTTCGGAAAACGTGCCGCTCGGAGCCTTTGCTCAACATCGATCAACAAATCTTCTGCTATGTGGATATTGTATGGCTCTGCTTTCATGCCTGCACCGGAATAGTCGAATGATCCAACCGCTTAAATTGACCTATGATCATCTGGATGATATGCCTTAAAAAAAGGGTAGTCAAAACTCGGTGAAGGCTAGATACGGTTGTCTTGGCCGATTATGTGAGGGGATCAACTGTGGAAATAAGTGGCAAAGTGGCTGTCATTACCGGCGGTGGCAGCGGTATCGGCCGCGGCATTGCGCTCGCAATTGCCAAGGCTGGCGGCGATGTTGTGATCGGCGAAATTGACGTGGAGCGGGCAGAGGCGGTCGCCAAAGAGATTGGATCTCTTGGCAGGCGAGCGGCGGTATTCAAATGTGATGTCACGTTGGAAAGCTCGGTAGAGTCGCTTGCGGATTTCGCTTGGAATACGATGGGGAAAGTTGATCTTATCTTTAATAATGCGGGTGTCGTTTCGGTGGGCTTGGCGGTTGATGCATCCGCGAAGGATTTGCTCTGGACCTATAACGTGAATGTTTTCGGCGTTTGGTACGGATCGGTTGTATTCGCGCGGCGCTTTATCGACGCAGGCATAAGAGGGTGGATCTGTAATACAGGTTCCGAGAGTGCAATTGGTGTCGCCAGTATCGGCACCGCGATTTATACAAGTGCCAAGCATGCGGTGCTCGGCATGACCGATACGTTGCGCAGTGAGTATGCAGGTAAGATCGGTTTCAGTGTCCTGTGCCCAGGAATTGTTAGAACGAATATATGGAATGCCGGACGGAACAGGCCAGAGGCACTTGGGGGGACTTTCAAAGGCGATCCGGTAAGTGAGAAAGCAATCACTTTCGGATTGAGCCCTGAACTTGTGGGAAGCCACGTCGTTGAATCGATCAAAAACGAAGAATTCTACATTTTCACGCATCCGCATGTTCGTGATGTTGCAGTGCAGCGCTGTGATGAAATCACCGCGGCGATGGACCGGCAATGGCCGAATGGTGCTGGCGCGGGACATTACGCAACTGTCGATGTCCAGAGGAAGGTTATGGAGGAGATGGGCGGTTCTTCAATTTAAGCATTCGTTCCGCCAGCTATAACAATCCGTCACTGATAGAAAATAATATCAAGTTGATTTAAGGACGATCTAATCGCTTCTAAAAGCAGCTCGATATGCTTCTGTTTTAGGTGAGGCGATGACCTCTTCAACGAACAGGAACTACTTTGTTTCCGAAGCTCGTTTGTTCTGTCTTCGCTATATTTGTGTGGTAGGCACGATATCGCAATCGGCGCTATCTAGCTCCACCTTTTATACTTAGTTGATCCAGTAGATCAGCGCCACCATCGAGCTTTTTTGCGACGCAATATGATTTGGCCAATAGCAAGAGTGGAGAAGTGTTGTCGGCGACTCGTCCGGAACAAAGGCATGGCCCGGATTACTGTCTAGTGTTTGAAGGCAAAAATAATTGCATTACGCCGATCCTTTCAGTTCTAGATATCCCCTCTCATCCGCCAATGCGGGCGGGAAGACTATATCACGCGGGATGTGGTAATTATAGGCCGCACCTTCTGCTCGTTTTTCATGTAAAACCGGCCGGGTCGCTAGGTCGGAGGTTGAACGAAGTTGATCAGAAATGAGGTGTATGCAGGTAAGAGTAGCTGGCAAGTTCGAAACAGCACGCAGCTTGAGGTGGACCCGGAAACTGGACAGGTAACTTAGATAGAATCCTGCCCCTAAACTGGCGTTGAGCCAAAGGGGTTACAGTGACGAATACGAGGAAGAAGCACAGCGCGGGATTCAAGGCAAAGGTGGCGATGGCGGCGATCCGTGAAGAGGGGACGATTGCCGAGATTTCGAGCAAATACGAGGTTCACGCGAGCCAGGTGAACGCCTGGAAGAAGACGGTGCAGGAAGGTGTGAAGGGGCTGTTTGGCGCGCAAGTCAAGGCGGCCGCGGCGGATGCGGCGGATGCGGCGGATGCGGCGGACAGCGCCTAGGTTTCGGCGCTGCACGACAAGGTTGGGCAGCTCATTATGGAGCGCGATTTTTTTCGGGTCAGGTCTGGTCGATGAGCCAGACCAGCCCGGCTGGGGATGGTCTCGCGGCCGCATCCGAATTTCTCGATCGCCCAGCAATGCGCGTTGCTGAAGGTACCGCGTTCTACGCTGTATTATAGGGCGAAGCCGGTCAGCTATGACGACCTGGCACTGATGCGCCGGATTGACAAGATTTACATGAAGTGGCCGTTTTTTGGCTCGCGCCGGATGGTGGAGGAGCTGCGCGGCATGCGTTGAGATGGGAATCGCAAACGGGTCCGCCGGCTGCTGCGTTTGATGGGCATCGAGGCGATCTACCAGAAGCCAAACACCAGCCGGAAACATCTCGCCCACAAAATCTACCCTTACGTGCTGCGATCTCGACATCGACCATGCGAACCACGTCTGGTGCGCGGACATCACCTATATCCCGATGGCCAGGGTTTTGTATATCTGGTGGCGGTGATGGACTGGTTCAGCCGGCGGGTGCTGGCGTGGCGTTTGTCGATTACACTGGAGGGCGATTTCTACGTGGACGCGCTGCAGGAAGCGGTGGATCGGCATGGAAAACCGAAAATCTTCAATACCGATCAGGGCAGCCAGTTCACCAGCGGCGACTTCACCGACCTACTGGTGAAAACCGGCGTCGCGATCAGCATGGATGGCAAAGGTCGATCTCTAGACAACATCTTCATCGAGCGTCCTTGGCGCAGCCTGTAATACGAGGACATTTTCATAAAGGCTTACCGCTCCGTTGCAGAGGCCCGGCTCGGCATCAACGCCTGGATGAAGTTCTACAACGAGGAACGCAAACACCAGGCGCTCGGCTATCGAACGCCGCGCGAAATTTTCGCAGCCAGCACCGCCCGTGGATATGTGCACAACGCAAGCGCGTTGAACACATACTCACAGGCGCCACAATCACAGACAGAAAAGGATTCCATTGATGAAGGCGAAGTGATATTGATACCAGCCGCCACCAAGCTCCTGGCTGCATAGCCAGGCATCATCAACCGGCGGGATTCTATCTTAACACCAGCCAGTTCCGGTCCAAGCTACGGGGGCCACCTCAGCTATCTCGGTAGTGGCGCATGAGGATCTGGTGGTTCTTTTTGCGCCAGATCCTTTTTTGCAAGGCTTTAGACCATGAATAATGTTGTATTATGGGGTCAAATACTGAACGAAAGAATGGGTTAACTGCCTATAAGCAGAAAAACATCATGTGGGTTTGCAATGGACCCAACCGTCTCTCAGAGCGCTCGTATGCTCGGTTTCGATCGCAAGACGATCAACCGTTATTACAGGTTCATTCGCACAGCGATCCACACTTACCAAAGCCGGCAAATCGCGGCCCTGGTGGGCGTCATTGAATGCGATGAGAGCTACTTCGGTCAGGCTCGCTCACGCGGCGTTCCAGGGCCACGCAAGCGTGGGTGCTGGACCTTTAAGCAACCGGTGTTCGATATTTTGAGTGCGGCGGCGCTGTCTTCACCGAAATCGTCCCGGACGTAAAAGCTAAGACACTACAAGGGACTTACCTAAGGTAAGGTAAGGTAAGCCTTGAGAGCGTTGTGATGACCGATGGCTGGCAGGCCTATGACGGGTTGGTCGATGTCGGATACGACAAGCACTTCCGTATCAAGAAGTACCGCAAAGAAGGAAGTCCCCGCTTCAATGGCGTCAAAAAAAACTTCCAATTACATCTCAAAGAATGTGAGTAGAGATGGGGAAAGGACCCTGATACGATCCTTGCCGAACTACGCAAATTATTGGTTTAAAGCCTTTTGCAAAACTAACTTAAGTCGTCTTTGAGCCCTTAGGTTTGAGCCATCCCTCGCAATTAGGCTTAGCTTTCCATTTTCCACCTGCCCCTAGTCTCTGAGCGGTAGGAACTTACTTCGCTCGCCGTCATTGTAAAATTGTCTATCTCAAAGCTTAGCGAGTTTCCACGTAAATTCAGTGTGGACAGTCAAAAACTTTAACGCTATATCATCTATATGATCATGCTGTATCGCCAATAGCGTTGTCATGATGCATTGCGGGCCTGAAGAACGCGAGGCCTAGATAATAAAACTGAGGAACGTCGAGAATCTCTCACGGAAAAATAACTAAACGTATGATTCTTTGAAGAGGA
Organism: Acidocella sp.; assembly: GCA_965198835.1. Taxonomy (GTDB): domain Bacteria; phylum Pseudomonadota; class Alphaproteobacteria; order Acetobacterales; family Acetobacteraceae; genus Acidocella. Next base: position 159,663 of record OZ240675.1, on the reverse strand, counting down.
AAAGATTTAGAGTTCGGTCGGCTTCAACGAAAATGAAAAAAGGGGGAAATAAATGAAAAACTCTTCTGGTTACGTAACGTGGCGGCAGTCGCTATTAACGAGTATTGATCTTGGTTCATCGCCTTTATCTCCAAACGCTATAGGATTGGGGCTAGTGGGACTTTTGTCGCTTATCGGTTCGCAACCCGCACGAGCATTTAATGTATATGATGGATCACAGGCGGGAAATAACCTTGAGATTAATCTTACCACCAGTATTTCGTATTCTGGCTTTTATCGAGTGAACAGCCCTTCACAAATACTCGAGGGACCGAGCGATGCTAACGGCAATGATGGCGACTCTAATTTTCAACATGGAATCGTTGGAAATCAGATTGAGGCTGTTCCTGTTCTAGATATTAAAGATGGCGACTTTGGAGCACATTTCAGCGGCGAAGCATTCCTGAACACTGTTTATCTTCAGAAAAACCAGAATGATCAGGCGAGTACTTTTAACTCGATATACGGTTCGAGCAACCGGGATTTTACCAGCGGGACGCGTAATGTTAACGGCCAAAATGGCAAATTCTTGGACGCCTTCGTTTTTGGCCAGCATGAGTTCGGAGACGGCCAGCAGGTACAGCTGAAAATTGGACGTCAAACACTATTTTGGGGCCAGAGTCTTTTGTTCCCCAATAACGGAATTTCTGCGGGACAGGCGCCGATTGATCTAATTACCGCGCAGGACACGCCGAATGCTGAATCGCAACAGGTGTTTTTGCCAGTTGGACAAGCTGTAGTTACCTACCGGCCAGGGATTGGGGCTCTCGTTCTCCAGGGATATTACCAGTTTGAGTGGCAGCACGACAACTTCCAGGGAGCTGGTGCCTATTTTAATGGCTCTGACTATCTCGATGCGGGAGGACAAAGTGTCATCGCCGCGTCGGGTGTTCCAGGCGTAGGCAATGAATACTTCCTTCGAGCAAAAAATTTGAGCCCGGAAGCACAGAACGGCCAGTTTGGTCTCTCTCTGCAGGACGAATTCGGCGACTACGACGTAGGTATATATGGCTTGCGTTGGGACTCCAAGGCGCCAGTCGTCTACGCGAATCCCGGAGCGGGTGGCATCAAACCCGTCTTAGGCGGTATTGCAGTTGGGACCTATAGTCTCGTTTTCCCGCGGGATATTTGGACGTATGGTATAAGCCTGTCTTCGAACATCGGAGCGGCCAACGTTGCTGGAGAGATCTCGGATCGCGTAAACATGCCCCTCCTTCCGTCGGGCTTTGGTATTCAATCCGCGCAAAATCTTGGTAATGCTAACTCCGACCCTCTGTACCCTGTTGGTAACGTTCTTTATGCCCAAGCTTCGGCAATTTACGTCTCGCCCGGCATTCCGGTAGATCCTGGAGGTGTAACTTTTACGAGTGAAGTGGCGATGAATCATCTCATTGCCCCCACGCAAAACCGCAGTCAGTTGCGGCCCAATGGGCAAGCAACAGCCGCGGCGCTTGATGTAATTATATCTCCCGCATATTACGATGTTCTGCCTAGCCTAAATCTAACGTTTCCGATCGGTCTAAACTATAATTTTTTGGGCCGCTCAGAAGTTGATGAGTCCATGCAACATGGCACCGCAACTTTTAATGTTGGCATAAGTGCGACATATAGAAACGTATGGAGTGGTACCCTAACATATCAAGATTATCTTGGCCGGCCATCTACTGCCGGAGATAATACGACGTATAATACGGACGCAGACCGGGGATATGTTTCGCTTAATCTTGTGCGTTCCTTCTAAATCATATCATAGGGGCTCGAAGACAATGAAAAGACGTACGTTAGGTCTGCTGGCTGGCACGAGCTTGGCGACATTGAAATTCCGGAAGGTGATGGCACAAACATCGGTCGATCCCTCCCTCTTGACAACGACACTTACTCCGGTTGGGGCGGAACGAGCTGGGAATGCAGACGGCAGCATACCGGCATGGACGGGTGGATATACGACGTTGCCTGAGGGGTGGCGACCTGGCCAGGCTATGCCGGACTTTTTTTCCGGTGAGCAACCTATTGCGACGATCAACGCCAGCAATATGGCGCAACATGCTGGCAGGCTCACGGATGGTGTCATGGCGCTCATGACCAAGTACGGCTTCAGCATCAAGGTCTATCCAACGCATCGGACCGCGGCGGCACCGCAATCGGTATATGATAATATTGCAAAAAATGCGGTGAGCGCTCAGTTGGACCCTGGCGGCCCCCGCATGGGCTTTAAAAGCGCCTTTGGGGGCATCCCGTTTCCGATGCCTGATACAAATGATCCTCTGTCCGCGGGCGCTCAAATAATCTGGAATCACAATTCGCGCTGGGCCGGATATGGCTACATGGCAATCAACTGGGCGTACGTGGTCAATAACGGAAGTCTTGTACTCGCAAGCAAAAACGCAATCACTGCAGACTATCCGTTCTACAGCCTGTCGAGCAATGCGGCAAACTTTGGCGGAATTCAATATAGATATCTGGACGACGTAACTGGTCCATCCAATCTCATTGGCACGCAGAGCCTTACCTACTCCACAACAGATGGGCCCACAATTGCTTGGGAACTGTTAAACGGACAAGGCAGGGTCAGGAAAGCACCCGAAGTTTCCTTTGATACTCCTAGCTCTTATACGGATGGCGTCTCAAATTATGACGAGTATTTTGGATTTACGGGGGCGCTTCTAAAATATGACTGGAAGTTTATTACCAAAAAAGAGATGTATGTTCCTTACAACAACAATGGGCTTGTACTCGTGGAGCCGCAGCAAGCGCATTTGACTCACTTTTTAGATCCCAATTTAGTACGGTGGGAGTTACATCGCGTTTGGGTGGTTGAGGCGACATTACATCCGGGCGAGCGGAATGTGCTTGCCCGTCGAAGATACTATGTGGACGAGGATACGTGGATAATTGCACATGGCGACGCCTGGGATGCAAATGGAACTCTTTACCATGTGAATACTTGTTATAACCTGGTAAGGCCAGATCTGCCTGGAACGGTTTTAGGAAATAACGCAGTTACGAATTTGCAAACCGGCGATTTCGCAACGATCACTGGTAACTGGAACGAGAGAGCGATTCCCACCCTAAGATATTATGATGAAATCCCTAATGCGAAGAGTACTTTCGATCCAGAAAGTATGGCTGCATCGGCACAATATTGATAGGGTGACAATATCTGCTGGAAATTAAGCTGCTGTCACCGGACATGGTAGGTCTGCGTCTGCAAGCGTACGCTTAGCTGGCGTACGCCATTTCACAATTTAAGCAAGAAAGATAATCATGCTTCTTGTAGAAGTTCAAGAAAAGAATTCGATTTGAAAAGAGGGTTCTTATCTCCGCGTCGCGACTTTCTGAAATCGGCGATGGTAACGGGTTGCCTACTGCCGCATTGGGCCGACGCATATGCGTTAACAGGTGTATATGTTCTTGATACAGCTGCGCGCAAAGTGCGTGAACCAAGCCATGTTCTACTTGAAGCTATCGCATCTGCCGGAAACCGTCTCGTCGCAGTAGGCGAACACGGCGTTATCATCTTTTCCGACGATAACGGCACAAGCTGGACGCAAGCCGATGTGCCAGTGGATGTCACGCTTAACTGCGTGGCGTTTGCCACCCCGTTACTAGGATGGGCCGCAGGTCACTTTGGCGTTATCCTGAATACGAGTGACGGCGGAAAGACATGGCGCACCCAACTTAACGGCATACAGGCAAATCAATTGACTCTCGCTGCAGCGCAGGCCGTGTCCGCGGAGAAGAATCAGACATCGCTGGGCGCTCCATTTGCAATGCGGCGCGCCAACATATTTCTCCGAGGTGGTCCAAACAAGCCATTCTTGTCTTTGATTGTGCTCAGTTCTCAAAAACTCATCGTTTTTGGTGCCTTTAGAATGACAATGTTAACGTTGAACGCTGGCGGCGCCTGGACGGACTTGAGCCTCAATGTTGGTGATACGCTTAGCCACAATCTCTACGCGGCTACAGTTTCGGGTAGTGACATCTATGTAGTGGGTGAGGCAGGTCTAGTCTTCCGATCGACGGATGGAGGCAATAGCTTTCCTGCAGTCACATCTCCCGCCAACGCAACGCTTTTCGGCGTCCTTGCTGTCGCCAATAAAGTTATCATCACATTCGGAGTCGCCGGGAACATTTTCCGCTCGGTGGATCAAGGTAAGACATGGCAAAGCATTGGCCTGAACACCCAGGACGACTTAACTGCCGGTTGTATCCTGCTGGACGGCCGAATTTTAATAGGTACTGAAGCAGCTGCGCTGTTCTTGAGTGTGGACAACGGAGTTTCCTTTCAACCCATCTCGGACGGTCCCCAGATGTCGATCTTTGGCATCGTGGAAGCAGCTGATAAGAATCTGGTTTTCGTGGGAAATTCTGGTGCCATAAAACGTCCAATGACGATTATGACTAGCTGAGGATATGAGGAAGAATTTTGGCTTCTAATATTGACGATCAGGCCCCGGTAATTGCCAGCCTAGCTGATTTCGATCAAAGTTCTGGTTCCGTGGTCGAGCGGGTGCTGTTTAACTACAGACCGATTGTCCTGCTAATTTGCCTATTGACGACGTTATTTTTGGGTTTTGAGGCGACCCATACGAAGTTAAATGCCAGCTTCACAAAGATGATCCCGACACATCAACCTTTCATCGTAAACTTTCTTCAGCATTATGACGACCTGCAGTCACAGGGCAACGCAATACGAATTGCAGTTCAAGCCGATAACGGCTCAATAATCAGTGCCCATTATTTAGGAGTGCTTCGCCAGATTAGCGATGAAATCTACCTATTACCAAACGTTGATCGAGCATTTATGACGTCCCTCTGGACGCCGGCGACACGGTGGACAGCTGTCACGGCAGGAGGTTTAAGTAGTGGGCCAGTAATAGATCAAAATTATGACGGCAGTCCCAAGCAGCTGAATGTTGTTGAACAAAATATCGCTCGCACCGGTCAAGTGGGCGAAATCGTTAGCAGCGATTTTACTTCGAGTATGATTTACGTGCCGTTGTTAGACTACGATGGTCTGACGGGAAAGCCTGTTGACTATGGCGCACTCGCCAAATCATTAAATGACATTCGCGCTCAATACGAGCGGCAGGGCGTGACATTGCATGTCATTGGCTTCGGCATGGTCGTTGGTGATATGATTAATGCAATTGCTGAGATCCTTATATTCTTTGGGATATCGGCGACGATAGCAGCTTGCGTTTTGTTCTGGTATACACGTTGCATCCGAAGCACCTTGCTAGTAGTTTCTGCATCACTCATAGCTGTTGTTTGGCAGATGGGAACCATTCCGCTTTTCGGCTTCGAGTTGACACCTTACTCGGTCCTTGTTCCTTTTCTTGTGTTTGCCATCGGAATGAGCCATGGCGCTCAAAAAATGAATGGTGTTATGCAGGATATCGGGCGGGGCACACATCCTCTGGTAGCCGCACGCTACACGTTCAGACGTTTGTTCCTTGCCGGATTCGCCGCATTGATTTGTGATGCATCGAGCTTTGCCGTGCTAGCAACGATTCATATCGATGCAATCCGCGAGCTGGCGCTTCTCGCGAGCATCGGTGTCAGCATATTGATTTTTACAAACTTAATAATGTTGCCGATAACCCTCAGCTACACTGGCGTGGGCAAGTCGGCTGCGGTTCGTAGCTTGCGTAACGAGGTATCCGCAAAGGGTGAACGTGTCGATCATCCGCTATGGAACTTTCTGGACAAATTCACTACGAAACGGTATGCGAGCGGCGCAATCCTAGTCGCAATCATGCTCGGTGTTTTAGGTATATTTGCTGGACGTGCGGTGCAGGTGGGAGACATCAATCAGGGAGCACCTGAATTGAGACAAAACTCCCAGTACAACTACGATAACTCATATATTATCCATCATTATACGTCTGGAAGTGATACTCTCGTCGTTATGGTAGATACGCGCCCGAACGACTGCCTGGCTTATTCGACACTGCTGACGATGGATAATCTACAATGGAAGCTTAACCAAGTCATCGGTGTGCAATCAACGCGATCACTCGGTTCTGAGATCGCAAATTTAACGATGCTTTTTAATGAAGGTGCTCCGAAGTGGCACGGTTTGATCAAAAACCAAGATTTTCTTGGAAACCTATGGCCGTTCGTTCCACGGTCTCTGGCAAACTTCACATGTACGTTTAATCCAATCTATGTGTCGCTAACGGATCATAAAGCGGCAACTTTAAATGCCGTGGTAGATGCCGTGCAAACCTTCATTGGCAATCCAGCTAACCAATCTGCCGACTTCAAGATTTCCCTCGTCGGCGGAAATGCTGGAATTGAAGCAGCGACTAATATTGTGATTGAACAAGCCGATCATATAATGCTTGTCTTGGTTTACGCGACGGTTATTGCATTCTGTTTTTTAGTGTTTCGGTCGTGGAGGGCGGTGCTCTGCGCAGTCCTACCGCTCGCTCTGACCTCCATACTTGCGCAAGCTTTGATGGTTTGGCTCGGAATAGGGATAAAGGTAGCAACATTACCCGTGATGGCATTGGGAGTAGGTATAGGCGTCGACTACGCACTTTACGTCCTTGGCATCGTCATGAAACAATTGCGTTCGGGAGCGTCACTCTCAGAAGCTTATCATCGAACGTTACTTTTTACCGGAAAAGTTGTATTGCTGACCGGCTTCACGCTAGCGGCAGGCGTTATCACATGGACTTTTGCTCCGATTAAATTTCAAGCGGATATGGGACTTCTGCTGTCTTTCATGTTCCTCTGGAATATGCTGGGCGCAATGATTCTTCTTCCGTCGCTAGCCTACTTTCTGCTTCCACCATATCTATTTAGGAATGCCACAGCGATCATGGTTTATTCACATGATGTAAAGGAGGCCTCCTCAACCGAGGTTGTTGACTAAACCACTTGTAGCAACGTGGCTTTACATCAAAGTAGGTGTAATAACTTGACGTGAGCTTGAGAGACGCCCAGTCTTGTGACCAGTTCCCCTGAGTAGAGTGTCCTATCAGGGTCATGGGGCTTAGCCCGACAAGATTAGCATAATTAGGCAGCTGCAAGCCAAGATAATCCAAGCCTCAAAAAGTAAGCGCAACGGCCAAGCTGACCCGGCAAGTTCCATGAAGTGTAGCCCGATAAGTCTTGCCTTGAAAAATGCGAAGAGTAGTACTGCAGAGCCAGCGTTATGGTGCTCTCGCAAGCCGCTACGAAGCCAGAACGTATAGGAAAACAATGTCACTGATACGAGCATAGCCCAAGTCGCGGCTAAGGCAGGCGAGCGACGCATTAATGCTGAAGATAAATCACTGCGAACAGTATCACCCATATCATATCGACGAGGTGCCAGAACACGCTGCAAACTTCCAAAAGAATCAGCCGGGACGGAGTCGTGGGTAACTGCGCAAGCTGCCTGAAAATGCCAAGCGCGACCATGCCGGCCATTACATGCAGTAGGTGCAAACCCGTGCAGGCATAATAAAACATAAAAAAGTTGTTGGTTGTTGGCAGCATGCCAGCGGCTACCTCTTCAGCATATTCCACCGCCTTCATTGCAGTGAAACAGCCGCCGCAGAGCATTGCTAGGTTTATCCCGTACAGGGCCGCCCGGTCTCGCCCAGCACGTGCTGCGCTTAGTGCTGTTGCCATAGCCCAAGAACTCGTGAGCAATAGCAAAGTATTGGTGAGGCCGATTCCTTGATGCAATCTGTTTTGCATGGTTGAAAAAAGCGTGGGCTCATCCTTCCGGTACAAGGCGAAGGCTACGAACAAAAGACTGAAGAAACAAAGATCACCAAGGACCAGAATCCAAATTCCCGGTTCTTCCTGGATACGGCTGGGGCTTATGGCGAGGCCAACGTGGCTTTTTGCAGCGACACCGTGCGCAGCAGCAACGACGCTATTATCAAAATCCAGATGCCAAAGGCAGCGAGAGGGAGCCAGAACACGAAGAATCCACGCCATGTGAATGGCCCAGATTCGAACAAAAATCCTAATGGACCAACTTCAAAAATTAGGCCAGTCAATATCGTGTAATAGCCAAACCAGCGCGGAAATGGGGTTCCCAACCGAGCCGTTGTGGAAAGGGCGATTACAATGATCGGCACAAACTGGAACATGTAGTATTGGTCAGTCGTCACCAGTGTGAGATTGGCAAGATCGTTCATCAGCGATGTTGCATCTGCCAGTCGGTCGGGATGGAACGCTGCGGCACCCCAAAACTCCGGTGGCAGAACGAGAAAGAGTGATGTCATGATGCCGCCAGCAAATTGGCATACCGCCCAGATTGGAAAGCCTTTTTCAAGGCGCGCTATCTGGGCGGAAATTACCACGGCGAGAGGCACCATGAAGCCGGCCGTCCAGGCGGCGATCGCCGATCCGAGACGGATTGTCGCTGTGTGCTCCAGATAATACGCGGCGACCAGTTCGGGCGTCCAGGCCGGCGGCGGCGGCGGTACCATTTGGATCAGAAAAATTAACGAAAATCCGAAGATCATGCTGAAAGCCAGCGCCCACCAAATGAGTACCTTCTGCGATGAAACCGAAATACCCATTTCATACGCGCTCTTCATAGCCGGAAAGATCCTCTGTTCGCTTGAAGACTAATAATGGAGATACCAGAAAGAACCAAGCTATTACCTTATTTAATCCAAAAACAGTCGATTTAAGACGCTTGCCGCTATCAGGAAACCATCAATAAACTACAAGTCTAACCAGAAGCCGATACGATTTTAGAGAGATCGTTGCAGGGTATGTGCTACTTGGAATAAGGCGCCCCGATCGATTTAGCACTTCGACACAGTCTATCTCTCTGCTAACACGGAGATCGTCGAATGAACTTGACAGTTATACGTATTGCGGTTGAAGGCAACTATATTTTGTCGTTCGCCGGCCGATGGTCTCGCTGCACGATTTCCAAACATCCGTGTTAACGTACTTATGGCATCTTAGGGCGCGTCGGCTGCCTTTACCTCCACTCGGTGCTTCCGGTCACCTGCGACCCCTCCAACAGGTGCTGCCGTCTCCAGCGCCTTTATATCCACGTCTGAAAGCATTACATTAGCTGCCGCCATACTGTCCTGCATGGTAACACGCCGTTTTGATCCGGGAATCGGAACGATATGTTTCCCTTTATGCAAAAGCCACGCTAGCGCGATGCGAGCGGGAGAGATCTCAAGTCGCGCAGCTATGGCTTGCACTTGCTCGACAATTTGCAAATTAGTTGTAAAATGTGCGTCGTCGTAGCGTGGGTCGCTGGTGCGATGGTCACCCTCGGCGATGCTTGCGCGAGAGGTGATAGCACCCGTTAAAAACCCGCGGCCAAGCGGTGAATAAGGCACGAATCCAATACCCAATTCCTCGGTGACAGGTAAAACCGTCGCTTCGACGCCGCGTTCCCAAAGCGAATATTCTGACTGAAGCGCTGAAATCGGGTGCACGGCATGGGCGCGCCGCAGAGTCAGCTCGTCCAGCTCACAAAATCCGATCGCGCGTATCTTCCCTTCCTCGACGAGCCTAGCCATGCCACCTACTGTCTCCTCGACGCGAATCGCCGGATCCAGCCGATGCTGGTAGAACAAATCGATGACATCGACGCCGAGCCGCCTCAATGAACTTTCACAAACGCGGCGAGCATTTTCGGGGCTGCCGTCCATGCCGACAACCCGCAGCTTCTCGTCCACACGCCAGCCAAATTTGGTAGCAATGACCAACCCATCGCGCTTACCACAAATTGCCTCGCCCAACAGGATTTCATTGGTGTAAGGTCCATACATTTCAGCGGTATCGAAAAAAGTTACACCAAGTTCGATGGCGCGGTGAATAGTCGCCGTGGCCTCGGCGCGGTCGACCACGCCATAGGTTCCGATTTCACTGCCGGACAGCCCGGTCATCGGCATGCAGCCCAAACCCAAAGCCGAAACACCCAAGACGTGCCCAAGATTGCGAGAGATCATTATTCTTGTCCCTTATGGATTGATCTTTTGTTCGGCGTATAAAAAATTGTTACTCGTACCAGGCGGGTGCCTTTAGGTAAGTTCTGTAGGCGTGCTCATCGTGGGGAAAGAATGGTTCGGCATCATGCTGTATGGCAATTTCCTTTAGGCGAAGAAGTGAGTTGTAGCACTTTTCCGGGTCTAGATGTGACGCGCCAACATGCATGGTATCCCAACTCCGCCGCGTATAGCAGGCATCAGCAGTAAACAGCATGGGACGGCGGCCTGGCGTATGTACAAGCATACTATAATGCCCGGCCGAGTGGCCAGGCGTTTCGAACAGCTTGATTCCCTTGGCGATGTCCTGGTCACCGCTTATTGCCTCGATTCCGGCAGTCTTTATATCGTCTCCATCTTGAAAATAGTCCGGAAGGAAACTGCGCTCCGAATAGGTCAGCTGCTCAAAGGGAAAGCATTTGAATGCCCTTTCTAGTTCGCATTTATGGCAAATGGAACGAGCATGCTTGCAATACTTGTTGCCGCCGCAGTGATCAAAATGCAAGTGGGAGTTTATGACGTAATTTATTTCCGTTGGCTTCAATCCCAGTAATTGTAACTGCGCAGGCAACGTTTGTGCCGGTGACTGACTGGCCCCCGCGGGAGAAATGGCCGTCTTGAAATGGTCAAGATCAAACCCAGTATCGAAAAGAAAGAGCCCGTCCGCATGGTCGATCAGAACCGCGAAAGACGGCATAGAGATCGGTGCCTCGGATGGAAGATTCCAGTAGACCTGATATTCCTTCGCGAACATGGTGCCATTGTCAAGAATTGCCACCCTCGTTTGTTTTACCATTAAGCGTGTTTCCTCTGCAAAATTGAGAATTCTCCTGTACCTCGGCTTGTTCGCATAAGTTGCTGAGTCATTGCTTGTGTCGAGCTCCTAATACTATTGCGTCACAACGTCCCATAAGCGCGTGTAAGTTGGAAACGATTATTTCCCTGCCTTTGTTGCGGCTATGACGTGGGCTGACGAGTGGCCGGAGCTTACGGCTTCATCCTTTATCGACACGCCTATGGATATCCTTCCCACAGTCCAAGAAAAATCGTGTGGGTGCTGCTCTATGGTGAGACCCTCAACGATCACACCGCTGTTGTTAGACTTTAGCTCGACAAGACTTATCGTGTCCTTGGTGACCGCCATTGCTCCAACCCCGGCTTCATTTGCTTGGTACGATCGAACCGCGCATCGGTGACGATATCCACCAGAGATTCCGCTAGAACAGTTCCGTAGCCAATGCTGCTATCTCAACAGTAGCCACTGCCATGAGCTGACCTAATAAAACCATTCTCCTGCCTCACCTTTGCCAAATTGAGCAGTAGCTAAACCTGAATGCCGGCACCTCCACTAATAAGCACTGTTTCACCAGTCATGAAATTGCTGAGCGATGAACATAGGAATTTCGCCAAACCAACAAGATCTTCCGGGACGCCGAGGCGCTTAATCAGCTGGACCTTGCCAACGAAATGATCCTGCACCGTTTGCGGCACGTCCTGTCGGATAGTCTCCGACGCAATGAGCCCAGGCGCCATAGCGTTGACCCGTATATTATCAGGTCCAAGTTCTTGCGCCATCGCAACAGTAAGGCCGCGGACAGCCAGTTTTGTCACGCCATAGGCGGTGTCGACGACGTAGCCGCTATAAGAGCCTAGATTGAGGATGACGCCACCGCCACGCTTACGCAGAAATGGGAGCGCACAGAAGCTGGCATTCACTACACCCATGACATTAACATCAAGGATCGAACGCCATTTTTCGGGCGATAGCTGGGTCGGAGGCAAATTCACGTCGAATTGGTGACGGCCAGCATTGTTGACCAGAATGTCAATTCCGCCAAACTGTCTAATAGTCTCTTCCATCGCAGCGGCAATGGAACCGCGATTTGTTACATCGCAGCGTATAGCTACGGCCGCTTCGCCAATCTGCGCAGCCGTTGCAAGTCCAGCTTCTAGATCGAGGTCCGCAAGAGCAACTTTGGCGCCTTCGTCTGCAAAACCTCGGCCCAAAGCTGCGCCGATACCACGGGCGCCCCCGGTAATAAATACGACTTTACCAGCCAAACCAAGGAATGTTTCCACGTTAGCGTTTCTCCCGGAGCAAATTTTTCAGCAGCTTGTATCATATAGATCATATAGAGGGTGTTAAGCAAATGCATGTGTATGATAAATTCCCTGCGCCGGGACGAAAACTGGTCGAATGTCTTGCATCTTATCCGCAAAGGGACAATAATCAGCGGTTATGGAGTCGGGGGGAGGCAGCTGCCAAGTCTTAGAGTCTGACTCTGAATGGTAATGGCTTTAACTGCACGTAACTCCCTTGTAAGCAGGCCGATATTGGCGAGTAGGACCCAGGCGGTTGCACTGGCGATTGTTGCCTCGAAATCCGTGGCGAGACGGCGGCATCGGCCGAGCCAGGCGAAGGTTGTCTCGACGACCCATCGGCGGGGCAGGAGTTCAAAACCTTCCGCGGTGTAGGAGCGTTTTACGATTTGTATGGTTCATCTCCCGAGTTTTTTGAGGCGTCCTTTCAGTTTAGGCCCGGCATAGCCGCCATCGGCGAAGACATGCCGCAGTGACGGGTATTTCCTGCGGTTGGATTTGAGCACGGCGGGCGCGCCATCGCGATCTTGAACATCGGCGGAATGGATAACGAGCCCGACGAGTTCCCGAGCGTATCGATGACGATATGTCGTTTGCGTCCCTTGATCTTCTTGCCCGCATCAAACCCACGCGGCCCGCCCGCCTCGGTCGTTTTCACAGACTTGCTATCAATCACGCCTGCGGTTGGCGATGTCGAGCGTCCAGCCAATTCCCGCGCCATCATGACCAGGGTGTGATTGATGCGTACGAGCGTGCCGTCACGGCTGAAACGGTAAAAATATGCCTGTACCGTTGTAAAGGGTGCGAACTCCTTGGGGATTTGCCGCCACTGACAGCCGGTCGACAACATGTAGAAAATCGCTTCAACAATCACGGGCGGTGATACCGAGCGCGGCCGTCCGCGGGGCGCCGGTGCCGCATAAAAGGCGCGATAAGCGCCCTTTCAGCATCGGTAAGGTTGCTTGCATAGCGCAGCTCATCACGGCAGTATTGCCGCTGTGAGAGCAGACCGGGAACGGTGCAGAGACGTGCGCGGACGTGCATAAACACCTGATTTTACACGCTATTCATTTTCGTGCATGGTGGCGCATAGCACCGCATTCTACCTGCCATTCTTCCCTACGAAGTCGTAACGAATGCCAAGACAGGTCTTGGATCAACCTATCATGACGCGTGCCGCCCGCGAGCGCTTGCCTGTTCGCGAAGATCCGTATTGGCGTCGTATCGATGCCGGCGTAGCGCTCGGCTACCGTAAAGGCACTACCGCAACGGACTGGGTTGTTCGCATTTCAGTAGATGGCCGATTGTGAATCGGCGTGGAATAAGGACCCCGTTTAGGGGGTAATCGGCGTCCAATAGGGACCCCCTGATCTGGGGTTCACATTGGCTTTCATGGGAACATGGGAGCCGGTTTGGGATGCTGATAGTGGAGACTGTTTCGAAGATCCGACGGGCTTATTTTGTTCAGAAGAAGCCGATCAAGGTGATCTGCCGGGAGTTGCGGGTGTCGCGCAAAGTGGTGCGCAAGGTAATCCGGACCGAGGCGACGGAGTTTCGCTATGAGCGTACCGCCCAGCCATTGCCGAAGTTGGGGCCATGGGTTGGTGCCCTTGATGGTTTGCTGCTGGGGAACGAGACCAAATCAGCACGGGAATGGCTGACGCTGATCCGGGTGTTCGAGGAGCTGCGTGGTCAGGGCTATGACGGCAGCTACGGTGCTGTGCGACGGTATTCGAAGTCCTGGGCAAAGGAACGTGGCGCCGTCACCGCGCAAGCTTTTGTGCCACTGAGTTTTGCCGCTGGTGAGGCCTACCAGTTCGATTGGAGCCACGAGATTCTGGTCATCCGGGGTGTGACCACCTCATTGAAGGTAGCACACGTCCGGCTCTGTCATAGCCGGATGTTTTTTATCCGGGCCTACCCACGCGAGACGCAGGAGATGGTGTTCGACGCGCATGACCGTGCCTTCGCTTTCTTCAAAGGCACCTGCACGCGCGGCATTTACGATAATATGAAGACCGCCGTTGAGTCCGTCTTCGTTGGCAAAGATCGTGCGTTCAACAGGCGCTTCCTGCAGATGTGCGGGCATTATCTGGTTGAGCCGACTGCCTGCACGCCCGCATCTGGCTGGGAGAAGGGCCAGGTTGAGAACCAGGTCGGCCTGGTGCGGGAGCGGTTCTTTACGCCGCGCTTGAAGGTGGCAAGCTATGAGGAGCTAAACAGCTGGCTGCTGGATCGCTGCATCTCTTACGCCAAGGCACATAAACATCCGGAACTGACCGACCAGACGATCTGGCAGGCCTTTGAGGCGGAGCGGCCGCATCTGGTGCCGATCGCCGGACGGTTCGATGGCTTCCATGCGACCACAGCGGCGGTCTCTAAAACCTGTCTTGTGCGGTTCGACAACAACAAATATTCCGTTGCCTCGCGTGCTGTTGGCCGACCCGTCGAGATCCAAACTTATGCCGACCGCATCGTGTTGCGTCAGGATGGTATGATGGTCGCCGAGCATGCGCGCTGCATGGGCCGCGGCGAGACGATTTATGATCCCTGGCATTACGTGCCGGTGCTAGCCAGGAAGCCGGGCGCGCTGCGCAACGGCGCACCCTTCAAAGACTGGCTGCTGCCGTCGAACCTGGAGCGTATCCGGCGTAAATTACGCGGCTCGGATGATGGCGACCGGCAGATGGTGAAGGTTCTGTCCGCGGTGCTGACCGACGGGTTGACCAGTGTCGATGCCGCCTGCGCGGAGGCTCTGACACAGGGCGTTTATTCGGCCGATGTCATTATCAACATTCTAGCGCGCAGCCGTGACCCCGCACCGGCGGTGACGATTATGACGCCTGATGCCCTCAAATTGCAGCATGCACCGATCGCCGATTGCGCCCGCTACGATACCTTAAGGAGGAATCTCTGATGAAACGTACAGAACTTTTTGACATGATGTCGCAACTCAAGCTCTTCGGCATGCGAGCCGGATATGATGAGGTAATGGCAACCGGCATCAAGCGTCAGCATGAACCGCCGCGCATCGTCGGTGATTTGTTGCAAGCTGAAATTTCGGAGAAGCAGGCGAGAGATCAATTCGTTATCAGATCAGCACGGCGAAGTTGCCGTTGGCCAAGGATCTTGAGGACTTTGAATTTGCCGGCACGCCGATCAACGAGACGTTGGTGCGTGATCTGGCGAGCGGCGAATTTGTTGCCGCACAGCGCAATGCTGTTTTGGTCGGCGGCACTGGCACCGGTAAAAGCCATCTTGCGATCGCCATCGCGCGGGCATGCATCCGGGGTGGTGCCCGCGGCCGCTTCTTTACGGTGGTAGATCTCGTCAATCGACTGGAGGCAGAGACCAGAGCGGGACGGCCGGGGCGGCTTGCCGACTTTACGATGCGGCTGGACTTTCTGGTGCTCGATGGCCGGGTACGATTTGGCCGCCGTGAACAGCTCATGCTTGCCCAGATGGGCAAAGAGTGAGCCCTCCGCGCTGAACGCCGACGAACCTGTCAGCACGTCGAGCCGAAAATCACGCCGCTGAAATTTTCCCCGGCCGAGGTAACCCCACTCTGCAAAGGTGATCGGCTGGCCGCCGGTACCGCGCATTGTCAGGGCGTCACCATGAACGAGGTTGTGCGACAAAACAAAGAATGCTGCGCGATACAGGTCGGTCGATTCATCAATATTCAGATATTCGGCAAAAATTCCGAGCAAATTAGCGCGGCATTCAGCGATGTTGTCGGTAAGCAGCTCGATCCCATAGATGTACATCAGCGCGAGCAACGCATAATGCTGCCGCTCAAACTCGGACTTTCCATATTTCGCCTCAACCGCCGCCAGCTTGCGCTGCAAGACCGGGACAAGGAAATTGCCACTCCCGCACGCAGGCTCCAGAAAACGGGAGTCAATGCGCTCGCTCTCGCCCTTAACGAGGTCAAGCATCTTTTCGACCAGCCATCGCGGCGTAAAGACCTCCCCGTGGTCAGCAACACGCTTCTTGGAACGGATTAAATTCATTGGCGGCACATGGCAGTATATGCCTCCACCTCGAAAGGCAACCTGGACCAGTCGGCTGAGATCAGGAGGCGGCCTGCTTCCAGATACCAGCCGGTGTCTTTGAGGAATCGGTCATTTTTGACCATGGTGTAGGCTTCGCTCATCATTTTCCTGCCTATTTAGCCTGCGCAGCGTTCTTTACTTCGGCATCGACGCGAACTGTCAGCCGCTCATATTCCTCCACAGCGATGACCATGACAACGCCGCGGCCGTGCTTCTCGATCAGCACCGGCTCTGCACGCGCTGTATCAATCATCAAGCCGAAAGCGTTCTTGGCCTCCCGCGCTGACATGGTTTTCATGGTCGAGTCCCACCTCGGTCAATGAAGCTATTTAAGCCGAAATGGCTCTTTTAGCCAAGTGCCTTAGCAACACCGATAGCCACAATTCGAGGCCAACCAGACTCCAGGCGAGCTTCAACGATGGCGCGAAAAGCCACCTGATTTCGGCAACCGCCATGAAGCCGGAATCGATTTGCCACCCTTCAGGACCGAAGCAACCAGTGAATCACCGCGTCGAGCGGGCGTTTACGAAATCGCCCGAATTCAGCTCCTTGGCCACACCTGCTTCCGTGGTGCTTCCGCGGCTAAAATCCATTTCTATATCGAAAAAGATTAACTCTCTAATCCATTGATTTTATCATGAAATTTGGCGGACCCCACGCGATTCGAACGCGTGACCTTTGCCTTCGGAGGGTTATACCTTCTGCATCTTCGCAATGTTGTCGCGCTTTGCGATCGCCCATAGTACCGGTCCACCCAAGCCTGGATCAGACCCGGCGCTTCCCAGCGCATCGTCGAGCGCGTATGCTGCTGTCTCGGCCTTGAGGCCGCGCCGCCTCGGCAAGCTCACGAGGGAAAGCGGTGCCTCGCCGACCCAGTCACGGAAAGTGCGGCGTGAGATGTGGACCGTATAAGGTGGGGTTCTTTGGAATTGACAAGGCGAACTTTCCGCCCGTTGCGGCTTCACTGAGTTCCACGGGCCCGCGGTCACATGCAACACATCTTACGTGATGAGTCGAAACGGACAATCAGTTTGGTCGTTTGAGGCGGCAGCTGAAGTGCTCAACAGTCGAAGCATCTGACAACTTTCCGCACCGCATAGACAGTAAATTGGCAGTACGGATTATCATCCGTAACGAATTAAGGTCTTAACTTCTTGAAACCATTGGCGTCCCGTAGGGGATTCGAACCCCTGTTACCGCCGTGAGAGGGCAGCGTCCTGGGCCTCTAGACGAACGGGACGAGGCAAGGGCGTGCTAGCCTGCTGGACTTTCCAGGTCAAGGTTCGCCGCTGCCCAGGCTAGGCCGGGGCAGCGTCGCAAACGAAGAACCCGGCTGAGATCCTGCCGTTCCAGCTCTCTGCCCGCAAATGCCCCGCAAGATGCAACGGGGCGCCGCCTGGGCGGCAGAGAGCGTCGGCAAGGTTGCCTTCCTTGGCCCGGAATAGCAGGGCCTTGATCCGGCCGCCGGCTTCGCCTTCCACCAATGCCCGAATGGTGCCGCCATCCTTGCCGATGCGGTCGGTTTTCACCACGCGGGCACGCGGTAATACGAAAAGCGGCTCCTCATTGCCCATACCGAACGGACCCAGCCGCGCCACCATCTGCGCCAATGCGGCGTCGGCGCCGCTTAACCCCAGCACGCCTTCCAGCAGCAAATCGGCCGCCGGCGGCAGGCTGATCGCCTCAGCCAGACGCTCGTTCAGCATGGCATGTAAAGCGGCTAGGCCATCCGCGGGGAGACAGAAACCCGCCGCCATCGCATGACCGCCGCCGGTCAGCAGCAAGCCCGATTGCCGGGCGGCAATGATTGCAGCACCCAAATCCAACCCCGCCACGGAGCGCCCGGAGCCCTTGACCATGCCCTCGGCAATGCCGCCTACCAAAGCAGGCCGGTTGAACTTCTCCTTCAGCCGGCCGGCCACGATGCCAACCACGCCGGGATGCCAGCCGCTTTGCGCTACCATAATTACCGGGCAGCCTGCCGCAACCTGTACGATGGCCTGCGCCATGGCGTCGTCCAAAATGCCGGCCTCAACCTGTTGCCGCTCGCGGTTCACGCTATCGAGTATCGCCGCCAGCCGGCGCGCTTCGTCGGCATCCTCGGCCAGCAACAGCCGTAAGCCCATATCCGCCTCGGCGATCCTGCCGGAGGCGTTGATGCGCGGACCCAACGCGAAGCCGCAATTCATCGCCGTCGGCGCTTCGTTCAGCATGGCGACTTCCAGCAACGCCGCAATGCCGGGGCGCGCCCGCTTCGCCATCACCCGCAGCCCTTGCGTCACCAAAGCCCGGTTCAGCCCGGTCAGCGGCATGACATCGCAGATCGTCGCCAGCGCCACCAGATCCAGCAGCTCCAGCAAGTTCGGCTGCTCGCGGGCGGCAAAGTAGTTCTGCTCGCGCAACCTCCGCAGCAACGCAACGCAGACGATAAACGCCACCGCCGTGGCGCAAATATGGTTCAGGCGGGAAGTGCAATCCAGCCGGTTGGGGTTAACCGTTGCCGCAATGCGCGGCGGCATGCCGTCGGATTTATGATGGTCGAAGACCAGGATGTCGGCCACGTTGTGCAATGGCGCGAAGGCGTCGTGACCCGTCGTACCGCAATCGACGCATATGAGAAGGCTGGCGCCGCGCTCCACCATGCCGCGCATGGCCTGGCTGTTTGGCCCGTAGCCTTCCAGAATCCGGTCCGGCACATGGTGCAGCACGCGGCAGCCAAGGCCGCGCAGCACCGTCACCATCAGCGCCGCGCTGCAGGCGCCGTCGACATCGTAATCGCCGAACACGCCAATGCATTCGCTGTTCTGCACCGCAGCCGCCAGCCGCTCCGTCGCAACATCCATGTCGGCCATACAGGAAGGATCAGGCAGCATCGCCCGCAGCGTCGGGTCCAGAAAATCGGCCGTTGCATCGCTGCTAACGCCGCGGGCCGCCAGCAGCCGTCCGATCAGCTCCGGCAACCCATGTTTTTCCGCCAGCCCCTGCCCCAAACGTTCTTCCGCGGGCCGCCAGATCCAGCGGCGCCCGGTCAGGCTCTTTTCAATCCCAAAAACGCTCAAAACTCAGTCCGCAGACCATGTCTTGGTCGCGAAATTATGCCGCGCCTCGACATAACGCACCGTGCCGGATTTGCTGCGCATCACGATCGAATGCGTGACCGCGCCAAACGCGTTGCGCAGCACGCCTCGCAGCATCGGCCCGCTGGTCACGCCAGTCGCTGCAAACATCACGTCGCCCTTGGCCATTTCGGTCACGGTATAAATCCGCTTCGGGTCCGTAATGCCCATGCTCTTCGCGCGCTCGATCTGTTCGTCGTTCTCGAACATCAGCCGGCCCTGCATCTGGCCGCCGATGCAGCGCAAAGCCGCGGCGGAAAGCACGCCTTCCGGCGCCCCGCCGGAGCCCATATAGATATCGATCCCTGTTTCCGGCTGCGAAACGGCGTTCACCCCCGCCACGTCGCCATCGCCGATCAGCGTGATGCGGGCGCCTGCTTCCCGGCATTTGGCGATCAGCTCGGCATGGCGGTCACGGTCAAGCATGCAGACCATGATCTCGGAAATGTCGATCTTCTTGGCCAGCGCAAGGTTTTTCAGATTCTCCCCGACTGAAGCATCCAGCGACACCACGCCTTCCGGCAGCCCGCCGCCGACCGCCATTTTCTCCATGTAAATATCCGGCGCGTGCAGAAAATTACCCTTCTCCGCAAGTGCCACGGTTGCAATCGCGTTCTGCCCCCCCTTAGCGGTGATGGAGGTGCCCTCCAGCGGGTCCACCGCAATATCCATCGCGGGGCCGCCCATGCCGACCTTCTCGCCGATATACAGCATCGGCGCCTCGTCCATCTCACCCTCGCCGATCACCACGGTGCCGGCGATCGCCACCTGGTCGAACGCCTTGCGCATCGCTTCCACGGCGGCGCCATCGGCGTCGTTCTTCTTGCCGCGGCCGATCCAGCGCGAAGCCGCCAAAGCCGCCGCCTCCGTCACCCGCACCAGTTCCAGCGCCAAATTGCGGTCGGAAATATCTTCTGGCTTGCGTTGTCCAGTCATAGGGCTCATCGGGCTTGGCTCCTCTGTTCAGCTCGGTTCTATACGGATCAGCGCAGGCTGCTTCAGCACTGCCTCAAGCCGGGCGATTCCCGCAATGGCCTTGCCCATCGCGGCCTCGGTGGTCTCATGCGTCACCAGCACGATCGGCACCGCCTCGCCGGGCTTGCGGCCGTGCTGCAGCATCGACTCCAGCGAAATCCCGTGGTCGCGCAAAATCGCCGTCACATCGGCCAGTACCCCCGGCTGATCGACCACCATCAACCGCAGAAAATAAGCCCCGCGATGCTCGTAAACCGGCAGCCAAGGCTGCGTGGATAATTGCTGGGCGGCAGCGCCCCAGACCGGGATACGATTGCCGCGGGCAATGTCGACCAGATCCGCAACCACGGCGGAAGCCGTGGGCCCGGCGCCGGCGCCGCGGCCCTGCAGGAACACCGCGCCGACAAAATCGCCCTGCGCCAGCACGGCATTGTACACGCCGTCCACCGCGGCCAGCAGCGCCGTTCGGGGAACCATCGCCGGATGCACCCGCATCTCCACGCCGGCCGGGGTTTGCTGGGCGATTCCCAATAGTTTGATCCGGTATCCCAGCTCCTCGGCAAAGCTGATGTCCAGCGCGTTGATCGCCCTGATGCCTTCGACATGCACGGCAGCAAAATCCACCTGCCGGCCAAAGGCCAGCGCCGCCAGGATCGCCAGCTTATGCGCTGCATCTACGCCATCGACATCGAACGACGGATCGGCCTCGGCATAGCCGAGCGCCTGCGCCTCCGCCAGCACTTCCGCAAAATCCTTACCGTCAACGCGCATGACGGTGAGGATGTAGTTGCAGGTGCCGTTCAGAATCCCCGCCACGCGGGAAATCCGATTGCCCGCCAGGCCCTCGCGCAGCGCCTTGATTACCGGAATACCTCCCGCCACCGCCGCCTCAAAAGCCAGCGTAACCTCGCTTGCCTCGGCGGCACGCGCGAGCCCGCCGCCATGCACCGCCAGCAGCGCCTTATTGGCGGTAACAACGTTTTTGCCCGCGGCGATGCTGCGCTCCACCAGCTCGCGCGCGATACCTTCGGAGCCGCCAATCAGCTCCACCACCACATCCACCTGGCTGTCGGCGGCCAGAGCCAGTGCATCGTCATGCCAGGCCAGTCCCGCCAGATTAACGCCGCGATCCAGCCCGCGGCTGCGCGCCGATACGGCGATAACGGTAATCGGCCGGCCCGCCCGCATGGCAATCAGCTCGGCATTCTCGGCCAGCAGCCGCACCACGCCGGCGCCTACCGTGCCCAAGCCAGCGATGCCGACACGCAGGGCGCTCATGCGGCAGGCGCTTCTTTTTCTGAAGAAAAAGAAGCCTGGCCGCCCGCGCAAACAAAAATTTGCTGAATTTGGACCTTGGGCGATGGCGAGGTCACCGCCCCGGCGCGAAGCGCATTAAAAGTTTTATGCTTCTTTTTTTCAAAAAAGAAGCGCTTGCCTTCCTCTTTCATACTTCCGCTACAGCCGGTTCCTCAACCGGTCCGCCATTATCAGCTTGCAAAAAGCCGCGGATATTGCGGATGGCCTGGCGCAGACGGTGATTGTTTTCCACGAAGGCAATACGAACATGGCCATCGCCATGTTCGCCGAAGCCGATGCCGGGTGCTACCGCCACTTTGGCTTTTGCCAGCAGCAGTTTGGAGAATTCGACGCTGCCCAGATGGGCGAAACGTACCGGGATCGGCGCCCAGGCGAACATCGAGCCTTCCGGCACCGGCATGTCCCAGCCGGCGCCGGCAAGGCCTTTGATGATCAGGTCCCGGCGTTCCTTGTACAGCGCCCGCATATCGGCCACGCAATCCTGCGGACCGTTCAGCGCCGCGGTCGCCGCAACCTGAATCGGGGTAAAGGCGCCGTAATCCAGGTAGCTCTTCATCCGGCTCAGCGCCGAGATCAGCCGCGGATTGCCGGCTGCAAAACCCATGCGCCAGCCTGGCATGGAATAGGTTTTCGACATCGAGGTGAATTCAACGGTGATGTCTTTCGCGCCGGGCACCTGCAGCACCGAAGGCGGCGGCTTGCCGTCGAAATAGATTTCGGCATAGGCGAGATCGGAGATGATGAATAAATCGTTCTTTTTGGCCAGCGCCACCAGCTCGTAATAGAAATCCAAATTCGCCATATAGGCAGTGGGATTGGACGGAAAATTCACGATCAGCGCGGTCGGTTTGGGCGCGGAATGGCGCACCGCGCGGTCGATCGCCCGCAGCATCTCCTCGCCGGGCACCGCCGGGATGGAGCGTACCGAAGCGCCGGCGATGATGAAGCCGAATTGGTGGATCGGGTAGGATGGGTTCGGCACCAGAATGGTATCGCCAGGGCTGGTGATCGCCGAGGAAAGATTGGCCAGTCCCTCTTTCGAGCCGAGCGTCGCGATCACCTCGGTTTCCGGGTCCAACTTCACCTCGAAGCGCCGCGCGTAATAGGCGGCCAACGCCCGGCGCAGGCCCGGGATTCCCTTGCTTGTGGAGTAGCGATGGGTGCGCGGATCCTGCACCGTCTCGATCAGCTTCGCCACGATATGCGGCGGGGTCGGGCTGTCCGGGTTGCCCATGCCGAGATCGATGATATCCTCGGCAGCGGCCCGGGCCTTGGCTTTGGCGTTGTTCACCTCGGCAAAGACATAGGGCGGCAGGCGGCGGATACGGTGGAACTCTTCAGACATCGGGAACTCTTTACAGCTTGAAACACCTTGACAGCGTGAAACATCTTGCACTGGACGGCGGCCAAAGCGCCGGCCGTAGCGGCCTTAATATACCAGTTGTGCGAAGCCGCCAGACCCGTTTGCGGCGGCGATCAGCGTGATTGCAGCCGGCGGCACGCCGGCGGCGGTCAGCGCATCGGCGATCCGTCTGGCCCGGCGTAAGGCCAAGGTAAGCGCCGCCGCATCCGGCGTGCCGCTCTGGCCGCCAAATCCGCCGACCCGTATCTTTGCAGCGCCGCGCGCAACCGCCAGGTCCTTCAGCGCCGTCTCCGCCATGGGGCTCAGCAGGGCGGAATCCGGCATGAAAGCCAGCAAAATCGGCGGCCCATCGGGAAGCTGCGGTAGCTGCGCCGGGCTCGGCTGCGGCGGCCGCACAGGCGTCACCGGCTGCGGCAGGCCCTGCCAATCCACCCCCGGCACATTCGGCTCCGGGGGTGCTGCCTGCGGCAGCGCCAAGCCGTTCAGTGCAACGTCCGCGGCGGGATCGGGCGTGCTGGTCGGCAGTTCGGGTGCCGCCTTCGCTTCCGCCAGCTGTTGCTGCACCGCCTCGGCTTGTATCGGGGTAAGCGCGATTGGGGCATACGGCACGGATGCGAGGTTGGGGTAGGGCTGGTCTGCACCCGGCTGGGGTTGCGGCATGGCGGCTATATCGCCACCTTCGGCCTTGTGGAATAAAGCTACAGGACTTTCGCACCCGGCCATGCTCAACATAACGCCGAACGCCACGGAAAGCGTAAAGCCGCGCAGCGCCGGACGGCACCTCTCCCACCCGGATCCGCGCGCTATGATGTTTGCCAGTTTCGTCATTTTAAACAAAAAAGCCTCGATACCCCAATTCGAGGGCTTGTTTGCCTGAGAATTGCGGTCACGGAAAGGATTGTCATGGCACCGCCGACACCACCGCCGCAAAGCCCCCTTGGCGCCGCACCCAGCAGCGGCACGGCGGAGCCCACGCACGGCATCAAGCTGCCAGACGCCGCGCATCTGGTGCTCTCAATGTCCGATGTCGCCGGCCGTGCGCAAAGGCTGGTGAATGATTGGCTAAAGCGCCAGGCCAAGGAAGGTCTGGCGCTCGACCCGCTGAATGTCGGCGGCGCTTTTCTGGAAATGACCGCCAAGCTGATGGCCAATCCGGCGCAGCTGGTGCAGGCGCAGCTTGGGCTTTGGCAGGATTATCTGACGCTTTGGCAGAACACCACGCGCCGCGTTATGGGCATCGAGACCGAGCCGGTGATCGAGAGCGACTCGCGCGACAAACGCTTCAAGGATACCGCCTGGAAGCAGAACGAGATTTTCGACTTCATCAAGCAGTCCTATCTGCTCTCCGCCCGCTATATCAACGATGTTGTCAGCAAGGTGGATGGGCTGACGCCGAAGACCAGCCAAAAGATCGATTTCTACGCGCGCCAGTTCGTCAACGCGCTGAGCCCGTCCAACTTCATACTCACCAACCCCGAGGTGCTGCGTAAAACCGCCGAGTCCGGCGGCGAAAATCTGGTGCGCGGCTTGAACAACCTGCTCAGCGATTTGGAGCAGAGCCGCGGCAAGCTGCGCATCAAGATGACCGATACCGACGCCTTCAAGGTCGGGGAAAACATCGCCGTCTCGGAAGGCAAGATCATTTTCCAGAACGATCTGATCCAGCTCATCCAATACGCTCCGGTCACTGAGAGCGTCTATACCCGGCCGATGGTGATCTTTCCGCCCTGGATCAACAAATTCTATATCCTGGACCTGCAGCCGAAAAACAGCCTGGTACGCCACGCGGTGGCGCAGGGCCATACCGTGTTCATGATCAGCTGGGTCAATCCGGATGAGCGCCTGGCAGAGAAGGATTTTGACGACTACATGGTCGAAGGGGTTTTCGCGGCGCTTGGCGCCATCGAAAAGGCCACCGGCCAGCGCGAGGTCAACGCGGTCGGCTACTGTCTGGGCGGCACTTTGCTTGCCTCCAGCCTGGCCTACATGAAATGCAAAGGCGACGAGCGCATCAAGACCGCGACCTTCATGGTCACGCTGACCGATTTTACCGATGCCGGTGAGCTCGGCGTGTTCATCGATGAGGAGCAACTCAGCAATCTTGAAGAGCGGATGCAACGCCGCGGCTATCTGGAAGGCGGCGAGATGGCGGCCAGCTTTAACATGCTGCGCGCCAACGACCTGATCTGGGGTTTCGTTGTCAACAATTACCTGCTCGGCAACGAACCGTTCCCGTTCGACCTGCTGTACTGGAATTCCGATACGACGCGGATGCCGCCGCGCATGCACTCATTCTATCTTCGTAACATGTACCAAAACAACCTGCTGGCGCAGCCTTGCGGCCTGGCGATGAAGGGCGTGCCGATCGATCTTCGCGATATCGATATTCCGGTCTACTTTCTGTCCTGCCGCGAGGATCATATCGCACCCTGGAAGAGCACCTATCGCGGCGCCCAGCTTTTCGGCGGCAAGACCCGCTTCGTGCTCGCCGCCTCCGGCCATATCGCTGGCGTCGTAAATCCGCCGGATGGCGGCAAATACAATCATTTCATCAATGATGCGCTGCCGGAGGATCCGGAAGCCTGGTTTGAGAATGCAACCGAGGTCGGGGGTTCCTGGTGGCCGGATTGGCATCGCTGGATGGCCAGCGCCGACAAAACCCGGGTGCCTGCGCGGATTCCAGGCAAAGGCAAGTTGAAGGCAATCGAGGACGCGCCGGGTTCCTACGTCACCGTCCGCGGCTGAACGGCGTTCAAGCTTTGCGCATCCTGCAGGTGATGGCCGGCAAGTCCAATGGCGGCGCGGAGTTATATTCAACCGACGTCATGCTGAGCCTGCATGCAGCCGGCATCGACCAATGTGTCGCCTTGCGGCCGGGCGCGCCAAGATATGGCGCGCTGGAGCAGGCGGGGCTGCGGATGGCGCCGCAGGTGTATCAAACGGGCCTGCGCCCCTGGCAGCGCGTGCAAATGCGGCGACTGGTCGCCCGCGAGAAGCCCGACATCATCCATTGCTGGATGCGCCGTGCCGCCAGCCTGGCTCCCGCCGCCGCGCAGGGTGCGACGCTGCTTGGCTGGTTTGGCGATTATGAGGAGCTGCGGCACTTCTTGCATTGCACCGATCTGGTGGGCTGCACGCAGGATCTGGTCCGGCATATGCGCGAACATGGCTTTGCCGAAGCGCATTCCGCCTATGTTCCAACCTTTCCCTCGGTCGATGCGGCGCCGGCGCTGGACAGGGCAAGCCTGCACACGCCGGGCGATGCCAAATTGCTGCTGACGCTTTCCCGCTTGCACCCTACCAAGGGCCTGGACACGCTGATTAAAGCACTGCCTGGCCTGCCGGATTGCTACCTCTGGATCGCCGGTGAAGGTCCGATGCGCGCCGAGCTGGACGCGTTGGCGCAACAGATCGGCGTTGCGGAACGGGTGCGTTTTCTCGGCTGGCGGACCGATCGCGGCGCCTTGCTGCGCGCCGCCGATATCTGCCTGCTGCCTTCCAGCTACGAGCCTTTCGGCACCGTGATCCTGGACGCCTGGTCAACGCGAACCGCCTTCATTGCCTGCGACAGCGCCGGCCCGCGCGCGCACATCCGCGACGGGGAAAACGGCATGCTGGTTGCGGCGAACGACCCTGCTGCGCTGGCCGCCGCGATTGCCGCCGTCAACGCCGATCCTGCCCTGCGGCGGCGCATCGTGGATGCCGGCTACGCCGAATACCTCCGCCACTTCACGCGCGAGGCGGTGACGCACCGGTGGATCGAAGTTTATCAAAACCTGCTGGACGCGCGTGGCAGTTAAGCCTGCCCTTGGCCGCTTCCCGAATTGTGCCCATATTCCAAACAACATCTTCATTGGATAAAGCAAATGCCCGACCTCGTCCCCGTCACCGTGCTCACCGGCTATCTTGGCGCCGGTAAAACCACGCTGCTGAACCGCATCCTTAGCGAAAACCACGGCAAGAAATACGCCGTCATCATCAACGAATTCGGCGAACTCGGCGTCGATAACGACCTTGTCGTCGATACCGACGAAGAGGTTTTCGAGATGAACAATGGCTGCATCTGCTGCACCGTGCGCGGCGACCTGATCCGCATCGTCGGCGGCCTGATGAAGCGCTCCGGCAAGTTCGACGGCATAATCGTCGAGACCACCGGCCTCGCCAACCCGGCGCCGGTCGCGCAGACATTTTTCGTCGATGAGGATGTCAAATCAAAAACTCGGCTGGACGCCATCGTGACGGTGGTGGATGCCAAACATCTTGCCGCACGTCTGGAAGATTCGCCCGAAGCCGCCGATCAGATCGCCTTCGCCGATGTCATCGTGCTGAACAAACTCGACCTGGTGACGCCGGAAGAGCTGGCGACGGTCGAAGAAAAAATCCGCGCCATCAACCGCTTCGCCGAAATCCACCACGCAACCCGCGGCGACGTGCCGATCGACCAACTCCTGGGCCTGAACGCGTTCGACCTGAACCGCGTGCTCGCCGCCGTGCCGGATTTTCTGGAAGAAGATTCCCATACCCATAACGAACATCTGACCTCGATCAGCCTGTCCTTGGGCGCACCGCTCGACGCCGAGAAATTCAACGCCTGGATCAGCCACATCCTGCAGACGCAAGGGCAGAATCTGCTGCGCACCAAAGGCATTCTAAGCTACCAAAACCAGGACAGGCGCTTCGCCTTCCAGGCCGTGCACATGATCGCCGACGGCGACTACGTCGCCCCCTGGAAGCCGGAGGAGAAACGCACCAGCCGCCTCGTCTTCATCGGCCGCGACCTGAACCGCCCCCAACTCCGCCGCGGCTTCGAATCCTGCGCTGCGTAGGGGAGGAGGCAAAATCTGCTTTTTCTGAAGAAAAAGCAGCAAGAAGACCCTACGAACCCTGCATTGGTATGAAACTACGCATTGGTATTCCGGCCGCAGCGGTGATCGAACTGGCCGTGCGAGGCGGTGACAAGAACTGGCCGGGTGTCAACAATCCGTTTTCAGATGAAGATAAACATAACGCTATGTGCGGAATGTTTCACGTGGACATTCCGGCATTATCCCGGCTACGGCCAACCCGGCTTCAGCCGCTGGCGAATCGAGTGGCGAATCGAGGCAGCCAAACGCCTCACGCCCAGACGGTAAACAGCGCCACGAACGCCAGCCCAAGCGCGCACAGGATGACGTTGATCAGCAGGAACCTGGTAAACGACGTCCAGCCGGCTGTCGAAGCCTTGTCGAAATCATCCTCGACGACCTGATCGCTCGCCGGTACGGTGGTATTGTCGCTCATTGGGATTCCATCCAGTTAAGGGTGTGTTTACGGCTGGGCGGCGCTCAAGGCAACGGATTTTGCAGCGCCGCCCCGGTGCCCGCCCAAACCGCCATGCCGCGTGCGAAGGCGGCCAAAGCCGCCGGATAGATCAGATGCTCCTGCGCCAATACCCGGGCCGCCAGATCCGCCTCGGTATCCTCGGGCAGCACCGGCACCGCCGCCTGCGCCAGGATCGGCCCGTCATCCATCACTTCGGTCACCAGATGCACCGTGCAACCATGCAGCTTGCTGCCCGCCGCCAGTGCGCGGCGATGCGTCTCCAGTCCGGGAAAGGCCGGCAACAGGCTGGGATGGATGTTCAGCATCTTGCTGCGCCAGCGCCCGACTAAATAAGGGGTCAGCAGCCGCATATAGCCGGCCAGGCAAACGATCTCGATGCCTGCTTTTTCCAATCGCGCATTGATCGCCCGCTCATGCGCCTCCCGGTCGCCGCCGAACGGTTTCGATGCAACCGCCATCGCCTGCACGCCGAGCTCGGCCGCGATCGCCAGCGCCGGCGCCTGGGCCCGGTTCGAGATTACCAAGGCAATCTCCGCCGGAAAATCCGGATCCTGCGCCGCCTTGATCAGCGCCTCCATGTTCGAGCCGCGGCCCGAGCAGAAAATGGCCGTCTTCGGCCTCACGCGAACAACTTCGCCTCATCCGCGATGGATATGCCAGTCTCGGCCGTTACCCGCCCCAACAGGAACGGCGCCTCGCCCTCCCGGATCAGAACCTCCTTCGCTGCCTCGGCATCGGTGACGATCAGCGCCATCCCGATCCCGCAATTGAACACGCGCAGCATCTCGGCTGTGGCAATATTGCCTTGGCGCGCCAGCCAGGGAAACACCGCCGGCATCGGCCAGGGCGCCTGCAATTGCGCGCCCAGCCCTTCCGGCAGGGCGCGCGGCAGATTGCCCGGCAGCCCGCCGCCGGTGATATGCGCCGCGGCCTTTAAAAGCCCGGCCTTGTGCAACGCCAGAATCGGCTTCACGTAAATCCGCGTCGGCAGCATCAGCGCCTGCGCCAGGCTCTCGCTTGGATCGAAGGGTGCGGCCATCCGCCAGGACCCGGTCTGTTCGACCACCTTGCGGATCAGCGAAAACCCGTTGGAGTGCACGCCGGAGGCGGGCAGGGCCAGGATCGCATCGCCCACAGCGACCTTTGCCGGCAGCAGCATGTCACGTTCAACCGCGCCGACCGCGAACCCGGCAAGGTCGTAATCGCCCGCCGCATACATCCCCGGCATCTCCGCCGTCTCGCCGCCGACCAAAGCGCAGCCGGCGATCTTGCAGCCGTTCGCGATGCCGGCGATCACGGTTTTCGCGGCCGCCACATCCAGGACGCCGGTCGCAAAATAGTCTAGAAAGAACAGCGGCGCCGCGCCCTGCACGATCAAATCGTTCACGCACATCGCCACCAAATCGATGCCGACGAAGTCGTGAATGCCGGTCTCTATGGCGATTTTCAGCTTGGTTCCCACGCCATCGGTGGTGGAAACCAGGATCGGGTCAATAAAGCCGGCGGCTTTTAGATCGAACAGCGCGCCGAAACCGCCGAGCCCGCCCAGCAAGCCGGCGCGCGACGTCGCCTTGGCGAGCGGCTTGATGGCGTCCACCAGCGCATCTCCTGCCGCGATATCGACACCGGCCTGCCTGTAGGTCATGCTGGTCATTTTAGCTCCCGATGCGCTAAGTCAGTGTCATGATGTCAGGACACCGACAAGAAGCAGCTGCCGCTGGATTGCAGGCGCCTTTCACCATAGCACCCCGCGCCGTGCAATGTCCGCGGCATCGTTCGGCGGACCACTACGGATGAATTTCATTACGCCGAGGACGCAGGTTCAATGGCAGCGTCTGGTGCTGGTCGCGGCTTTTCTGCTGATCTTCTGGTTCTGCCTGCGGCTGTTCTCCTCCATCCTAACGCCGTTCGTAGTCGCCGCGGGGCTGGCGTTTTTTCTGGACCCGGCGGTCACGAGGCTGGAGCGGCTGGGCCTTAGCCGCGCCTTGGGCACCTTCATCATTCTGCTCGCTGCAGTCTTGCTGCTGGTGGTTTTCATCCTGCTGCTCTACCCGATCATCGCCGCCCAGGCCGTAGCCTTCGCCAGCAATCTGCCCAGCTATATAAAGACCGCGCAGAGCGACTTCGGCAAGATCATCACGCAGATCGAACACCGTCTGGGCAAGGGGCTGATGGCGCAGAAGCTTAATGAGATTGCCGCTGCCCAGGCAGGCGCCGTCATCTCCTTCGCCGGCAGCGCCGCCAGCAACATCATCGGCAGCGGTTTCGCCGTGGTTAACGTATTGGCGCTGCTGGTCATTACCCCGGTGGTCGGATTTTATTTCTTGCGGGACTGGCCGGCCATCATCCGCCAGGTCGATACCTGGCTGCCCCGCCCCTACGAAGGCGTGATTCGCGCCCAGGCGGTCGAGGTCAATCGCATCCTGGCCGCCTGGATTCGCGGCCAGGCGATCTGCTGTGTCATCCTGGCGGCGTTCTACGCGTTGGGACTTACCATCATCGGCCTCAATCTTGGCCTCATCATCGGCCTTACCGCCGGCTTGCTTTCTTTCATCCCCTATGTCGGCACGGCGGTTGGCGCCTGCAGCGCGCTGCTGCTGGTGCTTTCACAATCGCCCGGCTGGCATGGCGTCATCGAGGTCGGCGCGGTGTTCGGGCTGGGCCAGGCGCTTAACGACTACGTCATCCAGCCGCGCTTTCTCGGCGGCCGGGTCGGCCTGCCGGCGGTATGGGTGATCTTCTCGCTGCTGGCCGGCGGCGCGACCTTCGGCTTTCTGGGCATCATGCTGGCGGTGCCGGCCGCCGCCACCATCGGCGTTCTGGCCCGGTTCTGGCTGCGCCGCTATTTGCAGAGCCCGCTCTATTTGGACATGCCGCCGCAGCTGGACGCGCCGCCGGAGTTATGAACGCCGCCATGCGGCAACTGCCTCTGCCTTTCGCAGAATCGCCGAGCTACCGGCACGAAGATTTCTGCGCCGCCCCCTGCAACGCGCTGGCGCGGAGCTGGCTGGCCAAGCCGGAGAGCTGGACCAACGGCCGCATGGTGCTTTGGGGGGAGCCTGGCTGCGGCAAGAGTTTTTTGCTGCATCTCTGGGCGCAATCGGCCGGCGCGGTCATCTATCACGGCAGCCTCCTCGGCGATCTGCCCGCGCCGCCAGAGACCGCCATCGCCGTGGATGACGCCGATCTTGTGCCGGACGAAACGGTGTTGCTGCATTTGCTGAACTCGGCCTCCGAAGCGGGCCATCCTGTGCTGCTCACCGCGCGGGCGCCGCCCGGCCGGCAGACGCAGCGCCTGCCCGACCTCGCCAGCCGGCTGCGCGCCAGTCTGGCGGTCGAGATTTCTGCTCCGGATGACGCAATGTTGAGCACCTTGCTGTTCCGCCTGGCTGCGTCGCGCCAACTGATCCTGAACGCCCAGGTAAGCCAGCAGCTGCTGACCCAGCTGCCACGCTCCCCGGCCGCCTTGCGCGAAGCGATTGCCCGGCTGGACCACGCCGCATTGGCCGCAGGCGGCAAAGTCACCCGCGCGCTGGCGGCGCAGATCGTGGTGGACCTGCAGGGCTGGACTGTTACCTAACCGTCACTCGCAGGGAAACCGGTGCCGATGTATGGAAACGCATGGACCAGGTCACAACGGCGCCCTCAGCCGAAATAACGCCGGAAACGACGTCCCGCTTCATCAATCGCGAGCTCTCCTGGCTCGACTTCAATTTCCGCGTGGTGGCGGAGGCGGAAAACGTCCGCCATCCGCTGCTGGAGCGCCTGCGCTTCGTCTCCATCAGCGCCTCCAACCTGGACGAGTTCTACTCGGTCCGCGTTGCCGGGCTGATCGGCCAGACGCGTGCCGGTTTTTTGGAACGCTCGGCCGATGGCCTGACCGCCGCCCAGCAGCTCACCGGCATCAATGCCCACGCCAATGCCTTGATCGCCGCCCAGCAGACCGCCTTTGCAAATCTGCGCGGCTTGCTGGCCGCTGCCGGGATCGTCATCTGCTCGTCGGTCACCTTGTCGTTCGAGGACGTGCAGTTCCTGGATTCCTATTTCATGGAACGCGTCTTCCCGGTCCTGACGCCGCTTGCCATCGATCCGGCGCATCCTTTCCCGTTCATCCCGAACATGGGCCTCGTGCTTGCCCTTAAACTGGCGCGCGACGACGATCAGGGCGTGATGTCGGCAATGATCCCGATGCCGGCGCAGGTCGAACGCTTCGTGCGGCTGCCGCGCGACGCTGAAGGCCCCATCCGCTTCGTCATGCTGGAAGAGCTGGTAGCCATGTTCATGAACCGGCTGTTCCCGGGCTTCCGGCCGCAGGGCTCCGGGCTGTTCCGGCTGATCCGCGACACCGACGTGGAGTTCGAGGAAGAGGCCGAGGACCTGGTGCAATCCTACGAAACCGCGCTGAAGCGCCGCCGCCGCGGCGTCGCTATCCTGCTCACCGTGCAGGCCGACATGCCGGAGGATCTGCGCGACCTGGTCATCAGCGAAATCGACGCGCCGCAGGACGAGATCTACCTGGAAGGCGGCATCATCGGCCTGGTCGACGTCAAGCAGCTGATCGTCGACGACCGGCCAGATTTGCAATTCACCCCCTACACGCCGCGCTTCCCTGAACGCATCCGTGACTTCGCCGGCGATTGCTTTGCCGCCATCCGCGCCAAGGATATTCTGGTCCATCACCCGTTCGAGAGCTTCGACGTCGTCGTGCAATTTCTGCGGCAGGCGGCGGCCGACCCGGCCTGCGTCGCCATCAAACAAACGCTGTACCGCACCAGCCGGGATTCTCCCATCGTCAAGGCGCTGATTGAAGCGGCGGAGGCAGGCAAATCGGTGACCGCCATGGTGGAACTGCGCGCCCGCTTCGACGAGGAAGCCAATATCCGTCTGTCGCGCACGCTCGAAGCGGCCGGCGTGCAGGTGGTGTTTGGCTTTGTCGGCCTGAAAACCCACGCCAAGGTCTCCTACGTCGTGCGGCGCGAGGCCGGCACGCTGCGGCCCTACGCGCATTTCGGTACCGGCAACTACCATCCGATCACCGCGCGCATCTATACCGACCTCTCCTTCTTCACCTCCGACCCGGCGCTGACGCGCGACGCTGCCCGGCTGTTCAACTACATGACCGGCTATGCCAGGCCGGAAGCGATGGAACAGCTCGCCTTCTCGCCGCTCACCACCCGCAAAACGCTTGGCAGCCTGATCGATGCCGAGATTGCCAACGCCAAGGCCGGCAAGCCCTGCGGGATCTGGTTGAAAATGAACTCGCTGGTCGATGAACGGCTGATCGACCATCTCTACGATGCCTCGCGCGCCGGTGTGCCGATCGTCATCATCGTGCGCGGCATCTGCTGCCTGCGCCCCGGCGTGCCGGGGCTGTCGTCCACCATCCGCGTTAAATCCATTGTCGGCAGGTTTCTGGAACATGCCCGCATCTGCGTCTTTGCCAATGGCTACAAGCTGCCCTCGCGCGAGAACAAGGTGTTCATGTCCAGCGCCGACTGGATGGCCCGCAACATGGACGGCCGGGTGGAAACCTTCGTGCCGATCCATAACCCGACGGTGCACGCGCAGATCCTCGACCAGATCATGGTGGTGAACATCCGCGACGACGCGCAATCCTCCGAACTGCACGCCGACGGCTCCTGGGTGCGCGTCAAGCCCGGCAACCCGCCGGTTTTCGCCCACGAATACTTCATGACCAACCCCTCTCTCTCAGGCCGCGGCTCCGCCCTGCACGGCGCCCTGACGAACGAGAAGCCCAAGAAGTACAGAAAAAGGATAGATTAACGGAAGCAGCCGCTTTAAAAAAAACGGCGCGGAAGCTTTTGCTCCTATGAGCCGGGATGTTCGGCCGCCTGAATTCCAGTTTCCAACAATCTTTTTGCTTCTTTTTCTTCAGAAAAAGAAGGTTCTTCCTTTTCGGCCATCACTGTCGAAGCGGCGGCGGTGTAGGGGATGTCGATCCGCTCCTGTGCGAAGCGTAGCAGCATGCGGCGGCTGAATTCGCGGCGTACCGTCCAATGCTGGCCTGGGCCGGTGCGGATTTGGCCGGTGATGATCAGCGCGCTGGCGCCGAATTGATCCAGACCGTTGATTTGAAGATCGTCGCGCATCATCGGTCCCCAGATGGGTTCCGCCCGCATGGTTTTCGAGATGTCCATCAGCACGGCGCAGACGCGGTCGATGTCTTCGTTATAGCCGACGCCGATAGAGATTTGCGCGGTGCCGAAATCGCGCGTCTGGTTGGTCACGATCGTCACCGATGAGAACGGAACGATGTTGACCGAGCCGTCGCCGCCGCGCAGGCGGATGGTGCGGATCGAAAGCCGTTCCACCGTGCCGGACATGCCGCCCAGCGTGACGACATCGCCCACCTGCATGGTGTCTTCCAGCAGCAGGAACAGCCCGGTAATGATATCCTGCACCAGCTTTTGGCTGCCGAAGCCGATGGCGATGCCGAGCACGCCGGCGCCGGCCAGCAAGGGTGCGGCGTTGACGCCGATCTTGCTGAGGCAAATCAGCCCCGCGAGCAGGCCGATGCCGGTGCCGAAGGTGGCTTTCAGGATCGGCGAGAGCGTGCGCAGTCGCAGGGCCTGCCGGGTTTTGCCGGCGGCGGTCAGCCGGTGGATCCGGCCATCCAGCGCACCGTTGGCGATCTCCCAGATGATCAAGGCGATCGCGACGGTGATGATAATGGCGATGAAGGCGGAAAGCAGCCCGCGGCTGACGGGATCTTTCAACAGCCGGGGCAGGACGTTGATGCCCCAGCCCAGCAGGATAACCACCACCATGGCGATGCCGATAACGATACGGATGATCGTTTTGATCAGCGGCGTATAGACGCGGGCGCGGGAGAAGAAGTTCGCATGACGCGTCTTGAGTCCGATAGGATCAGGGAACAGCCGGTCCAGCAGTATCTCGCTGCCGCGCCAGCTGACCCTGCCCAGAACGATCGCCGCGATGAAGAACAGCACGACCCGCAGCAGCACGACGAAGGCGTTATGTACGCCGCCGGCCCAGGCGACCCAAAGCGCCAGCACGTAAAACAGCGCCACATAATGCCAGACCAGCGCCAGCCGGGCGCGCAAGGGGGCGAGCACGCTTTCGGAGTTCCGTCTGCCCCTGATCCAGCCGCCCACCAGCTTGCGGCTTTGCCAGATCATGACGGCGAGCTCGATGTGAATGGCCAGCACCAGGACGCGGGTAACCGCCATCGCGCCGTTGCGCGGCAGTCCCAGGATTTCGCTGATCGAAACGATGGCGTAGCTGAAGCCGCCGGTTGCCAGCAATATGCGTACCCAGTGGTTCAGCCACACCGCCCGGTTGTTTGGCATGCGGAACAGACGCAAAGGCGGTGTCCAGGGTGCGGCCAGAAAACGCTCGGCTTCCAGGACCAGCCGGCAGAACAGATAGGCGTTGGAGACGCCTACTACCGCAAGACGCGCATCCCGAGCGGTGACGAAGCCGAGTCCCAGCATCGCGCCGGCGGCCAGGGCGAAGGCCAGCACCGGGACCAGACATAGCACAAAATGCATGACCGCCAGTAACAGCCGGCGAAACCAGGAGATGATCGACTCCCGGCGATCCGGCGGTTCCTCGACCTCGTCCGCTTCGTCCGCCTCAAGCCCGGAGGCGGTCGATGGCGGTTCGCTGAAATTGCGCAGCTTCGCCGCGCGGTTCACCAGCCCGGCGCGCGGCCGCGCGAGGAGCAGGCGCAGTGCTATCTGCAGGATCAGCGCGGGGAGCGCGGCGATCAACAGGCCTTCGGCAATGGCTTGCGCATTTTGCACTCGCGCCGGATTTGCCGGAAAACTGCCCAGCCAGTGCCAGACCGGCGTCAGCTCAGTGGATTTCTGGATCGCTGCGATGAAGTCATGGACCGTGCCGGAGGTCTCGCGGCTGATCAGGTTGGTGACCGATAATCCAAGGTCGCCGGTGCCGAAGGGCGAAGGCGGGTTTTGGGCGCTTTGCGACGGCGGCGGGGCCGCCCCCGCGATCGCGGCCAGCGGCGAACCGGGAATGATGGTGCTTGCTTTAGGCGGCGCGGCGGTGCCCGATTTCGCAGAAGCGGAAGCGGCCTGATGAACGGCCAATGCCTGCGCGCCAGCCGCAGCGGGCAAGGCAAGAGCCGTTACGAGGAGAAGGATTGGGAGATAGAGGCGTTGCATGGCGGCAGCCAGAGAGCGGATCGGGGCCCAAGTCAATTCGTCCGTCAATTCGTCCGTCAATTCGTCCGTCAATTCGTCGGGCAATTCGTCGGGCAATTCGTGCAAAACTTTTCCTGCCGCCCATATATTACAGGATGAAGCTGTTTTTGATGATCCTGCTTGGGATCGACATGGTTGCCGTGGTCGTCGTGATGCTGGTTGGCGCGATTGGTCTGGCGAACTCTAGCCGGGATCCGAGAACCTCCAACAAGCTCATGCGCGCCCGGGTCGGTTTGCAGGGTTTGGCGATCGGGCTGGTCGTCCTGCTGCTTCTTACGGGCCGGTAGAAGTTTAGTCTTTAAGCGAAAAATCCAC
Source organism: Acidocella sp. (assembly GCA_965198835.1). Taxonomy (GTDB): domain Bacteria; phylum Pseudomonadota; class Alphaproteobacteria; order Acetobacterales; family Acetobacteraceae; genus Acidocella. Next base: position 122,889 of record OZ240675.1, on the reverse strand, counting down.
GATCGCGGCGAAGCCGTCCTCGGTGCCGAAGGCGAGATGCGAGCCCGTATTGTTCCACGCCATCGCCGATATTGCGCCGCGGCCGGGCGCCGCGACGGGCAGAATTTTCTCGCGTGCGATATCCGCCATCACCACCAGCCCGTCTTCAAAACCGGCCGCCACCACCTCATGCAGCGGGTGGCAGGCGACCTGCTTGACCACAACGCCGTCGGCGCCAGCCAGTTCCAGCGGCGACTTGCTCATCGGGCCGCCGCCGAAAAACGGCCAAATCACGATGGCGTCCGCCCCGGCGGTGGCCAGCCATTTGCCGGATTTGGTAAAGCCGAAGGACTCGGTTTTTGCCGGGTAGCCGCTCATGCGCATATGCTTGCCCTCCGGCAGGGTCCAGCCATGCAACGCGTTCTCCTGCATGGCGGTCACCAGCGCCTCGCCGTCGGGGTGCAGGGCGACGCCGATATGGCTGCCTTTCCATTCCAGCAGCCGGGGATTGCCGGAGGAGGAGGCGGTAAACCACAGCGAGGCGCCGTTATAGTGCGACGCGGCGATGCGCTTGCCCTTGCCGTCGAAGGCGATGCCGGTGACGGTGGAAGGGTGCGTGAAGCTGCGCAGCTTCTGCTGCTTGGCGTCGAACAGATGCACGTTCTTGGCCACCGTGCAGGCCAGCAGCCCGTTCTTGGGATGCGCAAAGGAGGCCGCGTGGTCGACCCATTTCATGCCGAACTCGGCGATCTGCGAGACGAGATCCGGCGTGATGCGGTTGAACTTGCCGTCATCGCCGCCGGAGACGAAGCCATCCGCCGAGAGGTCCTGGGCAAAGCAGAGCACCGCGCCTTCATGCGCCTGGATGCGCGACCAGCGCTCATTGGCGCAGAACCGCACGCTGCCATCGCCAAGGGCAAAACCAGCCGTGTTGCCGGCGCGGTTGAAAGCGCAGCCGGTGACATGCGCGCCCAGATCTTGCGAAACGCCGCGGGACTTCAATAACGCGTCTAGATCGGTCATGGACGATGGGGTTAACGAAGCCGGGCTGGCCCGGCAATAGCGGAGCGCTTTATGAAAAAATCGACGGGGTTGGCGATTTTGTTGCTGGTTCCTGCAATGGCGCAGGCGGCGCAGCAGGCAAGTGTGCAGCAATTCGCCGCGGTGCTGCAAAACCCCGGGCACCGGCAGCTGGTGCTTAAAGCGGCTGAAGCGACTCCAGCCTGGGCGCATATCGCCTGCGCCGCCGCGCAATTCGCGCCTTCGCCGGCCATCGGCGTTTATCTGCCGGTCGTGTTCGATAAAAACGGCCAGCCGCTCAGCGGCGAGTGGCGGGAGGGCATTATCGCCAGCGGCTGCGGCGCTAGGCTCACCTTGAACGTGCTGACGGAGATTACCGGGCCGGCGAGCCTTGTCACCGGCTATCTGCTGCCCGGCGATTCTATCGCCGATCCAATTCTGCAGAATGCGGCGCAGGCTTTTGCGGTCAAGGCGGCCGGCGGCCTGCCGTCCGGATGCAAGGATGGCTTTATCGCCAACACCGCGTTCGCCGGCTATGAACGGCCGGATGCGGCGGCGAATGCGGGAGCATGGAAAGAGCTCTGGACGCTGGATCTATGCGGACCGCCCAGACAGGTGGTCGTGCGTTTTCAAACCGATGCGACCGGCACGACGATCGATGCCAAGCCGGCGCAGGTTCGCTAAACCACCGGATGAACAGATGACAAAGCGTTGAAATCGCCCGGCCGCGCTTGCGGCGCCGCGGCAGGTTTGTCATACAGGCGGCATGACTCGCACGTACCACCGGATCTGGCTGGGTTTGCGTCTGCAATCCCAATCCTTGTTCCGCCCTTTCTGGGACCGGTTCAGTAGTGTTTGAGGGCGGGTTTAATTATCCCGCCCTGGTTTTGAACGCGGATTTTCGTCCGCTTTCGTACTTTCCTTTATCGACCTGGAACTGGCAGGACGCCGTGAAAGCGGTGTTTCTCGACCGCGTTTCGGTGCTCTCGGAATATGAGCGGGAGGTGCACTCGCCGAGCTTTACGATGCGCCTGCCTTCGGTGATCGCGCTGAGGGATTTCATCCCCTCCGCCCGGATGCCTGCCTTTACCCGGTTTAACGTTTTCCTGCGGGATTGTTTTACCTGCCAATATTGCAATTGCCGCCGGCCGGCGCCGGAGTTGACCTTCGACCACGTGATCCCGCGCGCCAAAGGCGGCAGGACGACGTGGGAGAACGTCGTTACCGCCTGCGGCGTATGCAATCTTCGCAAAGGCAGCAAGCTGCCGAAAGAATGCCACATGTTCCCGCGTAACGCGCCCCGCCGGCCCACCAGCTGGGAGCTGCAGGACATGGGCAGGGGCTTTCCGCCGAATTTTCTGCATGAAAGCTGGCGGGATTTCCTGTACTGGGATTCCGAACTGGAGAGCTGACCCTTGGATTTAGCTGTTGCGCAGAAGATCGTCGAAGCGGCCCTGGCTTTTGCAGCCGAGCAGGGCTTCAAGCCAATGGCGGCGGGTGTGATCGATGCGCGCGGCGCCTTGAAGGCATTTGCGGCGCAAGACGGGACCAGTCTGAAGCGCGGAGAGATCGCGCTGGGCAAGGCCAATGGGGCGATTGCGCTAGGCATGGGCTCGCGAGGCTTAATGAAACGGGCGGAGGCGCAAGGCTATTTCATCGCGGCGGCAACCGCCGCGATCGGCGGATCGCTGGTGCCGGTGCCGGGCGGCGTGCTGATCAAGGACAGTGCCGGCATGCTACTTGGTGCTTGCGGGATTTCCGGCGATACCTCGGATAATGACGAAGCGGCGGCGGTCGCCGGGATCAAGGCAGCGGGATATCTGGCGGATCCAGGGTAGAACTTCTGCATAGGCAATACTCGTTCGGCATCCTTAGCGGGCTATTTGCCCGATTTGCCACTGTTTCATTTCGGACAATGTCGGTTCTGCGTTCATGCAGCATTCTTCAGGCTCGGCGGCACACCCATTTTCAGCTTCTCAGCCGAAATGATTGCTGTTACGTTTCCTCGATGTTGCAGTTTTGAATGGTTGGTTCCGAATGATCTTAGGCTTGAGGACGATTCCGGATTGCAGGTTTCGGGGTGCGCTAAGCGGGCTTGGCCCGACTGGGGCTGGGCGATAGGCAGATGCTGTTCAACTCGATTTCCTTCATCTGCATATTTCTTCCCGTAACACTTGTCGTTTTCTTCTTTTTCGGCCGGTTCCACCAGCGCTCGGCGATGGCATGGTTGGGCATTGCCTCGCTGGTTTTTTACAGCTGGCTTGGCACGCGCTATCTCCCGCTGCTAATTGTTTCCATATTGTTCAATTACTCGATCGGCTTGGCGCTCGAGCGATTTTCGGCACGCGAGCGGCTGGCCTACTGGATTTTGATTATCGGCGTGTCGGCAAATCTGCTGGCGCTGTTGTACTACAAATATCTATTTGATCTCACCGGCTGGGCGCATCTGCACGGCATGTTTCCGGCAGCGCAGCTCGGCAGCACGATCCTGCCGCTCGGCATCTCGTTTTTCACGTTCACGCAGATCGGCTTTCTGGTCGACCGCAAGGGCGGCGTTACCAAATCGAGAAATTTTATTGAATATCTGCTGTTCGTAACGTTCTTTCCGCATCTCATCGCCGGCCCGATTCTGCATCACCGTGAAATCATGCCGCAATTCCTGCGGGAGACGACCTACCGTTTCGACAGCCGGAATTTTACCGTCGGCGTCAGCATCTTCATCGTCGGATTGAGCAAGAAGGTGCTGGTCGCCGACCGTTTCGCCGGCTACGTCTCTTCCGGCTTCAACCAGCCGCATGATCTCAGCCGCCTGGATGCCTGGTGCAGCGTCGGGAGCTATTTCATCCAGCTCTATTTCGATTTCTCCGGATATTCGGAAATGGCGATCGGCCTCGCCCGCATGTTCAACGTCACCTTCCCCGCGAATTTCGACTCGCCTTACAAGGCGCCGAACATCATCGAATTCTGGCAGCGCTGGCACATGTCGCTCACGCGCTATGTCACGCTTTATGTCTACAACCCGATCGCGCTCGCCATCACCCGCAGGCGCTACGCCAAGGGCAAACAGGCAAATGCCGCAGCCCTGCGCACCATCGATGGTTTTGCATCCATCGTCGCGCTGCCGACTATGTTGACGATGGTGCTGATCGGGGTCTGGCACGGCTCCGGCCTGCAATTTCTGGTGTTCGGCCTGCTGCACGGGTTCTACCTTTGCGTTGCGCATGCCTGGCGTCTGCTCGCGGGTAAGAAGCATGCCGCGAAATCCGCCTCATCCGGTTATTTATCCGCGGTTCCCGGCATTTTGCTAACCTGTGCCGCGGTGTTGCTGGGCCAGGTTTTCTTCAGGGCGCATTCCCTCGATGACGCCATCAGCATTCTGCGCGAGATGACCTTCTGGCCGGCTTCGGGGTTCCATGCTGTCGCCGCCGGCGACCTGGATTCGCAGCCACATTTCGCCCTGGCGGGATTGCGCCATGTGCTATCGGCCCTGACCCAGCATCATGCGAAGAATCTGGCACTGATCGCCTGCGCACTTGCCTGGGTTTGGACCATGCCGAACACGTTGCAGCTGTTCGAACGCGAAGCGCCCGCGCTTGCGAAATCCAGGGCGCAGAAGCCCCTGATGTTTCTGACTTGGCGCCCCGTACCGGTTTTTGGCATCGGCCTGGGCCTGCTATATCTCTATAGTTTCCTATGCGTCACCGGAACAACTGAATTTCTGTATTTCAGGTTCTAGAGCATGTTCCTTTCACGTCTGCTCAAGGATCATGTTTTGGCTCCTTGTTTTGGCTGCTCTAGGACAGCGGATATGAAGAGCTATTGGTGGGCATTGTTAGGGATTCCCGGGATCCTGTTCCTTCTCTTGTGGGGTTTCGCCGCAACCAATTACGGGTCGATCGCGTTTCCGGAATACCGGATTACAAAAGCGCATACCGAGATGATTTCGGCATGCGATCTGGGCAACGTCGATTTCGTCGGCGACTCAACGGCGATTGCGGATCTGATGCCGTCGCGGGTGGGCCCGGGCGTGCGGGATTTCGGTCTGGGCGGCGGGACACCGCTGGAGACGTACTACATCGTGCACTCCATGCTGAAGTGCAAAAACCGGCCCCGATACGTCGCGCTGGAATTCGTCCCTTCAGCGCTAGGCGACGATCCCGGCTTTCCGGATCCCGAAAAAACCTTTTTTTGGTCGAAGGCGTATCAGTATCGCGTACTGAATTTTGCTCAGGCCATGGAGGCGCTGAAATACTCTAACCGCTATAACAGCAAGCTGATCATCGGCACGCCCTCGCTGTTCAACATCGATTACCGGGTCAAGGCGCTGCTTTATGCGGTTAGATTTCCGCCATACTTCATGCCGGAGCTGGACCATTACGCCAACGACCTGCGCTCCGGCCTGCGCGGCAGGGACGCTGCGCGCTCCGACGAGATGTATGGCCAGACAATGCTGGACGACGGCCACCATTTCTTCGGCACGCAGCCCTACAGCACCACCCAGCTCGACCATGACAGCGACAGGACCGATCATCGCATCGCGCCTTTACAGGATTTCTACCTCAGGCGGACCATGCAGGCATTGCACGCAGACGGCATCCAGGTGCTGCTGATCGAACCGCCGCGCCAAGTCACCTCCTTCTTGCATTATCCGCCGGGCCTGGTTGACGACTTCCAGAACTACCTTCTGGACCTGCAATCGAGCGGTCCCGATGTCCATTTGATCGGCAACGGCATGCTGGTCTGGGCGCCGCCTTTATTCGGCGACGAATCCCACCTCGATCTGCGCGGCGGCCTGATCTACTCCGAAATGATGCGCGAGACGCTAGGTCTGGCCGGCGTGCCCGCGCTTTACGATCCTGCAGCTTTGACCCAGAGAAATCTCTACAATTGGGCAAATGCCGATCCGGTATTTTGGGCTGCGGCGCCAGGGGATGCCGCGGATAGCATCACGCCGGCCGGCAGCATCGCCCTGCCGGATTTAGAATATCCGGCCGGGCCGGTCGCCTGGCAGTATCATGCGCAGTTCGCCGGCGCGTGGGCATCGCCGGGCATCGCGGGCCAGCCAATACCCCTTGCCGCCAACAGCTATTACGCGATTTCCGTCATGGTCAAAAACGTGGATGCGAATGAAGCAAGTCTGAAAATATCCTGGCCCGGCGGGATCCGTGGCAAGATAACCTGGAACTTTCCGCACCGTAGCGCAATTTATTCCGGTAGCGCAACGCCAATGGACAGCGGCGTCTCTATCTGCCCCGGCGGCTGGAACCAGCTCTATATCACCGGCAGGACCGGCCCTGAGGCTGGCGACTATGCCGGCCCTATCGTTTCGCTGGCGGCGGCGCACGATGCTACCGCCGAGCTTTATGACGTAACGCTCGAACACGGATTATGGCCGACCAACTATTGCAAGCTGGCGCCGCAGGAAGCCAAGACAATCCCGCTGCAAGCGGGCGTCGTCGCGGCCGAAAACTGACGGCAACGGCTTTGCCTACAGGTCGAGCATGCCCTGCTGCGGCGCCGCCCTGGCGGCGATCTCGCCATCGTGGAATTTCAGCTTCAACGCATCGCCCGGCTTTACTTTGGACGAGCTCAGGATTGGCGCGCCCTTCGGCGATGTAACGAGCACGAAGCCACGCTGCAGAACCGCCTGATAAGATACCGAGTTCAGCCGGGTGCCGAGATTTTCCACACGCAGTCCGGCTTCGCTCAATCGTGTGGCGGGGGGCGTTTGCAAACGATGCGACAGCACGGCCAGGGCGTTGCGATTTCGCAGCAAGAACTCGCGCGGATGGATCAAGCGGTCGGCAAGGCGCTCGATCCCCGTGCGCGATTGCCGGGTCAGCTGGAACAGCCCGGCGTCGAGGCGGGAGGCTAAATTTTCCTGCCGGAAATGCGTTTCGCGCAGGCGGACGGGCAGCGGCGTCTCCAGCCGGTGCGACAGCAGGGCGATCTGGTTGCGCTGGCGCAGCAGAAATTCGCGCGGATGGATCAGACGGGCCACCAGCCGTTCCAGGCCGGCGCGACGGCCGGCGGCGTAATTGGCAAAGCGAGCAGCAGGCGCTCGGCGCGATCGTCCACGCGCTGGCGGGCGGCGCCTAGCAGATTGGGCAGGTCGGGCAGTTTGTTTAAAGCCCGGTCGAGCCGGGCGCGGGCCTGGGTCGACAGATGCGACAGGGCGCCCGTGAGCCTGGCGGATTTTTGCGCAAGGTCGGCAAGCAGTTCCAGCCGCGGCGGCACCGCCATCTCCGCCGCGGCGGTCGGCGTAGGCGCCCGCCGGTCGGAGACGAAATCGATCAGCGTCGTGTCCGTCTCGTGTCCTACCGCTGAGATCAACGGGATCGTACAGGCAGCGGCGGCGCGGATCACGGCTTCATCATTGAAGGCCATCAGATCCTCCAGGCTGCCGCCGCCGCGCGCGATGATCAGCACATCCGGCCGCGCGATCGCGCCGCCCGCAGCCAGGCCTGAAAAGCCATTAATCGCGGCGGCGATCTGCGCGGCGGCAGCCTCGCCCTGCACCGCGACCGGCCAGAGCAGGATCGGCCGGGGAAAACGCCGGGCGATGGTGGTCTTGATGTCCTGCAGCACCGCCCCCTGTGCCGAGGTGACGACGCCGATCACCCGCGGCAGCAGCGGGATCGGGCGTTTGCGGGCGGCATCCAACAGACCCTCCGCCTGCAGACTCACCTTCAGCGCCTCGATGCGTGCCAGCAGGGCGCCGGCGCCGGCATATTCCAGCCGCTCGATGATCAGCTGGTACTCCGAGCGCTCCGGATAGGAGGTGATGCGGCCGGTCGCGATCACCTCCACCCCGTTTTCCGGCTTCAGGCCGACCCGCGGGGCAGTGGCGCGCCAGATGATGGCGCGTATCTTGGCGGACTCGTCTTTAAGCGCGAAATAGATATGCCCGGAAGCATAGGCGCGCAGTTCGGTTATTTCCCCGCGCACGCGTATCCGGCCAAACGCGCCTTCAAGCGTCTGCTTGACGGCGCCGGCGATGCCGGAGACGGTGAATTCCGGGGTGTTTCCCAAATCGCTCATGCTAGTGTCCCGCATCTGAATTTTTGTTGGGTGTCAGATGCATAGTGGACACTAGGAAAATAACCAGTGGCCTGCTTATCCCGGGAATTCGCATTATGCGAAGCATGCGTTGGCATGTCATGCGAAGCATGCGTTCTCATGACATGCGAAGCATGCGTTGGCATGACATGAATTCCTGGGGCAGGACACTGGAATATGGTAGGAGGCGGCAGGATGGAAGTTGGAAGCAAAATGCGGGTGTTGGTGATCGGTTCCGGCGGCCGGGAGCATGCGCTGGCCTGGGCGATCGCCGCCAGCCCGCTGCTGGAGCAACTCTTTGTCGCGCCGGGAAATCCCGGAACCGCGAAAATCGCGACCAACGTACCGATTCGCGCGACAGACATCCAAGCGTTGGTCGCATTCGCTGCGGCGCAGCGGATCGACCTGGTGGTGCCCGGGCCGGAGGCGCCGCTGGTCGCCGGCATTGCCGATGCGTTGGCGGTGGCGGGCATCCGCTGCTTCGGACCAAGTGAGGCGGCGGCGCAGCTGGAGGGCAGCAAGCGCTTCGCCAAAGAAATCGCGGATGCGGCAGCCATCCCCACGGCGGACTGGGCCAGCTTCAACAACGCCGATGACGCGCATGATTACGTCGAGGATGTCGGCGCGCCGATCGTCATCAAGGCGGATGGTCTGGCGGCCGGCAAGGGCGTCGTGGTCGCCGCCACCATGGAGGCGGCCCATGCCGCAATCGCCGCCATCATGGAAGACCGAATCCACGGCGCCGCAGGTTCGGAGCTGGTGATCGAGGAGTGCCTGGAGGGCGAGGAGATTTCCGTCTTCGCGCTCTGCGACGGCCTGGATGCCATATATCTCGGCGCCGCCGCCGATCATAAACGCGTCGGCGACTACGATACCGGCCCCAATACCGGGGGCATGGGCGCAATCGCCCCGCCGCCCTGGGCGAACGATGCGGTGATCGAGGCCAGCATGGCGCAAATCATCAAGCCGGCGCTTGTGGCGATGGTTGCGCGAGGAACGCCGTTTCGCGGCTTTCTGTTCGCCGGTCTGATGCTGACGCAGGAAGGCCCCAAGCTGATCGAATTCAACGTGCGCTTTGGCGACCCCGAATGCGAGACATTGCTGCCGCTGCTGCAAACAGATATCCTGCCCGCCTTGATGGCCGCGACCGACGGTCAACTCCCCAATCTAAGCCTGCGCTGGAAGCCGGGCGCATCCGCCACGATTATGCTCTGCGCAGCAGGCTATCCCGGCGCGTATGAGACAGGCAGCGAAATTACTGGACTGGAATCGGCCGAAGCGCTGCCGGGAGTGAACATCTTCCACGCCGGAACCATGCTGCAACAGGATACGCTGCTGGCGAATGGCGGCAGGGTGCTGGCAATCAACGCGGTGGGTGATGATCTGCGCCAGGCGATCGAGCGCGCCTACGCCGCCGTAGATCGCCTGGCATGGCCGGACGGCTTCTGCCGGCGCGATATCGGCATCCGCGCACTGCATTCGATAAGTTAAGCAAGCAGTTCTTTTTCCGAAGAAAAAGAACCGAAGAAACTTCTGGATGCCGGGCCGTGGGCGTTGACGGCAAACGCCCCGGGGCCAAAGTCAAAAACGTTTTTGCGGCGCTTTTCACAAAAGCGGGTTCTTGCTTTCCAACCTTTTTAGAAGCAGCGGCATCGTCACGCCTTGCGCGATGACGGAGAAGGCGACGACGCCGAAGGTGGCGATCAGGATTTCGTTGCGGAGCGGCAGCGAGTCGGGCAAAGACAGGGCCAGCGCCAGGCCTAACGCGCCGCGCATGCCGCCCCACCACAGCACGTGCTGCTCCGCCAGCGTGATGGGTTGGGCGGATTTAGTGAAGATCAGGCAAAGCGGATACACCGACAAAGCGCGGGAGAGCAGGACCAGCGCGACGATGGTAAGTAGTGCGACAAAACCAAGTTCGCCGAACGGGATCCGGGTGGTGGCCATGCCGATTAGCAGGAACACCAGGGAGTTGGCGATGAAGGCGATGAACTCCCATAAAGCCAGGGCAAATTCCCGGCCTTGCGTGGAGATGCGGCTGGAATCCTCATCCGCCAGCACGCCCAAATTGCCAATCAGCAGGCCGGCGGTGATGGTGGCAAGCACGCCGGAGCATCCGAAATGCTGGGCAAGCTGAAAGGCGCCATAGGCGGTGACGGTGGTGAGCGTGCTTTCCACCAGGTGGTCGCTGGTCTGGCCGGCGAAACCAAGCGCCGCGCCGGCGCAAAGGGCGCCCGCAAAAACGCCACCGCCGACGGTGGTTGCAAACGCCACGGCGGCGTGCGCTGGGGTCAGCGTACCGGCAGGGGATGCAACCCAGATGAAAGCGAGGGCGAACATCACGGCAGCGACACCGTCATTGAACAGGCTTTCGCTTTCGGTCAGCAGGCGCAGCCGGCCGGTTACGTTATTATCCTTGAACATGGCGATGACCGCGATCGGATCGGTCGCGGCAATCAATATACCGAACATGGCGGCGGATTTCAGCGGCCAGCCCAGCGCGAGACGTACGCCGAAGGTAATGGTGGCGGCCGCGATTACTGTGCCTAGGATGGCAAGGGTGAGGATCGCGGGAAGATCGCGCCGCAGTTCGCGCCAATGGATGTTGATCGCCGCCTCAAACAGCAGCGGCGGCAGGATGAATTCGAAGACGAAATTATGGGTCAGATATACCTCGCCGGCGACCTGCGTGGCCGCCAGCACCATGCCGACCGCCACCAGGCCGACGGTGTAAGGCAGGCGCAGCGCCCGCGCGGCCAGGGCGACCAGCACCGCGATGATCAGCAAGCCGACGGCGCGGCTGAGCAGCAGATCCATTATTTTTTTCGGTGCAAACGAACGCCTTCCCGGCTTCTGCTTCGTTGCGGATACGAAAGCCGGAGGAGATGGGTCATGACGCGAGTCATACAGCATCTGTGGTTCGAGAGGATATAGACCGGATCTCGGGATGCAACCGAAACCGTCTAAGACTTGCTTTACTTCATTGACCGAAAACGCATCCTTGCCTAACTCACCGGCACGCCGGCATCAGCCCAAGGCCCGATATTGACAGATTTATCACGGAACGATTCCGGCAATTCCTCCACCATGTCGAAAGTCGCCGCCAGCCTGCCGAAGCCGACGAAGGAGGCGACGAAGGTGCCGAGCTCGACAATTTCGCTTTCGGTAAAATATTTGCGGAGGCTGTCGTAGACTTTGTCATCGATCGCGAGGTGATTATTTGCAAATAAATCGGCGTAGCCCAATGCCGCTCGCTCGGTATCCGTCAGGTCCGGCGCATCCCAGGGCTTTTCCAGCGAGCAGACCAGGCCTTCCGTCACCCCGTCATCGATGCCGGATTGGTAGCGCATTGCCATGCAGGAGCGGCATTGGTTGTGAAAGGCGACGCGCAGGCGCACCAGCTCCACCAGGCGGGGCGGCAGCGTCTGCCCGGCTTTGGAGATAGCGAAGAACGCGCCCAGCGCCTTTGCCATATGCGGCGCATGCGCGGAAATCTCCATGCCGTTGCGCTGGAACGGCAGCATGGAGTCGAGCGGCACCGCGTCGCGCAGCTCCGGGTCCCATTCTTCCACCGGTAGTCTCTGAATACGGCTCATGACAGCGCTCCTCCGACGATGTTTTTAGACGCAACGCTAAACCGGCAAAGGCGGCAAGTCGATTGTTTATACGGCCTGCGCGGACGGTCGCCGTGAGCTATCGGACGATCAAATTAGGATCGATTGCGAGCACGCCGCCGCTTCACCTCAGCGGCGATGCCTTCGCTGGATACGATTGCGGTCGACCGTTCAGGGACGGGTGCAATCATGACGCAAGCTTCAGCCTAGCGCGACAACCTTGACCCGCTTGCCCTGCGCGGAGAGCGCGATTTCGCCGCGGATCAGGCGCTGCGCGTCGGCGCCGAACATCTCGGCTCGCCAGCCATGCAAGGCCGGATTATCGGCGCCACCTTCCAACGCCAAAGCTTCGATATCATCAATGCTGGCGATGAGCCGGGCGGCGACGTTGTTTTGCTCCGCCCGCGCATAAAGCAGCACTTTAAGCAGTGCGACCAGCGCCGGCGAAGCGCGGTTCTGCTCGCGCGGCCGCTCCTGACGCGGTAAATCCTCTTCAGACAAGGCTTTCGCGGCGGCGATCGCGGCCAGGAGAGAAATGCCGGATTTACCCGCGGCGAAACCGGAGGAGATGCCGCGGGCGCGGCTCAACGCATCCGCGGTATCCGGCGCCAGTGCGGCGATTTCCGGTATTTGTTCATCCTTCAGCAAACGCTGGCGCGGGATGTTGATGCGCTGCGCCTCTCGCTCGCGCCATGCCGCGATGTGTTGAACCAAGGCGAGCTGCCGGCGGTTGCCGGTCCGTAGTTTCAACCGCTCCCAGGCGCGCTCCGGGTCCACGCGATAGGTCGAGGGATCGGCCAGGGCGCCCATCTCTTCGGCTACCCAGTCCATCCTTCCCTCCGAGGCAAGCCGGGCGAGCAGACGCTCATAGACGATGCGTAAATGTGTGACATCCGCGGCCGCATAGGTGATCTGCGCCTGAGTCAAAGGCCGCGCCGCCCAGTCGGAGAAGCGATGCGCCTTGTCGATTTGTCCGCCGGCTAGATTGGCCACCAGCTCACTATAGCCCACCTGGTCGCCAAAGCCGGCGACCATGGCGGCAATCTGCGTATCGAAAATCCGTGCCGGCACGGCGCCGAACAGGAGCAGAAAAATCTCGATATCCTGCCGGCAAGCGTGGAAGACCTTGACCACCTGCGGGTTCGCCAGCAGGGCGCCTAAAGGTGCCAGATCAATGCCTTGCGCCTGCGCGTCCACCACCGCGACGTCGCCGCCGCCGGCAAGCTGGACAACGCAAAGCTCCGGAAAATAGGTTTTCTCCCGCATGAACTCGGTATCGACCGTCAGATAAGGCTCGGCGGCCAGGCGCTCGCAAAGCTCGGCCAGCTTCTGCGTGGTGGTGATTAGGCTGGGGGTAGGGAAGGGGTCGTCGAGCTGCGTCATGGCCATTGTCATACACGGCGGATGGCTTGACAGGGAGGGGGGCGTCGTTTCTTTCCGCTGCATGGAAGATTTTGCCCCGCATGAATACCGCACCCATAACTGCGCCGCACTGCGTACCGGTAATGTGGGCAATCGGGCGCGGCTTTCCGGCTGGGTGCTTGCAAAGCGCGACCATGGCAAGCTGCTGTTCATCGATCTGCGGGACCATTTCGGGCTGACGCAATGCGTCTTCGCCGCCGGCTCGCCAGCCTTTGCGCAGGCCGAGGGGCTGCGCGTGGAATCAGTGGTCACCGTTACCGGCGAGGTGGTGGCGCGCGCCGATGGCACGCAGAACCCTAAACTGCCGACTGGCGAAGTTGAGCTGAAGGTCGCGGAGCTGGTGGTGCAGTCTGCCGCCGACGTGCTGCCGATCCAGGTGGCGGGATCGGAAAACTATCCGGACGAGCTGCGGTTAAAGTACCGGTTCCTGGATCTGCGGCGGGAGAGCGTGCACAGAAACATCATGCTGCGCGCCGGCGTCATCCGGTCGTTCCGCGAACGGATGATCGCTGCCGGCTTTACCGAATTCCAGACGCCGATTTTGACCGCATCCTCCCCGGAAGGGGCGCGCGACTTCCTGGTCCCCGCCCGTAACCATCCCGGCAAGTTCTATGCGCTGCCGCAGGCGCCGCAGCAGTTCAAGCAATTGCTGATGGTCGCCGGCTTCGACCGCTATTTCCAGATCGCGCCGTGCTTCCGCGATGAGGCATCGCGCGCCGACCGCAGTCCGGGCGAGTTCTACCAGCTCGATTTCGAGATGAGTTTTGTCACGCAGGAAGACGTGTTCAACACGATCGAGCCGGTGATCGCCGGCGTGTTCGAGGAATTTGCCGCCGGCCGCAGCGTGACCAAGCCGCCTTTCATCCGCATTCCCTACGATGAGTCGATGCTGAAATACGGCTCCGACAAGCCGGATCTGCGCAACCCGCTGCTGATTTCGGACGTAACCGAAGCCTTCCGCGGCTCCAGCTTCGGACTGTTCGCCAAAATCATCGATGCCGGCGGCATCGTTCGCGCCATTCCCGCGCCCGGCGCCGGCGCCAGCCCGCGCTCGTTTTTCGATAAGCTGAACGACTGGGCGCGTGCCGAAGGCGCCGGCGGGCTGGGCTACATCACCTTCAATGATGCGGGCCCGCAAGGCCCGATCGCCAAGAACCTGGACGGCGCCCGCGCCGAAGCCATCCGCGTGGCCTGCGGCTTGGGCGCCGGTGACGCGGTTTTCTTCGCCGCCGGCAAACCGCTGGATGCGGCGAAATTCGCCGGCGCCGTGCGCACCAAGCTGGGCAACGACCTCGGCCTGATCCCCCCCGGCGCGTTCAAATTCTGCTGGATCGTCGACTTCCCGATGTACGAGCTGGACGAGGAAACCAAACAGATCGCCTTCAGCCACAACCCGTTCTCGATGCCGCAAGGCGGATTGGAAGCGCTCAACGGCCAAGAACCGCTGACGATCAAGGCGTTCCAATACGATATCGTCTGCAACGGCATCGAACTCTCCTCCGGCGCTATTCGGAACCACAAGCCGGAGGTGATGCTGCGCGCCTTCGAGATCGCCGGCTACGGCACCGAAGAAGTGGAAGCGCGCTTCGGCGGCATGCTGAACGCCTTTCGCTACGGCGCCCCGCCGCATGGCGGCTCGGCGCCTGGCATTGACCGCATTGTCATGCTGCTGGCTGATGAGCCGAACATCCGCGAAGTCATCGCCTTCCCGCTGAACCAGCAGGGCGAGGACCTGATGATGGGCGCGCCGGCGCCGGTGGATGCGCGAAGGTTGAAGGAACTCTCCATCGCTTTGGCGCTGCCGCCGAAGGTGGTAAAGAACTAGGCAAGGGCTTCTTTTTTGAAAAAAAGAAGCAAAAAACTTTTTGAAACTGCGGGCTTTTGCCGGAGGGTTGCCAAATGAGTGACGATGTTCGCGAGCATGCGCAGAAGCTGGCCCAGGACCTGGAAAATGCCGGGCATACGGAACATGCCGCCAAAGTCCGCCATACGCTGGGCGGAAACGTTGAAGGCGGTTTCCTATGGGCGCTGCGCAACGTCTGCGACACGCTGCTGACCTTCGTGGAAGCGATCGACCCTGTTTCCGAAATGACGCTTGAAGGGCTGCGCAACAAAGTGGACGCACAGCTAACGCCTGAGCATAAGCCCGAGAACTAGCCACGGGTCATGCCGGCGCAGGCCGGTATCCACGACTTTCTTGCCTGACGACCAGGCCGTTTTCGTTGACGACCGATACGCCTATAAAACCCCATGACCGACAAGCCGCCCACTGAATATTGGGGAGTGGACGCCGCCATCGAGCCGCTTCCCGGCGGCAACCGCAACCTTGCCTTCCGCACCTTAGGGTCGGACAACGATTTGGTCTTCAAGACAACAAGGCGGGAACCCGCCGCAATCGAGTGGTTGCTGCCCGTCCTCGATCTAGCCCAGCAAAGCGGTTTCATCGTCCCCAAGCCTATCAAAAGCCGAAACGGTTATTATGTCGAACAAGGCTGGACGTGCGAACTCTATCTGCGAGGCCAGACCTTCACGGGCCAGGATGTAAACCAGGTCGCAGCGCGGTTGCTGTTTTTTCAAAAGGCCACGCAGGAGATGTTGCAAAGGCCGGGATTTCTCTCCGCTTCCGATCTCATCGGCCGAGATTTCGGCGGAGATGTCGATTTGCGCCTTATGCCCGTGGATATCGTGGCCATATGCCGGGAAGCCTGGTCGCAGACCATGAAGCTGCCAAAATCCGTCGTGCACGGCGATTTGAATGCGGCGAATCTGATCTGGACAATTGATGGCGGCATTGGATTGGTCGACTGGGATGAGACGCGGGTCGACGCAAGCTTGTTTGACGGTTTTCATGCCGGACTTGGCCATCCCGGCGCAGCCAGCGAAGCGGCAGTTCTGGCCTGGGAGGTTGCATGCTCCTGGAAGCTGGAGCCGGATTATGCAAATCGGATGGCTGAAAAACTCAGGCATCTCGCCAGCAAGCCGTGATACCGGGCGCATGGCGCTGTTTCGTTCGAAGGTCGATCGCGGTATGTAGCCTTTATGACCGACACGCCGATTGAACTGATCCGTAATTTCTCGATTATCGCCCATATCGACCACGGCAAATCCACGCTGGCCGACCGGCTGATCCAGGTCTGCGGCGGCCTGACCGCCCGGGAGATGACCGAGCAGGTGCTGGATTCGATGGATATCGAGAAGGAGCGCGGCATCACCATCAAGGCGCAGACCGTGCGCCTCTCCTACCCCGCCAAGGACGGCAAGACTTATGTGCTGAACCTGATGGATACCCCCGGCCATGTCGATTTTGCCTATGAGGTGAGCCGCAGCCTGGCAGCGTGTGAAGGCTCGCTGCTGGTGGTGGATGCGAGCCAGGGGGTGGAGGCGCAGACGCTGGCCAATGTTTACCAGGCGATCGAGGCCAATCATGAGATCGTGCCGGTGCTGAACAAGATCGACCTGCCGGCCGCCGACGTGCCGCGGGTCAAGCAGCAGATCGAGGATGTAATCGGCATCGATGCCTCCGATGCGATCGAGATCTCGGCCAAGACGGGAATTAACATCGAGGGCGTGCTGGAGGCCCTGGTGACGCGCCTGCCGGCGCCGCAGGGGGATGAGGACGCGCCGCTCTCCGCCTTGCTGGTGGATAGCTGGTACGACCAGTATCTGGGCGTCGTGATCCTGGTGCGGGTGAAGAACGGCCGGCTGAAGCGCGGCCAGCGCATCCGCATGATGGCGAACGGCGCGGTGCACCCGATTGAGCAGCTTGGCGTGTTCACCCCGAAAATGCGGCCCAAGGAGGAGCTGGGGCCGGGCGAGATGGGCTACATCACCGCCGCCATTAAAACCGTCGCCGATTGCAAGGTGGGCGATACCATCACCGATGACCGCCATCCCGTGGCCCAGGCGCTGCCGGGGTTTAAGCCGTCCGTGCCGGTGGTGTGGTGCGGGTTGTATCCGGTGGATGCGGATGATTTTGAAAAGCTGCGGGAATCGCTCGCCAAACTGCGCCTGAACGACGCCAGTTTTCATTATGAGGCGGAAACCTCAGCGGCTTTGGGTTTCGGTTTCCGCTGCGGTTTTTTGGGGCTTTTGCATCTGGAGATCATTCAGGAGCGGCTGTCGCGCGAGTTCGACCTGAACCTGATCGCAACCGCGCCTTCGGTGGTGTACAAGATATTCCGTAACAATGGCAAAATGGAATTGTTGCATAACCCGTCCGACATGCCGGATGGCAGCGTGGTCGACCATATCGACGAGCCGTGGATACGCGCGACCATCATGGTGCCGGATGATTATCTCGGCGCCGTGCTGACGCTTTGCAACGACCGGCGCGGCCAGCAGGTGGACCTGACCTATGTCGGCAACCGGGCGATGGCGGTGTATAAAATCCCGCTGAACGAGGTGGTGTTCGACTTCTACGACCGGCTGAAATCGATCAGCCGCGGCTATGCCAGCTTCGACTACCAGATGGATGAGTACGCTGAGGCCGATCTGGTGAAAATCTCCATCCTGGTCAATCTGGAGCCGGTAGATGCGCTGTCCTTCATCGCGCATCGCTCGGCGGCCGAGCTGCGCGGCCGGGCGATCTGCGCCAAGCTGAAGGATTTGATCCCCAAGCAATTGTTTAAAATCGCCATCCAGGCCGCGATCGGCAGCCGGGTAGTGGCGCGTGAGACGATCTCTGCGCTGTCCAAGGACGTGACGGCGAAATGCTATGGCGGCGACATCAGCCGCAAACGTAAGCTGCTAGAGAAGCAGAAAGAGGGCAAGAAGCGGATGCGCCAGTTTGGCAAGGTAGAAATCCCCCAAAGCGCTTTCCTGGCGGCGCTGAAGATGGATGCTTGAAATCCTCCCCTTGAGGTAACCGCTTAGGTTGGCTAAGAGACCCCGGCGCGGGGGAGCGACCGGGCGCGGGAGAGATGGCCGAGTGGCTTAAGGCGCACGCTTGGAAAGCGTGTGTGCGTGAAAGCGTACCCAGGGTTCGAATCCCTGTCTCTCCGCCAGGCAGTCAAGACAACTTTTCTCCAGCTGGCCAAGCAAGTTGGAAGCCTCGGAAGTTTCCCGTCAATTAGCCGCTAATCCCCCGTCCTGGCGAGTCTTTTTCGCGTCTTTAGCATCACGATTGCAGTCCATTTCGGTATGCTTTCTCTACGCAAACTCGATGTAGAGGACTTTCCGCCCTTCGCACTCCAAAATCAGCAGTTTCTGGCATCGAAGCTGGCTGAAAACTCCCTGCTTTCGTCGCAAAATCGCTGATAAGTTTGGAAAACAGGGAACTCGCCCTTTTTCTGGAGTGAAATTCTCCCAAATCCTTCAAATTTCCCGCGCCTTTTCAGTGGCTTACGTGCCTAATTCCCTGTTCTAGAATAACAGGGAATTATCTGCGTGGAACAGGGAAATTAATTTCAGCATTAGGGAATCGCCAGAGCAATAACAGCGACCGCTTCCGGATCAAGATGTCAAACGCTTTTCATCATCTGGTGGCGCAGAAACTGCTCGAGCACCAGATGTGGTGAAAATATAGACCTCTCCGTGATGTTTCTGTTTCGTATCCGGCCTTGGATATGCTAGATCACTAAGCGTTTTAGCGGGTGAAGGGGTCGACAGGCTGATGGCGAACGAAGTGCTATTTGGGAATGCTGGGCAGCCTGATATCGAACATCTGCCGACTGCATCGCTGCGGCCGTATGCGGCCAACGCGCGCACGCACAGCAAGAAGCAGGTTAAGCAAATCGCTGATAGCATTATGCGGTTCGGCTTCACCAACCCGGTGCTGATCAGCGATGACAGCGAGATCATCGCCGGCCATGGTCGGGTGTCTGCCGCCAAGCTTCTTGGACGGGATACGGTACCAGCGCTGCGGCTATCACATCTCAGCCCGGCCGAACGGCGGGCCTACGTGTTGGCGGACAACAAGTTGGCCCTCAACGCCGGCTGGGACCAGGACATCCTGGCCATCGAACTGCAAGGCCTCATCGACTTGGAGTTCGATCTGAGCGTGACCGGCTTCTCCCTCGCCGAAGTCGACTTCACCTTGGATGCCGCGCGGGGGCGGGCGCCGGATACGCCGGCGGGAAAGGCGGATGTGATCCCGCCCATGACGAGCGCGGTCGTTACCCGAACCGGCGACCTGTGGCAGCTCGGGCGGCATCGGCTGATCTGCGGCGATGCACGTAATGAGGCGGACTATGAACGGCTCCTCGCTGCCGGTGAGAGCGTCGACCTGATCTTCACCGACCCACCGTACAACGTCCCGATCGATGGCCATGTCTGCGGTTCAGGCCGGATCCGGCATCGTGAGTTCGCCATGGGTGTCGGCGAGATGTCCTCGACCGCCTTCACCGAGTTCCTGATCGAGACGCTGGGGGCGGCACGGCGGCGATGCCGGGACGGTGCCATCGCCTACGTGTGCATGGACTGGCGGCATGTCGGTGAGCTCAGTGCCGCGGGTGCGACCGTCTTCAACGAGCTTAAGAACATCTGCGTCTGGAACAAGACCAATGCTGGTATGGGTACGTTCTACCGTTCCAAGCACGAGCTTGTCTTCGTGTTCAAGGTGGGCACAGCACCGCACGTCAACAGCTTCGGCCTTGGCGACACCGGCCGCTATCGCACCAACGTCTGGGACTATCCCGGGATCACCGGTATGGGGGCAGGGCGGATGGAGGAGTTGTCGATGCATCCGACGGTCAAGCCGACGGCGCTGGTGGCGGACGCCATCCGCGACTGCTCCCGCCGGGGCGACATCGTGCTCGACAGCTTTGGCGGCTCGGGGACCACCCTGATCGCCGCGGAGACCTGCGGCCGCCAGGCGCGGCTAATCGAGTACGATCCGGCCTACTGCGACACCATCATCCGCCGTTGGCAGCAATTGACCGGCAAACGTGCGGCGCTGCTGCCCGGTGGTACAGCGTTCGAGGATGTCGAGGCCGAAAGAACCCTCTGCGCACCAGCGGAGGTGGCGGATGCAGGCTAAGGCTCACGCCAGCTCTGTCCGGCGAACGGAAAAGTCGCAAACTGCAGCCAGCGATGAGCGGACAGTCAACCGTAATGCTGGAGAGTTTTCGGTCGGCTACAAGAAGCCGCCGGTTCAGCATCGCTTCAAAAAAGGCTGTTCCGGCAACTCAAAAGGCCGGCCGCGGAAGCAGGCAGCGCGGCTGACGCTGCTGACACAGAATGATGTGGAGCAAGTCGTGCTTACCGAAGCTTACCGCCTGGTCAGCATCCGGGAGGGTGATAAGGTCACCAAGCTGCCGGTAATCCAGGCTGCGGTGCGCGGATTGGGAGTCGCGGCGATCAAAGGCGATCGCCGCTCGCAATTGGCTTTTAGAGAACTTACCGAAACAGTCGAAACAAGAAAACGGGAGCAAGAGAAGGCCACGTTTAGGGCCATGCTCGACTATAAGGATCGCTGCAAGGCGGAGATCGCGAGGCACAAAGCGCTTGGGCTTGAACCGCCCGAACTGCTGCCGCATCCAGACGACATCAAGCTGGACTTCCAAACGGGCGAGATAACGTTCGTTGGGCCCGTGGACGGGCGGCAGAAGCATCTTTGGGATGAGGTGCAGGTCGAGAAGAACGAGATCATTGGCAAGCTGGTCCAGCTTGACCACGCTATCCGCCTCTACCCACGCAAGAGAAAGTTTGCCCAGCCTTGCTTCGACTATTTAGAGCAACTGTACTTGTACATGAACTATTATGTGCCGGACGAAAAGGATCGGCGACATCCGACCTATAATCGCGGGGATCTCTGCCCCGTGACACGGCAGCAGCTGCAGCAGATGCACGAAGACCTATTGAGGTCGCTTGGATGAGAAGAACAGCGGCGGCTTGTCTTGGACAGCATGATTTACACGAAGTTCAATCAAGAAGACGGATTGAAGCGACAATGCCAGCGAGTGAACTCGCAAGGCGCATGCCGAGTTGCCGGTGATAAGCGCGGCTGGGCACGAAGCTGCCGCTTCAATTTCATCCATCTGAGGCATGTCTCAGCCTCGTCCTGCCAACCAAGTCGCCTGTTGGCGCCAAAGCAGCGGCGGCGGTTCGCGATCGAGAAGACCTTGCAAGGTGATGTTGCGGAACGTGCGGCCCTCCAGGATCAACCGCTGCAGGTCTGGCGCCAGTAAAGCGAGCAGGCACAGCTTGCGCTGATACGATTGCGCGGGCGCCTGCGCATCGACGGCGAAGCGGCGGCTGAAGAGACTGATGCCCTGCTCGGCCAGGATCGCGTGCGCCTTCCGCAGCCCGCCGATCAGATGCGGATCTGTTGGCCGTGCTGTTTGGGCGACCTCCATGTCGCTTCCGCCATGGCGCCAGGACTTGCCGCCCCTGAAGCGGAGCGGCCGCGGCAGCCTTATCCGCAGCTGGCTCGGCTGACCAGACTCGGCCACGGCCTGCTCGCCGACGGCCAGGCGCTCCCGCAGCCGGTCCATCACAAATGCCGGATGCTCCGATTTGAACAGCGCCTTGGCGTCAAGGATCAGGTGAGTCTCCCGCGGCTTGGCCTCGATCATAATAAGCAGCGGGTCGAGGTCGCTCCAAGCAGCACAAGGCTCGCCGGCGAGCCTTGCTAGCGTCTCCTGGACGAACGCCTCCAGCACCTCGGCGGGAAGCCGATGCAGGCGCCCCTCCTGTCCGGAATCTGCATCGGCCGAGCCTGCCGCGATGTAGTAGCGATAGATGCGGCCGCCGCGGCCATAGGAGAAGCTTGGGGTGAAGCGAGCGCCGCTATGCGAGACGATGCGGCCGGTCAAGAGGGCAGGGGCGGCCAGCAGGCTGTGGTTGCCACGTGCGACCCGCTGCGCTGCCAGCCGGCGCTGCACTGCGTCGAACAGCGCCTCGTCGATGATCGCCGGATGCAGGCCGGCATGCTGCCGGTCCTTGTGCCGGATTATGCCGCGGTAATGCAGGTTGGTAAGCAGATGGTACAGCGCGCCGCGGCTGAGGGCGGTGCCGCCGATCATCTTGCCGATGCGGGTGGTGCGGCTCTTAGAGCGAATGCCGCCTGCCGCCAGTTCCTGCCGCAGGACATCCACGGAGCCGAGCACGAGGTAACGCTCGAAGATCGCCCTCACCTGCGCCGCCTCGCCTGGGTTGATGACCAGCGTGTTGTCCTGCCGGTCGTAGCCGAGCGGCAGGTTGCCACCCATCCACATGCCCTTCGCTTTGGAAGCGGCAATCTTGTCGCGGATGCGCTCACTGGTGACCTCGCGCTCAAATTGGGCGAAGGACAGCAGGACGTTCAGCGTTAACCGGCCCATCGAGGTGGTGGTGTTGAAGGCCTGGGTCACCGAAACGAACGACACCCGGTGGCGGTCGAAGGCTTCGACGATCCTGGAAAAGTCGGTCAGCGAACGGGTCAGGCGGTCGACCTTGTATACTACCACGACGTCGATCTGGCCCTGCTCGACATCGCTGAGCAGGGCCATCAGACCGGGACGATCCATTGAGCCGCCGGAGAAGCCGCCATCATCATAGGCCTGCGCCAGGACGCGCCAGCCTTCATGGGTCTGGCTCTTGATGTAGGCTTCACAAGCCTCGCGCTGGGCGTGGAGCGAGTTGAAGCTCTGCTCAAGCCCTTCCTCAGAGGATTTGCGGGTATAGATCGCGCAGCGCCGCATGCCACCTTGGTTCGTCGCCGTTGCCATCAGTCGGTCTCCCGCAACCCGAAGAAGCGTGGACCGTTCCACTGGGTGCCGGTGATGGCGCGGGCGACCTCCGACAGGCTCTTGAACGTTCTACCGGCATGAGTGAACCCGCCCTCGACAATGTCGACGTCGTAGCGGCGGCCGCGCCACTCCCGGACCAAGCGTTGGCCGGGTTGCAGTACTAAGCCACGCCTAGGCACGCTGGTGGCGCGAAGAAGCCGCTTAGTCTCCGCGTCCAGCCCACCCAGCGCCTCTGCCTGGATCCGCCAGGCGATCAGGTGGCGGAGCAGTTGGACGGAGCGCAACCGCGGCGGCAGTCCCCAGTGCTGCCGCCACTCCGCACGTAAGCCTTCGAGGTCCAGCGCCTCCAGAGCCAGGACGGCGCGTTCCAGCTCCGCGACCTCGGTCACGACTGCGCCTCAACAATTTGCCAAGAGCGGACTAGGCCGGACTTCCCGGAGACGACCGTCAGGCCTAGCTTCTTCTTAATGGCACCGGCCATGGCACCGCGCACCGAGTGCGCTTGCCAGCCGGTGGCCGCTACCATGGCCGCTAATGTGGCACCCTCAGGCTGACGCAGCAGCCCAATCAGGAGGCCCAGCTTACCTTGTGCCTCCCGTACCGTCTGTTGCGCCGAGGCACCCTTCGACTTGCGGCTCTTGGGCTTCACGGCTTGCGGCACCGGCTCCGACGCTTGCGCCTGCTTCGGCTTTGCCACGCGCGGCGACTTGGGCTTCGAGGCTTGAGCCGCTCGAGCGGGAGCTGGCGGCACAGCCAGCGCCGCCTCCGCCGCGCTGGCCCCATACTCCTTGAGCAGCGCCACTCCGGCCGGCGTAACGACCAGCCTATGCTTGTTGGGCCCGCGCTTCTCGGCGATCAGCCCCTGCTTGGCCAGGCTGGCAACGGTGCGGTGGTGCAGCCCTTCGGGGGATGCGCCTCCGGCCTTGGCCGCGACTTCCAGCACCTGCATCTGCGTCTCGTTCAACGTCTTCATAATCATGCTCCTTCCGGTCGTACGGAGCAGCGAAAGCCGCTGCTCCTACCGTCATCGGCCCGCATGAGCGGGCCTGGAGACAAAACCACCAACGCTCTGCCAACGACGGAAGGCCAGTGGAAACTCGGAATGAAAGCGCAATCAAAAAACGTGTCGGCGGAGACGTGACATCACGTATCGGTGGAAGACCTCATGCCTCTCGACTTCGACACGATTGGCTGGGAGCTTGGACCACAACCTTGCCAAGGTTGGGGTCGAGGGTTCGAATCCCTTCGCCCGCTCCAGATTTTCTCAATAAAATCAAGCGGTCAAAGGCGGTCCTGCGGGGCCGTTTTTGCTTAGAGGCCCTTCGGTGGACGGCAATCTGAGCAGGTTCTGTGAAATCGGCGGGATATCGCCGGATACTGCGTCGCAGGTTCGGCGGCCCACCAACCCAATCTAAGCCAGGGCACCCCCAGCAGATGCTCACGCTGACGCTGTTCGCCGACCCTAAAGCCAGGCTTTCGTCGAGCAGCTCGTCCCGAGGACGCTGCTAGCGCCATCAAGCGAATTTCCTAGGGCCGACGGGGTCGCGACGCCGCATCCGCCATTCGCGCGACGCTCCCGCAGTTTGCCGCCAGGACGGCTCCTGGGCCGCTCGGTCGGCCACCAAATTCTGACTTGAGACGTTCTCGAACCCGCTTGACTCTCGACGAGTAATTTTGTAGTTTGAGGCATGCTCGAACTCAGAGACATCGCCAGTGTCCTTTCCGGGGTCTCGGTTCGCGAGATGAAAGATGGCGCTGCACGCTTCGTGCGATTGTCCGATCTGTCAGACCTTCGGGCCGGCCGGCATCCCGTGCTAGCTGCTGGCGACGTCCCTGCCGTCGCTCGTGCGCTGACCATCGAGGAAGGCGACCTGATTGTCGGCGCGCGTGGATCTGCGACGGATGTTTGCCTCGCGACCGGCGCGGTAATCGGGGCATTCGTCTCGCTCGACCTCTATTTGGTGAGGCCCGACAGGGCAAAAGTGAGCCCGCAATACCTCGCCGCATTTTTGGAGCTTCCTGCCACGCAAGCCGTGTTTGCCGGCGGCAAGCAGGGTAGCGCTCTTGCGCGCCTTCCCAAGGACGCACTGGAAAAGACCCCGGTTCCTGTTCCGCCCATGCAATCGCAGCTTCTGATTGCCGGCTTGGCGCTCTCCTTCGAAGAAGAGCGAAAGCTGCTGCAAAGGCTGTCCGACCTGAAATCGTTTTTCGGCCGCGAGACGGTCGCGCGTGCAATCCGCGCTGCAGACGCGCAGCCCAATTCCCACAGGAGTCGAGAATGACCGCTCTACGGCAAGATGACATTCTTTCGGCGGTCTGGCGCGCCTGCGATACGTTCCGCGGCGCCGTGGATGCAACGCAGTACAAGGACTACGTCCTGACTGCTCTGTTCCTGAAATACATCAGTGATGTGCGGCGCAAGCACGTCGAAGAGTTTCGGCGGGAATATCGTGGTGATGAAGTTCGCATCCAACGCCGCCTGGATCGTGAACGCTTCAAGGTGCCCACTGTTGAACTGAAGAACGCCAAGACCAACACAGTTGAAGAAAGCTTCCTTGGTGATTTCCACAGCCTTTACGAACGGCGAGGCCGAGACAACATCGGAGAGCTGATCAACATCGTCCTCGATGCGATCGAAAAGGCCAACGAAGGAAAGCTCGGTGGCTTGTTCCGCGCCATCGACTTCAACTCGGAAACGAATCTCGGGCAGACGAAAGATCGCAACCGCAGGCTCAAGACGCTGTTGGAGGATTTCACGAAGCCGGGGCTCGATCTGGGCGACACCTCGGAGGATATCCTGGGCGATGCGTACATCTTCCTCATCGAGCGCTTTGCTTCCGATGCCGGGAAGAAAGCGGGGGAGTTCTTCACGCCGCGCAAGGTCTCTGAAGTCGTCGCCAAGCTCGCTCATCCGAAGTCGGGTGATCGCATTTGCGATCCTGCATGCGGTTCGGGCTCACTGCTATTGCGCGCCGGCGAAGAAGTCGGAGACGGAAATTTTCAGCTGTTTGGCCAGGAATCAAACGGCCAGACGCGCTCGCTGGCGCGCCTCAACATGCTGCTCCACAAGCAGGATGGCGCCCGGATCGATTGGTGCGACACGCTGAACTCGCCGACCCTGATTGAGAGCGATCACCTGATGCGGTTCGACGTCGTCGTCGCCAATCCCCCGTTCAGCCTCGACAAGTGGTGGGACGAAGAGACCAAGACCGATCCTTACAAGCGCTTCACGCCCCATATGCCGCCCAAGAGCCGCGGCGACTACGCGTTCATCCTCCATATGCTCGCGATCACCCGGCCGACCACGGGCCGCATGGCTGTGGTAGCGCCGCATGGGGTGCTGTTCCGGTCCGGGGCGGAAGGGAAAATTCGCGAGAAGCTCATCCGCGACAACATGCTCGACGCGGTGGTCGGTCTGCCAGCGCAGCTCTTTCCGACGACCGGGATTCCCGTTTGCATCATGGTATTCGACAAAGCGCGGGAGGCGGGTGGCTTGCGGTCGCATGAGCGTGACATTCTCTTCATCGATGCGAGCCGCGATTTTGAAGCTGGCAAAAGCCAAAATCGTCTGCGCGATCGAGATGTCGAAAGGATTACCGCTACCTACCGCGATCGTGCCGAGCGGGAACGGTACTCGCACCTGGCGACATTCGAACAGATTGAAGCGAATGGCTTCAATCTAAACATTCCCCGCTACGTCGATACCTTTGAGCCGGCACCTGAGGTTGATCTGCAGGCCGTGCAGGATGAGATTCGCGGTATAGAAAACGAGCTTAATCAAACCCGCGAGAAGATGAATTTCTATCTTAGGGAGCTGGGCATAAATGTCTAAGCTCAACGACCAACCGGCTGTCAATCGCAATCGTTCGCGAGCGCTGCAAACGGATGATCTCGAAGCCGTTACCGCTGATCTTGATGTTTTAGATATGAATATACCGAACGCCTACCCACCGAGCATCCAGGCTGGAATTCCTAAACTTGGTAAAACTCCCGAAGGCTGGCAGCGTATGGCTCTGGGCAGCCTTCTTAAAAGGATAGAACGTCCGGCAACGCTTATGGACACGCACTCCTATCAACTAGTCACGGCAAAACGAAATCGCGGTGGTATCGTTGCACGTGAGGTTCTGCGCGGTGACCAGATTCGTACAAAGACACAGTTCTTTGTTGCAGAGGGCGATTTTCTGATCTCAAATCGGCAAATCTCACACGGCGCGTGCGGCGTCGTGCCAAAAAGTCTTTCTGGCGCGGTCGTCTCAAATGAATATACCGCATTGCATCCTTCAGATTTGTTGGATCCAAAATTTCTCGAAATATTGTCTCATTCACTATATTTCCAGCAAACGTGCTTTCATTCAAGTGTCGGTGTTACGGTCGAGAAGCTGGTCTTTCGGCTCGACACATGGATGGAATGGAAGTTCGACATTCCCCCCATAGTCGAGCAACGGCGAATTGTGAATTTATTATCGACATGGAAGGACGCGATCGACCACACTGATCGGCTGATTGCTGCATCACGCATACGGCGAGCTTCCTTAATGCTGAGACTATTCGGCCCCGGTCAGGTTGCTCCGGAGCAGGTGTTACCCGAGGGTTGGGATCGAGCTACGGTTGGTCAACTTTGCCACTTCGCAAATGGACTTTGGGCTGGCGAGGAACCCCCGTTCATCAACGTAGGTGTGATTCGTAATACCAATTTCGGTGAAGATGGCGAACTCAATAATTCAGAAATTGCCTTCTTGGATGTTGAGGAAAAACAATTCAGAGCGCGACGCTTAAACGTTGGAGACATTATTCTAGAGAAATCTGGCGGTGGCCCAGATCAGCCAGTCGGCAGAGTCGCATTCTTCAATTGGGCCGATCGGGAATATTCTTTCAGCAACTTTACATCGTCATTGCGTGTAACTGATGCCAAGCGGATCGATAGTTTATATCTGTATTATTTCTTATTTTGGGTGTATCTATCCGGGCTCACTGAGGTTATGCAAACTCGGTCAACCGGGATCCGAAATCTCGACACTTCTGCATATAAGGATATTGTTGTTCCGATACCGCCGCTTGATAAGCAAGTGCAGATTGGCGCAATACTTTCAGCGGAGCACACGATAATTAGTGGCCGGCTGAAGAACTTACAAGCTCTCCGCGCCCAATGGCAGTTCTTAATGCAAAAATTACTGGTTGGTGAACTACGGCTCGGCAAACGTTTTGACCCACCGAGCCAAGCTCGTCAACTAACTCACGTAGGAAGCGAGACGTGACTCTCAAACTGCTGACATTTGAGCAAGCCTTGAAAAAGACTGAATCTTACGGCAAGAAGCACTTGCTGCTCGGTAACGGGTTCAGCATCGCATGCAAGCCTGACATATTTGCTTATGGCTCCCTTTTTGAGGAAGCCAAAAAGACAATGTCTCAGGAGCTTGCTGCAATCTTCGCGGCGATGGTGACGCAGGACTTCGAAGAAGTCATCCGCGCGCTTCAGCATGCCGCTGTGATCGTTAGCGTTTACCGGCCCAAATTCACCCATACAAAGAAGCTCCTGCTGGCTGACGCTGAGAAGCTGAAGACGGATCTTATTCAAGCAGTGGCCGGTCGACATCCTGCACGTCCTAACGACATCGCCGACGGACGCTATACCGCGTGCCGCACATTCCTCTCCCATTTCGTGGGGGACGGCGCCGGCGGAAAGATCTACACGATGAACTACGACCTTCTTCTCTACTGGGCCCTAATGCACGAGGAAGATGACCCCGACGAGTTGATTGCCCTCAGCCATGACGACGGCTTTCGGAAGGATCAGAAAGACTACGACGCGCCCTATGTCGAGTGGCAAGGCGAAGGAGCGGCCCACGGCCAAAATATCCATTACCTGCATGGCGCTCTTCATCTGTTCGACGCGGGCTATCACCTGCAGAAATATACCTGGGTGAACACGGGCAAGGCGCTCGTTGACCAGGCGAATGAAGCGCTGAAGAAAAATCTGTTCCCTGTGTTCGTCGCGGAGGGTAACAGCAAGAGCAAGTTAACCAAGATTCAACATAGCGCTTACCTGCATCATAATTTCAAAAGCTTTGCTGGCGTTTGCAACACTGGTTCGAGGCAGGGTACGGCACTGTTCGTGTTCGGCCATTCTTTTGGGAAGAACGACGCACACGTTCTCAACATGATTGGCCAAGGAAAGGTGACACATCTGTTCGTCAGCCTGTTCGGCGATCCGACCAGCGCCTCCAATCTAATTATCCGGGCCAACGTCGATAAGATAGCCGCCTTACGGCCTCACAGCTTTCCCACGCTCCATGTCGATTTCTTCGACGCCGCATCGGCGAAGGTTTGGGGCTAGGACATGGCCTTATCTCCCGAATTCACCACCTCAGAAGCCGGTGGCGCACAACTTCAGGCGCTGAACACGTTGATCAATTGCGGGTGGCGCTATGTCACGCGCGCCGAGGCCGATCAGTGGCGTGATGGACGGCGGGCGCTGCCGTTCCTTGAAACCCAACTTCGGGCCGATCTGGCGCGGATCAATCGCATCTATCTCGACGAACGCGCCTACCCTTTCTCCGAGGCCAATATTGACGCCGCAGTCCGACGGTTGGCTGACCGCATTCCCGAGGGCGTGGTGCGTGCCAACGAGCGGATGACGGATGACCTGATGCTGGGCATCGCTCTTCCGCAAACGATCGGGGCAACGTCACGCGAATGGCCCTTCAGGTTCATTGACTGGTCCGACTGGCGGGCAAACACATTCCAGGTCACTAGCGAGTACACGGTGAACGAACCTGGCGGGCCGACGATCCGCGTTGATCTGGTTCTATTCGTCAACGGCATCCCGCTCGGCGTGATCGAGGTGAAGGCCTCTCACGTGTCGTCCGATCAGGGTGTCAGTCAGCAAATTCGCAATCAGAAGGCCGGTGAGGGTGTCCCCGCGCTTTTCTATTCAGCGCAGCTCCTACTTGCCGCCAACAGTCACGGTCCGCGCTACGGCACCGTCGGCACGCCTCGGAAGCTGTGGAGTACTTGGAAGGAACGCCAGGATCCCGGCGACTTCGCCGTTGATGTGGTCAACCGGCCACTGGATACAGTCGAGAGCAAGCGGGTGGCTATTGACTTTGCGCCCTACATGAAGCGCCACAACGGACTGATGGAGGAGCACCGCTTCGTCACGCCGCTCGACGAGACCATCGTTGGTCTATGCCGTCCAGAACGGTTCATGCGGTTGGTGCGGCGCTACATGTTGTTCGATGGCCCGCACAAGAAGGTCGCGCGCTATCAGCAAATTGCTACCATCGAATCCCTGCTTACGCGGACCGACGAACTTGATGCGACGGGTAAGCGCAGGGGGGGCGTCGTCTGGCACACCCAAGGCTCCGGCAAGAGTCTGACGATGGTGATGCTGGCCAAGGCGATCGCGATGAAAGACCCGCTCGCGCGCATCCTGATCGTGACGGACAGAACTGACCTGGATGATCAAATCTCCAAGACCTTCCGCGCTACGGGGCAGGAACCGAAACGAGCCGCGACGGGCGAGAATCTCCTAACATTGATCGAGGAGAGGACGCCGGTTGTCACGACGCTGATCCACAAATTCCGTGCCGGGCTAAACAAGCGGCGTGTCGTTGATCGGTCATCTGACATCTTCGTCCTGGTCGATGAAAGCCATCGCAGCCAGTATGGAAACCTCGACAGTCTTCACGCGCGGATGCGCGAAGTGCTGCCGAACGCCTGCTTTATCGCCTTCACAGGCACGCCGATCGCGAAGAAGGAAAAAAGCACCTTCGCTAAGTTTGGCGACCTGGTGCAGCCATCCTATTCGATGCGCGATGCTGTCACAGACAAGGCGGTTGTGCCTC
The DNA here is from genome assembly GCA_965198835.1 of Acidocella sp. Taxonomy (GTDB): domain Bacteria; phylum Pseudomonadota; class Alphaproteobacteria; order Acetobacterales; family Acetobacteraceae; genus Acidocella. The sequence continues at coordinate 92,283 of OZ240675.1, read as the reverse complement.
TGCTGTATGAAGGCCGCGAGGTTGTGACCGACGTGGATGAAGGCCAAATTGACCGTTGGTTTGAGGTCCATACGCGCGGATTATCCGACAAGCAAAGGGCAGATTTGAAGCGCAAGATGAGTCGGGCGCGCGAAATCGAGGGTATTGAGTCCCGGCTCCAATCGATCGCCTTTGATGTGGGCCAGCACTTCTCCAGCAATTTCAAAGGAACTGGGCTAAAGGGACAGCTTGCGGCGCCCTCCAAGCGGGCGGCGATCCAGCTCAAGAAACTTTTCGACAGCTTCGGCATGGTAACGGCGGAGGTTATCATATCTGCCCCGGAGATGCGGGAGAGCGAAGACGAAGTCGACGAGTCCGACGACGATGTCGTCCGTGCATTCTGGCGAAAGATGATGGCTCGCTATGGCGGGGAGGATGCTTACAACAAGACCATCGTTGAGCAGTTCAAGGGACCCGGCGAGCCTGATATCATCATTGTTGTGGACAAACTTCTGACTGGCTTCGATGCACCCCGAAACACGGTTCTATACGTTGCTCGGAGGCTCAAGGAGCATGGGCTGCTGCAGGCCATCGCCCGCGTAAACCGTGTCTTCGACGAAGAAGGAGCACCGGACAAGCCGTTCGGTTTCATTATCGACTACACAGGCGTGCTGAAGAATCTCGGCGCCGCCCTCGCGAGCTACGACGCGCTCCAAGGGTTTAGCGAGGAGGACATCGCGCGCAGTGTCACGGCAATCCGTGATGAGGCAGACAAGGTGCCCGGCGCGCATGCCGCGCTCTTGGACGTGTTTAAGTCGGTCTCAAACACGTTCGATGCGGAAGCCTATGCGCGCCTCCTCGCTGATGAAGAAGTGCGCGCAGAATTCTATCGCCGTCTCGCGGATTTCACTCGCGCCTTCACTGTTGCCCTCGCGTCTCCGAGCTTTATAGAAAGTACGAAGCCGGAGCTGCTCAAGCGTTGGAAGGATGATTTAGGCCGCTTCACTTCGCTTCGCGCGTCGGTGAGTCTGCGCTATGCAGAGAGGGTCGATTGGCGAGACTTTGAAAAGCGCATCCGTCAACTGCTCGATCGTCACGTCGTGGCCCGGGATGTTGTACGATTGGTAGAACCTCTGAATATTTTTGACGACATCGCGATAGAAGCCCGGCGGGAAGAAAAGTCTGAAAGTGAAGCCTCGATTGCGGATACGATCGCACACCAACTAACCAAGTCAATCGAAGAAAAATGGGATGAAGACCCAATATTCTTCGAAAAGTTCTCGAAACTCATCCGCGACACCATAGCGGATTTCCATAAGGGACGGATTAGCGAGATGGCCTACCTCTCGAAGGTCCGCGAATTGCGCGAGAAGGTGCAGCAGCGCCGAGACGACACAGACCCGACGCCTACACGCCTCCGCGACGATAGCCATGCCCAAGCATTCTGGGGACTTGCACGGCGCAATCTTGAGAAGGCGGGAATTGCTGATACTGAACTCGCCGCAGACATAGCCCTTAAGGTCAGTGGCATTGTTCAGTCTCGGTGCAAAGTGGGCTGGCAGCATGATCGAGACATTGAGAACCTTATCAGGAACGACATTGACGACTTTTTCTTTGAGGACCTGCTGGGTCGCCGGGAGCTCTTGATTGACCCATCCGTTCTTGACGCCGTTGTCGATGATGTCCTTGCGTCTGCAAGAGTGCGACTGGCCCAGTGATGTCATACGAACCAAATTCTCCCGGTTCGGAACAAATCGAGGTCGGATGGGGACAGCGGCGAACGCTTGCGACTCTACAGAGAACGAACCGGCGCGTGTTGCGCATCGAGGTTCGTCCGTCGGGCGACGTCTTCGTGTTCGCGCCTTCCGGCGAGGGCCTTGGCGCGGTCCAGGATCGCGTTAAGAAAAAAGGCGAATGGATTTTCCGAGAAATTGACCGGGTCGCCAGCCGCCCGTCAGTGACGCCAGAGCGCCATTTTATATCCGGCGAAACTCACCTTCTGCTCGGAAAACAGTATCGGCTTTCGATTGAGGAAGGTGATGATCCTCAAGTGCAGATTGAAGGTTCTCGGCTAAAGGTACTGGTGCGCCGGCTAGATGATCAAGCTCACTGCCGCAGACTGCTAACGTCATTTTATGCCATAACAGCGTGCAAGGTGTTTCGTGAACGGCTCGACGAGAATGCTCCCCCTTTCGTTCGGAAAGGCCTGCGAAGGCCTGCACTTATCGTCCGAAGTATGTCGAAGCGGTGGGGCAGTTATACTTCCAACGGAAGAATAGTGTTGAATTCGGATCTGGTGCGCGCAAGTCCGATGTTGATCGACTACGTTATTTGTCACGAGCTTGCGCACGCGTTTTTTCCGCACCATGGCAAAGAGTGGCAAAATCTGTTGAGCATGGTTATGCCCGATTGGGAGATAAGAAAGGCCCGTTTGGAGGAGTTCTTACGCTAAATGTCGGTACTTTTTGCTGGGGCTATCGAATTTGACAACTGAAAGCATCAAAGGTTCGCCACTGAGCCAGTCTCAACGGTAGCTACCTGGGACAGAGACCCTCCAGGGGCATTCCCGCATCAACATTCTTGACAGAAGCGCCCCCCGTTCCGACATCCGGGGCTTGGATGGTGGACGGCGTCGCGCTGCGACGATGCCACTGGCGAATAGGTTGCACCGGCAAGAGGTGCGGTTCGCGCAGGAGGCCGGCCACGGGGGACAGCGGGCACGCGAACACTGCAACTGACTGAGCCGGGCGACCGAACGAAAGGGTCGTCACATGTTTGGCACAGATCGAGGCTTATCCGCTCACCGTTTCCGACCTGCTCCAGCTAGAAATCCCTCGGATCGCTGGCGCCCAGCGGCTGGATCCCCAGCCCAGGGAGCGCGCTGATGATGGACATCGTCGACCTGAGATATCTCGCCGCGGCTGCAAACGCCGGCAATTTCGGCCGGGCCGCCAAGTCGCTCGGCCTCGATACCTCGACGATCAGCCGTCGTATTGGGAGGCTCGAAGACGAGTTGGGATTTGCCCTGTTCGAGCGGGCGAAGAGCGGCGTGCATCTCACGGCGGGCGGCCAGTCGTTGATGGGGCATGTGAACCGTACCTTGGCTGAATTCGACGCCGTGGTCCGGGCGGCTGGCGAGACGGGATCAGGCCATATCGGCGCGGTCCGGCTCGGCGTGCGGCTGCCACCGGTCGGCGAGCCACTGGTCAGCCTGCTGGCGGGCTGGCGGGAGCTGCACCCCAATGTCGCGCTGACCATCGCCGAGATGACCGAGCCGGCCATGGCCAAAGCGTTGGAACTCCGCCGGCTGGATGTCGGATTGATCACCAGCTTCACGCCTTGTGGCAGCGCGGCAAGCATGCCGCTCTATGTCGAACGCCTCGTCGCGGCAGTGCCGCACGGTCACCCCCTGGCCGCGCGCAAGTCCGTCGATTGGGCCGATCTCCGGGACGAGGATCTCCTGATTCAGGAATGGGACGAGAGCCAGGCAACGCGGGAACTCTATGCGTCGCTGCTGGGCCAGAGCGTCCGGTTCTCGGCGCACGCCGCGAGCAAGCAGAGCGTCTTCGCGCTCGTCGCCGCGGGATTCGGCGTCACGCTGGCGACCGAGAGCCAGGCCGCGGTTAGCTTGCCCGGCGTGGTATTCCGCCCGATCGCCGAGACGAACGCACGCTTGCAGATCGAGTTGGTATGGCGCCCCGAGCTGGAGGACGCGGCCGTCGGCCGTTTCGTCGCCTACATGCGCGACGAGACCCGTTCACGGCGCCTTGTCTGACGCCGGCGCCGGCCGCCGGAGCTTCGCGAAGGCTCGATCCGTCGCCATGAAGCGGGCGATCATCGGGGCGATCAGCTTCGCCGGCTCGGGTGCGCCCTGACCGGTCTCACGCGCCAGCACCTGGCCGTAGGCGACGAGATCGCGATGAATGGCTGCTGGCAGTTCGACGGTGAGCTTCACCGGCTTGTCATCGTCGATGGCGCTGAGCTTCAACTTGGCCATGGTCGCCTCTCAGCTCCGATAGGGTTCGAGAACGAGGTCGTGGGTCACCAGCACCCGCACTGGAAAGCCCGGCCGAATGGTGATGGTCGGCTGCACGTTCAATGATCGGCCGACCACCTGCTCGCCGACCTGGCTGAAGCTCTGCGAGGCGCCCTGGCGGATGGCCTGGACAAGGGAGTTCTCATTGTCGCTGGTGCCGGCCTCGGAACCGACGCTGAGCAGGGTCGAGAGGATCGCCGCCTTGAACAGCACGCCCCAGTGGTTGTCGACCTGGTCTTCCAGGCCGGCATAGCCCTCCGGGTCGGCTCCGGGCTGGCGCTCCAGAACGATAGATCGGCCGTTCGGCATGATCAGGCGGTTCCAGACCAGCAGCGCCCGGGACTGGCCGAAGGCCACCTGGGCATCGTATTGGCCAACAAGGCGGGCACCCTGCGGGATCAGCAGAATGCGGCCGGTCGGGCTGTCATAGACGTTCTCGGTGACCTGCGCGCTCACTTGGCCGGGCAGATCGGAACGCAGCCCGGTCAGCAGCGACGCCGCGATGACCGCGCCGGCCTGGAGGATATTGGTGCTGGCCGGCGCCTCGACGCGATCCGGGCTGACCGTCCGCCGATTGACGTCGCCGTTCAGGAACGCGAGCTTGTGGTCTTGGGAAGTCAAGCCCGGCGATCCCGCAGCGTTGACCACGGCGCCGGGCAGTGCCGCCGCCGCCGGAATGACGGCGGAAACGGTTTGACCGGCGTTGGTCGTCGCGAACAGATGGCTGGTTCGCGCGGCCTCCTGCTCCTGCGCGATACGCTGCTGCTCGGGGCTCGGCCCTGCGGCGGGCTGGGGCATCCCCGGTGCGGCCGTGCCCGCATTCACCATGGGTCGCCCCAGGTCGCCGGGCAGCGGCGGCCCGAGTTGAGGCGCGTTGTGCGGCAGGCCGGTGTAGTCGCGCGGGAGATTGGCCAGCCCATCCGGCGTCGTCCGGTTGCTCGTGTTGTAGAGTTCTGACCCGCTGGACTGATGCTGTGGCCGCAACGCGAAGAACAGCGCCCCGCCGATGCCGACGGCAGCCACCGTGCCCAGGCCCAGCAGCACCTTGCGAGACAGCCTCGTTACTGGGGCGCGGCTTGGGCGCAGGCGCATTTCCAGCGCGGGACGATTCTCACTAGGGGCGTCGTTGGCGCCGTCCGTCACGATTGCGGCCTCCCGTCGGTACGGACGATCCGGACCTTCTGCTGATGCTCGCCACCGAGCCGCAGCTCGGCCGCCGCAAATAGCCGGTCGATGATCATGTGGTTGCCGCGCACCCGATAGTTCACCAGTTCGGCGCCGCCCTCCGCGCCGATCACCCAAAGCGGCGGCATCTCGCCCTGGCCGATGCCGGATGGGAATTCGATAAACACCTGTCGCCCGTCATCGAAGGCGCGCAGCGGTCGCCAGGCCGGATCGTCGCCCTCGATCCGGTAGCGGAAATTGAGCGCGCCGACATCGACGCCGGACGCGATGGGCGCTGCCTGATCGGCGGCGGCGTTCTGCCGGCGCAGCGCGATGAGCTGATCCTGCGGGTAGGCCCAGGACACAGACGCCATGTAGGTTTTCTCGGCCGAGCGTAGTTCGAGGTGATAGGTCCGGCGATCGGTGTTGATCACTAGGTTGGTGACAAGATCCGGCCGGGTTGGCTTGACCAGGATGTGCACCCGCTTGGTGGCGCCTGACCCGCTCTCGGTGTCGCCGATGATCCAGCGCACCGTGTCACCAGCGGCGACAGGGCCGGTGCCAACGAGCTGCTCCCCGGCTTCCAGCGCGATGTCGGTGATTTCACCGGGGGCAGCGTAGAGCTGATAGAGCGCGCCATCCGAGAACGGATAGACCTGGACGGCATTGATGTAGCCGGCCCGCGTCGGCTGCACGCGAGCGGCACCATTGGCCTGATCCACGCGGACGCGCGGATCGGCAGCTTCAGCGGGCGCGGTGCGAGCGCCGGGGATCGGCTTGAGCTGGCCCGGCAGCGGCAGAGGCTGCGCCAGCTGGACGATCTCCACCGGTTTCGGCGGGTCGGGCGCCAGCACCGCCTGCTTCGGCGTGTCGTCGTATTTGATCTCCGGTGGCTTCCAGGTGGAACAGGCGCCGAGTGACGTGCCGGCAAGCAGAAGGATTGCGAGGGGCGCTGCACGCATCAGCCGAGTTCCTTTGACCAGTTGAGGGCATGGACGTAGACGCCGAGCGGGTTCTTCTTCAGCCGATCGGCGTCGGTCGGCGGCTGCACCACGATGGTGAGGATGGCGCTCCAGCGTTCGGTGGCGGCCAGCGCGTCATCGACGTAGCGCCGCTCGGTCCAGGCGACGCGGAAGCTGTCCGCCGAGGCGCGGATCACGCTGGAGACCTCGACGGCAATTTGCGTTTTGCCGACCTTCGAGAAGGGATCGCTGGTCCGTGCGTAATCGTTCAGCGCCAGCGCGCCCTTGTCGGTGACGTAGTTGTAGGCGTCGAGCCAGTCCTGCCGCAGCACCACGGGATCGGCGGGAATGCTGCGCACCTCCTGGACGAAGCGGGCCAGATGCCAGGCGATCTGCGGATCGGTCGGCTGATAATCGGCGGTCGCCGGCGAGACCGCCTGGGCCTGGCCGAGCTTATCGACCTGCACCACCCAGGGCGTGATGGTGCCACGCGCCGATTGCCAGACCAGGCCACCGGCGAGGCCGCCGCTCAGGGCCAGCATGCCAAAGAAGGCGAACCGCCAGTTCTTCGCCTGCACGCGGGCGGAGCCAATACGGTCGTCCCAGACCTGGCCGGCGCGCTGATACGGCGTCTCGGGTTCCGGCGTCTTGCCGTATCTGACGATGGGCCTTCGGAACATGGATCACTCCCCTTCGGACAGGTCGATGCCGCTGCCACTCGACGGATGGTCGCCGGAGCGGATCGCCTGATGGGCGGCGTTGGCGCCGCGGCTGATGGATTGATTGCGCTGCATCCGGCGCGCCCAGGCGGGCGGCCCAGCCGCTTCGCCTTGGCTCGAACCACCGGGAGAAGCGCCACCCCCCGACCCTCCTCCCGTCACGGCCCTGCCGCCAGCGGCGAAGCTTTCGCGCATGCTGGCGGCGGCACGCCGCAACGGGCTCATCGCGGCGGAGCCGGCGGCTTCGGCGACGCCGGACATGCCGCCGGCGCGGTAAGCCGTGGTGGCTGCACCCGCGATCGATGCGCCGCCGCGCGCGGCGCCCCCAACGGCGCTGCCAACAGCACCTATGGCACCGGCGCCACCGGCCATGAGCCCGGCGCCCGCAGTGCCGAAGCCCGCCACGGCGAGGCCGGTGCCGACAGCAGCGCCCGCGCCAAGCTGTGGGCCGCCAGCGATCAGGCCGTTGGCGATGCCTGGGCCGTAGATCGACAGGCCGAGGAGCGCCAGGGAGGCCAGGATCAGCGTCAACGCGTCGGAGATTGTCGGCGGATTGTTGAAGCCGTTGGTGAACTGGCCGAAGATCGTCGAACCGATGCCGACGATCACCGCCAGCACGAGAATTTTCACGCCGGACGAAACAACGTTGCCGAGCACCTTCTCGGCGAGGAAGGCTGTGCGCCCGAACAGGCCGAACGGCACCAGCACGAACCCGGCGAGCGTGGTCAGCTTGAATTCGATCAGGCTGACGAAGAGCTGGATCGCCATGATGAAGAAGCTGATGACGACGATCATCCAGGCAACAAGCAGGATGATGATCTGCACCAAATTCGCGAAGACGCTGGTGAAACCCATCATCCCCGAGATCGAGGTCAGGATCGGCTTGCCGGCTTCGATGCCGACCTGCGCGAGCTTGCCCGGCTGTAGGAGCTGCGAGGCGTTCATCGTGCCCCCGCCCGCCTCGATGCCGAGTCCAGAAAAGGAATTATAGATGATCTGGGCGAGATTGTTGTAGTTGCCGATGATGAAGGCGAAGACGCCGATATAGAGCGTCTTCTTGATCAGCCGGGCGAGCACGTCCTCATCTGGCGCCAGCGCCCAGAACAGGCCCGCGAGGGTGATGTCGATGCCGATCAGCACGCCGGCGAGCCAGCGCACATCGCCCTGCACCAGGCCGAAGCCGGAATCGATATATTGCGTGAAGGTCCCGAGGAACCCGTCGATGACGCCGGTGCCGCCCATCGCGGTTACCGAGCCTCCGGCGCCGGCGAATCATTGAAGAAGCGGCGGCGGTTTTCGGCCCACGCCGCCTGGCAGGCTGCGTCGTCCTCCGCCGCCATGCCGAGCGCCTGGCAACGTGCCATTGCCGCCGCCAATGAATCAGGACGAGATGCCGCCGAAGATGTTGGCAAAGGCCTTGGCGCGCCATTGCGATGAAACTGCACGGCCGCCGCGATAATCGCCGCGGCAACCAGCAGGCATCCCGCCGCACGGCCGATCGCTGGAAGATCAAGAAGCCGGCCGCGCATCAGTGGAACATCTGCGCATTGCCGGGCTGATAGCCGGCGCCGTAATTCAGGAAGTTCTGCATCTGCTGTTGGCCCTGCGCCTCACTCTCCAGCCGTCCGGCATTGTCGAGGCTTTGGGCGCGCGCCATGGCGGCGATGACACCGGTGAGATCGGCGAGCTGCTGCGCCGCGAGGCCCATGATCTGGTTGCCAGACTGCGCCGCCTGGAGCGCCCCGCTTGCCGACTGGCTGGAGGATACCAGTGCGTTGATCTGCGTCTGCGCGTTCTGGAGATTCTGCACCACGCCCGCCTGGACGTTCATCGAATCCTGATAGCCAGCGCGCGCGTTCTGCCAGCGCGTCTGCGCGTCGGCCAGGAGTTGTGTACTGGACGTCGATCCCGAATAGCTCTGCGGATAGACCTGGGTGAATGCCTGGTCGATTGTCGTGACGCTGTAAGTGATATTCTGCGCCTGCATGAGCAGTTGTTCAGTGCGCTGGATCGACGCTTCGAGCTGGGCCAGCGACGAATACGGTAGGCTCGCCAGGTTCTTGGCCTGGTTGATCAGCATGGTGGCCTGGTTTTCCAGGCTTTGGATGTTCTGATTGACCTGCTGCAATTCGCGAGCAGCAGTCAGCACATTCTGGGAAAAATTGGTCGGATCATAGACGATCCATTGCGCCCGCGCCGGGCCACTCGCCGTGGCGAGCGTGAGCATGGCAACGCCAGCGGCGAGCGCGCCGCGAAAACGATAGCCGCTCATAACCGCACCTCCGAATTTTGGTTGAGCATATCGGCCGCCCAATGCAGCCCTTTGGAGCGCAGCCACGCGGCGGCGAAACCGGATTTTCCTGTCTCTGTCATCAGCGTTGCGATGGCGGCCTGATCGGTTTTCGAGGAGGCGGCGGTGAAGGCGAGTGCCACCTCGGAAAGGCCCAGCTCGAACAAGCGATTGCCGCGCCGAGACTGGCAGTAATAGTCGCGCTTGGGTGTCGAGCGGCTGAGGATCTCGATCTGCCGATCGTTCAGTCCAAAGCGGCGATAGATCGTCGCGATCTGCGGTTCGAGCGCCCGTTCATTCGGCAGGAACAGCCGCGTTGGGCAGCTTTCGATAATCGCGGGCGCGATGGCGCTGCCGTCGATATCCGCCAGTGACTGCGTCGCGAAGATGACGCTCGCGTTCTTCTTCCGCAGCGTCTTCAGCCATTCGCGCAACTGGCCGGCGAAGCCTTTGTCGTCGAGCGCGAGCCAGCCTTCGTCGATGATCAGCAGCGTGGGCCGGCCATCGAAACGATCTTCGATACGGTGGAACAGGTAAGACAGCACGGCGGGCGCGGCACCCGCGCCGATCAGGCCTTCGGTCTCGAATGCCTGAACATCCGCCTCGCCAAGACGCTCGGTCTCGGCATCGAGTAGCCGCCCCCAAGGTCCGTTCAGCGTATAGGGCTGCAACGCCTGCTTCAGCGCATTGGACTGCAACAGGACGGAGAGGCCCGTGATCGTCCGTTCCGCCACCGGCGCGGACGCAAGCGAAGTCAGCGCGGACCATAAATGCTCCTTCAGTTCCGGGGTTACCGTGACCGACTCACGCGCCAGCAGGGCCGCGACCCAATCTGCCGCCCAGGCGCGGTCCCCGGCATCGTCGATCCGCGATAGCGGCTGGAGGGCGACGGGTTCGGTGATGTCGTCGGCCAACGCGCCGCCAAGGTCATGCCAGTCGCCGCCCATCGACAATGCGGCAGCGCGGATCGAGCCGCCGAAATCGAAGGCGAATATCTGTGCGCCAGGATAGCGGCGGAACTGGAGCGCCATCAGCGCCAGCAGCACGCTCTTGCCGGCGCCGGTCGGTCCTACGATCAGCGTGTGGCCGACATCGCCGACATGCAGCGAGAACCGAAACGGCGTGGAGCCTTCCGTTCGCGCGAAGAACAGCGGCGGCCCACCAAAATGCTGATCCCGTTCCGGCCCGGCCCACACGGCCGAGAACGGCATCATGTGGGCGAGGTTGAGTGTCGAGACTGGGGGCTGGCGGACATTGGCGTAGACGTGGCCGGGCAAAGAGCCGAGCCACGCTTCGATCGCGTTCACCGTCTCGCGCATGCAGGTGAAGTCGCGGCCCTGGATGGTCTTCTCGACCAGGCGCTGGCGTTCCTCCGCGACGCGAGGATCGGCATCCCAGACGGTGATCGTGGCCGTGACATAGGCCTGGCCGACCAGATCTGAGCCGAGTTCCTGCAAGGCCTGATCGGCGTCGAGCGCCTTGTTCGCGGCGTCGCTGTCCATCAGGACCGACGCCTCGTTGGTCATCACCTCCTTCAGGATCGCCATGATCGATTTGCGCTTGGCGAACCATTGGCGGCGGATGCGGCCGAGCACCTTGGTGGCGTCGGTCTTGTCCATGCAGATCGCGCGGGTGGACCAGCGATAGGGGAAGGCGAGCCGGTTCAGATCGTCCAGCAGACCCGGCCACGTGCGCGATGGGAAACCCATGATGGTGAGCGTGCGCAGATGCGCGCTGCCGAGCTGCGGTTCGAGGCCGCCGGTCAGCTCCTCGTCCATCAGGATGGCGTCCAGGTGCATCGGGGTTTCGGGAACGCGCACGCGCTGGCGGCGGGTCGAGATGCAGGAATGCAGGTAGGTCAGCGTTTCCGGGTCATCGAGCCACTCGGCCTCGGGCATGAAGCCCTCGATCAGCGCCAGCACGCGGTCCGTGCGATCGATGAAGCCCGCCAGCGCGGCGCGCCAATCGGCGCCGTCGCGGGCGCGGCCTTCATAGAGCCAGGCCTCGGCGCGGGCGGCGTCCTCCGCCGGCGGCAGCCAGACCAGCGTCAGGAAATACCGGCTCTCGAAATGGGCGCCTTCTTCCTCGAACTGCGCCCGGCGCTCGGCATCGACCAGGCGCGAGGCCGCGTCCGGGAATTCGCTTTCGGGGTAGCGGTTGGCCGGCAGGCGCTGTGCCTCGATGAAGATCGCCCAGCCCGAGCCGAGGCGGCGCAGCGCGTTGTTGAGGCGGCCGGTGATCGCGACCAGTTCGGCGGGCGTCGCGGAGTCCAGGTCCGGCCCGCGGAACCGCGCGGTGCGCTGGAAGGAGCCGTCCTTGTTGAGGATGACGCCCTTCTCGACCAGCGCCGCCCAGGGCAGGAAGTCGGCCAGGCTCTGGCTGCGGTGGCGGTATTCGGCGAGGTTCATCATCGCGCTGCCTCACGCCACCAGATGTTGCGGGTAGCGCAGGTGCCGGCGCACGACATCGACGAAGGCTGGGTCGCGCTTGGCGGCCCAGACGGCGGCGAGATGGCCGATCAGCCAGATGGCCCCGCCGACGATCCAAAGCCGCAATCCTAAGCCCACGGCGGCGGCGAGCGTGCCGTTGAGGATCGCCACGGCGCGCGGCGCGCCGCCCAGCAGGATCGGCTCGGTGAGCGCGCGATGGATCGGGCGCGTAGAACCCGGGGATCGGTTCGGCTTGATCCATCAGACCAGCGCCCCGCCGCCGAATTGGAAGAAGGTCAGGAAGAAGCTTGATGCCGCAAAGGCGATGCTGAGGCCGAAGACGATCTGGATCAGCCGGCGGAAGCCACCCGATGTTTCGCCGAAGGCCAGCGTCAGTCCGGTGGTGATGATGACGATGACGGAGACAACCTTGGCGACCGGCCCCTGGATCGAATCCAGGATCTGCGTCAGCGGCTGTTCCCACGGCATGTTGGAGCCGGCGGCATAGGCCGGCGCGGTTGCCAGAACGAAGAAGGCGAAGGCGGATGCCGTCGCCAAACGATCACGAAGACGATTGAGCATCATGATTCTCCTGCTGGGGTGAGGACGTAATCGCCGTCCGGACCGAGGTCCCCGACGGCGGCGAGTTCGGTGAGACGGCGGGCCGCGCCCCGCCCGGACAGCACCGCGATCACGTCGATGGTCTCGGCGATCAGGGCGCGGGGCACGGTGACGACGGCTTCCTGGATGAGCTGCTCCAGCCGGCGCAGCGCGCCGACGGCGGAGCCCGCGTGCAGCGTGCCGACGCCGCCGGGATGGCCGGTGCCCCAGGCTTTGAGGAGATCGAGCGCCTCCGCGCCGCGCACTTCGCCAATCGGAATGCGGTCGGGCCGCAGCCGCAGCGAGGAGCGGACGAGATCGGAGAGCGAGGCAGCACCTTCCTTGGTGCGGAGCGAAACGAGGTTCGGCGCCGCGCATTGCAGCTCGCGCGTATCCTCGATCAGCACGACCCGGTCGCCGGTCTTGGCGACTTCGGCGAGCAGTGCATTGACCAGGGTGGTCTTACCGGTGGAGGTGCCCCCGGCGACGAGGATGTTCTTGCGCGCGGCAACCGCGATCCGCAGCAACTCGGCCTGGCTGCCCGACATGATGCCGGCATCGACGTAATCGCCGAGCGTGAACACCGCGACAGCCGGGCGGCGGATGGCAAAACAGGGCGCGGTCACCACCGGCGGCACCAGCCCCTCGAACCGCTCCCCGCTTTCCGGCAGTTCGGCGGAAACGCGGGGCGAACCCGCGTGGACTTCGACGCCGACGTGGTGGGCGACCAGACGCACGATGCGTTCGGCGTCGGCGGGAGTCACCCGGCAACCCGTGTCCTCAAGACCACCCGATAGCCGGTCGATCCAAAGTCGGCCGTCGGGGTTGAGCATCACTTCGACGATGCTGGGGTCTTCCAGGTATCCCGCGATCGATGGCCCGAGCGCGGTGCGCAGCATGCGCGCGCCACGGGCGAAGGCTTCGGACCGAAACGAGACTGCCGACACAACGAACCCCGCGAAATCGCCTCACGCGGAGGCGGATGGATCAACGGGGTTGATTAGAGAGAGGCGGAACTAGGCGAAGGCAACAAGCCTGATGGGGGAGTGGGGGCCTGGGATAGAAAGACATACGCAAGGAACTGACGCCGCGGCTGCGATCAGTTTCTTGTGCATCACGCTTGGGTGGGGGATTGGCCACGCAGAACCGGGCTATGGCTGCAAAGCGCCAATACCCGACCTTCAGCCGCGCTAAGCAGCTCCTCGATAGCGGACGCAACCCCGGCGATCGCCGATGTTGAACCTGGCGCACGATCATGATCGCCGATGCTTAGTCTTCCACCGACGTTGCGCGAACAGGGTGATCGTTGCGAGTTCCTCGAAGCTGGGAGTTCCGTCCCTGACCACCCTGCTCCGTTGAGACGAAGAACGTCAGCACCGACGTCCGGCTCCAAGCCGTCTGTATCGCTCCTCCATCGGCGTTAGATGCGTCCCTGCTACAAGCCATCGTCGCAATCCATACCTCGTAAGCATGAGGTATGACCTAGAAAGTCGTTTTCTCAGTCACGCCTCGTGCTTAGTTCGTTGTGCAAGGGACACTCACCGGCTCCGAAGACGTATCCGCATAACGCTATCGCTGATGTGAATGGCCGCATGGACTTCCACGTCAAACAGGACAGAAGAAAATGACTGCTAATCATCAGGATGCACCTACCCAATTTGTTGAGGCGAAAGGCGTCCGCTTTGCTTACCGTCGTTTCGGCAAGGCTGGCGGTGTCCCGATCGTCTTCAACCAGCATTTCAGGGGCTCACTCGATTACTGGGATCCGGCCGTAACGGACGGGTTGGGTCTGACCCGTGAGGTCATCCTATTCGATAATGCTGGCGTTGCTGCAAGCTCCGGCGAAGTGCCGACTAGCTTCCAGGAGATGGGCGCCAATGCGATCGCCTTCATTCGTGCTCTTGGTCTTTCCAAAGTCGACGTGCTCGGCTTTTCGATCGGCGGCATGGTCGCGCAGGAAATCGCGCTGCAGGCTCCTGACCTCGTGCGCAAGCTGATCCTGGTGGGCACCGGGCCGCGTGGCGCGGACATGTCTACCAGCCGGTCGGGCGAGATTTTCGCCGGCACCTACGACCCGCCCGAACATCTGTGGCTGGCGGTGCACTTTTCTCCTTCGGCAACGAGCCGCGCGGCCGGTCTCGCTTTTCTGGAGCGCAAGCTCAAGCGGACAGACCGGGACGTTGAAGTGAGCGACACCGCCGCTGGGCGGCAGCTGGAAGCAGTCGGTGCCTATATCGCCGGTGGGGAAAGTGCGCAGGGCCAGCTTGCTGAACTCCGCCTGCCCACGCTGATCGTCCAGGGGAGTAACGACGTCATCATCCCAACGATCAATTCCTACGTCCTCCAGCAGAAACTGCCGAACGCGCAGCTAATCATCTATCCGGATGCCAATCACGGCTCGTTCTATCAATATCCGGAGCTGTTCGTTGCACACGCGACGCTGTTCCTCGACGCCTGACGTTCGGTGACAACCAACTCCTGGATGCCTCCCATGACGACCGTTTCAGACAAGACCGCCATCATCGCCGACATCTCACGTGAGACCGGCGATTCCTCCGGACGCGAGGTAACCCTCCTGTTCACGCCGGCGCGTTTGGGCGCGCTCGCCTTGGGTCATCGTGTCGTTCACGCGCCAACGACCCGGCTGCGCGCCCTGACCGACGAGACGCCCAGCCCGATGATGGTGGAGTATTACCACCAGCGCGCATCAGCGGGCGGTCTCATCATCACGGAGTCGGCGCACCCTTCCCATGACAGCCGCGGCTATTTGGGCGCCCCCGGCATCTACACGGACGCGCATGTCGAGGGCTGGAGGCGGATCACGGACGCTGTTCATGCGAAAGGCGGGCTGATCGTAATGCAAATCGCCCATGATGGGCGACAAAGCCATATCGACCTGAGCGATGGCAAGCTGCCGGTTGCGCCCTCCGTGGTGCCGTTCCAAGGCCAGGCTTTCACGCAGAACGGGTGGGTCCCGGTGTCGCCGCACCGGGCGCTCGAACTCGGCGAGATCGCGGGGCTCGTGGAGAGTTTTCGCCAAGGGGCCGCTCGGGCACGGGATGCCGGGTTCGACGGGATCGAGTTGCACAACGCCAATGGCTACCTTGCGGACACGTTCCTGCAGGACGGCACCAATCGGCGCACTGACGCCTATGGCGGCTCCATCGAGAACCGGATGCGGTTCGGCACCGAGCTGACCGAGGCCTTGATCTCCGTGTTCGGCGCCGATCGCGTCGGGGTGCGCGTCTCGCCGAGTGGCACCTGGGGCGCGATCTCGGACAGCGACCCGGAGACGACGTTCGGCCGCTTCGCCCAGCGGTTAAGTCAATACGGGCTCGCCTACCTCCACATTATCGAGCCGCGGGTTAGCGGCGTGGAGACGATCGCGGAAGGCCAGCCTCCGATTGCGTCAGCGTTCCTCCGGCGGATGTTCAAGGGTCCGATCATTTCGGCCGGCGGCTTCGATCGCGCGGGCGCCGAGGCGATCCTGCGCCGGGGGGACTCCGATACGGTCGCGTTCGGCCGCTACTTCACCTCCAACCCTGACCTGCCCCACCGCTTCCGGCAGGACCTGCCGCTCACACCCTATGTACGCGAGGCGTTCTGGGATGGCGATGAGCGTCACTACACTGATTTCGCACGCTACGGGCAGGGATGAGCCGGTTCAGGCGCTGCGGAACTTCAGCTCGCCGATCCGGGCAACGATCGTCTTCAGGATCGGCGATGAGTTTGCCTCGCTGTAACCCAACGATAGGTCGATGACCGGGGCCACCCCGGTCAGTGGCTTGCTGGTGACGGTCGCCGGCAAGAGATTGCGCGCGTAGAGCGGCATCAGAGCAACACCGCCGGCCGAGGCGACCAGCGTCATCGCCATCGACAGATTGTCGACATAGTGGTCGGGCGTGAGATCGATGCCGAGCTTCGCCCCATAGGCATCGGTGACCGCCCGCAGGGCCGGGGATTTGTCGTGCGGCACGCCGATCAGCGGCATGCCCTCGATATCGGCCGGCGCGATGGCGTCCTTGCTCGCCAGGGGGTGGTCGCTGGGGAGCAGTGCGATCAGCGGTTCGTCGGCCAGGCGCGTGAACACCACACCCGGCGCATTCTTCTCGTGTCGCATGAAGGCCAGGTCGATCTTGCCGCGGGTCAGACCGTCAGCAAGGTCCAGGGAAGACAGGCTGTGGATCACGATCTCGGTCGTCGGCAACGCGTCCCGCATGATTCGCATGACCGCCGAGAGCCAGTCGAACTCGTAGCCGGTCAGAAACCCGATCACGAAGGTAGCCTTGGCGGGCGTCGCGGCGCGCCGGGTTGCCGCGATCGCGGCCTCCACCTGCAGCAGGATGCCGCGCGCATGGTCGAGGAAAACTGCCCCGGCAGCGGTGACCTCGATGCCTTTCACGCCGCGCGTCATCAGGTCGCATCCGAGTTCGATCTCAAGGTCGCGCATCTGGCGACTGAGTGACGGCTGCGCGGTGTGCAGCCGCTTCTCCGCCGCGACGGTGAGGCTGCCCTCCTCGGCAACGGCCACGAAGTAGCGAAGGTGACGCAAGTCCATTGTCATGCCTACCGGGTATGCCTTCCCACCAACAAAGTCTTTTTCGCGGCGCATCGCAATCTCTAATTCTTCTTTCACGGAAGCAGACACAGCCCAGGTGCTACGGAGCCTTCGCCGGAACTGGCGATTGCAACCAGACGCAGAAAGCATGTCCTGCTTCTATTTTGGAAAGGATGTCACGATGAATACGCCAGTCGTTTTGATCACCGGAGCGCTCACCGGTATCGCCCGGGCCACCGCCCTCGCCTACGCCCGCAAGGGTGCAAAAATCGTTGCCGCCGGGCGCAAGCCCGACGCAGGCGCTGCCCTGGTGGCAGAGCTCGTCGCCGCCGGAGCCGAAGCGGAGTTCGTCCGCGCCGACGTCCGGCACGAGGACGATGTCCGCGCGATGGTCGACGCCGCGGTCGCCCGCTTCGGCCGTCTCGATATCGCAGTCAACGCCGCCGGCACCGAGGGCCAGCCGGGCCCCGCCGTCGACCAGACGCCGGAAACCTACGCAGCGACGTTCGACACCAACGTCCTGGGCACGATCCTGAGCATGAAGCACGAGCTGCGCATCATGCAGGCCCAGGGCAGTGGCAGCATCGTCAACATCTCGTCCACCTTCGGCCACGAAGGCGGCGCCGGCGCCTCGATCTACGCAGCCAGCAAGCACGCGGTCGAGGGGCTGACCAAGTCCGTCGCGCTCGAGGTCGGCAGCATGGGCATCCGCGTCAACGCGGTCGCGCCCGGCCCGATCCAGACCGGCATGCTCGACCGCTTCACCGGCACCGAGGACGTGAAGGCCTATCTCGCCACGCTCAACGCCCAGAAGCGGATCGGCCAGCCGGACGAGATCGCCCAGGCGATCCTCTACATCGCGTCGAGCGACGCGAGCTTCGTCACCGGTCACATCCTGACCGTCGACGGCGGCAAGTCAGCCGGCTGAACAAGGCGGCCCGGCGAAAGCCGGGTCCCGGCCCGCGTGGTCCGAACTCTCGAAAGGTCTCTCGCCATGGTATCCGACCGGTTGAAGCTCTACGAATCCACCAGCTCGCCCAACTCCCGGCGCGTTCGCGTCTTCCTCGCGGAGAAGGGCATCTGCGTGACCCGGGTCCCCGTCGATCTCGGCGCCAAGGAGCAGAAGTCCGAGGCCTACTCCCGTATCAACCCGCGCCAGGTCGTCCCCACGCTCGTTCTCGAGGATGGAACGGCGATCGGCGAAGTCCCGGCAATCCTGCGCTACCTTGAGGAAACCCACCCGACCACGCCGCTCCTCGGGTCCTCGGCCAAGGAGAAGGCGCTGGTGACGATGTGGGAGCGCCGGATGGAGCTGGAGGGGTTTGCTGCGGTCATGGAGACCGTCCGCAACAACGCCGCCGGCCTTAAAGATCGCGCCATTGCCGGGCCCCATAGCTACGAGCAGATCCCCGCTTTGGTGGAGCGTGGCCGCAGGCGGGTCGCCGATTTCTATGCCGACCTCGAGGCCCGGTTGACCGAACAGCCGTTCGTCGCGGGCGAGCGGTTCAGCGTCGCCGACATCACCGCTGTCGTCACCGTCGATTTCGCGACCAAGGCTCTCAGCCTGCCGGTTCCCGCGTCCAGCGCCGCAACGCAACGGTGGTACGCCGATGTCACCGCACGCCCCAGCTTCGCCGCCTAGCGCCGCTGGCGCGATCACACGTCAAGTAGGAGATCGAACATGAGTGCCTATGTCGTCGTCGAACTGACCGTAAAGAACGCCGAAGCCAAGGATCGCTATTCGGCTGCCGCCGGCCCGGTCCTGAAACAATTTGGAGGAGAGTTCATCGCCGGCGGTGCCTGGCATGTGCTGACTGGTGAGCCGGGCTTCACCAATGGTGCGATCATCCGGTTCCCCGACCGAAGCACGGCAATCGCCTGGTACAACTCTCCGAATTACCAGGCGACCTTTGCCGATAGGGCACTCGGTATCGACTGCCGCTTCCAGCTCATCGGCTGACCTGTTCGCGGACAGGCAAGCTACCTCGTCGATACTCATCCTTAAGGGACCATGATCATGACCGAAAAGCGGATCCTCACTCCTGGACCGAACCACCCCATCACTATCGAACCGACTTCAGGCCGCGTCATCGTTACAGTTGCGGGCAAGACGGTCGCGGACACTCGGTCGGCGCTGACGCTACGCGAAGCTGCGTATCCGGCAGTCCACTACATCCCTCGCTCGGATGTCGACATGTCCTTACTGGAACGTAGCGATACGTCAAGCTATTGCCCCTACAAGGGCGATGCAGCGTATTTCAGCGTCGTCGTCGGCGATGACCGGCGCCCGGACGCGATCTGGACTTATGAAGACGCCTTTGCGGCCGTTGCAGGCATCGACGGCTACTTGGCCTTCTACCCTGACCGCGTCGACTCGATCGACGTCAAGCACGCGACGTAGGACGGCCCGGCGCCCTCTCTTCGCGCTTCGGACAAGACCGCCGCGTTTTGCGGCCTGGCCCGGACCGCCTTTACCGCCATGCCATCGAGGCATCGCGCTAGACCGACAAAATCATAGGGGTCAACGGCTGCAGAACGGCGGGCTGCCGCCCGTCCGCATCTCCGATCCCAACCAGAGGAGAACGAACATGGCAACACTTTCAGGTAAGACCGCCCTCGTCACCGGCGCTTCGCGCGGCATGGGGCGTTCCACCGCGCTCAAGCTCGCCGAGCAAGGCGCCAGGGTGGTCGTTCATTATGGCAGCGCCGCCGCCGAGGCCGAGGAGGTCGTGCGGTTAATCCGCGCCGCCAACGGCCAGGCCGACGCTGTCGGGGCCGACCTCGCGGCCCCGGATGCGCCGCATCGCCTGGCAGCTGAGGTTCGCAAGATCGTCGGCGACCGGCTCGACGTCCTCGTCGCCAACGCCGGTACCGCGGCGTCGGCGACGATCGAGGACACCACCGTCGAACAGTTCGACAAGCTGTTCGCCGTCAACGTCCGGGCGCCGTTCTTCCTCGTGCAGCAATTGCTGCCGATCCTGGGTGAGGGCAGCAGCGTCGTCCTGCTCTCCTCGCTGGCCGCGCACGCCTCGGTCGGCACGCTGGCGGCCTATGCGGCGACCAAGGGCGCCGTCGACACGCTGGTCAAGCATTTCGCCAGCGCGTTCGGCGAGCGTGGCATCCGCGTCAACGCGGTCGCTCCCGGCGTCGTCGAGACCGACATGTCGAGCTTCGCGAAGACCGATGCCGGGCGGGAGTTCACGCTGAGCCTGCAGGCGCTCAAGCGCGTGGCCCAGCCGGACGACATCGGCGAGGTCATCGCCTTCCTGGCCTCGGACGCCGCCCGCTGGATCACCGGCGACACCATCCGCGTCGACGGTGGCTCGAAGCTCTAGCCATTCCCTCCCTCTGCCCTCCGAAAGGGCTCGATGACCTCCATCCTCGAGAAGACGACGGGCCTGGTGGCATTCGTCCGGACGGTCGAGTCCGGTTCGTTCAGTGCTGCAAGCCGGCTGGTCGGTTCGAGCCAGTCGGCGATCTCGAAGAGCGTCGCAGCACTTGAGCGCCGGCTGGGCGTCAAGCTCATCCAGCGCTCCACGCGCACGTTGAGCCTGACAACGGAGGGGCAGGCCTATTACGAACGGGTGGCGCCGCTGCTTCGCGCGATCGAGGATGCCGAGGACGTGGTCCAAGGCGCTGCAACGCCCAGCGGCCTGATCCGGGTATCCGCTCCTCAGGAACTCGGACGGATGCTGATCGCGCCATGGTCCGCAGGCTTTCTGGCCCGCTATCCCGAAATCAGTCTCGAGCTCGGAGTGACCGACCGCTACGTCGACATCATCCGGGAGGGCTTCGATGTCGCCATCCGGATGGGCGCTCTGGCCGACAGCGATCTGGTCGGCCGCAAGATCGGCACCATCCGTTTTGCGCTGTCGGCATCGCCCAACTATCTGGCGCGCGCCGGGCTCCCGGGTTCGGTCGATGACCTGAGCGGACATAGCTTCGTCCGCTACACCGCTGCGGGTCGGCCTTGGTCGTATGTTCAGGCCGACGGCACGCCCCTGCCAGCGACGGGCCGCTTCTTCACCGACGACACCGGCTCCATCCGTGAGGCTGTCCTGAGTGGAGCCGGTATCGCCTACCTGCTCCACGTCACGGTCGCGCAGGATATAGCTGCCGGGCGGCTCGTCGAGTTGCTCCCCGAGCTCGCATTGCCGCGCATGCAGGTGTTCGCAGTTCATGCGTTCGGCAGGCAGTTGCCCGTCCGAACGAGGCTTTTCATCGATGCGCTGACCGCTCATCTGGCCGAGCTGTCCGCCTGAGCGGCTGCCGCGGCCGATCGGCCCTGCCCCCGTTCACTTAGGAGTTTGTGGAATAAGTGCTGCGGCTCGACCCTCGATTTTACGCCGGTAGGTCGGGGGCTATCTCAGTGTCCACAGCGGCCGATGCCGCTGCGGCACGAGGAGCCATTCGAAATGACGGAGCACGCGCAAGCGCCGACTGGCGCGCAGAACCTGCTGATCGCAGGTGCATACGGCGTCATCGGTACCGGCATCACCGACGCGGCGCTCGCCGACCCGTCGTGGCACATCACGACAATGGGTCGCCGTCCGCCACCGGCCCATCACTTCGTCGGACGCCAGGCACCGGCGAATATCAGCGTCGATCTGCTCGACGCCGAAGCAACGACAGCGGCCATTGCCATCCTTCAAGGCCGGACCGATCTCGCCTTCACCGCCTTTGTTGACGGCGGAAACATGATCGGGTCGATCGACGCGAACTTGATCATCATGCGTAACATGCTGGATGCGCTCGCCGCCCGCGACGCGCCGATGGGCAATATCCTGCTGATGGGCGGCGCCAAGTCGTACGGCTTCCACTTGGGCTCGATGAAGACGCCGGCTAAGGAGAGCGATCCACGCCTAGTCGCGCCGATCTTCTATCACCAGCAGGAGGATATGGTTGCCGAATGGGCATTCAGCCACGGTGCCACCTGGTCGGTGCTTCGGCCCCACATGGTGTTCGGACCGAGCATCAACTCGTCGATGAACCTGATCACCGGCCTCGCGGTGTTCGCCGCGATCAGCAAGGAACTGGGTGCGCCGCTCCGCTTCCCCGGCAGCTGGGGAACCTGGGACGCCCTGCATACCACGATGGATGCAGGGATGCTCGGGCGAGCCTCGCTCTGGGCGCTACGAGCCGAGAGCGCGCGCAACCAGATCTTCAACATCAGCAACGGTGACGAATTCCGCTGGCGACAGCTATGGAAGACCGTCGCCGATTTCACCGGGATCGAGGTCGGCGAGCCCCAGCCGATGAACCTCGAAAGCCAGATGAAGCCGTTCGAGGGCGTGTGGGACACGCTCGTTGCCCGACACGGCCTGGTCCCGACAGCATACCGGCATATCGCCGCATGGGACTTCCTCGACGCCTGCCTCAACTGGGAACGCGACGTCGTGCTCAGCACGGTGAAGCTCCGCCAGGCCGGCTTCGCCGAGGCGATCGACACGCACGACAGCCTGCGGCTGCAACTCGATCGGCTACGGGCGATGAAGCTGGTCCCTTAACCCGGCCATCAAGGCCTGCCGCCCGGCTCACCTCAACACAGGAGAAAGACATGTATTCCTTGGTCAAAATCGCCGTCGTCTATCACAGCGGCTACGGTCATACCTCGCGCCTCGCCGAAGCCATCGCGCGCGGTGCGGCGGGGGTCAAGGATGCCGAGGTGGTGCTCGTCAAGGCAGAGGATGCCCCCACGAACTGGGATCTCCTCGACGGTGCCGACGCGATCATCATGGGGGCGCCTACCTACATGGGTAGCCTGTCCGCGCCATTTAAAGCGTTTATGGATGCGACCTCGAACCTGCAGTATGTGGAGAAGCGCTGGGCAGGAAAGCTCGCCGCCGGATTCACCAACGGGGCGTCACGGGGCGGCGACAAGCAGAACTCGCTGATCCAGTTGATGACCTTTGCCGCCCAGCATCAGATGCATTGGGTCAACCTTGGCCTCAACTATGGCAACAACCGCTCCTACACGAACGAGGACATCCTCAACCGCGACTCCTACACGCTCGGTATGGCGGGACAGGCCGACATGGACCAGAGCGGCGACGTCGCTCCACCATCGTCGGACATCCGCACCGCGGAGTTCTTCGGGCGGCGCGTCGCCGAAGTGGCGCAGGAATTGTCGGTTGGACGAGCAGCACTCGGGCGCACCGCGAGCCAGGGCGTAAGGGGCGGCTCAGACAGTCAGGACCCGGAGGGACGCGGCATCGACACCAAACGGGACTTCGCCCGGGCGTAGAGGAACGAGGTGCGGACCAGCAAGCCGGGTCAGTTGCGGCTATGGCGCCACGCGACGGCGGACATTGCCATTGCGCAGACCATAGTCACGGCTCCGGCGGCGCCGATCCACACGACTGAGGTCAGCAGGATGATGACTGATCCCATGGCCGCGCCAAGCGAAAAGCCGAGATACATGAACGAGGCGTTGAGCGAGAGCGCCACCGGGGTATGAGCGGGCCCAGCGATGCCGACCAGCCGCGCTTGCTGCGGCGGGAAAAAGCCCCAAGCGCTCAATCCCCACAGCGCCACCAGAACCAGAATCGGCATGAGCGCGTGTGGGGCCCAGAGAAGGGCCACCAGCGTCAGACCCGCGAAACTCATCGCCGAAAGAGGCATGGCCACCGCCTGAGTACGCCGGGTACCAAACCGGTCATTGGCGTAGCCACCCAGCGACACACCACCGATGGCGCAGAGCCCCAGCAGCATCAGCACCAGGCCGACATCCCCGGGCGCTAAAGTCGCCGCAGAAGCGAGAAACGGGGTGACGTAAGTATACACCGCATAGGCCGCGGTCGCCCAAAGCGTCGTGGTTGCCAGAGTCGGGAGGACGCCGGGCGCTGCGATCACCGCCAGCCTGGTTTTCAGGCCCGCCGGCGGGCTCGCGGCGATCTCGCGCGGCAATCGGATCGCTAGAACCAGCACCGCAACGGATGACAGTGCCGCGACGCCGATGAAGGTCGCCCGCCATCCGAATTGCGCACCGACGATAGCACCTGCGGGAACGCCTAACGCGACCGCGACAGTGATCCCGCCATTCACGATCGCCAGAGCCCGGCCCCGGTAGGCGGCCGGCGCCAGAGCACTCGCGACGGCGTTCGCGTTGGGTACGTAGAGGCCAGCCGTAAACGCCAGCAGGATGCGCGCCGCAACCAATGACCAGAACCCGGGCGCAGCCGCGGCGACAAGATTGGCGAGAACAAACCCCGCCAGCGATAGGATGAGCAGGCGCCGCCTCGGCCAAGCTCCCGTCAGGGCCGTCAGCAGCGGCGAACTGACGGCATAGGTCAACGCGAAGATCGTGACGAGCTGGCCGGCGGCTTGAATGCTCGTGTTCAGGGAAGTCGCGATCGACGGCAGGATGGCCGCGATCATGAACCCCTCCGTTCCGACGGCGAAGGTCCCCAGCGCCAACGTGTAGAGTGCGCCGCGGTCAAAGTGTTCTGCGGCCCTGGATGCGGGGCCGAGGTCGCGGCCGGTTTCGGTGTCGCCGACCGCGGCTTCGGTCTCGACGGCGCAGCCTGGGGGTGTGCCCATGCCAATTCTCCTGGTAAGATCTGTTGGCGAAGCGCGCCGGCGCGAATGCCGGCGAGGGTCAATCAGGGAAGCTCTCGCCAAACATCGGCAAGCCGCTGACGGATTGAGCTTTGGTCGCCTCGTCCTGCAACACGTCCCAATGCTCGGCTAGCTTGCCGTCCTCGATGCGGACGATGTCGGCCGCAACCCACGCGACGGGCCGTCCGCTGCCGGAGAACCGGCCGTGGAGGATCACGTGGTCGCCCTCGGCGACGGTGAGCTGGTTCTCGTAGCGTAGCGTTTCAGGCAGGGAGCGGATCAGGTCGAAGAGTCCCTCCCGCCCAGGCGCGATGTGAGCGCTGTGCTGGATGTAGCGGTCCGACCAGAACCGTTCGGCAGCCGCGTACTCGCGCTTGTTGAAAAGTGTGTCGAACGCTTCGAGGACAAGGGCCTTGTTCTGCTCAGGCGTCGTGTTGGACATGGTGGGTCTCCTCAGATTGTGTCAGATGGGTTTCAAGCGATTGTCGGCTGGAAGGTCGGGTAGTCCGAGTAGCCCTCGCGGCCGGTGGCATAGACGGTCGCCCACTCGACATCGGCCAGCGGCGCACCAGCCTTCAAGCGCTCGACGAGGTCTGGATTGGCGATGAAGGGCCGGCCGAACGCCACGAGATCGGCAAGCCCCTCGGCGATAAGGCGATTGCCGCGATCGGCGTCCATCTGCACGTTCGCGATCAGCGTGCCTTTGAAGATCGGCCGGAAGTGGCGGACCATGCCGTCGCCCATCAGAGGCTCCAGCGGCGTGCCGGCGAAGTCGGTGGTCGCGCCCATCAGCAAGAGATGCGAAAGGCCATACCCGTTCAGTTCGCGGATGGCGTATTCCGCCATCGGCAGGGTTTCGTCGTTGGCGGCCATGGGACCACCCTCGTGCATGGGACTGATCT
Organism: Acidocella sp.; assembly: GCA_965198835.1. Classification (GTDB taxonomy): domain Bacteria; phylum Pseudomonadota; class Alphaproteobacteria; order Acetobacterales; family Acetobacteraceae; genus Acidocella. The sequence continues at coordinate 67,087 of OZ240675.1, read as the reverse complement.
TCACGCCGACTTTCGAGGCGTCGACTTCGTCGAGGATGGCTTCCACGACCTCGAAGAGGATGCGCGCACGGCCCTCGATGGTGCCGCCGTACTCATCGGTGCGCCGGTTGGTGGCGCGATTCATGAACTGCGCCAGCAGATAGAGGTAGTTCGCCAGGACCTGGACGCCGTCGAAGCCCGCCTCCATGGCGTTGCGGGCGGCGCGGGCGAAATCGGCGACTGTCTGGTGGATTTCTTCCACGGTCATGGGCCGTGGCGCGACCGTGGGCTTGCGGCCGGTGGGCGTCACGGTCTCGAAGAGGAGATCGACATCCGACGCTGACAAGGGATCCGTGCCGCCCCGCACATCCGGATGGGCGATGGCGCCGGTGTGCCAGAGCTGAGCGACGATGCGCCCGCCAGCCGCATGGACCGCGTCGGTGATCCGTCGCCAGCCACGCACCTGGTCGGCGCTCCACAGTCCCGGGGTGCCGGCCCAGCCGAAGCCGTCCGGGCTGATGGCTGTGGCCTCGGCGATGATCAGGCCGGCCGAGGCTCGTTGGGCGTAATACTCGGCCTGCAGGGCCGTCGGAGCGTGATCTTCGGGGCGGGCGCGGGCGCGCGTAAGCGGCGCCATGACGATCCGGTTGGGAAGGGCGAGATCGCCCATCCGGTAGTGCGTCAACAGGGGTTGCGTGGCCATAGCAGCGATCCTTGCGATGTCAGCGGATCAGAGGGTGACGACGACCTTGCCGACCTGCTCGCCCGCCTCGATGAAGCGGTGCGCGTCGGCGATTTCGTCGAAGGGGAAAGTCCGGGCGATCGTCGGAAGGAAGGCGCCATCGGCGAGACCGGTCCCGACGAACCGTTTCAGCGCTGCGAGTTGTCCGTCGTCGCGGGTCAACGCGGTCAGCGCCAGGCCGCGGACCGTCAGATCACGGGCGAAGATGTCGAACGGCGGGATTACGGTCGGACGCGCGTCGAGTGCGCCGTAAAGCACGAGCGTGCCACCGGCCGCAGTTGCTCTGGCGAGGGTGGCGAATTCAGGCCCACCGACCGGATCGAACACCAGTTCGGCTCCGTGGCCATCGGTCAGGCTTCTGATCTCGGCGACGACATCCTGCTCCGTCGTCGCGATGACGGCCGAGGCGCCGAGGCGCCGGAGCTCATCGGCTTTGGCCGACGTCCGAGTGAGCGCGACCGGTCGGGCACCGAGGCGCCGGGCGACCTGGATGGCAGCCAGGCCGACGCTGCTCGAAGCGGCAGGAATGACGACGGACTGTCCCGCCTTGAGCGCGCCGACGGCAACCAGGCCGCCCCATGCCGTACCGTAGGCGGCCCAGGTCGCTGCGGCTTCAACGAAGCTCACGTGATCGGGGATGGCGACCAACGAGCGCACCGGGGCGATGGCGACTTCACCGTAGAGCGCATACTGCGCGACGCCGTAGGCCGGTACGAGGGCGACGCGGTCGCCAATCGAAAAGCCGGTGACGGCCGGGCCTATGGCCTCGATGAGCCCGGCCGCCTCAAAGCCGAGACCCGTAGGCAGGGCCGGCTTGGCCGGCGACCGTCCGGAGCGTAGCGTGATCTCGGTGCGATTCAGGCCGATGGCATGGATGCGGAGGCGAACTTCGCCGGACGCGGGCTCTCCGACTTCGACGTCCTTGATGCGGAGAACGCCGGCATCGCCAAATTCGTGGATGCGGACGGAACGGGACACGGCGGGGAACCTCACGTTTGCCTGGTGAGGTGAAGATCGTTCGCGCCCGCTCGTGTCGGTAGCTACGCGGTTCCGCTAATTCCTATGCATGGGATACATCAATGAAGGATCGGTACTGCCGTTCAAATCGGCCCATGCGACGAGTGGCGCTCGAAGCCCGTCACCAGGTGATCGATGACGGCGCGCGCCGCCGCGCGGGTCGCGCGGCCCATTGGGAAGTAGGCATGGACAGGAATGCCGGCCAACGCCCACCCCGGCAGAAGGCTTACAAGCGTGCCATCGTCCAGTTCTCGACGACATGCCCAGCCGCTCGTCGACGTGATACCCAGGCCCGCGACCGCGGCGGCGATGGCCCCCTCGTTCTCGTCGGTCGAGAAATGCGGCTCCAGCTTGATGGCGACCTCTTGGCCTTCGCGCTGGAAACGCCAGGCATTCGGTACGGCAGAGGCCGTACCGCCGACGATGCGATGCCGAACGAGATCGTCCGGCGCCTTGGGCTCGCCATGACAGGCGATGTATTCGGGCGACGCCACAACCACTCGGGGGATAGTGGCGATGAGCTTCGCTGTCGCCGTCGAATCGGGAAGCCGGCCTAGCCGTATGGCGACGTCGACGGCGCCTCGGATGAGATCCTGGCGCTGGTCGCCAAGCTGCAACTCGATGTGCAGGTTCGGGTGATGCGCGAGGAAGGGACCCAGGCGCGGGATCACGTCGCGGACGCCAAAGCTGGTCGGCATACTCATGCGGAGCAATCCGCGCAGTTCGCCACCCTCGCGAACGCTCTGCTCGGCTTCGTCGAGTGCGGCCAGTATCGGCTCGATCCGGGCCAGGAAGTCGCCGCCCGCTTCGGTGAGCACGACTGCCCGCGTCGTGCGTGTCAGGAGCCTCGCGCCGAGATCGGCCTCAAGGTCGGCGACGATCCGCGACGCCTGGGACTGCGACAGGCCACATTCGCGCGCGGCGGCCGAAAAGCTGCCGAGGCGGGCGACACGCGAGTAGAGACGAAGGGCAAAGTTATCCTTGATCAAACCACGCCTCCCGGCGGCAGAGCCCGTTACGCGCGCCTCCGGGATTGATGTATCCGATACATAGAAGTTAGCCCAGATCCTCGGCTACCTGCCCGGCCGCGCCCGACCGATCTTTGCATTGACGACGGGACATCGATCCCGCCTCACGCAAGGAGCAGAACCATGAAACTCGCCGGCAACACGATCTTCATCACGGGCGGCACGTCAGGCATCGGCCGGGCGCTCGCCGAGGCGTTCCACAAGCTCGGCAACATGGTGATCGTTTCCGGGCGCCGCCGCGCCAACCTCGATGAGATCGTCGCAGCGAACCCCGGCATGGCGGCGATCGAGCTCGATATTACCGACCCCGCCAGCATCGACGCCGCCGCGACCAAGCTGATTACCGAACATCCCGATCTCAACGTTCTCATCAACAACGCCGGCATCATGCTGCCCGATCAGGCGGCCGGCCGGGTCGACGACACGCTGCTGATCGACACGGTCACGACGAACCTCGTTGGACCGATCCGCATGACGTCGGCGCTCATCGAACACCTGAAAGGCAAGGACGACCCCGTCATCGCCTACACAAGCTCCGTCCTGGCGTTCGTCCCGATGTCCATGACGGCCGTCTACTCGGCGACCAAGGCGGCGATCCATTCCTACGCGCTTTCGCAGAGGTTCCTCCTGCAAAAGGACGGCGTGCGTGTGCTCGAGATCGCGCCGCCCTGGGTCCGCACAGACCTGATGAACAGCCGCGAGGCCGAACAGGCGATGCCCCTCGACCAGTTCATTGCGGAAACCATGGCGCTGCTGGGGACCGATGCCGACGAGATCGTCGTCGACGGCGCACGCGCGTTTCGCGACAACGCCGGCCCAAACGAGCATGGCTTGGTCAATGGTTTTAACCAACAAGCTCTTGCGATGTTCGGCTAATCTTCAGAAGTAGCTCGTGAGCCGGCGCTGGCAACCACGTGTGTGTCGGCATATAGCGGGACGCCATCGGGAATGCGCACGACCTTATGACTTCGTTAGTGGCACTCGGCTCGAGGTAGGTCCCGATCGGCGCCGATCGGGACCTTGGAGCAACCGAGATTCCTAACGCGAGATCCAGCGATTAACCCGTTTTCAGCCGGGCCTCATTCCGGTGCTAATTGACGAACATCGGCCTACAGCACGTACTCTATCTGTGCAGAGTCCCGATTTGTACGACGTGTAAAAACTTACCACATCCGCACCACTCAGCGCGATCGACGAATGACCGCTTTCCTCGGTCACGTTGTCCGAAGCTGCTTGTCTGCTATCGGCCATCGGTTGCCACTCGGCCGGGCGCTTTGGGTGGCACGCTCATTGGGTTTGGCCGTTATTAGGTGCTTCTGCATCGATGTCTCGGCTGATCTCATCAGCCAGCCTTCGTCCGCGGGCCAGCCGCCGCCCGAGCGCATCGACGAATCCTTCATATCGCTCCCGACCCTTCGTCTGGGCAGCGGCCAAGGCTGCGTCTGGCAGCGCGGGCGTGCTGGTCAGCCAGAAGCGGACAAATACCGCCAGCGCCTCGTTGGAGATATCAACGTGGCGCTCGATCCGCTCCAGGTGACGCGTCATGCGGTCGAGCCGGCGGGCCAGCGCCGCCTCCAACCGGTCGGCGCCGTCTGGCGACAGATGAGAGGCGAGCGCTGCTTCGACGATCAACGCCTGCGGCACGCGCTTTCGCGCCGCGTACTCGGCGAGTTTGCCGGCAAGATCGGGTGGCAGGCGGAATGTGTGTTTGGTGCGAATGGCGGTCACAGCCCCATGTCGTCGGCGGGATCGAGGGACACCTGCCGGGCGGTGGCGCGCACCTGGCGCTGCAACACACGGAGCCGTTGGGCGTCGTCATCGGCTTCGTCATCCGGGAGGTCGAATTCCTGGGAGGGCTTTCTTGGTGCGGGAATGACGTCCTCATGCTCAGGCAACTCCGGCTCGCGGCGGATGCCGGCGTTGGCGGGGTCTTCGGTGTCGGTCGATGGCGGCGCGACGACGGCGCCCTGCCAATCATCTTTGGCCGCCAGAATTGGTTTCTCGGCGTTGCCGTCCACCGTCGATCCGGCTGCGGGCTTAGGTGGCGGGAGGATTCGAGCCTGTAGCTGCTGATCCTCGTAGTAGCGCGCCTTCTTAGCGCGGATCGGGTGACAGCCGGAGACCAAGACCAACTCATCATCATGCGGGAGTTGCATCACCTCGCCGGGGGTCAGCAGCGGTCGGGCGGTCTCCTGGCGTGACACCATTAGGTGGCCGAGCCATGGGCTGAGGCGGTGGCCAGCGTAGTTTTTGGCGTCGCGGATTTCCGTCGCCGTGCCCAGCGCGTCGGATACGCGCTTGGCGGTGCGCTCGTCATTGCTGGCGAAGCTGACGCGCACATGGCAGTTGTCGAGGATCGAGTTGTTCTGGCCATAGGCCTTCTCGATCTGGTTCAGCGACTGCGCGATCAGGAACGCCTTCAGGCCGTAGCCTGCCATGAAGGCCAAAGCGCTCTCGAAGAAATCGAGTCGGCCCAGTGCCGGAAATTCGTCGAGCATCAGCAGCAGGCGATGCCGCTTGGCCTTCGCGTTCAGATCCTCGGTCAGGCGCCGGCCGATCTGGTTCAGGATCAGCCGCACGAGCGGCTTGGTCCGGCTGATGTCCGATGGCGGCACGACGAGGTAGAGGGTCGCCGGCCGCGCGCCTTCGACGAGGTCGCGGATGCGCCAGCCGCACCGGCGCGTCACGGCCGCCACCACGGGATCGCGATAGAGACCGAGGAACGACATGGCGGTGGACAGCACGCCGGAGCGCTCGTTCTCGCTTTTGTTCAGAAGCTCGCGCGCAGCGCTGGCGACGACGGGATGCACGCCAGCCTCGCCCAAATGCGGCGTGGTCATCATCGCGCGCAGCGTCGTCTCGATCGGTCGCTTCGGATCGGACAGAAAATTGGCAACGCCGGCGAGCGTCTTGTCCGGCTCGGCGTAAAGCACGTGCAGGATCGTTCCGACCAGCAATGAATGGCTGGTTTTTTCCCAATGGTTCCGCTTCTCCAGCGCGCCTTCGGGATCGACCAGCACGTCGGCAATGTTCTGGACGTCGCGCACCTCCCACTCGCCGCGGCGAACCTCCAGCAGCGGATTGTAGGCGGCGCTCTGCGCATTGGTCGGATCGAAGATCAGCACGCGGCCGAACCGCGCCCGCCAACCGGCGGTCAGCGTCCAGTTCTCGCCTTTGATGTCATGGACGATGGCCGAGCCTGGCCACGTCAACAGCGTCGGGACGACGAGGCCGACACCCTTGCCGCTACGCGTCGGCGCGAAGCACAGCACATGCTCTGGGCCATTATGGCGGAGATAGTCGTCCCGCCACCGGCCGAGCAGGACACCGTCATGCCCGAGCAGCCCGGCCTCGCGCACCTCGCGCGTCTCGGCCCATCGGGCGGAGCCATAGGTCGTGACGCGCTTCGCCTCTCTTGCGCGCCACACCGAAATGGTGACGGCGACCACGATGGCCGCGATGCCCCCGGCAGCGGCGATGTATGCGCCCTCGACAAAGATGTCGCGCGCATAGGCGTCATAGGCGAACCACCACCAGAAAAAGGCCGGCGGATGGTAAACCGGCCAGCCGAAAACCTCGAACCATGGGTGGCCAAGACCCGACTGAAACCCGAGCTTCCACGCGGTCCATTCCGTCGCCGCCCAGACGAAGGCGAGAACAGTGGCGCTGACGAGGAGCACCTGGCCCCAGAGGATCTTGGTCGCGTTCATGGCGGCGAAGGATCAGCCTCGCCATCTGGGTGACGAGCAAGTTCTGAAATCGCTCAGCATCGCTGTGGAGTAGCACCGGCTAAAAATCGGATGCTCACATGTCGAGCGACCGGAGGTGCGGTGTCGATTATAGTTCCGCCGTGCTATCAGCCGAGGGCGTCGGCGTACTTCCGAAGAGCCTGCTTGAGTGAATAATCTTCAACCAATCGCATCCGACTGACTACTTCAGTTATCAGGAGAAGCGCGCGGCTCACAAACGCTCGTTGGCCGACGTCTGTCTCCGTCTTGAGATCCTCCTCGGCAGACCGTTTCAGTTCCGCTAAGTGATGCAAGACCTTTACCGGGCTTCCGAGGAACATCCAGCGAGCGATCTCTAACCAGCATTCCTCGATCTGGTCCTCCGATACATCCGCCTCGCAGTATCGATTAAACAAACCATTGAAGGGCGAAGGCAGCATTTGCTTCACCTCGATCGCGCTTAAGACCGTAAGCAGAGACTGGGCGATGGCGTCTGAAAAGCGAACGGCCTCTGGGTTGGGTTCTGCCAAGGGGCGGGCGGCGTGCAGAACACCATCTTGAAACACGGGCATATATCCGGCGTTCGTCCCTGACGCGAAGGCAACTCTGAGCCGGTAGAGCCTCTCGTACGCATTAGGGTGTGCATGAGGGGTATCAAATACTGCCTGATATCTTGTGTATCGTTCGAACAAGCCGAGAAGTCCAAAAAGTAGCGATGGGCCTGCGAATTCCATCCCCGGGAATTTTGTGCCGTCGGCGCGGCGCATGAATGCGTGGAGCATATTGGCCATTTGATCGGCCTGGTGCTCCTGCCCTATCGAGAATGTTGCTATCTGTGAGTCCACCATCTTGCTCCGCAACAAGCGGACGTCGCCGCGGTCGTGACGGAGCAGTATGTGTGCAAACTCGTGCAGCACGAGGAACTGAAGCGCCTCATCGACCAGTGCTTTGACGAATGGGACCCTGCGTGAGGACGGAGACACCGCGTTGCCGAGCGGGAAGCCGATTTCCAGGAACGCGGAAATGCGCTCCGCAACACGTTCTGCGGCAGTCTCGTCTTTATGCCCGAGGAGTAGTGCCTCGCCCTCAAGTTCATCGCCATAGCCAAATACATCATAGGCGATGGCGCTCAGTGCCGTCACAAGACCGGCATTCACCGCGATTAGATACGAATCAGGCATGTCTGGCCGTTTGTACCATGTCGCGCTCATGGATGGCTCGTTGACCAGCCCTATTTCGATGCGCGAAGCCAGTTCATTGTCGTTCAGGAAGAGTCGAGCGGCGTCTCGAATAACATCCTGCCCAAATTTCCACCCGCCTTGGTTGCCTCGTAGGTTAAACACCTCGTCGCGCAGAATGCCTTTGAACGCCGTTCTCTGGGTCTGAAAGCGTGCCAAGAACGCATCGCCAGGTCTCAGATCGCTGGGCATAACGCTTTCAGACCCATCCGTGCAGCGAGCACTGCAAGGGTCCCAGTGGCCCTCGGGAGCGCGAAGTGGCCAGTGATCAATTCTGCTATCGCACCGGCCAATGCAAACACGTCGTCCTTTTTCACAAAGGACGCGATGGTCGGCGACGCGCAGACCTGTGCCCGGATCTGGGGTAGTACCTGATTAAAATACTCGTATCCACGCCTTTCAACCTCTTCCGGGTCCGTCGGAGCGGCGTGCCCTCCAACCACCGCCTCTCCCAGGTCCCGATACAGCTCGGATTCGGATAGCTCGAGGAGCCCTGGTGATATGCTCGATTCCGACATTTCCTGCTCCGGGAGTGCTGGCAACCGTCCGAGCGAAAGCTACATCTTCGTAGCTTGGCGGTCGACTCCGAACGGAGATAGCGGTGAGGCTCGAGAGCGATGGTAATTCCGCTGGACCGGGTGGCAGCAAGCCGCCGGTAACCAGTTGGGATGTAGGCTCCCTGGGCGGCTTGTCCGCCTCCGGGTAGTCGACAAAGCCACTGCCCCGACCGAATTGGGCACAGACCGCACACTCAGAGCCCCAACCCCCGCTTGCGTCCGAAATTCCAATCGACGCCGCCACCCGGTGACATGACGCCAGCCACCTGCTTCCCAAGCTGCTGCTCCAGCGCCGGCCGCCAGGGCACGAGCTGGAATCCCATGCCATCATCGATCATGGCGAAGCGGCCGGAGGACAGGGTGACGCGCTGGCGGTAGATGCCTGAGACGTGCTCGCCCTCGGTGGACGGCCGATGCGCGAGGCCTGTTTCCGCCGATAGCTTGGAAGCGGCGCCATCCAGTTCCTGGCGGCGCAGCGTGTTGATGAGATCGCGGGCAAACATAACGCGCTGGCCTTGCCGCTCGGCCATGCCTTGCTGAGCGAGGTGCTCGATCCTCCGGTCCATCGCCTCGCGGACTTCGGCGCCGAAGCCGCTGTTGCTGAAGGCCGGGTCTTTCGCGAGAAGCTGGCGGTCGATCCAGGCGGGGCCTGGGGCAGAGATTTGCGCCTCGATCGTCAGGTCGGATCGGGTGGCGAGGGACAGGCGTTGCCGCCCATTGGCATCCTCATAGGCCCGCGTCTCGACAATGGCGCCCGGCCGCGCGTCGCCGGTCAGTTCGAGATCGGAGAAACGGAGGTGATGGGTGCGGCCATCGACGCCCTCGACGATCGCGTAGGCCGAACCCTTCAGTTCATCATCCAGCCCACGCTGGACGAGGCGGCCAAGCACCGGGTCGGCGGGCGCATCGCCATGGATCGCGAAGCCGGCGATGTCTGGCTCCCGGTCCGCCCCGCTCATCGCCCTGTGTATCGTCTTGATGATGTCGCCGCGGATGCCGAGGTCGCGCAGGGCCGGCTTGATGCCTGGCTTCAGAGTCCATTGCGCCGGGCCGATCTGCTCGGCGAGGCCAAGCCGTTCGAGTTTTGCGGCACGGCCGAGCATCAGGCGCCGCATCTCAGGGTCGTCCTCGCCGCCTGGCCGCAAGTCGGCGACACCGCCGCCATCGTCCGCGACATCACGCAGCGCGCGGTCGAGGCTGGTCCAGCGTTCGGCCTCAACCTCCTTTTCCAGGGCGGTGCGGATCTCGTGTTCGCTGCGGGGACCGAGTTCGACGGTCACACGCTCGGCGGCCCGATCGCGAAAGCCTCGGCTGATATAGTCGCGGCTGATGACCAGGTCCTGGCCATCGTCAGCCCGGCCACGGATCAGGACGTGGACGTGCGGGTTGTCGGTGTTCCAATGATCGACCGCCACCCAATCGAGCCTGGTGCTGAGATCGTGTTCGACATCCTGCATCAGTTCTCGGGTGAAGCTGCGCAAGTCCGCCAGCTCGGCCGCATCCTCGGGCGAGATGATGAACCTGAAATGGTGCCGGTCATCGGCGGTGCGCTCGGCGAAGGCCTGTTCATCGGCCGCGTCCGAGGTGGCGTCGAACATCCGGGCATCAGCGCCGTCGCGAGTCACGCCGTCGCGCTTCAGATAGGCCATGTGCTTGGGCAGCGGCGCGGAGCGGAATCGCGTGCCCTGGTGTCGGACGACACGCGCCTTCATTACCACGCGCCGGGCGTTCGAGCGGAGCCGGATCGAGACCGCCGCCCGGCGGCCGCGTCCGAACCGCGAGCGGCTGCGGCCCTGGCTGGAACGGAAGCTGGAGCCGACATGCCCGGCCTTCTTCGCGGCCCGCATCACCTCGCCGACGAAGGTCTGTGGGCGCTTGGCGCCCCGGTTGCCGTGGCGGATGCGACCTGGGCGAACCTGGATGTCGTCGTCGCTGGTGTTCATGGCCGCGACGCGGGCTGGAATGGGTAGCGACGGCGGTCGAAGCTTTGAAATCCTTGAGGAAAATGCTTGGAGCGCCAGCAGGGGGTGGTGATCGGATGCTCAAAATACTCAATCCAACCAACCACTTGCGCCGCCCGGAGGGCCAGCCTTTTCCCTTGCCGTCCGTTGGTCGTGTTCCTTTCCGCCCACTGTCTGCCGATCAAACCTGTCCCAAAGCCCTCCAACCCACGATGATGCCCGATCCCGGTCATGGCCGCGGATTCCGGCGGGATGTCTGCACAAACAGGCCCTCCGACTGCGGGGTGAGTGCCGTCAAATCCTGCGCGCCGGTGTCGGTCGAATGGTGATCGGCGTGCTGCTCGGCGGCCCGCTGATCTGCCGCCGTTTGGCCGTCGGCGCGCACTGTGAACAACGGCGCCTCGGTCCACGAACGGGCCGCGATTGCCACCATCGCGGTCTCGTCGATAGCGCCGTTGCCGATCAGCGGCGCCAGCAGTGCGACGTAGGCGCGCGTCTCCGCCGGAAGCGGTTGGTCTGTCGCTAGATGGTCCTCGTAGCGCGCCGGACCTGCATTGTAGGCCGCCAGAAAGCCGGGCGATCCATAGCGGTCATGCAGCTCCCGCAGATACGCAGCGCCGGCGATGATGTTGTCGTGCGGATCGAACGGATCGGTGCCGAGGCCGTAACGGAGCCGCAGAGTAGCCCACGTCTCCGGCATGATTTGCATCAGACCCATCGCGCCTTTGGGCGACACCGCTCGTGCATCGCCACCGCTCTCCGCCTGCATCACGGCGCGTATCCACGAGGCGGGAATGCCGGATCGTTGCGCGGCCTCGGCGACAGGGGCCGCGACGGGATCAGGTGCGACCTGTGCGGCGCTGGTGCTCGCGGGTTCAGCGTGAACGATGCGTCCAGCCAGCAGGGCTACTGCGGCGCCGATGCAGATCGCGCGGCAGAATTTGCGGGCATGGGAGTTGGCAACCGGACGATCAGCGAGATCAAGCATGGCCGGAAAGGAAAAAGAGGAATGCCGGATTGGTTGCTGAATTTTGGTGAAGCGCGGGCACGCGGGCGTCATGTTCACTGGGCCTCCTCGATCCAGATTGGATCGGCCCGGCCGACGATCGTCGTGGTGGGCAGCGGGCCGAAATACCGTCCGTCGAGTGATGCGACGGACTGACGGTTCATCAGGAAAACCTCACCGGCCGCGATCACCCGGCAGCCCTACCAAACGGGCAGCGAGCGGCCCAGATGATCCTGGTCGAGCGCTGCACCGACGGTGATCCCGTCGATGCTGATCGTGTCGCCCGTACGGCAAACGGTCTGCCCGGGGAGCGCTGCAATATGTTTCAGCAGCGGGATGCCTTTGGGCAGGTAGCGCCGTTCGTCGAGGAACGTCGCCAGCGGCTCGGGCGGCGTCACCACCAACAATTCGTCGGTCCGCAGAGCGCCAGCCGGTTGCACGGCGTAGAGGCCGATCGGCACGCTGGCGCTGGCGTTCCAGATCAGTTTCGGCACCGGCTGGAACAGCGCCGTAATGCCGGTCACCATCACCGCCATGTAGGTCGCCATGACGTAGCCAAAGCGCGTCATGCGTCGATCCTCCGCCGCTGGAGCCAGGCATGATGGCGATCCCGGCTGTAGGGTCGCGGCGTTTCGCCAGCGGCAAGGCGGTTGTGGACGTGGCGCCAGTGATCGGGACAGGCATCGGCCGCATCAATGCCGATTTGCTCGACCGCATCGATCGCTTGCAGCACGCGCTCGACCTTCGGCCACCCGGATTGGCGCAGGTAAATCTCACCGCCGGGGCGCACATACGGCACCGTCGAGAACGCCTCGCCCGGCACCACCGCGCGCAGGATGTCGATGCGTGACACAACGGTGCCGAAGTCGTTCGCCGCCCATCGGACGTAAGCAAACATGCTGCCCGGCGCGAAGCTGAGGATACGGCGGCGCCGATCGAGAATCTGCTCGGCCACATCACGGCCGAACCGAATCCACTGTTCGATCCGTTTTTCGAACCAGATCAACTCAACATGGGTGAGCGTATCGGATGCGGGCGCGGTCATGCCGCTGCCCCGCCATCATCGGGGAACTCGCGATCGAGCAAGGCGCGCAGCATGTCGGCGACCGTGACGCCGCGCCGGAACGCGGTGACCTTGATGCGCCCGCGCAAAGCCGGCGTCACATCGATGGTCAGCCGCGCGCTGAAATCCTCCCGCGGTCGGCTTGTTGGCGGCGGTTCCGGCGTGCGAACCCAGGAATCCGCATCGCCCGGGCGCGAAGCGAACCCGCGCTTTGCCGAACGCTCGCTCATGACGCCAGCCCCGCAACTTCGCCAGCGAGAGCGGTGATCTCGCGCGCTGCCGGGCTGGCGTCATCCAGTTCGGCGACCAAGCGGCCAGATTGCGCTGCGTCGGCGAAGGCCACGCGCTGGCCGATGCGCGCTGCCAGCACAGACGGCTCATGGTCGGCCAGCGTCTCGGCGGTTTCGCGGGCGATGATGGTGCGGGCGGCGCAGCGGTTTAGCACGAACCGCGCGACAAGAAGCGGGCGGAAGATGCGGGCTTCGTCGATCAGCTTCAGCATCTCGCCAGACGCCCATCCGTCGAACGGCGAAGGCTGGGCTGGGATCAGCACCAGGTCGGCGGCCAGCAGCGCCGAGCGCAGCAGCCCCGCCACCCTGGGAGGCCCGTCGATCACCACGTGATCGGCGTCACGGGCCATCTCCGGCGCCTCGCGATGCAGCGTGTCTCGCGCGAGGCCAATGACGCCAAACAGCCGCGGGAAGCCGTCCCTGGCGCGCTGCTCGGACCAGTCGAGCGCCGACCCTTGGGGATCGGCGTCGATGAGGGTGACTCTTTTCCATTGCCGGCTCCATTCGCCGGCGAGATGCAGCGCGAGAGTCGTTTTGCCGACGCCGCCCTTCTGGTTGAGGAGCGCGACGATCATCGCGCCCTCTTCGCGGTTATCCACCGATCGGCGCCGGGGCCAACTTGAGAAGAGTTAGATTCTCTTAGGTTAGACTCTAAGTTAAGGGCGCCAGAAGCTACTGATTCAATTGAGGAAAAAGGCGGTTTTTGTTCCTGATAGCACGCACCCGGTGTTCCCGATAGCACGCACCCATCCGTTCCTGATAGCACGCGCTGTTCCACAGCTTGTCCACAGGTGCCTGTGGATAAGTCCACGCGCGCAAAGCCCAAAACCTCGCGTCCGCCGGTCTCGCGTTCGACGGCAAGCCGGTAGCCTGGCAGCGGTTGGCGGCGGACAATCTCGCGCAGTTCGAAGGCGAAGCGCCGGAACGGGGAGAGGCTGGCTGATTTGGCATGCAGATGCCGGAAATCGAACCGCCAGCCGCCGCGCTGCTGGCCGCCGTGCTTGCGGACGATGCGATAAAGCCAGCGCTCCAGCCCGCCGGTAAGGTCGAAATACGCGCGGTCTATGGTCAGCACGAGCGCGTCGTCGAGGACGGCCCGGTAGAACCAATCCGGCATGATGAGGTCGATGCCGTCGGTCTGACCGTGCGCGTCGGCGTGCTCGGTCCATTCGTTGATCCAGGAGAAACGGTGCATCCGCCGCTCGCTGGTCTGCCGCAGCGATGTCGCCACCGTCGTGGACTGCAAGCGGTCCAGCGCGGCCTTCAGGCGGTGATAGTCGCGGGCGCTGGTGCCGCGGCCGGTGAAGGTCAGTATCTCGCGCGGCGTTGCTGCCATCAGGCGCGACGTGCGCACCCCGGCGTCGCGCGCCTCGACGATCTGGCTGGCCGCCCAGATCAGCACGTCGGCATCCCAGATGGTCGCCATGCCGTGCTCGGGCACCGCCTCCACGCGGATGGCGATCTCGTTCATCCGGTAGTCGATCGGCGCCGTCCGGTGGGTCTTGGCGAGGCTGAAGAACGGGTAGGCCATCAGGTCCTGCGCGTCGCGGGGCGCCAGATCGCCGGGCAAGGCGCGGAACAGCTCAAGCTGTTCGCGCTCGGATCGTATGCGGTGGCGCGGTGGCATCGCGGCAGGCTCAGCGGCGCGTTGTCACGGGCTGCGGCTGGGCCGCGGCGGGGTGGCGCTTGGCCGGCAGCACCGCGCTGACGCCAGGGTCTGAGGTGGACGCCTTGGCGCCGGACTCGACCCAGGATTGGAGGTCTTCCAGGCGATAGACGACGCGGCCGCCCAGCTTCGAGTAGCGCGGCCCGGTGTCGTAGATGCGGTGCTTTTCGAGGGTGCGGATGGACAGGCCAACGAAGCGGGACGCTTCGGGGGTGCGCAGATAGCGCGGCGGAAAACCGGCGAGATTGGCGGACATGAGAAACCTCCGTGATCGGTTGGCGGGCCGCCGGGGGATGGCGGCTGTCGGTGATCACGGTGGCGGAGACGGCGGCCTGGGGGGGATGGTGATCTCGAGGGGTGGTGAGATCGCCACCCCCCCAGGAACCTGCTACGAGCGGCGGCGGTAGGGGTGGAGCAGCAGCGAGCGATAGCCGCCGCGCATCATGCCGAGGCCGAACTTCACAAGGCGGATGGCGCGGTCGCGCAGATCATGGCTCTTCCAGGCCCGCCCGGAGACGTCAGGGGCGGCGAACAGGGCGGCAGCGATGTCGCGATAGCTGGCGTTCTCAAGGCGGCCGTCGAGGGCGCGTAGCCCGAGGATCAGGCGGTCACGTCGCGCTTTCGGAAGGGCGGCTGGGTTACGGCCTGGTTTGCGTCCGCTCAGGCAGCGCCAGAGGCGGACCGCAGCACTGGCGCGTATCTCGAAGAGCTGGTCGAGGGGCAGCAACACCGCCGGCTGGCCGGCGCCATCCTGGTGGAGGTGAACTCGAAGCGTCGTGCCGTGATGCTCGAGGACGCGATCGGCCTCGCCGCTTCCCTTCGCGATATCGAGGGCGCTCGCCGGCAGCGTGAATTTTGGATCGGCGATATCAGTCGGCTGCTCCGTCAGCGTGACCACGCTGGGCAGTGCGGCCGGCGTCCAGAGGGCGCCGCCGCTGCCCGACCCGGTGCCTGGCGCGAAATCGTAACCCCCAGCGCCGGGCGAACGCATCCGCCTCGGCTTGATTCAGCACGCCGCGTCGATCGGCGCGTTCCAGTCTCCGCCGGTCCTGCGTGAAGTCAGGATTGCGGTCGAGATACTCCCAGGCAAAGCCGGGCGCATCCAGCGAGCCAAGTTCCTTATACGCAGCCGGCGAGGTCCAATCCCCGCGAGCCATGGGCGTCTCTCCATCCGTCTTGTTGCCGACGTTGCTGGCGGAATAAACGGACGAGTTGGCGGATTGCCTACAGGCGCAACCGGCAATGCGTGTTGCGGCTTCGGCAAGGAACCGAGCTAATGGGGTGCGCCACCGCGCAGCAGATGCCGGTATCCGTTTTCGGTCATCCAGCGGGCGCGGGCCAGGTGCGAGGCCCAGATTGCCTTGGCGCGTTCTGTGTCATGCGATGGATCGAGATGCAGAACGATCCGGGCGACCTCCCGCCAATCTGCGCCTTCCGCATCGGCATCGAGAAGGCGCAGATACGTGATGAGGTGCTGCTCGTCGTAGCCGGTGAGGACGTTGGTCGTCGGAGCAGCATCCGTTACTGGCGGATCGAGCTTGGGTGGCTGCATGAATCGGCCCTGCGTGGTTAACGGCGCTGAATTTCCCGATAACGATGCTGCGTTCAAGCGCCCGCGAGCGATGATTTCTGCGCGGGCGGGGGTGACGTCACGTTCATCAGCATCACGCCTTTGCCTTGAGCAGAATTCATGAAGACAATGCCGGCTGTTTCGAGCGCGCGCCGAACCTGGTCGTGCGTGCTCTCATGCACCGGGAGGCCGCGTTCGGACTCCAGGCGCTTCAGGGCTGTCAGCGCCACGAGGGCTTTCTCTGCGAGCATGTCCTGCTTCCAGTTCAGCAACGCCCGCGCGGCCCGAACTTGTCGGCCGGTGATCATCCATGATCACCTCCGACAGACGACCTGCGCGCACCAGAAATACGACTATAATAGTCGCTGTAGCCGCATTCAACGCCCGGCGGACGCGGAACGGGCTAACTTTCACGGTCGTCTCATTGAACCGAAACGACGAGTCGCGAGAGGCGGCATTGTGTCGCCGAGCCTGTCGCGTGCCGCGTTTGCGGAAAGGCGGCAATCCGTAAAATCGTGGAACCGGAAAGCCCCGCCCGGAGGACCGGGCGGGGCGTTGGAGAGGTCCGGCTTAGTCGCCGTTCGGCCGGCGGGCGCGAGACCAGATGAGGGTGAAGCCGTCGCCGTCCTCGTCGTCGAACAGGTTGGCGTAGATCGGCGCGTTGAAGGAAGGATCGTCCAGCTTGACCGACAGGTAGTCACGTCCCTCGTTGGAGCGCTTCGACCAGGCGGCCCCGATCTCCGCCCGGCCCACGAAGACTCGGTGGCTTGGGGCGTTGTCGTTGGCGCGGTTGGCTTCGGGGACGATGCGGACGTTCTTGGTCTGCACGCTCAGGGTGACGATCTCGCCCTGGAACTCGCTGCCGGACTTCTTGAAGGAACCGATGTTGGCCATTTCACTTCTCCTTGGCTGTTTCGAGCCCGCGACCACCGCGGCCTCGATGGCGATCTGCAGGCCGGAGGCGATCGACGACGCACCAGCTTGCTGGCCGGAGCGCAGCGGAGGATGGCGGCGGCGGGACTTTCTTGGCTTTCCGCGAGGAATGGCCGAAGGCCAGGGGAAGAAAGTCGCGCCGCCGCCATTGCGGCTCAGGCGATCGAGGTGCCAACCGTCCTTCGGTCAGATCAAGCCATTGAGAGGCCGTGTGGCCGCGCGCCGAACAACTCGCACGGCAGAAGACGTGGCCGGCGTTCGTTGCCGCGCACAAGATGCCCGGCGTTCCAGGCGGAAAGAAAGAAACCGTGGCGCACAGATCGGACGGACCGCGACCCGCCCGAACCACGGCATTTGCGACGCCTGAGTTCATTTATCCTGCCGGCCCGTGAGATTAGGGCCGAACACCCGAAGCCGCGCGAGGGCGGCCTCACTGCCGTGTCAAGGTGCCGTCCTGGTCAACCGCCAATTCCGCCCCCGGTCGCCGACGAGGCTGACGATCACCCCTGTCTGGCAGCACCCGCGAGCCGACGGGTAGCCGGACCCTCTGCGATGCGCCGACCCTCCTCCGGTGGGGCAAAAAGCGTCATCCGTGCCCAGGCCGTGCCGCCGACAGCGGTCGCCCCGATCACTGCGAAGGTCACGCGCCAGGCTTCGGACGGAATGCCCATCTGGGCGAAACCAAGCGTCCCGCTGTAGCCGGCGATCGCCGCGGGCACCGCGTAAATAAGTCCGATCGCCGCGCGGATCAGCGGTGATCGTACGGTGGCAAAGGCGATCTGCCCTATCGTCAAGGTGACGCCACCGGCGATGATCGCGCCGGCGACGCCGGCGCCGCTGTGATATGCGGCCAAGCCAACCGTCAGGCCGACGAATAACGGGAGCGCATAAACGGCGAGGGTGAACAGCAAGCAGCAGAAAAAGCCGAGGCCGAAAACGCTGAGAACGAGTCCAATGATGAGCATGGTTGATCACTCCGTGACAAAGAGGCCAAGGGTTGCGCCTTCCACCACCACCACAGCGCGGCCAGAGTATAGCCGAAGGCCACGGAGGGCGGCAGCGGAAAATCGATAGTGATTTCACGCCGCCGTCATATTCGGCCGACGGCATGACGCCATAATCGCCGTTCCCGGTATGAAATACATTGATGCAGACCATCAGCGTGGTTGCGAGATTCCAGCCACGGGCGTGAGCGATCGATAGGGCTTGCGACATCGTTGCTGCTCCCGTCTCGGATGCGGGGACCATCCCCGCGCAGCTGGCGCCCGATGTGTCCGGCCCAGGGCCGCAATCACCGCGAAGGCGAAGCCGGAGAGGCCGCCCGCTCGCGTAGCGGACCCTTCACGGGTTGATGGCGTCGGGCTCAGCTATAGCGTGTGGCGATTCAAGTCGATGGCGGTGACGATACAGCGATATGAATTCCAGTTGATACAGATGGCGAAGAGGGAACACGGCAGCACGGGTGTCAGGCTGCGGAGTCGTACCAGCCCGCGACGAAGAGAGGGAACATCTGCAAGCAGAACCAACAATGAAGCGAAAGCGGTCACGCTAACCTCCGAATCGGTGGGTGCGACTGGCGTCAGACTTTCTCCGATTCGGGAATCCTATGCGTTGCCAGGCACTTCAATTCGATCTCGCCGAATTGCAAACGGGACGGAACTTGCCCTATTCGGTTGGGTTAAATAACTTTGATAAGTTGTAAGCGTGCTACGCTCAATAATTTGAGTGAACAACGCATCTCCGTTTCGCTCTTGCTTTCTTAGAAAGCTTACATGACCGAAAAACATCAGGTTTTCGCGAGCACGGGAGCAAGCCACGTTTAACCGTCGCCGGTCCAGCAAGAAGCGGATTCTGCCTTGGGTGCGCACAGTCGAGTAAAGTACAATGTCTGCTTCGCTGCCTTGGAAGCTGTCAACAGTGTCGATCTTTATCTCCAATACAGAGTCGGTTAGCGGCATTTTCCTACGCAGTTCTGTGTAACGCTCCAAGATTAGCCGCTTTTGCGCACTGTATGGAGTGATGATTGCGACAGTTTTGCGAACGAATTTATCGCGCCCTTCCGTTTGGCGGGTGGTCAATGACAGGACTATTGCTTCCAAACACCGCAGTATCGCATGCGCTTCATCGCGATTGCGCAGGCTAGCGCTACCGCCTGATTCTTTCTCCTGCCTGCCATGGGGCACGTCCACCCACCGAAGACAATGTTGTGGGTCCACAAATTGATCGCGAGCATGTACCCGTCCGTTTTGTAGGCCCCTTGTCTGGTTATCGGTGTAAAACAGGTCGGCCACCAGATCGCCAATTGGTTCCACCATTCGAAACTGTTCGGTCAGCCGGCCGGAACATGCCTGTGGCAAATTTGTATAAAGCTGCTCAAAAAAACTGGTTTTTAGGAAGGCGTCCTCCAAGAACGGCAATGCGTTTTTGGCATCGGCCTCAAACAGGTGGCTAGCGATGCTGGGCGGCAATTGGAAATGGTCGCCGATGATGATCGCCTTTCGGGTGCGCATTAGTGGGATCAGGAGTTCAGGTACGGTCGCTCGGCCTGCCTCATCGATGATGCAGATATCAAAGTCGAGGCGATCCATCCCATAGCGGCGTGACGACAGACCCACACATGTGGCGCCCACCAGTTTGTGCTCATTTGCAACGAGTTCGGCAAGTTCGTCATCGAATTGAGGTTGCCCCGTCTTGTCGGGCCGGTAAATGCTATCCATCCATTCGCCAATCCAGTGTGCTTTGCTTGGATTCTCCAGGCTGGCGAGGCTGTATGCCTGCTGACGTTCGCACAGATACGACATAAGAAGTTTTTCTGTCATGCGTGGCTGTATGGAGTCCTGAACCTTGGCGGGATCGTTGCCAATCCGCAGCACGTGGGTGCCGTATGCCGGGAATTGCTCAAGGAATCGATCGAGGGCATTGTCCACCGCAGTGTTTTGTTGCGACACTACCAATATGCGGGAATCAGGCTTGGCAGAAAAAAGCTGATACAGCAATTCGACGATACAAGTAGTTTTCCCCGTACCAGGGGGGCCTTGAACTAAATACAGGTTGGACTCGGCCAAGGCCGCTTCAATGATCCGCTTGGCAGCTATGGCCTTATCCGGGTCTTTCCAGTTTGGATTCTGCCACTGTAACCCACCGCTCACCCTCTCAACCCAGAAAGGATCGGGCTGAGCGGCATAGAGTTCTGGCATCAGAAGAATTTGGTGCAAAATTGGATTGACCAGGCGTCCTCCCATAAACCCCTGCAATGCTTGCTTCTGACGACCCAGTGTTGCCAATTCGCCTTGGTTTGGGAATCGCACGCGTTGCCGTTCCGGCTGCATGGGAATGTAACCCCTGTCAGGCCGCTTAAAACCATTGTGGGCGATCTGATACCGTCCCACTGCCACCGCTTCAGGCAGATGGAATAGTTCAGCGATCTGCAACCAGCGCTGCTCGCCATTATCGCCCAGATATAACTTTTCCAAAAACAGACGTGGTGGATTCCGTGCCTTGTCCATCAACTCTTGCAGGTTTTTTGCGAGGTTTCGGTCACAAGCGCATTCCACGTTTTTTGGTTCGATTTCTTTGACGCCAGTCAAGTTGAACGTTTCGTAACCATCCTCCGCGAGGAGATATGTGGTCACTTCATTCCAACGTTTGAAAAATTCTCCCGCGCGCTTGCGTGCCTGGTCGTCGCTGGCGAACAATGATTGCTGGCGACAAAAAGTGATAAAGGCTTGAAACTGTAGTCGATCTGAAAATATGTCGTCTTTGAACCGTCGGTCGATCAATCGCAACGGGCATGGCAGGCTGTCAAGCTCTACACTGTCGAAACCGGTCCGGGTAATGCCTCTGACTTCCAATTGGCCGTCTTCGGCGCTCACCCTGGTGTCGACCTGCCAGGCGCCTATTTGAAACGAAATGGCCCACGCACCCTTGGTCTCAACTGCACTCCGCAATTGCCATTTTGCATCTGCGCTTTCATATTCCAGCGCCTGCAAATCATGGATGGCGGTATCCACATGAACGAATACAGGCGCCGCGTTCTGATCTTCAAAACACAGCGAATCGACATGCTGAGTTACGGTTACGTCAGGCCTCAAAAGCAAATCAAAGTAGTGGATGTAAACGTTGACCCGTTCACCGGGCGAGTATCGTTTGCCTGGGAAGGTCAACTCGCTGCGTGGCATAAACGCGCGGATACCGTTGCCTATGGCTTGCTGCTGGTCAACAGAACAAAAATTAGGATAACACCAAACTATATAACCGTCGCCATGCTGGGGCATGGTGAATGGTTTTTCAATGAAGGCCGTGCACGGTGCATTTTGTAGAATATGTTCGACGTGCAGAGCGCCCCGAAACAAGCAGGCATTAAAAAAATGCCTGGACTTCTGGCTCAGTATCTGAACGGGTATAGCTCTCTGATCCGGATATTGCATCATCAGGCTACGCTGCAAGCTATCGCTGTACTCCTCGACTTTTCCTGTGAGGAGTTTTTTCTTGAGTAGCCCGAGCTTCTGACCGTAGATATTGGTGATGCCTATTTCCATGACCGATGCGAGCGCTACCTTGCCGTCATAGAGCCAGTCGTCAGGCAGTCGGGAGTGCGGCCGAGCCAACTCGATCACCTCGTTGAATGCTTCCCGCCGTGACAGGGAAGCTAATCTGTCCTGGTACCATTCGCAGTAGGCAAAGAACCCTTTCAGCCGACTTTGTGTATCTTGCAGCCGACCTTTGAGCAGCCGCAATGCATTGCGCCGGTAAGGGCTGATTGATACGTCGGCCAAATCTTGGTCCAGGCGTCTGGCCAGGTCTTCGAACTCTATAGCCGGCACCTCCAAGCGCTCACGGAACTGCCGGCAGTACACTCCGTATTCAGCAATGAGGTGCCGGCCGTGCTCTTCACGCGCCAAAGCTTGTGTATGCGCATCGGCGGTGGATGCGGCGTAGATAGCATCACGTGCGCGTTGGTGGCTGCGCGCCAGATCATTGTGCCACTTGTGCTCTTCCTCCGTCTGACGATCCAAAAGCCATGCAACCGCGGTTGCCCCGAGCACAAAAATGCCGGCCGCAATATAGGGTATCATATGACCTTCGTGTCTAACGCTTGGGCGGTGGGATAAGCGCAATGAAGCTTTGCGCCAGCTGATCGGGACTGACGGGCTCGTCGAGCAGCTTGTCCAGGACGCGCTTGCGCTCCTGATCCTGTGTCTTCATCCCCTCATAGTCAATCTGTAGTTTGGCCATTTCCTGTGTATGGCTGTTGGCGTTTTGCTCTCGGAGCATTTGCGTTTTATCCATCTCAGTGATCGCATGAGCCACCACTTGTTTGGTTTTCTCCTCCGCAGCTCTAATTTTCGCGTCACTTTCACGCAGCGCGGCTTTGGTCGCAGTGGCTTGCTTCCCCCAGTCGGCAAGCTTGCCGCTCGTGGCAATCACACTCTTGGCAACACCAGCTCCATGCTCAATCATCTTAATCTTAAGCTTTTCGCTACCGGCGCTGCTTTCGCTATTGCTGGCGTTTGGGCCCTTAGACGACGTTGTTTTGGATCCAGGTTTCTTCATGATGTGTCCCTCGTTCACCCACTCACCAGCATCAACGCCGCGCTAAGCTGCGTATCCACTAATTGATAATAAGTGCGTTCCAACCGCAATAACGGCACGCAGTTGGGCGCGGATGCCAGGCGCTGCGCAGCGATATGCGCACCCAACCGCTTGATGTGCGCTGTGAGGCTGTCCAATTCCATGACATCCATGCCAAGTTTCACGTTCTCCCGTTCCAATTGCTCGCGCAGGGTGCGCATATC
Organism: Acidocella sp.; assembly: GCA_965198835.1. Classification (GTDB taxonomy): domain Bacteria; phylum Pseudomonadota; class Alphaproteobacteria; order Acetobacterales; family Acetobacteraceae; genus Acidocella. The sequence goes on along the minus strand of OZ240675.1, from coordinate 44,514 downwards.
AGTGCTGAACGCCAGATCACGCTGCTTTGCCTGCATTAGCAGCTGCTTTTTAAGTTCATGCAGCTCTTGTCTTAATGCTCGACCTTCAGCCTCGAGTTCTGCAGTTCTGCTCGTGGCCTGCCGGTAATCAGCATAAGCGCCAAGCGCATCGAGAAAGGCCATTCCAGCCTCAAGGAATATCAACGGGCTTGCCGCGGACTTTCCGCTCCGCGCCATCGTGTAGACACTGCGTGCCGAGCCGTGGGCGCGCTCGGCTCGTTCGGTGGTCTTGTCATCCCAGTCGAACAGCGAGGCGAAGATATCCACCGTGATCACGCCGGTTGTTCCTCTTCCACCGGAACAGATAGTACAAGCGTATCTGGGCAAGACCTCATGAGTCGACCGAGTTGGCGCTCATCCATTGAGTACTTCAGTTGCAGGTTTCTTGCGCTGACTTCGGTGGATACGCCCAAAGGGACCGGGAATGTGGCAATTGTGTTGGGCGGGTTTTCGCCCAAACAGGCCGGGATAACCACATGGTTGCCGCCATTAACCATTGCGTGTTCTGCAAACTCGTCCAAAGGACCGCAGGTGACCAGCTCCAGATGCTGAGTGACCGGTGGTGGCACTGTCACGGGCCACGGGAATTCTGTCACCTGCTTGAACACATATGCCAGTTCCAGAACGGGCACCGATACCCACGGCAGTTCCGGTTTCCGGGTAGCCCCGCCGCCGGTATGAAGACGCAAGATCAAATCGCCCGCGGCATATTCAACCGGGAAATGCACCTGGCTCCGCTCATTTTCCGGGGCATTCAATTTCACGCTCCAGTGCGGATATTCGCTGGCGATAAATTCGCAGTCGTCACCCCAATAATGTGCAAGGAGCGTCTTCAGGCCATCCTGGTCGAGCAGTGAACGCAGGCGGTTTGCTTCATAGAACAGTAGGGATCTTCCGGCCTTTGCGGGCCGGCACGGCATGCGCGCGGTCTGGCCGGTTACATTGGCCGCCGCAGCACGCATTACATCCGCCGCTGATTCGCCCAGCAACAGTAAATGGGCAGCCGTTGATGCCAAGGTAAAGCTGTCCAACCATATCTCTGGTTCGAAATCTTTGAGCAGGCGTTCGACCTGCACGACCCGCACACCCTTTGGGGTAAGCTGAGGTTCCGGGTCGACCTCTTCGGTCATGTAAAGATATTGATGGTTTTGCAAGAACATCAATTGGTTCTGCAGAGTCGCCTCACTGAGGCCAGTGACCTCAGTCAGCGCCGCGAGTGATAGCCCTTCTCCTACAGCCCGCAGTAAAAACCGCGATACGCCACCCATATTGTCTAATAGGCGATGCGATACCGTGAGGCGATACTGATCAAACGGCAACAGGAAGGTTACCGGGCGTCCAATTCGCAGCATTACCCAGCCTCCTGTTACTGTAGGACAATTCGCCCGCTACCGTGCCCGTGCCCTTGAGCCGTCCGAGGCTCATGGTAAGCTAATGCACAATTTTGGGCCAGTTGGGTGACGCTGCCGAGTCGAGTTCCAATCCAGAGCTGACCAGCCAGTCTCTGCCGGCTGAGCCGCCGTTGGGAAGGTTAACTCCGGGTCGAAATAAAACGGTAGGCAGCAAATGGCGTTAAGGCGCCGCCGCTCCCGAACTTCCAGACCGGGATGCCAAGCTTCTTGGCCTTGTCGGCCAGGTTGTCCTGAATGCCAGTGCCCGGAAACACCACGACCCCGATCGGCAGGACCTCCAGCATCGCGTCGTTGCGTTTGAACGGCGCGGCTTTGGCGTGCCTCGTCCAATCGGGCTTGAAGGCGATCTGTGGCACCTTGCGGTGATCGGCCCATTTGGCGGCGATGCGTTCGGCGCCCTTCGGTGATCCGCCGTGCAGCAGCACCATGTCGGGGTGCTTGGCGTGGACCCGGTCGAGCTTGTCCCAGATCAGGCGGTGGTCGTTGAAGTCGAGCCCGCCAGTGACGGCGATCTTCGGGCCGGCGGGCACCAGCACCTCGGTCTCGGCCCGGCGCCTGGCGGCGAGGAAGTCGCGGCTGTCGATCATCGCCGAGGTCAGCGTGCGGTGGTTCACCATCGATCCTGCGCGCGGCCGCCAAGGGGAGTGTGTGTGGCGCTCGAACTGGTCGGCGGCCTGGTCGCGGAAGAACTCCATGCTATCGCGGCGTTCGATCAGCGTCTGCCCTTCCGATGTCAGGCGCTCCAGTTCGACCGAGCGGATTTCCGAGCCATCTTGTTCCTTTTGGCTGCGCTTCTGCGCCTGCTCATTGTCGTCGAGTTCGCGTTCGATCCGGCCGATGGCGCGGTGGAAGATGTTGACCGTCGACCACAGCAGGTCTTCGAGGTCGGGTTCGAGGCGGGTGTCACCCAGCGCCACCGCCAGGGCGTCGAAGATGTCCGCCACCGCCCCGGTGACGATCTGTGCATCGGGCATCGGCCTCGGGTCGGGTTCGTCCTGGAACGGACGATAGCCGTAGAGCTGGAGTTCGGTGAGGACGTGATCGGTCGGGGATGAGGTGTGCGGCGGCTCGAAGCTGGTGTCGTCGTATTCGGTCGTCATGGGGTGCTGCCCTTCGTCGGATCGACCGCGCCCATCGCGGCCTTCATGGCGACGAAGGCGGCGGGCGGACCGGACCTGCACCTGCAGCGAAGCGGAGGGCCGAAGCGCAGCGGAGGATGGCGGATGCCGGCTATTTTGCTTCGCGATGCAAAGGCGGCCCCTCTTGGGCCGCCGGCGGAAAATAGCCGGCCATCCGCCATTGCTTGTCCGGGCCGCTTGCCGCCCGATCGCCCTCTCAGAAGGCCGTGGGCGCGGTCCTCTCCGACGATTGGCTGGCGCTACCCCGCGACCGGATGCGACAGGACGCCGGCGCCGCTGGGCACCTTTGCCGACGCAATGGCGGCCGCCTCCAACGCCATGAAGCGAACGACATCCTCCGGGGCGAGCTGCACCCGGATGGCTGCCCGCAGTGCATCGATGCCGGCAGCGCGGAGGTCCTCGTTGAAGTCGCCCAGGCGGGGCGACAGGGTGATCGCGTCGATCCCGACTTCACGGCTGCGGTCGATCAGGTTTGCCACCGCGCCATCGCCGGCCGGATCGTTGTCACGAGCGATGTAGAGGCGGCGCAGCGTCCGGGGGAACAGGATGGCGGCCAGATGCGCGGCCGAGAGTGCTGCCACCATCGGCATGGTGGGCATCACGCATCGGAGCGACAGCATTGTCTCGATGCCCTCGCCCGCCGCCATGACATCGTGCGCCAAACCGAGGCGGACGGCATTGCCCAGGAGGTGGCCCATCGCTCGTCTCGGCGTGTCGATTGGCGCCTTGTCCCGCCCCGATTGATCGAGCCAGGTGCGGTGCGCGCCGGTGATCGTGCCGCCGAGGTTCGTGACGGCGGCAATCATCGCCGGCCAGGTCTCGGTCGGCGTGTCTGGATCGGGCCGGTAGTAGCAGCGTGGATGGAAACGCAGGTTGGCGGCTTCGTGCAAAGCCGTAATGCCGCGTCGGCGTAAATACGTTTCAACGATCGTGCCAGAAATCGGCTGGGACATTGCGAAGAGGCGCCTTGCCGACTCTGGCGATCCCGCCGGCGCTGAAGATGACGATCGCACATTGTCTGGCGTCGGGTCGGGCCGTGGCAGGCTGAGGAAGCGCCGTGCTTCATCTGCGACGTCGGAGAAATCGGCGAGGCCGCAGCTTTCGCGGATAATGTCGAGCAGATCGCCATGTTCGCTGGTCGCCGCGTCGGTCCATTTGCCAGCGGCGCCCTTGCCGGACTCCGGTCCTCGGAGCCGGACGAAGAGGGAGCGCCCCGGCGTGTTACGGACATCGCCAACCAGCCAGTAGCGGCCCTCCCGCCGGCCGTTGGAGAGGTAGTGGCGGCACACCGCCTCGGCATCGCGCGCGAGACTGTGCGCCAGATCGGCGGCCTGATGGCCCATGGCTATGCCGCCGCCCGGTCGGCGATGCGCTCCAGCGGAAATCGCTCCAGCAATTTCGCCAGAATGGCCGTGCCGGTGGCGTCGGTCGGCACGAACATGCGCAGCTTCCAGGAGATGATCTCATGGAACAGGCCGTAGGCGCTCAGCCGATCGCGCATCTGGTCGGTGAAGCCGGTCAGTTCGATGCGGTTGGCACCCATGACGCGGACGCGCCGAAGCTGAAGTGCCTCAGAGAGATCGAGGATCGTTTTGCCGTCGATCAGCGCAGCGAAGGCGTTGTCGGCGGACAGAGTCGGCGTCTCGGAGTCGAGCGCGGTCGCGACCCATGCGGGTGAGACGCGGCGGCCGATGATGCGCTCGCCGGCGTCGGTCTGGAGCCGATAGACCCGCGAGGATTCGTGCGGCAGGCGTTTCCAGATCGGCAGCAGCAGGCCGGCCACAATGTGGATCTCGCTGTCCGTAAATTCCGGCACCTGGGCGAGTTCAGCCTCCCACGCGCGGGCGAAAGTTTCGCGGTCGGCCTCGCGCCATTGGGTCTGCGGCATCGCTGCCAGCGGCAAAGCTGGATGTTCCATCGGCCGGATCAGCCGCACACGGCGTTCGACCTCGCCATCGTCGAGCATCACGCTGGGCGCCGGAACCTGCACGGCGGCACGGCCGGATTGCGTGTTCACCAGCAGCACGGCGCGCTTGTCGGAAAGCCGATCCAGCGCCTGGTCGAGCGTGACCGGGCGATTGCGCTCGCGCTGCGTGATGGTCAGCAGCCGGGTTTCCGCAGATGTGCCCGGATGGGTGTAGATCGTCCGCCGGCCGGTGACGATGAAGCTCTCGGCGGTCAGGGTTTCCAGCCCGATATCGTAAGTGCCGCTTGCCACAGCACCCTCAATGCGCGCCGTGAGCAACTGCTCAAAGGCGGTGAACAGGATGTTCTGCAAATCGATGGTCAGTGCCAGCAACCGGTTGAGGAATGTCGTGATCGGCGGCAGCTCATCGCGGATGCCATTGCTGTCGGTCAGCTTCAGGCCTGTCGCATCCTCGAAGACTTGCAGAGCACAGCCTTCGACCTTGCCCGCGACCAGCCGGAGATAGAGTTGGCGCAGCGCGTCCCGCGCATAGGCACTTTCCAGATTATCCTCAGGCCGGAACAGGCCCTGGCCGCCTGTCTGGCGCTGTCCCTTGGTGATGGCGCCCAGCGTGTCGAGCCGCCTGGCGATAGTGCTCAGAAAGCGCTTCTCGGCCTTCACATTGGTGGCGATCGGGCGGAACAGCGGCGGTTGCGCCTGGTTAGTGCGGTTGGTCCTTCCCAGCCCCTGAATGGCGGCGTCCGCCTTCCATCCGGCTTCCAGCAGGTAGTGGACCCGCAGCCGCCGGTTCTTGGCCGAAAGTTCGGCGTGGTAGCTGCGGCCGGTGCCACCGGCATCGGAGAACACGAGGATACGCTTGGCGTCGTCCATGAAGGCCTGCGTCTCGCCGAGATTGGCGGAAGCGGCGCGGTTTTCGACGACCAGGCGGTCGATGCCGTCAGCGCTGGTCTTGCGAATGATGCGCCGCGCGCGACCCGTCACCTCGGCCACCATCTCGGTGCCGAAGCGCTGAACGATCTGATCGAGCGCGCCATGCACTGGCGGCAGCGATGCCAGCTTCTCGATCAGCCGATCCCGGCGCGACACGGCATCGCGGCTCTGGACAGGTTGGCCGTCACTATAAACTGGGCGCGAGCAGAGATTGCCCTCGCTGTCGGTGAACGGCTCGAAAAGCTGCGTTGGGAATGAGTGCGCTAGGTAGTCAAGAACGTACTCGCGCGGCGTGATGTCGACCTGGACATCGCCCCACTCGTCGGTGGGGATTTCGGCAAGCCGGCGCTCCATCAGCGCCTCGCCAGTCGAGACGATCTGGATGACCGCGGCATGGCCGGCGGCCAGATCGCGATCGACCGCTTCGATCAGCGACGGCGTCTTCATCGCGGTGATCAGGTGATTGAAGAAACGCTGCTTTGCGCTTTCGAATGCGGAGCGCGCGGCGGATTTGGCTTGGGCGTTCAGCGTGCCGGTGTCGCCGGTGACGTTGGTCGCCTTCAGCGCCGCGTCGAGATTGTTGTGAATGATGCCGAAGGCGCCGGCATAGGAATCATAAATGCAGATTTGTTCATCGGTGAGCTGGTGCTCGACCATGTCATATTCGACGCCCTCGTAGCTGAGCGACCGTGCCGCATAGAGGCCGAGCGCCCGCAGATCGCGTGCCAGCACCTCCATGGCGGCAACACCGCCGACCTCGATCGCCTCGACGAACTCGGCGCGGGTGACGAACGGAAAATCCTCGCCGCCCCACAGGCCGAGCCGCTGAGCATAGGCGAGATTGTGAACCGTAGTGGCGCCGGTCGCAGACACGTAGACGATGCGGGCATTCGGCAGTGCGTGTTGCAGGCGCAAGCCTGCACGGCCCTGCTGCGAGGCGGCCTGGTCGCCGCGCTCGCTTTTATTGCCAGCGGCGTTCTGCATGGCATGGCTTTCGTCAAAGATGATGACACCGTCGAAATCGGCGCCCAACCAATCGACGATCTGCCGCACGCGCGAAACCTTGGCATCGCGGCCATCGATCCGTAGCGTGGCGTAGGTCGTAAATAGGATGCCCTGATCGAGCCTTATCGGCGCGCCCTGGCGGAAGCGCGATAGCGGCGTGACCAGCAGCCGTTCCTGTCCGAGCGCTGACCAGTCGCGCTGCGCGTCCTCGATCAGCTTGTCGGACTTGGAGACCCAGACGGCACGGCGCCGACCCTTCAACCAATTGTCGAGCAGGATGCCGGCGACCTGGCGGCCTTTGCCGGCCCCGGTGCCGTCGCCGAGAAACCAGCCTCGGCGGAAGCGCACAGCATTCTCCGCGTCGTCGGGGGCGGCCGAAACGATGTCGAAGGTCTCATCGACCTTCCACGATCCGGCGAGGTGATCGGAATGGGCCTCGCCCGAATAGATGACGCTCTCGAGCTGGGCGTCCGACAGTAATCCGCCCGAGATGACTGCGTGTGGCAGATGCGGCCGATAGGACGGCTTCGGGGGTGCCACCGACGCCATCGCCACGGACTGCACCAGCTTGGTGGGATGCGCCTGAGAGTCGGGAATACGGATCGTCTGTAATCCGTATTCTTCATAAAGCGCCTCGGTGATTCGGCCACCTTCGGTCGGCTTCCAATCCAAGGTTTCGTAGGCCAGTTCAATAGAATCGGCCACGACGCCATTGGCCGGAACTGGAGGCACGCGAACGGTCTTGCCGCACAACGTCCGAGGCACGACTGAGCGATACATAGTGGGAGCGGCGGCGGCACCAACGATCGGTAGCCTCGCCGGGACATTGCGCATCACCCAGTCCAGCAGTGTGGCAGCATCTGGCGCCATCCCCAGCGAAGCTGGGAACATGCAGCGCTCGTCGGCGGGCTGCTTGTCGATCACGGTCAGCCGCGTGTCGATGGTCGTGCCGTGCTTGGCATAGACCGCGCCGTCGATCGCGGCCGAGAACACCACAAGGCCGCGCTCCTGAAGCTGAACGAACGCATCCGTCCAGGCGGGATTGCCCGGCGCGAAGTTTGCCCCGGTGATGGCGACCAGGCGGCCACCATCGGCGAGGCGCGCGAGGGCGGAGCTGACATGGCGGAGGGTGGTGTCGGCCATACGGCGCTCGACATGGGCCATCGCCGAAAAGGGCGGGTTCATCAGCACCACGCTGGGCCGCACGCCGGCGCCGAGATGGTCATCGATCTGCGCCGCGTCGAACCGGGTGATGGGGATGCTCGGAAAGAGGCGCGCCAGCAGACCGGCACGGGTATCCGCCAGCTCGTTGAGCATGAGCGCGCCGCCGGCCAGCTCGGCGAGTATGGCAAGCAGGCCGGTCCCGGCCGAGGGTTCCAGCACCAGGTCTGCCGCCGTGATCGCGGCGGCGGTGCTGGCCGCGAGACCGAGCGTGATCGGTGTCGAGAATTGCTGGAACGCCTGGCTCTCCTCGGAGCGGCGTGTATGCGTCGGCAGAAGCCCGCCGATCTTGCGCAGCATTGGCAGCATGGCGGCGGGTGACGCGGTCCTGGCACGCATGGCCGGGCCGAATTTGCGCAGGAACAGAACCGTCGCCGCCTCACAGCAATCGTAGGCGGTCTTCCAGTCCCATGCGCCCTCCGCATCGGAACCGCCGAAGGCGTGTTCCATCGCGCCGCGTAGCGTGGTCGCATCGATGCGGCGGCCACGTTCGAGATCGGGGAGAAGCCGGCGCGCGGCCGCGGCGATAGCGACAACCGGTTCAGGATTGGTCGGAGCAGCGGAGATCGGCGTTGCCGCGAGCGTTGCGCTGGCGATACTCGGCATGGGGGAACCTCGGGAGAGCGGGGACGGATCGAACCGAGGGGCGCTCTCTCGACCCCAACCGGCTCAAACCCGTCCCGGCCATCCTCTGCCTTTAAGAAGCCCAACTCGACGCAGATTGCCGCCCAGGGAGGGCGCGCCCGGGTGCAAGAGGGCTGGGCGTGTGCAACGCCTAGCATACGAAATGTGCATTGATCCGACTCGGCGCAGCACTGAAGAGTTGAGAGTTACGCCTAGACCGAAATATCAAACGGAGCACAAAATGCGCGAAGGTCTTTATGAGATTAAATTTAAGACCCCTATGGGTGAGGGCCGCGGTCTCGTCACGCTCCAGAACGGTCAGGTTCTCGGGGGGGACGCAATTATCATCTATTCTGGAACCTTCACTGTCGAAGGTGACCGTTTCCTTGCATACGTCAGCACGAGCAGATATGCCACAGAGCCGGGCTTTAGCAGCGTGCTAGGTCGTGATAACGCGCGCATTGATATCGCTGGAGCCGTTCAGGGCGAGTTAATCACTGGGCAAGGGCAGTCACCGGACGCTCCCGGCCTGGCTGTCCATGTCCATCTTAGGCGGATTGCCCCCTGAAGACCGTAGGGCTGCAAAAGGACTTGCTCGGCGTGACGCCAACTTCGCTGTTTCTTCAAATACGCAGGGTTGTCGAAGGTCTTTGGCGTGAGAAAATCTATGGCTGAAGTCAAAAATACATTTACAGTCTTCTTTTCCTGGCAAAGTGATTTGCCGAAAGAAACCAACTCCAACGCAATTCGTGGCGCATTAGACAGTGCCTGCAAATCTCTCTCCAAAGGAACACCAAAAAGAAAATTCAAACGTGACGAAGCTCTACGTGGCGTTTCTGGTAGTCCGAATATTATAGATAAAATCATTGAGAAAATCACGGGCGCAGATGCATTCATAGCGGACATCACAACCATCGTATCCTCGGGGACAGAAACGCCTTGTCCAAATCCGAACGTTGTTTTTGAGCTTGGTTACGCGGTAGGAGAGCTGGGATGGGACCGTATAATACTAATCTTCAACGAAGCGTTTGGTGTTTTTCCTGATGATTTACCATTTGATTTTGTGCAAAACCGTGTGTCACGCTATAAATTAGAAATTGCCGCGACGTCTGCCGACGATGAATTGAAAGTTCTTGTTCAGGCTGCTCTAGATGCAATTATAAAGAGGAATCCAAAGCGGCCAATTGAACTTCGTGGATTGTCAGCCGCCAAAATAAAACATGACCGCGATGTCGAGAATCTCAGTTGGCTTATGTCAGCAATCCATTTGCCGACGCTTGACGCGTTGATTGAAGAGTTGCCTTACAAAATTACTGACCGATCTCTCTGGTTCTATGAACATTTCAAGGGTGTTGTTCAGAATAGCCTGTTTAATATCTATGACCCCGTTCTCGCCCAACAAGTCAAAAATCTATCTGAGGCTTGGGAGGTCGCATTTAGCCATGATGAACAATATAACTCATCCAACTCAGGAAACGCCCATTTTTTCTCTAGCCCTGGAGATATGCCCCTGCCAAGCGACCGAAAAGCTGTGTGGGATGCGATAGCCCTAGCTCGGAAGACAATGTACTCATCTCTGAAATCGATATTAGAGCGACTGCATGCGGAATATATCGAGATTGACATTCACAAAAGCAATGCAGCAGCGTGGTCAGAATATATATCATTTCAAAAAGATGTTGAAAAAAAATTCAGTTAAAGCGCGCACCTTCAAGCATTTCATTCAGAACATTAATTTCCTTGACCGGAAGCGTATTGCTGTTGAAAAACAAGAACGTCGAACACTCCGGCGGCGGTGGTTGAGCAAATTATCAAAGCAGCCTTTATCTAAGCATGTCCCCGGAGTTAACCCGTCTCGAAATGGTTTGGCTACAGGGATGACTTGAGTCGGGGTGAGGCGCGGGGCGGCCGAAGCCGTCCCGCTGATGCGCGCTATTCCGCCGCGATGGCGTGCGGCTCAGGTTCCTCGGAATTGGCGGTGCCGGCATCGTCCTCGTCGCCGGCAAGGAAGTCTGGCAGGGCCTCGGCCTCAACGGCCGGTTCGGTAACCGCCGGCTCGGACCCGGCGAGACGTAACGGCTCCGGCAGCCAGCCAGTGCCGTCCAGCAGCCGTTCGGCTTCCTTGGCCATCTCGGTCTTCTTCAGGTGGCCGATGAGCTGCGCGGAGTGCTCGCCTTTCGCCTCACGCACGGCTTCGAGGATGCGCGCCTTCGGCACCCGGCCAAGATAATTATCTACGGTCGGCTTCCAGCCCGCGGCGGCCATGTCGAGACTGACGGCTCGAGCGAGCTGATCGCCATGGGCAAAAGCATCCGGCCGACGGTTCCACGGCTCCTTCACGACGTTGACGGCGAGCGAGGCGCAGTGGGCGAACAGCGCCGACTGGCTGTCGCTGTCGAACGCCGTCAGCGTGTCCCACAGGTCGGCCGGAGTTTCCGGCAACTGCTTGGCAAATTGCGCGTGGCGGGCGTCGATCGCCTTTGCGGAAGCGGTCTCAGCCAGGCCGGGCGCCTGTGCCGAGAAGGCTGACTGCTTCGCCGTGATCTCCAGACAGGTACTGGCGGCGTAGCGGTAGAAGGCGTTGAGGCAGAGGGCGTGCAGCACCGCCTGGAAAGCGACCTGCGGGTCGTTCGCCACGCCGTCGCGCAGTGCCAGGGTGCGATGAGCGGTCAGCTCCGTCACCAACCGGTCGGACAGCGGCCGGATGGTGTCGTCTTCCTCCGGCGCTTCGGGCTCAGAAGCCGACGGTGCGCCGCCGATGGTGATGACCGCGCGCTGGACCGGGATCTCCGTGCTGGTCGGCTCCGGCGTGTCGTCGGCCTCGGTCGGAACCGGCGCGACCGGCGCCTCATCCTCGGGCCGAACGAAGCCGCGCTCGATACGCAAGGCGCCGTCGCTATCAATGCTGACGAAGATGCCGGCGCGGGCGATGTCGGCGGGATCGAACCGGATCGGCCGGTTCTCGAACGCCGCCATGGCGGTCTCGATCTCGGCAAGGCGCTGATCGACTGCCTCGGGCAAGTCGTCGCCGCCGGCGTGCTCGGCCTCCAGACTCTCGTATTCGGCCCTCAGCGCCTCGAAGCTGGCAGCCTCCTCCTCGGTGAGTTCGGTGGCCTCGCCGACCAGGCGGCGCAGACCGGCGCTGTGGCCGTAGGGGAAGTCGGGCGCGACCGCGATCCACTTCCAGCCTTCATCGCGCAAGGCCTCGGCTTCGGCCTGAAGCTTGTCGGTCACCAACCGATCGAGCAGCGCCGGGTCCTGGAGCCAGCCGCCGTCATCGTGCTGGAACAGATCACGCATCACCACGCCGCCCGCCGCCTCGTAGGCGCCGGAGCCGACGAAAAGCGCGCGGCGGTCGGACGCCCGGACAGCACCCTCGGTGAGCTGACGGCGGATCAGGTAGGGCTCCTTATTGTAGCTCCGCGAAACTGAATCCCAGACCTGCTCCTGGCAGGCGTGGTCGGCGGTGACGGTAAACGCCATCAATTGCTCCAGCGTCATCCCGTCCTCGGCATAGATGTCGAGGAGCTTCGGCGACACCGCGGCCAGGCGCAGGCGTTGCTTCACCACAGTCGGGTTCACGAAGAACCGTGCGGCGATCTCTTCATCGCCGAGGCCCTTCTCACGCAATGCCTGGAAGGCGCGGAACTGATCGAGCGGGTGGAGCGCGACGCGCTGGACGTTCTCGGCCAGCGAATCCTCCTCGGCGATCCCGCCGTCCCGCACCACGCACGGCACGGGCGCGGTCTTGGCCAGGCGCTTCTGCTTGACCAGCAATTCCAGCGCCCGGAAGCGTCGGCCGCCGGCCGGCACCTCGAACATGCCTGTCTCATTGCCGTCGGCGTCAACGACGGCGCGGACGCTGAGGCCTTGCAGCAGCGTGCGCCGGGCGATGTCCTCGGCCAGCTCCTCGATTGAGACCCCGGCCTTCACGCGCCGGACGTTCGCCTGGCTCAGAACCAGCTTGTTGAAGGGGATATCGCGCGAGGCGCTGAGCGTGATCTTCTGAATGGTCGTCGCCATGTCGGTTTCTCCGTGACGGGCGGTCGAAAGCCTCTCTCTCGACCCGACCTCGTCACGAAACCGGCGCAGCCCTCTCACTCTTGGAGGGCCGCAGACCCGGAAAGCCGGTAAAGCGGGAGCACGGATATCCGGCTCTGCGTTTCGGCTGAAACCCGACCTGGGTGCCACCACCGTCAGGCGGCCACCTTCTCGTCGTCGGCCGCGATTGCAGGGTCGGTCTCGAGAGTTTCGGATTGGAACGCCAGGATATAATCCGCCGCCTTCGACGCGGCGCTGGCAGCGCGCACGATGGCGCGGTTGTCCTCCCGCAACACCTCAAGCCAAGAACCGATATAGTCGGCATGACGCACCGTGGGCGTGATGTTTAGAGAAGCGCATAAATAGGCCGCTGAAATTTCTGCGATTAGCTCCTCGAACGCGTATTTCTTCGACCCGAATGACCCAGACATATCGCGGTTGAGACGGGACGAGTGGCCGCTGGCGTGCCCGATTTCGTGCAGCGCGGTCCGGTGCCAGTTGATCGGCTCGAAATAGGCCTGCGGGGGCGGCACTTGAACGAAATCGTGCCGCGGATCGTAAAAGGCCCGCTCGCCGCCGATCCGAAAATCCACGCCGGTCGCGCGGATCAGCGCCTCGGCCTGCGGCAGAACCAGATCGGTTTCGACCGGAGGCGCTATCGCCATCACCTCGTCCGGCAGGCCCTCGCATTGCGCGGTGTTGAAGACCGTGAAGCGCTTCAGGAACGGGATGGCTTGCGCTTCCTCCCCGGTCTCCGCCGCGCGCCGGCGTTCGTCATCCGGGGTGAACCGGTCGGCATAGACGACAGTCGTGCCGCGCTCGCCTTTGCGGACATGACCGCCGAGGCTGAGCGCCTGGCGGAAGGTCAGCCAGCTCTGGCCAGCAAAGCCGTGCTCGATGACGGTGCCCCAGAGGATGAGCACGTTGATCCCGGAGTAGCGCCTTTGAGTGCAAGCGTTCCTGGGCAAGCCCAGCGGCGCCCTCGCGGCCGCCGTCCCCCAGGGCTGAACCCAGGGCGCACGGCCCGCCTCCAGTTCGGCGATAATGTTGTCAGTGATTTCCTGATAAAGGCCCGTCCGGTCCTGGCCGGAACGCGCGCGAGCGGTCTGTCTGGACATCGCGGTTCTCCGCGACGGGCGCCGCGAGCCTCTCTCGCGACCTCCAACCCGTCACGGCCGCCCAGGCCTTGCTCTCCCTCTAAGGCCGCAGACCCCGGCTGTTGTGACGGCGGATCGGGTCAGCACCGACCACGCCCGTGCCGGTCTGAGCCTGCGGGCATGGGCGGCGATCATGCCGCCGAGCGCCACCACGCGATGCGTTCTTCGCGCGTCGCGTTTGCCGAGTTCGCCGATAAGCTCATCGAGGGTCACAACGTGCCGGACATGGTCCGGGCGACGGTCTTATCGACGCCGCCGCACAGGACAACAGCGTATGGATCAAAGGTGCAGATATAGCCCTTGCAGATGTCGGAAGCAGGTAGCCGTCGCGTCCGCAAACGAGACCAGTTCGTCGGCACACGTCGAAGGATAGGAATTATCGGATTGTGGAGCCCTCCCCACAGGAGGATACCGATGCGGATCGCACGATCCAGCACTTTCCGCTCCGATGGATTCACGAGGAATGTGAATCTAATTGGCGAAGCGTGACGGTGATGTCTCCGAATGTCATGTATCACCCTCTAGGGATCTGTGCGAACATTCCGGTCACATGAAAAATCTGAACTGGTAAGGAGTCGAGCCAAGGCCCGACATTCGCTTGACGACCCGCGCGAGGACGTGGGCGTAGCTCATCGTCACCGGTAAGGGATCGTAGAGCGCGTCGTTGTTCCAGTTCATCTTGGACAAAGCCAGGGCGGACCTGACGGTGTCGTCCCACGGGCCGTGACCCGCGTGTCGAACCAGCCTGATCGGACGGGGTGTGCTGCGCGCGCCCTGAAAATATGAGCCGCGCTCGCTCACGTCACCGACGTCGCCGTGCATCCAGAGCAGGCTTTCGCGAGACCCCAAGCCGATCAACGTCCCACGGGCTACTGGGTAGGCTGCGGCAGCTCCCTTTCGACCCCCTTGTCGGGCCGGGTCGATACGGACGCCCCGCCACCCGACGTCCTCCACGACCTGCACGAGGTCTACGGCTTCGCAGAGGTGGAGGGCCTCCATGCAGCCGTCGATTTCCTCCGGTTTGAATTCGGTCGTCTTGTGAACGGTGACCCTGCGAGGCGTGCGCCCCGAATGACGGCGCCGATAAAGATCGATCGACCGTGTCATGACCCGGAACATTTCATTGCGAGACAGGAAGGGGTTATCGCGCTGAACCTCGACCTCATGGGCGTCGTAGGCGACGAACTCGAGGCCGGCGCCGTCCGCATCGAAGACTTGGCTGCAGCAGGTGACGAATCGGGGTCGATCGGACTCAATCGGCCGCACCGCGTAAGAAATGCCGATGTAGGCGGTTTCCTCGTCGGCGTCGGCCAGCTTCCAGGGGATCCCGCCGGCCTTTGCATACAAGGCCAATCCCACGCGCCACATGACGCTCGCTCGGTGTGGGTAAGCGAGGGCACGATCTTCCCTCACCAGTTGGATCGGAATGCGTCGCGCTGCCGTCGCCGCCTTGAGATGATCATGCAGATCGAAATCTTCGCCGCTCGCCCCAACGTAGCCCGGCGACCAAGATGTCGGCACGTACAAGAAGATTACGTCAAACTCGTCGCGGCTCGCCTCCAGCATCTGAATGGCGCGAATAAGACGTGTAGCGAGCACGACATGGGGTGATGCGGCGTCCCGCATTTCCCCTTCCAAGCGGTCGTCGAGTTCGATGTGGCAGGCCTTTGCAGCGCCCCGCATATGGAGGTTAAAGGCTGCACTGAATCCCGGCCACTTCGGCAGGTAATCCTTCCGTTCGGTGGGGTCGTATTGGGAATTCAGCTCCTTCATAAAGCTGTAAAGCCGGTGTCCCTCGCCGGCCGGAGCGATGGTGGCGACGCGAATGGGATCGGGAACCAAACCCGCCGAATAGGGGCCAAAGCGCAGGATGCCTCTCAGGGGATGGGTATCGATGTCATCCGCCCGTTCTGGGTGGAACGCAAGTTTCGGTTCCGGAAACCACAGGTGAGGCGTGATCTGGCTTGTCATCCTCGCCATCTCCTCGAAAAGGCGGTGTCCAACCCAAGTTGGAAGACGGCGTCAACGCCAACCGTGACGCCGAGAGCCTGGAGTTCGGCGCCATCGGCAGCGAGTAGGTTCGCCCAAAAGGAGATCAGTTCGTTCATCATCGGGTTGTATCGGCGAACGGTCCGTTCGCGGGAGAAGTCGGTCGAGGCGGCCCGATTTTCTTCCGTGACCCCTGCCATGACGGTCCGTGGCTCGAAGAGCAGCCACAATCGGTCATCTCCCCAGTCGAGGCGAGTGCCGAGACCCTCGCTCCATTTCAGTTCCGGGTGCTTCGGAATAGCGCCGGACAAACTACCGACCAGTTTCTTCAGCGGGGTCCAGCGAGTGTCGGCTGGGTTGGCCGGCGCCAAGAGATCGGTATTGCGTCGACGGATGAGCGTGAGGCCGTGCCTGCGGGCGAGAGCGTACGAGAGGGCTTGGCGAAGAAGTCCCCGCTCCTGACTGTCGTAGCGCAGCCGGCGGAGCTCAATGGCGTGCAGATCGAATTCTTTGATGCCACGTGCGGAAAATGCCGCTCGCACGTCGGTATCGGCGCCAAACACGAGGACGCCCGCCTGGGTTCGGGTCGCTAAAATATCGACCGCCGCTTGCTCGATAGCGGCGGCAACTTTGGCGTGGCCGCCGATATCGCAGTCCACACGTCGGCACACAGACGGCACCGTCGTCAATTCGAGTGCGTTGAGCCTTACGACAGGGAACCCACGGCTGCCGTTAGGTTTGGTTGCTGGCGACCAAATGCTGCGTTGGGCGGAAAAGGCATCGAGCGCGATTGTGTCGAGATCGCTGAGCAAACGGACGAGGTCGCGCAGCGTCTCGTCGAAATTCTCGATTACGACGAGGCCCCCATCGACGCCGTTTGCATCGAGCTTGGCTAGAAAAGCGGCTACCCTTGGAAGTGGCGGATCTTCGCCGCGATGTAACCAGAACAGGCCGCCAGGGAACGGGGAGGTTTTCTCCAGGACCTCCTCGAGCGCATCCATGATGGAGTCGTCCCGCCCGCTATAGCCGGCGACGATTAAGCCCCATCGGCCACAGGCTCCCACCAGCAAGTCTCGTAAAATGGCGTCCTGCTGTCGCAACTCGTCGCCCGTATTTTTGAGGCGGCGGGACCGGAAGTCGCCATGCAGTTTGATTTCGGTTGGCCAGCGGTCGCCGTTGAGCGCGTCTCTGGCGAGATCGGGGGCGTCCAGGGCAACGGTCGTCAGGTGTCCCGTTCCGTCATAGGCCTTGGCACAGGCATCGGCCACAAGCGGGTCGAAATTGGTTGTCCAGACGATGCGCGTCCGGCCTGCTTTCATAAGAGACGCGAGCGCGATGTGTCCAAAGGACGGTTTGGCGCCGGCGAGCTTGGCAGCAATATAGGTTCTTCGGTCGTGTTCGCTCGGATAGGCCGCTTCGAATAGAGCGGCATATTCATCGGGCGCGCCAGTCGAAGGGTATCGGCCCAACCCGTCGATGAAGGATTGTAGAGACCGTCGAACGGCTGGATTGGAGAGATCGGCGACGGCCTTCGGTGAGACGCGCCGCTGGCTTACGAAAAGCTGCTGCTTGAACTCCCAGATCATATCCCAGGCGGTGGGAATGCCCGCGGCTGCAGAAGCACCCGCACCGAGGAGCCACATGAGACCGCCCGCTCGCATGGAGAACCGGCGGGCGAAGTCATCGGCAGCGACGATAGGATAGGGTTTGCCGGTCATCGCGCGTCCCAGACTTGCCGCCAACCTGCGAACTCCGAGGGGCGGATCCGATAGCGCGCGAAATTGCCTTCATGCAGGCTGGTGAGTTCGTCTTCGACGATCTCGGCGAAACGTCGGCGGTCGTCGGGATCGATTTCCTTCTGCGACCAGGCGGCGATCCGCGCTGCAGCGTCTTTCCGACTCACCCGTGCCCGGATGAGTTCGGCGATGAGCTCGCGAAGCTGCTCGCGATGGCGAAGCCGGAAAGGGTCAGGCTCGCCAAGGGATTGGCGAACTGCGGCGTAGCGGGCGGCTGACCGCTCGTAGGCCCAGATGAAGACGTCCTTGAGGAGGTCGATCTTGGTCAGTTCGTAAACGCCGAGTACGGCTTCCGTATAGGTCTGCCGGGGCACATCAGCGAACGACAGCGGCGACAGGTTGCCCTTAATAAGGGGGATGTTCGCGGCGAGGCGCGACACCCGTTTGTTCACGTCGTCGAAGGGCTGCAGGTAGGGAAGCTGCACCATTACGAAGAACGCCTGCTCGAACGGATCGGTGATCGCCGCCGCGGTCGCCAGGATCTGATCGAAATTTTCCTGAATGAGCTGCGGTACTTCCAACGGATGGAAGGCGGAGCGCTCAATGCCCACGGCGATGTAGCGCAGCCTGCCGGCTGCTGTGGGATCGGCCAGGAGGTTATTGGCCAGGAGCGCGTGGAGATTGAGGATGGTGTAGCGGTTGAAGCCGATCTCGTCGGCGGCGCTAACCAGGAACTCGATGGCGTCCTTGTGATTCAAGATCATCTGCGCTTCGAGATGCGCGCGGCCCTCGGCCTCTTCGCCCAGCTCGATGAGGCGCTTGGTGTCGAGGAGCGAGTAAGTGTTACCTTCGAGACGGCTTGAATTCCAGGCTAGATCGATCAGCAGTCGGTTGAGGATTTGTTTGGCGTAGGTGCCGGCAGGCTGTTCGGCGATCTGTGGGCGGCCCACAGCGGCCAGATGCGCGCGGTCCTGCTCAGTCAAGTAGAAGGACGCATTCGGCCGATAGCGATCAAGGAATTTGCGGTTGTAGCCGACCGGCTTGCGGGCTTCTGGTGCCTGTCGGACGTAGTCGCGAATCGATGTCCCCGCCTCGGACAGGGGAATCGCGGGTTCTTCGGCCTCTGCCCTCTCAGTGACCTCGGCAGGTGGGACAGCGGCGGCAGCGCGGGATACCCGGTATCTCGCCCAGCGCCCTTCGCTGTCCATAACTAGGCGCTTTCGGTCAACGAGAGATTTTAGGCGGTACTGGAGGGTACGGAGAGGAATAGGGGCTGCAAGCACGCGCAGGATCTCTTGTGCTGACGCGCCATCGGGGTAACGGCGGACGGCCTCCTCGATGGCGGCCGACGCATCGCTGGGGATTTGCTTCGCCAAATCAGTTCTTTCTTGCGCGTAGAGTCTATGCGCAAGAATGGCTAAGGTTCGCGCAAGAATCAAGTCTATGCGCAGGAGTTCGGTCTACGCGCAATAAAAGTTGCGCATAGCAGGACTCAGCCGCCTTTGGCCTTTTTTCCGAATGCCGTGAGGAACGTAGCTTTGATCCCATCCGGCTTCAGATGAGCCTTCGTTAGTGCGGTTTCACAGCGTTCGCGCAGGGTATCTGCCCTGCCGGGGCTTGAGATGAGCTCGAGGAGGACACCTTTCAGGGCGCTAACGAGCGTCGTGATCTCATTGAGCCGGAGGGCAAAGGTGCCCCTCGGTGTCGCCTTGGCCTCAGCCACGGCTTCCGGCAATGCCGACACGCGGACGACGTCCCGCCCAGGATAGGCCCCTTTGAACCAATGCTCGGCTTCCAGAAGCTGGGCATGGTCCTTCTTGTAGAGCGGATTGTTTTCGTCCTTCTCGCTCTTCGCCTCAATGAGGAAATCGAAGGCTCCGTCGGTCCGCCACAGGACATCGGGACCGACGCCGTGGACCTTCTCCGGACGCTCAGCTTCAAATCCAAGGAAGGACCCAAGGTTGGCGAGCGCGTCCTCGTAGCGGCCTGCTGAAGCCTCCGGGACCAGTTCGGCCACGGCTTCATCGAAGTCGGCGATCATCGCCCCGCGCCGGTCATATTCGAGCAGGCGCGCGACGATCGTGGCAGATTGCTTACCGGGAACCGGACGCGGCATATAGGCTGGCCGGATTTTCGGCGGCGAGTGGTTGTTGTTGACCGAATAAGCGTTCGTTTGGCACTTCTGGCCGCGTTCGTCGTCCTCCATCTGGTAGGCAATTCGGGCGGCGAGGGCCGAAAGCCATGCTCGTCGTTCGGCATCGTCGGCCAGATCCTTGTCGCCGATGAGTTTCTCCAGGGTCTGGATGGCAGGCTCGAATTGGCCGAGGCGCTGCTGCCGAAAAGCGCGCCGTTCGCAGCCCGCGACACGGAGCGCAAGCATATCGATCGGAACCGCATGCGCCGCGTCGGCCAGTTCGGAGGCGTGATAGGCAACCCAATCGGGATCCCGCTTCAGACATTTCATAACGGTCTGACCGACCTCGTTGGCATTGGCGACGGCCTCGCTCACCTCTTGGCCCATCTTGAGCTGGACGCGCGTGCTGGCGGTCAAATGCGCCAGATTGTTCTTGCGGCCGATCCATCCGACAAGCTTGCTGCCGATCAGCATGACGACGCAGTGATCGCCGCCGCCGCGAGTTCCGCGACCAATGCCCTGCTCGATGCGTTGCGCGAGCAGCGACGCGACAGCCGAATCGGCGACTACGTTCATTCGGAACACGTCGTAATTTGAGGTGCCCTGGGGGAGGTTGTCCATCACGAGAAACCGGCAGGCGTCTCCGGCGAGATCGATCCCATCGTATCGGTTGGCGAGAACGATCGGACCGAAGGACTCTCCGGCCTGCATTGCTCCGATGCGCTCGGCGACGGCCTTGGTCGTTTCGGGATATTCGGCCACATCGGTCCACGTCTTGGCGACGGACCCGGAGGGTGTGAGAATCGCGACACCGCGTTTGTGTTCCGCCAACTTGGTCGCGATGTTCTTGACCATCGGCGTAATCGCCGCGCCGCCGAGTTTCATCAATTCAGGGACCAGGATCATGCGTTCGCCGACGCCGGCGAGCGAGGCCGAGGTGATCGGCTTGGCGACTGCATCGGGCGCAGCACCGAAGGTCCGCACGATCTCGCTGTCGTCGGCGATCGTCGCCGACATGTACACTCGACGCGGGCAATCGTCGAAGGTCGGAACGAGGTCGATCGGCGGAAAAATGGGGGTGATCGCCACCGCGCCGCGGCTGAAGAGGCAATGGCAGTAGGCCAAGTTGTCGCGCAGGAACGGCCAGATGAACGGGTCGATATTTTCAACCTGCTGGGACAGGTAATCCTGCACCTCGGCCAGCTTCCTGTGCCAGGCCCAACTCGGCACCTCGACGACCCCATAATCCTTGCCCGTCGTGATGTCGGCGAACGTGCCGCTGCGTCCGACCTCGCGGAACGCGACGCGGAAGCGGCCGGCGAGGTCGGAATAAATCTCGCCGTGGTCGGCCACCGAGATGGTCAGGGTGAAAGCCTCTCTTACCGATGATAGGGCGACGTGGGCATCATCAAGGATGATCGCTCCGACCTTCACGGCGGGCTGGCCTGAGCCGCGAACACCAAATTTGCTACGGCCGTTAAAGAGCGTCTCATATGCGCCGACGAGCACGCTCTTGCCGTCGTAGAATTCACCGGGAAGCGGTTGTCCCTTGGTATATGGCAAGGCGGGAATGCCATACTCCCGGCTCTTAGCCAGGACTTGCCCGACAAGCTGGTTGGTCGGAGCTAGATAGAGGACTGGTTCGTTTATTTCATTCATGACCGACTGGGCCATCAAGAGCGCCACGAGCGTCTTGCCACCACCCGTGTGCAGCTTGACAACGACATCCTTGTCAGTTCGGCGTGCGAACCAATTGTCGAGCACCTCCGCCTGGCTGGCATAGAGGTCGTTGATGCCGGATGGTTTGGGTAGTGCGTTGAAGATTTCGCGCGGGTTGATCGGCTTCGGCTTAGCCTTGGCTTCCCGCAATTTCTTGAAGTCGACCACGTCGCGATGCTTTCCCACCTGATGGCTGGTTGAACTCGGATCAACCGGGAGACATCATATCGTGTCGCACCGCTACAAGACAGCGATGGCACCGCCAAGAGGCCGATAACGGTCCGGTGGTCGACCTAACTCGAATTCTGCGCTGCTTCAGGCCGCTATTTTGCCGACACCGGCTCGATGTCCTGCAAGTAGGTCGGCGATTTCCTCGCAGGTTCGCAACGCGGCGAGCTTGAGGGCCTCGTCAATGTGGATGTAGCCTTGAGTAACGCCCCTGGCAGCGTGACCCAGCAGGGCGGCGATCGTCAATTCGGAAAATCCGAGGTCGCCAGCGACGCTGCCGAACGTATGGCGCAGCGTGTGAGGGGTAGCCCCTTCGATCTTCGCGGCGGCGCAGAGCCGGGCGAGGCAGCCGTTGGCGGCCGTGTAGTGGCCGTCGCCGACATCGGCCGGGAAGACATACGGGCAATCCTTACGGGCCGGTTGGGCTGCCGCGAGCTGGGCCGCAGAAGGCCCGATCGCGCGCACCTGCCCATCGCTCTTGGTGTCTGGGAAATGGACATAGCCGGCATCGGCATGCAGCCAGGCGCGCTGGAGCCCCTGCGCTTCCGAGATCCGAAATCCCGTCAAGAGCATGAGGCGCACGGCCGCCAGCGCGACGGGACGTTCTCCGCCCTTCTCGGCGGCCCGCATGGCTTCGCCGAGCTTCTTGATCTCATCGACACTCAGGCGTCGCTCCTTCTTCTTGCCGGCTAGTTTGCGGACGCCCACCGCAGGGTTGGACTCGATCACGTTGAGCAGCTTGGCATGCGCCAGAAGGCTTTGCAGGGTCGAGACCGTTCGTGCGGCGACGCCCGTTCCCCCAGTGGTCACCCCGCCGCGCCCGTCTCCGCGCGGTTTGGCGGTCTTCCCGGCGGCAATGTCTGCTTGCATGCCTGAGATGTCGGCGATCTTGATCGCGCGAACCTGCCGCCGACCGATCAGCGGCTTGATATGGGTCTCGATCCGGCTTCGGTCCATCGCCAGGGTGGACGCTTTGATCGGGCGGTTGCGACGTCCAAGGATGCGGCCGGCCTCCGCTTCGGCCAGATACCAGTCACAGACTTCGGCGACCGTGATCGTTTCCCGCGGACCGGCCTCTTCGGCCGGATCACTCCCATGAGCGACGGCGCCCAGTTTGATCCGAGCTTCATCGCGCGCTTGCTCGACCGTCATGACGCCAAACCGGCCGAGGACGATCCGTCGGCTACGGCCTTCGGCATTGCGATACTGAAGGACGAAGGTCTTGAGGCCCGATGGAATCGCCCGAACCCCAAATCCCCTCAGCTCTCCATCCCACAGGAACGCCTGCCCCTTCTCGGGCTTCTCAAGGTCCTTTACCGCCTGTTTGGTCAGCTTGCTCATGATCCACTCGCCATGGACTCCGAATTTGCTTACATTACCACAGAGCAGCCTGAAAGTAAGCGCTTTGTAAGCAGTTTGGATCGGGAATTGGGATACCTTGGAATGCTGCCGATAGCGTAGACTTTGAAGTTTACCATATCTATCAGTTATATAGAGGGCAGTAGGATGGAATAGGTTAGCGCCGGATAGATGGATCAGGACCTTGCCAAGGTTGGGGTCGAGGGTTCGAATCCCTTCGCCCGCTCCAGATTTTTTCAATGAAATCAGAGTGTTAAAGCGGTCCTTCGGGGCCGTTTTTTGCTTCCCCGCCCATCGGGTCAGTGCCGGGGAAGCACTGGGGAAGCAGCGGGGATCATGCCGCGGGATACGCCCGGCGGCATTTGGCACGGGCGATACCGTCATTTCACGCCGCTCGGCGCGACCGGCAGGCTGTGCCGGGGGTACGTGCCAGCCAAGCGGACGCATGGCACAGAGTGCCTCCGAGCCTCCAGGGACGATCATACCGATGAGATTGGGCTGCGTGACCATCACCGCTCAGTGCTCCCTGACGCCATGCGCATTGGCAGAACCAGCCGAAGCGAGTCGGGCAGCCGCACGAACCCATGGGCCGCGTAGAAGCCGGCCGCGGCCTCGTCCAGCGCGTCGACCACAACCATAGAGGAGCCGACCGTGCCGGCGCTGTCGAACGCGCGCCGCAACGCATCCGCCAGCAGCACGGCCCCGAGCCGCTGTCCCTGACGTTCCTTCGCGACAGCCAGGCGACCGATCAGCGTCGCGCTCACCAGAGGGTAGCGCGGGACGTGCGTGCGCGCCGCCTCCGGCACCTCGCCCTGCGAGATCGCCATGGCACACAGCGTGTAATAGCCCAACACCTGGGTCGGCTCGCTGACCTCGCTCAGGACGAAGACTGCATTTGCCTTCCTGCGCACGTCCTGGCCAGCCTGGGTCTTGAAATAGCGATCCAGGCTTTCTACCCCACAGGGAAAGTCGCCCCGGTCGTGCTCCTCCCCAAGGAGCGCGATCCGAAGGTCCTCCGATGGCCGTTTTGCCATTCACGGCACGACCCGGCGCTTATGCTCCGCAAAGGCCCTCTGAAGCCGCTCGCTCGGCGCCGGGGGGCTGACCAGTGCATCGAAGAACACGGCCCGATCCCGGTCCGACAGGAGGAGCGTTTCATGCTCGGCGATCGTCCGCCGGGCAGCGTCCGTGAGCGCGGTCATGCAGAAATCCGTCAGCTTGCGCCGTTCAAGTTGCGCCGCCCGTTCAATCAATGCCTTGGTTGGTTCGTCGACGCGAAACCCAAGCCGTTCTTCCCGAAGCCGTCGGTCGATCTTGCCTGGCATTGCCACGTTCACCTCCAGCCATCTGTGTACGTCGATTGGACTAACTTTTCAAGGTAATGCTCGCACCATCCTGGCGAACCTCTGGTCCGATCTCCGTCCCATTTGGGACCCGGGATGGCAGCTAGGCCCGGGTCGTGCGGCGGCGGCTATCCTCTCCACTCAAGCGTCCGCGCGATCTACTCAATGGATTTCTCAAGGAATCCGAGCGTGTTAGCGTTCTCGACCAGGGTCCGTACCTTTGCACGGTCCAGCCCCGACGGCACCTCCGCCTCGATTTCGAGCCTGAGCTTCACCTGGCTACCCGGCAGTGTCGTAAGTTGCTCGACAATCGCCTCGACAATCTGATGCATGTCCCTTGCAGGCCGGTCCGGCGAGATCATCACGGCGCCAGTGAATCGTGTCGGCCTCTTCTCCGAGGTGGGGGGCGTAGGCGGTCCGGCGCTTGGTGGCTCGGCCATGCCAGGCGGCTTGTCGTTGGGTCCGCCTGCGGCGCCACCGGAACTCGGTTGTGTCGGTGCAGGCCTGTGCGCCTCGGCCACCGCCGGTGTAACGATGACGCTGTCGCTATCGATAACAACAGCCGCATTGGCAGCTTGCTCGATCGCAAGGCCCAGATATGTGTCCGACTTCTCGTCCCATCGCTCAGCATAGGCGAACGGGCCAGGCAACATGCCGCTCACGGCCGCACGCACGGCTTTGACCAGGACCTCCTGGTTCTTCAGGCGAGGCAGATAGGTGTACCGATTGAGGTATTCGCGCAGGCCTTTCAGCGACAGATGCGGCTTGCCGTTCCAGATGTATTTCTGAAGATCGCGATCAAGACGCGTCGGTCCGAGTTCAATGAGTAGCCCTTCCTCGGCGACAAGTTTTTTGCTGGCCCGCGCCAGCAATCCGTCCTGCGCCGGAATTTTGCCCGACACCCATTCGACATTAGACTGGGCGCTTTCCTGCGCGGGATAGTGCAGATAACACCAAGCCTCCTTCAGGCGTGTCTTCATCGTCTCGTTCGCTTCGGCCAGCTTCGCCTCGGCGAGCTTCTGATCGCTTGGCCGAAGTTCGAGCCGCTCTTTGTCTCGCACGATTTCGCTCCAGGCCATGGACGCGCGCACCGCATCTTTCAGATTGTCGAGCTGGCGAGCGTCCGCAGCGATGAACGCCAGCATGTTGCGATACACGCGCGGCGTGCTGCCCCGCTGCATAATGATATCCTTGGCCTCGACGAGTGCTTCAGAACTCTCGCGACCATTGTGCGGATGGGCGACACCCAGCACCACCGCGCGCACGCCTCCGGCTTCATCCGGCACCTCCGCCGACGACGACGGTGCAACCTGTACAGCGTCGAAATGCCCACGATCCGCGAGACCATTCACATATTTGCCGAGCTCGCTGTCGATCCTCATCAGGACGAGTGCCGTCTCGAGTTGTGCAGCCTTATCAGCCGCAATGCGATTGAGGCTCGCCGACATCGAGTACCAATAGCGGCCGAGATCGGCGTGCATGAACTTGGCCTGGTTCGTCAGCCGTCGCAGCGCATCGCCGAAGATCGACGGCCGTTCGCCGGGCTGAACAACGCCGAGATTGATCTGCTTGTCGTCGAGGCCGGTGTTCTGTTGCTGATGTGTCGGGGCCGTACCCATGAAGATCGCGCGCGCAACCCGCCTAGTCGCCGAGTAGCGGTTCAGGTTCGGCGCTAGCTGGTCGATTTTGTAGGGCGTGGACGTCGTCCCATCGACATCGCCGGCGATGATCGACTGCCAACTGACGTCGAGATAGTGGAGCAGCTCCGGCTCGACCCGGGGCGAACTCACCGCGACGCTGCCGGGCATGATCATCACCGACGGGTCGCCATTCATCCAAAGCTCGTGGATGGCTTGCGCCATCAGGCGCAGCACGCCGCGCGTGCGCTGGAATTTTTCGAGCGATCCCCAGGTCGTATAGAGCTGGTCGAACAGCTCGGGATGGATCGGATATGCCTTCTCCAATTTGCGCCGATAGTCCTCATCGGCGCAGCCCTGAGGGAAGTCGTTGGCGTTCTCGCGATAGAGCTTCGCGAATTGCTTTAGCGTGTTGTCGCGGTGGTGGAACTTGTCACCTGGAATTTCCTTGAACAGCCGCCGCCGGACGATCTCGTAGCTCTTTTCCTGACTCGCTGGTCGCCATGAAGATTCGACGCGGCTGAAGGTCTGCTTGAGGCGCGCCAACGCCTCCTGGCCGCCTTCTCCGCCGACCTCAATCTGCGATGCCGGCAAGGACGCGACCAGCAAAGTGCCAGGGCTGGCTTTGACTGCCTCGGTGAGTGACTGGACGAAGGAAAGGTTCGCGTCGAACGATCCGGACGGTAGCTCTTCAACCCGGTAGATCTGCCGCAGATAGGCAACCCATTCGTCAATCAGGATGAGGCACGGTGCATATTTCCTGAAGATCGTTTCGAGCAGCTGCGAACCAGGCGCGATGCCATTGGCGTCATTCTCGGCGATCATATCGAAGGCCTCGGCCCCACCGAGTTGCCACGCCAGTTCGCCCCAGGTCGTGCGGATCTTTCGGCCACCGTCGGCATTGAGGACGTCCTGCGGACCACGCGACGTGCCAACGAGCACCGCACGATTGATCGCCTGGGGCACGCTCAGCCCATGCTCATCCAGCAAGCGATCGAGGCCCGACAAGTCCTGGGCCGGCGTCGGTCCCGCCATGTGATAGAGGGCAAGCATCGAGTGGGTCTTGCCGCCACCGAAATTGGTTTGCAGTTCAACCACCGGATCGCCGCCGCTGCCGGAAAGCCGCTTGGCTGCACCGATCAGAAGCGCGCTCAGGCCATCAGTCAGATAGGTGCGGCTGAAAAACTGACGCGGATCGCGATATTCGGCCGGCGCGCTGCCTGAATGCACCTTGGCGAGATCGGCCGCGAACTCAGCTTGCTGGAAGTCGCCGGTCGCGACGTCCTGATGCGGCTCAACCACCTCGCGCCACGGAAGCAGGCCCGCCACGGTTTCGACGGAGATTTCCAGGCGCTGGGTCTTGCGCCGCTCCTCATTGCGCTGAAGCTCGGTGAACTTTGTGCGGAGGATGGTGTCGCGCATCTTCGAAAGCTGCTCGGTGGTCTCACCGGCGCTGATCGCCTCCATCAGGCGACGCATCGAGTCGAGCGCGCGCTCGGCGTCGTCATATGTGAAGTTCTCATTGTGCGAGAGCTTGTTGCGGACATCGCTGAGCTCATTCACCAGCGACCGCTCGGCCTTGCCAAGGACCGCCCGAAACGCCTCATTCCAGAACCGGTCCATCGCGTTGAAGAGCGCAGCCTGGTCCCAGCCAACGGAACCATTGCTGCTGGGGCGCAGACCCTGGAGTTTCTCCACAACCTGGACCTGCCAGTGCCCCTTGAGGGAGCTTTCCAGCCGCTTCTCGACAAAGGGAATGAGCGCTGCCGGCAGCAGCTCCATACCCTCGAAAACGTATTGGCGCGTACTCTTGGCCACTGTCCCGTTCCCCTTAGATATTCAGCCGGGATCTGACGATCCCCGCTCGTGTCGTGAATCGTCGCCGCCTGCCGCGTCAGCTCCGTCCAGTCGGCGATTAAGGCGTTGTAGGCCGTGGCCTCCTTCGCATCCTTCCGCTTGTTCGCGCTGATGTCGTAGAGGCAGTAGGCAAGGTCCTTCACGGCCTCGGCCTTCGCGTCGATCTTCTTCAAGAGGACGGCGGTGTCGTGCGAGATGCCGTCCTTCTCGTGCTGCCGGACGAGGTGCTGGAGACATTCCCAAACCGTAAGGTGGCCGTCGCTTTGCGGCTCCCAATCGTCGTCCAGTTCATCGCGCACAAGGATGCGCACTTTCCCGGCTGTGCTCTCGACAATACCGGCATGCTTGACGCTATCGACGGACACGCCACGCGCTCTTGCCAAATTATCTGCGTCACCAAACGGACCAGCGGTGAAGCCATTCTGGGTGTACCAGCTGACCGCAAACCGCGTATCAGAGTCAAACTCGCCCTCTTGTTCCGAAAGAAACTCATCCAATTGCTGATTGATAATCTGCAATGCTGATTTTACAGTCATCACACTATCGTCGCTTTCAATGACCGCCGCGTTGCGGCTAAAAACAGAGATCCCTGGACCGATTGACGCCTGAGGCATATCAACCGGCGCAATGTTTGCTCGTTGCATTTCCTTCATCGCTTCTGGAAGTTCCCTCTTGAGGGCGCGGGCAAACTCCTGTCGAGAAATGACCTCCGCATGGTCTGCCCGTCGTCTACACGACAGAACTACTGAAGTTGCGAGTACGTTCTTATTCTTTTTAAGATTGCCAACCAATTCAGTTCTGACCGGCCAAGTTGCGCCAACTTGATACCCTGCGGCTATCACAGCTTGAAGAAATGTAGACCAGCCTTTAGAAGAGAGGCCACCTTCATCAACTTCACCTTGACGAAAAGCATAATAGATTGCCGTCGGAATATCTGGACGCCCCTGGTGCGCCATATTCTTCATGACTTCAGTCATTCCCTCCAAAAAGAATGAATCTGCAGCATCTTTTCCATGGTGCCGCTGATGATCAGCAACAAGTTCCTCCTCCTTAGGCACGAGCATGGTACCAAATAACTCTGGATAATATCCCTTCAAAGCCTTTCGAAGCCAAACGTAAAAGAAGTCAGACAGATCGGCGTACGGAACATTGTCATAGTACGGCGGGTCAGTAGAGATCACGAAACCATCGAATTTTACGGCGCGTGCGTTTGATTGAACTATCCGTCCAGCATTGCCAAACGTAGGAAATGCAGCCACGTTTTTCGCAAGATATTCAACTTGACCGATAAAATTACCCGAAGAACTTGAGAATGGATTGCCTTCAGCTGTATCCCACCGCATGGGCAGCGCCTGCATCGCAAAAACTTGCTGTATTTTCTCCGCGCCATTGTCCCAAAACGTGCTGGTCGACTGCCGATTTGCCAAACGGCTCACACCCATTGCCAAATAAGTGGCAAGGGCGTTCTTATAATCGTCAGGTGCGAATATTGGGGCAAGCACTTCGGGGATCAGGTCGATAAATGTGTTTAGCGCGATGGTCTGGCGATCCATAAAAAGGTCAGAGATATTGGTTGGACCATAGTTCGTTACACTCATATACTGTGGGTGTTGAGAAAGCGGAAACTCTGGCCGCCAATTAGGACATTGGCTAAATGCCAACGCTTCCTGGTCGTTTGAAGGCGCCACATAAACGCGCCCTTTTGAGCCTTCAGCAACAATCGCCATAAGCTTCCAGCCCATACGACCAGCCATGCCCTGAGCCTTGACGTATTCGGCAGTGATCGCGTCTCCGGTTAACAAGCATCGAAAGTTCGAGCCTCTACCGGCCTTGGTACCTATCGAAACTTCTTCAGGATCGCGTGGCTTGCCGTAGCCAATCTGAAATGTGACGTTCCTGCCATCGACAACTGGCAAAACCCAAGCTTGCCTCTTGTCCTTCTTACAAAGCCAGTAACTGGAAATCAACGGAACGCGCGCTCCACCCACAGCCGGGTTGGGGCTGACGACCGTCCTAGCCCAAAGCCAAGCCAAAACGGTTGCTCCCGCGCCACCATCCCGCTTTGAAAGCATGACTTTAGGGTAGAGGTGGCCGATTTTCTTCCACGCCGCCTCGTTGAGTATGCGAGCGTAATAGAGAACATCCTCTGCCAGCCCCTCAGCATTTTTATAATCGTTCCAGCCGCGCGTTTTTTCTCCCGGGTGGATCGGCTTTTGCCCTTTGAACTTTGGCGGGATCTCGATCATCGCCTTACCGATTATCACCGCCACAGGGTTCAGGTCGGATCCAAAGGACGGCAAACCTAGACGCTGGGCCTCGAGCGGTATCGAACCGCCACCCGAAAACGGGTCATAGATGGGGGGCAACTCACCCCCACAAGATCGCCTGATTTCCGCCCGCGCGCGCTCAAGCACATCTTCGTTGGTCGAGTTTTCCCACATGACCGACTCTTCGATAATCTGGAACAGCCGTTGGCGCTCGATATCAACGGCGCAATCGTCCAGCGTTGGCTCGGGGGTGTTAGGCAAGTTGCCTTTTGCGTCGGCCTTGCGGTCCCGCCACGCCTTGAGGCGCACGACCAGGTCTGCCTCCGCCTGCTTCCGGATTTTCAGGTCGTCCAGCAGCTTGTCGGCATAGCCGGATGGATCATCGACAAGCTGCGCGAACAGCACCGCCCGGCAAGCCGCCAGCGGCCGCCGCGCCCACCACAGATGCAGCGTGGACGGATGCCCGTGCCGGATCGATTTCTCCCGCGCCGACGCCGCGTTGATCGCCTCGAGCGGGATCGCAACTTCTATTAATTTCTTCTTGTACATCAGAATATCCTACGAAATATGCGTACGGAGATGTCCCGGCAAATGACCGACAATAACGCGCTCGGTTTCGTCATCCCAGAAATAGTACAAACGGAACCCCATACGGCCGTCTCTGGCGTTGCTCCCCTTAAGATGCCAATCTAACTCCCGACTGCTTTCCTGATACGCGACAAAATAATCCCCTCCGAAATTCTTGGCTCGGTTTTCCTGAGAAAAACATTTCGCGTTCTGCAAACCCAACTCGGCCAGCCGATGATCGAAGGCGCTCCTGAGTTCCTTGCCGCCGTCCCGCTTCATCGGCACGTAGTAATCTCGCATCATCAGCAGAGCGTTGCGGACGAGAACAACATCTTGGAAATCAGACTCGCGTAAGGCCTTCACAGCCCGGCGATGAAGCTCGACTTGACCGCTGAGCTCCATTTGCGCCCAGCTTTCTATTTCTGCCAACGCCGTCGGAAGTGGTGGGCCTACAACGGAAGGAGCTGCTGCCAAAACCCTGTTTAGCCGGGACTGCAATGCTGCGTAACCAGCCTTGATCTGGCGAAGTTCCGAGGCAATCTGATCTCGTTCCGCTTCCGCATTGATGGCTAATTGCAGACTGGCCTCCGCTTCTCCCTTCGCAGCTTGCAGCTCTTTATTCATGAGTTCTAGCAGCGCAGTTTCCGTCTGACCGGATGACTTAGCTGCTTCGCGTGCTGTCTGAGCCGCGATCCGCTTAACATGCTGATAAGATGGCTGCTCCCGCTCCAGAATATCGTGAGGCCTCGTAATACGGAGGCTTTGCTGAACAAGAAAGTCATGAAAGCTGCGGCCCCCACCATCGCCCCAGCTAGAGATGCGCACGCCAGTGGCCACTGGGTGGTCGGTTGGAAGATCATTATATGGGTTAAAGCCAGGGTAGAAAGTGCGAACCGCTTGACGATATACAGTGAAGTCCCGGCCGAGGCGGTCCGTCAGTAAGTACGATGCATTCGAAGTGATTATGGCCGAATGCACAAAACCCACAGTTCGACGAATAAACGACCAAACATCCAGAGAGGCTTCCTCTGGGTTTTCACTCCCCTCCGGAAGCGCAAATAGAACGACTGGATGGTTGCGCTTTGGGCTTTGAAGAAATTCAACGAGTTCATCAACATCGCTCTCGGCGTCGATGAGCCATGGCTCTGCTGAGATTCTGCGGCGGTCAAGGTAGGTCGGTAGTTGAAATGCGATCTCTCTGACGAATCGGGGTATCGATCGCGGCATGGGAGCCGCATCACCTCGTTGCGCGCAGATGAGGCGACAGCCGAAAGCCGCCAGTTTCGGGCCGGGCTGCGCTATGCCAACTTCCGTTGTCCAGGTTCGCGATGGGTCTTTAAGCCGCTCTCTCAGCCTAAATGCCCAGTAGCCTGCCTCCGTCAGATTGACAGCTTCCGCCTGCTCCGAATGTACCTCGTCAATCTCGAAACTTTCACCTTGCCAGGCAGCCGGCGGAATAGTGCGCAGATTGCGCTCGGGTGTGAACGCCCATCTCAGCACGCGCTCCTGCAGCACACGGAATATATTGTCACCACTGACGGCCAAGCTGATCTGCGAACTGGTTTGGACAAAAATCCGGTTGTCGGCCGCTCTGGTTGCGGTTGGATTGCCGAACTGATTCACGACGGTTTCTCCGCCCGCTCGAGCAGTCTTTTCAAATCGAACTGGATCGCGGTCTCAAGGAAGGAGGGCTCGCGCTGGATCAACGGACCACGCACGTAACGCGGCTCGTGGGCGAAGCCTCCGGTGACGGCCACCACAGCTAGGATGAACTTATCCGGCTCATGCAGGGAGGTGATGATCTCCTGCCGCGTGATCATCACGGAATCGGCGACGTCGATGCGGCCCTTCACCTCGATGAAGCGAAGGTGCCCGGATTTCGGATTGTGCGAGGCGATGTCGTAGCCAATCTTCTGCGCGGAAACATCTAGCGGCTCATGCCCGAGCGCGCGTTCCGCCGCCATGACCGCTCGCATCGCTGCGAGTTCGATTTCTTTTCGCGCTGCCGGATCCTCGGAGAACTGGTTAGGAACCCTCGAGTTTTGTCGCGCATCCAGTAGGCCACGCGGAATTACCACCATGCCGCCGCGCACCCGCGGTGGCTGCGACGAGATGAAGCGCTCGCGTTCGAGCTGATCCATTCGGCGTTTCTGGCGCTCGGCCAGTTCCTCGGCCCGGCGCTGGGCATTCTGCCAGTTCAGCCGCGTCTTCTTTCCAGCCTTCTCCTCTTCCTTCAGCTCGAAGGCCCGCGAGTCCCAGTAGTTGATTTCCTTCTTGAGGCGAGCGCGCACCTCCTGCTCGACCTTTTCGATTTCAGGCAGCCGGCGCGCCTTGACCTCCGCGATATGCCCCTGCGCCAGTTCCACCGTGGCGAACCGGATGGCCGTCTTTTCCAACTCGGTCGTCAGCCAGGCCTCGTCGAGAAGGTTGCGCACGAGGTCGATCTCTTCAAGCTTGGCGGGCCGAAGATTGAGATGAGGTGCGATACCCGCGTTGGTGGCACGCCCTGCTTTGTCGATCGCGGCGAACTGGAGCCGCTGCGAAATGACATGCGGCTTACCGGCACTCGTCGTCCGGCCATCTTGGACTGTGTGCTCCAAAAGGAAGACCGCGGAGAGAGCGTCGCCTGGATCGGCTTCATCGACCATGACGGCGCCCTGGCGCATGATCTGCTCGTATTGCTCCCGAATGAGGCTGATCACCGCCTCCAGCAGCGGGTGGCCGGGGCATATGAAAGCGGCGACCGGCTGCTGGTTGATCTTGCTCTTCTCGAAGCAGATCCGCTCATACTGCTTCTGGATAGGCGCGCCAGTGCCGATCTGACGATCGCGCTCGCGAATACGCACCGGCACATGAGTGACTTCCCAGCGCCCGTCCTCACGGCGCTTAAGCCGGCCACCAAGATGCTGGAAGGCCTCGACGAAGAAGCTTTGGATGTGATGCGGCTGAAGGCGCAGTGCTTCGGCCCGTTCCATATCGAGCCGCAGCTCCTCGACCTTCGCTTCGGGCATGGTGTCATTGGTGAGCGCCCGGCGGCGAAGCAAGTCCAGCAAATGCGTCTGATCAACGGCGCCATCGACCTGCTGGAAGAGCCGCGCCCTTACATCTTCCTGCTCGCCATATTGGATGGCTTGGAAAAGGAGATCTTTTAGCGCGGTTCCTTCGAATAACTCGCCGAGCACATCATAGACTCGGCCGCCCAACGCTTCCCGCGCAATCTCCAGTTTTTCAAGAAGGCGCCCATAAACCTCGCCTTCTCGCGTCTCGGCCGCAACGAGATTCCACAGGTGACAAACCTCGGTCTGGCCTATGCGATGGATACGGCCGAAACGTTGTTCGATCTTATTGGGGTTCCAGGGCAGATCGTAATTGACCATTAAGTGGCCGCGCTGGAGGTTCACGCCTTCGCCAGCGGCATCGTTCGCGATCAGCACATGCAGGTCTTTGTCCTGCATGAAACGCTCAATCACTTTTCGGCGTTCCTCGCGCGATACGCCGCCATGAATCACCTCCACCGTCTCGGGTGTGCCGAGGCGCGCGCGCACCTTGTCAAGCAGGTAGTGGAGGGTGTCCTTTGGCTCGGTGAAGATGATCAGCTTGCGACGATTGCCTGCGGCGTCGATCATGAGATCGTCGTCGAGGATGCGATTGAGCTGCGTCCATTTGGTATCCACGCCGGAGCGCAGGACCCCCAGGGCCATTGACTCAAGACCCTTCAGCGTATCGACCTCCAGCGCGAGCTGTTCGACCGTCTCGGCCGTCGTCGCACCTGTCGAGATCAAATCTTCAAGCTCGTCAATCTCCTCCTGCCCGTATTCCTCTATGTTGCCCAGCACGTCCGTGCTTATCGTCGGCTCTCCAATCCCGACCCGTTTCCCTTTTGCGACGAGACGCGCTTCGCCGAGCTCTGTTTCCAGCCGCTCACGGCGGCGTTTCAGCGACTGATATATCGCGGCGGGTGAGGAAGCGAGACGCCGCTGGAGCACTTGCAAGGCAAAGCCGACGTTGTTGCGCTTCTTGCCATCACCTTCTGCAAAACGCTGCACGCGGTTCATCTCGGTGCGGACATATTCGGTGACCGCGGCGTAGAGCGCGGCCTCGCCGGGCGACAGCTGATATTTGACGGTGCGGGCACGGCGCTCGGGAAACAGCGGCCGCCCATCGAACTTGAGCAGTTCCTCCTTGGTTA
This sequence comes from Acidocella sp., assembly GCA_965198835.1. GTDB lineage: Bacteria > Pseudomonadota > Alphaproteobacteria > Acetobacterales > Acetobacteraceae > Acidocella. The sequence continues at coordinate 9,994 of OZ240675.1, read as the reverse complement.
GCCGCCGCATCATGTCCGCGGTGTCGGCATAGTGGACGCCGTCCCGGAAGCGTCCCTCGAAGCGGTCGCCATCGAGGAGAGCCATGAAGAGCTGGAAGTCTTCCTCTTTGCCGTTGTGCGGCGTCGCCGACATCAGCAGGAGGTGCCGGCACACCTGGCCGAGCTTCTGGCCGACCTGATAGCGCCGGGTGTATTTGACCTCACCACCGAAATAGGTTGCCGACATGCGATGCGCCTCATCGCAGATGATGAGATCCCATTCGCGCGCGCTCATGAGCTTTTCTTGCAGCTCTTCGTTGCGGGCCAGAACGTCCAGCCGGACGATCAGTCGATCACGATCGTTGAACGGATTGCCCGAACGCGACGTCTCGATCATGTCTCGGGTTAGGATGTCGAACTCGAGATTGAACTTCTGGCCAAGCTCGTCCTGCCACTGCTCGACCAGGCTGCCCGGAGCGACCACAAGGCAACGCTCGAGATCGCTGCGGGCGATCAGCTCCTTGATCAGCAAGCCCGCCATAATCGTTTTGCCAGCGCCGGGGTCATCCGCGAGGAGGAACCGCAATGGCTGCCGCGGGAGCATTTCGCCGTAAACCGCCGAAATCTGGTGAGGAAGCGGATCGACAAGGCTGGTGTGGATCGCGAGGTAGGGATCGAAATAATGCGCGAGCTTGATGCGATTGGCCTCAGTCACCAAACGCAGCAGCGCGCCATCGGCATCGAACGACCATGGCCGCCCATTCTGCTCTACCTCCAGGCGGTGTTCGTCGTCCCGGTAGAGGACAGCCTCGGCGACCGTGCCGTTATGGTCGCGGTAGACGACGTTGATTGCTTGGTCGCCGATCCAGTCGACTGACACGACCTGAACCGCCTGCGCGGACCCGATGCCCCGGACGGAAGCGCCATTCTTTATGTTTTCGAGCACCGCCGCCATCAATCGACGCTCCCTGGATAGATATTCATAGCTGAAGCTCCGCCTGCTTGAGCGCAGCCTCGGTTTCCTTGCGGTTCAATGCGACAATGTGCTGAGTGCGAGCATTCTGCTTTGCTGCATCTCCAAGCAAGCCAAGTCGTTTGAGAACGTAGAATAGCATTGCATACCGCACAGCCAGGACACCGCTGCCATGGTCGAGCCCATAATCCTTGGCGACGACTTTTTTCTGGCTCTCGGTCAGATCAGGATGCGGTCCGATAATGACGTCGAAATAATTATTCCAGAGCCAGTCTTGCTCGCCGGCAGCGCCAGCCTTGTCCCTGCCACGAACCTCAAGGATGCGAGGAAGTAGGAAGTCCTTGAACTTCTTCTCAAGGTGGCAATACGCACGGGTATGCCAACGGAAACCGTCATAGCCAAAAGCGTGCGGGGTAATACGGCGCCAGATCGGATCTGGCCGCAACTTGTTCATCGACTGATAGAAAATCTCCACCGAGCCGCCCTCGCGCACGGCGTCGAGTATCAGGCGCAAAGCCTCGATGTCGATGTCCCGCTTGGGGGTCAGCGCAACGTCAGCCGTGGGTAACGCTGCGATCCACGAATCATGGGCGGGGACCGAGCCCTCGACCACTGAGCGTAGCTGGGCGAGATACACGTAGGGGTCAGGATTGAGAAAGCGCAGGACGAACTTCGCGGCGGCGACATATCGCTTGCCGCGCGTGTCGTACTCCAAATTTCCGGGCGCCCGCTCTTGGTAGAGCGTCAGGTCTTTCGATGCCTGAGGAACCGACACACCGAAGTGCTCCACGATGTCGGCGCGGTTGATCGACCCCTCCCAAAACAAGCGGAATTCTATAAATTCAAGCCTTTGCTCGACTCCCCAGCGCACCTACAACCCTCTTGTGTGGATATAAACTATACCAACTTGACAAGGTGTCCGTATAGTTTATATCTGCATCCAGATGGCGAGTCAACGATGAGGAAGCGGCGAATGACGCATGCTGCGGACCAGCTTGAAGACCACAACCTCCCAAAGGGCATTCAGCGGAGCCGCCCGCTACCGGACCAACGCTTAGGTGCATTGTGGGACTCGATCATCCTCGACAACCGCCTGAAGTCGCAGCTCCTGTCACAGGCGATGCTGAACTTCACCCTACGCGGAAAGGTCGATCGCAGTGTCATTCCATTGCACGGTATCATTCTCCTGGTTGGCCCCCCGGGCACAGGCAAGACCTCGCTGGCTCGCGGCCTGGCCCATCGCACAGCCGAGTCGTTCAAGGGCGCCAAGTTCCGTCTGCTGGAAGTGGAGCCGCACGCGCTGACCAGTTCGGCCATGGGAAAGACGCAACGAGCAGTGTCGGACCTGTTTTCGCAGTCAATCGCCGAGGCGGCCGCGGGCGGGCCGACCATCGTGTTGCTCGACGAAGTCGAAACGTTGGCCGCTGACCGCTCTAGGCTGTGGACTCATTTGATCCACCAGATGAGCGCGGCGGCGAGGCAGATCCCGGCGAGGAAATTGCGGGCGGTCTTGTCGTAGCGGGTGGCGATTGCCCGCCAGTCCTTGAGCCTGCAGAACGCGCGCTCGATCAGGTTGCGCTGCCGGTAGGCGATGACGTCGAAGGGCGGGATGGCGCAGCGGTTCGGCATCGGCGAGATCACCGGCCGCGTGCCTTGCCGGATGAGAAACGCCCGGAGATCGTCGGCGTCGTAGGCCTTGTCGGCGATCAGGTCTTCGGGCGCCGGGATCGCGGCGAGCAGGGTGCGTGCGCCGTTGACGTCGGCAGCCTGCCCTGGCGTCAGCAGGATCGCTGCGATCCGACCCTCCTGGTCGGCGATCGCGTGGATCTTGGTTGTCCGTCCGCCGCGCGACCGCCCGATCGCCTGGTTCTGGTCCCCCCTTTGCCGCCCGCGGCGGCGCGATGGGCGCGCACGGAGGTGCTGTCGACCATGGCGACCCGGGGCGGGTCCTCGCAGGCGACGAGGGCTGCGAACAGCTCCTGCCACAAGCCGCGCTGGCTCCACCGGTTGAAGCGGTTGAACACGGTCGTGCGGGGCCCGTATGCGTCAGGCAGCGCACGCCAGCGCAGGCCTTCGCGAAAACGATGCAGGATGCCGCTCAGCACCCTGCGATCGTCCACCCGAGGCTTGCCGCCCAGGTGGGGCAACAGCGGCTCGATCGCCGCCCACTGCGTTTCGCTCAACCAGAACAACTCCGCCATGATCCAAGCCCTCCGAAGAAGCTTGAATCAGACGCGCCGTGACCGGCGCAATGGGTACGGAACCTAAGATGAGCCTGGAAGCAAACCCAATCGACATTCATCGCGCAACCGATGCCGTGTTGGTGCAGCTCGACGCCCTGGCTGACCAGCATCCTGATCTTTTGTTCATTGCCACCAGCAACTTCCCACAAGCTGTCGACAGCGCCTTTACGTCTCGCTGCGATCTGGTGATGCAAGTCCCGCTGCCCGACGGCGAGGCGTGTGGCAGGATTCTGAATGACTGCCTGAACGGCCTCAGCCGAACCTATCCGGCGATCGGAAAACTGGTCGCGTCGCCGGAGTTTGATCGCTGCGCGACCGAGTGTGTGGGCCTCGATGGCAGGGCAATCCGAAAAATGGTTGCCAACGCGCTCGCCAGTAGTCCTCAAACCGCGATGAACCCGGAACGAGTCACAGTCGAGGATTTGTTCGCCGCGGCGCGAGCAGCCAAGGCGAGCCGCCTCCCGGGAGACAAGTACAAATGACTACTGTAGCCAAGCGCGCCTTCCGGAGTAATCCGCAGCGCGACGCGCTCGAAACCTGGATCGCGATAGTCGATTCGTTGACGCAAGGTAGGAGCGGCGACTCTCGGACTGAATTGCTCGCCATCGGCGGCGTTGCGGCAAGCATTATCGCCGAGCAGGCACCCAAGGACGCAGCGATCGTCGTCACCTGTGACGGACCAAGGACACGCATCTATTGCTTGTACGATGACGAAGCTATCGAAGGCTCGGAAGCCGATGAAGATGTTCTCGGCTTTGATCCGCTAAACGGCGACTGGCGCATGTCACTCCCCTGTCCGGCCGACGATCTCGGCTGGGTTCAGGGTGCGTTGAAGAAGCACAGTACACGCATTACGGCACGCGACCGCGATACACCGTTGTCGGAGGACGCGAGTGCCACCGCTACCGTAATGAGGGCACAAGGCCTCGTCTTCGATCCAAAGGGATTTCTCGGATCATGACCAGCGTCGCTGTTAACACCTATACACACTCGGTCACCTATGTAGCGGACAACATTCTGAAGAGTCTGAAGGACATCATTCGCCTTAGCGGCCTCGATCCGTCGGAATTCGTCGGAGACTGGGAACGCACATGCGCGGCGTGCAGACCTGGCTAAACACGGGTGACCTCGAAACCGTAAAGCTAGAAATATACAACCCAGAAACAGATGCGCTCATTTTTCGGTGGGACATCGACATTGCCTATAGCTGGGCGGGCGGAGACGGTGATTTTTGGACTGACACCGAACAGCTGAGATATGCGATCCGTAAGGCTGGTGTGGCCCCAAGTGAGGCTCGCTACCGGTTCCTTGTTCATACGAAACCCGGCCGACCCGACGTGGCTGGATGGAGCAAGACAATCGGACGGTCGACCGCAGGGATGGTGCGGCAAAGCCTCGGCACCACCGTTGAGCACAGCGGTCTCGGCGCCAACACGTCCTATCTAAGGAGGGCCTGATGCTGACAGTCGACGAAGCACTTCGTAAATTCAAGAGCCGCCTTGAGCTAAACGAAAGAGAGCAAGCAAACGCATCGGCGCGTCAAACGGAAGTGCGAGACTATCTCGATTCCAAGTTCAAGATCGACCGGAGCTTTCTCACCGGCTCATATGCGCGCTGGACTAAAACGAAACCCTTGAAAGATGTCGATATTTTTTTCGTCCTGAAGTCGTCTGAGGATCACTATCGCTCGAAGGTCCCCTCTGTCGTTCTGACCGACTTCCACAGTGTGTTGGTCGAGAAATATGGCGACAATGCCAAGAGGCAGAACCGCTCGATCAACGTCGACTTTGGTGTCAAGGCGGATGCCGAAGATAACACCGACTACCGCGTCATGAGCGTTGATGTCGTGTCGGCGTTCGAGAAAGACGACGATTTCGAAATTCCTGACAATGAGCTTGGCAAGTGGATCGAGAGCAACCCAAAGGTCCACGCTGAAAAAGCGACGGCAGCACATCAGGCCTATTCGAGCGAATGGAAGGGTTTGGTGCGGATGGTCAAATACTGGAACAACAATCCCAAGCATGGCGAGAAGCCAGTGAAACCTTCGTTCCTGCTCGAAGTCATTGCATTGCAATGCCTTCACGGCGGTTGGGGCGGTAGCTTTGATCGTGAGATGCAAGGGTTCTTTGCCACGCTTGCCGACAGAATCTACGATGAATGGCCTGATCCGGCGGGCCTTGGGCCGGCAATCAGCAATGGGATGGATTCGGTACGCAAGACTCGGGCGCGCGACCTTCTGCGTGCGGCGGAGCGCGAAGCCACGCTCGCCATCGACCATGTCCGCCGTGGTCGAAATGGCGAAGCACTTCGAGCTTGGCGCGAACTTTTTGGTCCAAAGTTTCCTTTGTCCTGACGTGCATTCGATAACTATTATAGAGGTCATCAATGTCCGAATGGTCCCTGTCCCAGCTTCTTTCCTCGCTGCACGAAGATATTCAGCAGCGGCTGGCAACCGTGCGGAAAACGTTCAATCACCCCGGCACAAAGGGCGATGCCAGCGAGAATGTCTGGATCAGCTTGCTGGATACATACTTGCCGAAGCGGTATCAGGCGGCGAAGGCGCACGTCGTGGACAGTCTCGGAAATTTTAGCCAGCAAATCGACGTGGTTATCTTTGACCGCCAGTATTCGCCCTTCATCTTTACTTATGAGAACGAAACCATCATTCCTGCTGAGAGCGTATACGCTGTGTTCGAGGCCAAACAGACAGCAAGTGCAGCTCTCGTTGCTTACGCGCAAGAGAAGGTCGCCAGCGTTCGGCGTTTGCACCGCACGAGCCTCCCCATTCCATATGCGAAGGGCGTGTATCCGGCCAAGCCGTTGATTCCGATACTTGGTGGCCTCTTGACATTCGAGAGTGAGTGGAAACCAGCCTTAGGGCCTTCATTTGAGAAGGCGCTTATTGCTAACGTCGGTGACGGACGGCTCGACATCGGATGCGTCGCATCGCACGGCCATTTCTTCTTCGATCAAACCAAGGGCAACTTCTCGTTCATCGACGAAAATAAACCCGCGACGGCTTTTCTGTTCAAGCTAATTTCCCAGCTTCAGTTCAGCGGGACGGTTCCGATGATCGACGTGGAAGCTTATGGGCAATGGCTCACAAAGTAACCGATCGAGAAAAGGAAGCGCCAGTCTCCTACCCACCGGCGTCGGGTCTATTTTGGAAGAGTTATCGGTGCGTGCGAGCGGACACGGCGCGGGCGAGTTGTGGGAATTTTCGGCCACTAGCAACAAAAGCAACGCTTTCAGCACAAGTGATTTCTGGGGGAACGCCTTCCCCCTGACCGGCGCCTTGGTCGCCGGCACGCCCCTTCTGCGGGGACACCCGGTAACGCCCCGAGAGTGAGAGTGCGGACGGGTTTTCCGTGACGGGTTGAGGGTTGTCGAGAGAGGCTCGGCAAGCGCCCGTCGCGGAGATCCGCGATGTTCAAACGCACTGCTTACGCCGCCGCACCGGTCAGGACCGGGCGGGCCTTTATCAGGAAATCACCGACAAGATTATCGCCGAGCTGGAGGCAGGTCGGGCGTGTTGGGTCCAGCCCTGGGGGACGGCGGCGGCAGAAGGCGCCGCTCGGCCTGCCCAGGAATGCCTGCGACCCAACGGCGGTACTCGGGGATCAACGTACTGATTCTCTGGGGGCGCGGTCATCGAGCACGGCTTTGCTGGCCAGAGCTGGCTGACCTTCCGCCAGGCGCTCAGCCTCGGCGGTCATGTCCGCAAAGGCGAGCGCGGCACGACTGTCGTCTATGCCGACCGGTTCACGCCGGATGACGAACGCCGGCGCGCGGCGGAGACGGGTGAGGAGGCGCACGCCGATCCCGTTCCTGAAGCGCTTCACCGTGTTCAACACCGCGCAATGCGAGGGCTTGCCGGACGAGATGATGGCGATGGCGCCTCCGGTCGAAACCGACCTGGTTCTGCCGCAGGCCGAGGCGCTGATCCGCGCAACCGGCGTGGATTTCCGAATCAGCGGCGAGCGCGCCTTCTACAATCCGCAGGCACGATTTCGTGCAAGTGCCGCCCCCACAAGCCTATTTCGAACCGATCAACTGGCACCGGACCGCGCTGCACGAAATCGGTCACGCCAGCGGCCATTCCTCGCGTCTCAACCGCGATCTGACCGGGTCCTTCGGGTCGAAGAAATACGCGTTCGAAGAGCTGATCGCGGAAATTTCTGCCGCGTACTTATGCGCCTCGCTCCACATCACGCCCACGGTGCGCCACGCCGACTATATCGGTTCGTGGCTCGACGTACTGCGCGAGGACAACCGCGCCATCGTGCGGGCCGCCAGCGCCGCGTCGAAGGCGGCGGATTACATCCTGGGGTTCCAGTCCGGAAACTCCCGAGGCAGACGCGGCAATCTCAGGCGACAACGAAAGGGAGGCAGCCTGATGGTCGCTCTCCACCATGCCGAGTTTCAGCCGAAACGCAGAGCTCGGATATTAGAGCTCCCGCTTTTCCGGCTTTCCGGGTCTGCGGCTCGTCCAAGAGTAAGAGGGCTGCGCCGGTTTCGTGACGAGGTTGGGTCGAGAGAGAGGCTCTAGGCCGCCCGTCACGGAGAAACCGACATGGCGACCACTATTCAGAAAATCACCCTCAGCTGCCTCGCGCGATATCCCGTTCAATAAGCTGGTCCTGAGCCAGGCGAACGTCAGGCGCGTGAAGGCCGGCGTCTCGATCGAGGAACTGGCCGAGGACATCGCCCAGCGCACGTTGCTGCAAGGGCTCAGCGTCCGCGCCGTCGTCGATGCTGAAGGCAACGAGACCGGCATGTTCGAGGTACCGGCCGGCGGCAGGCGCTTCCAGGCACTGGAATTGCTGGTCAAGCAGAAGCGCCTGGCCAAGACAGCGCCGGTCCCCTGCGTGGTGCGCGACGGCGGAATCGCCGAGGAGGACTCGCTGGCGGAGAACGTCCAGCGCGTGGCGCTGCATCCGCTCGATCAGTTCCGCGCCTTCCAGGCACTTGCGAGAGAAGGGTCTGGGCGATGAAGAAATCGCCGCACGGTTCTTCGTGAACCCGACCGTGGTGAAGCAGCGCCTACGCTTGGCCGCGGTGTCGCCCAAGCTTGCTCGACATCTATGCCGAGGACGGCATGACGCTTGAGCAATTGATGGCGTTCACGGTTACCGCCGACCACGCCCGGCAGGAGCAAGTCTGGGATCTCCGTTTCGCGGAGTCTACAATAGGGAGCCGTACCTGATCCGCCGGCAGCTCACTGAGGGTGCAGTCCGCGCGGCCGACCGGCGTGCGCTTTTCATCGGCATTGAGGCTTACGAGGCGGCGGGTGGCGTGGTGATGCGCGATCTGTTCCAGCACGATGACGGCGGCTGGCTGCAGGACCCGGCGCTGCTCGATCGGCTGGTGACCGAGAAGCTCCAGGCCGAAGCAGAGGGCTTGCGCGATGAAGGCTGGAAGTGGATCGCGGTCGCAACGGACTTCCCCTACGGCCACAGCGCCGGTCTGCGCCGCCTGGTCGGCGAGACCACCGAACTCACAGAGGAGGAGGCAGCCGGCTTCGAGGCGCTGCGGACCGAATACGAGACGCTCGAGGCCGAGCACGCTGGCGGCGACGACTTGCCGGAGGCGGTCGATCAGCGCCTAACGGCGAGGTCGAGACCGCGATGGCAGCGTTCGAAAACCGGCCGATCCGGTTCGATCCCGCCGACATCGCCCGCGCCGGCATCTTTGTCAGCATTGATAGCGACGGCGCCTTGCGCGTCGAGCGAGGCTTCGTCCGATCCAGAGGATGAGGCGCCGGTCGCGCCGGTTCCGACCGAGGCCGACGACACGCCGGAGCCGACCAGCACGGAGATCCCGGTCCAGCGCGCGGTCATCACTATCGGCGGCGCGTCGTCTGCATCCGAGCCTGAGGCGTCGGAAGAGGACGACACCATCCGGCCGCTGTCCGACCGGCTGGTGACCGAACTGACCGCCCACCGCACCCTGGCGCTGCGCGACGGCGTCGCGAATGACCCGCAGGTGGCGTTTCAGGCAGTGCTACACGCCCTCTGCCTCAACGCCTTCTACCGCTACGCCGCCAGCACCTGCCTGGAGATCACGGCGAAGCAGTCAGCCTTCTCGGCACAGGCGCCCGGCCTGGCTGAGACCGCTTCAGCAAAGGCGATCGACGCCCGCCACGCGCAATGGGCCAAGCAGTTGCCTGAAACCCCGGCCGATCTCTGGAATACGCTCACGGCGTTCGACAGCGACAGCCAAGCGGCGCTGTTCGCCCACTGCGCATCGCTCACCGTCAACGTGGTGAAGGAGCCGTGGAACCGACGGCCGGATGCGTTTGCTCATGGCGATCAGCTCGCCCAGGCCGTGAATCTCGACATGGCCGCCGCCGGCTGGACGCCGACCGTCGACAACTATCTCGGCCGGGTGCCGAAGGCGCGCATCATCGAAGCAGTCCGGGAGGCGAAGGGCGAGCACTCCGCGCAGCTCATCGACCACCTGAAGAAGGCCGAAATGGCCAAGGAAGCCGAACGGCTGCTGGATGGCACCGGCTGGCTCCCGGAGCCGTTGCGTCTCGCCGGCTCCGAGCCGGCGGTTGTTGGCGAACCGGCCGGTGAAGCCGAGACCCTGCCGGACTTCCTTGCCGGTGATGAGGACGATGCGGGCACCGCCGATTCCGAGGAGCCTGAGCCGCACGCCATCGCGGCTGAATAGCGCAAATCAGCGGGGGCGGCTTCGGCCGCCCCCGCACCCGTTTCCCGATCCATTTCCATCCAATATCCCGGCCATCGCGCCGGGCTTTCTCATGTGGAGACCTGACATGGCCGATTGCGAACCC